>NZ_JBQHDD010000004.1:0-625269 GCF_052068055.1 Micromonospora sp. L32 | reverse complement strand
AACCCGGAAGCTAAGCCCTCCAGCGCCGATGGTACTGCACTCGGGAGGGTGTGGGAGAGTAGGACACCGCCGGACAACCATTCAATCAGGGCCACCCCTTTCAAGGGGTGGCCCTGATTGATATACCCACCCTTGGAAACCGCGCCGGGCGCGAGGCGTACACGAAGAAGGGCCGCGGCGTCGCTCGACGCCACGGCCCTTTCGCGACGGCTCAACCGCGGGTCTGGACGCCCTCGCGGATCTGACGGAACACCCCGGCGGCGTCGTCGACGGAGCGGTTGGGGAACATCGCCATCGCGGCGCTACCGTGGTCCGCCCAGCCGCAGATGGCGAAGTCACCGCCGTCCCCGCTGGTGGTGCCGCACTTCATCACCCCGCCCAGCTTGCCGGCGGGCACCTCGCGCAGGCCGGCCACCCGGCCGGTCTCGTCGGCCATCAGCCCGAAGAGGCTGTCCAGGTCGCGTTCCGGCTGCCAGAGCAGGGTCGTGCCACCGAAGAGCAGCACCGCGCGGGTCTCGTCCGCCGGGTCCCGGTAGACGGTGCCGAAGCTGGTGTCCAGGTCGATGTCCGCGGCGAACCCGTTGCGCAGGTAGTCGGCCGTGCTGCGGGCCCGCTCCGAGTCGTCGCGGGTCAGCCCGGCGACCTGGTCCGGGGCACTCAGCCGGGTGTCCTTCTGCTGTGCCACCCGCCAGCCGGCGGTGCCCAGGGCGGCGGCGCCGGCCAGGCCGACGGCGAGCGCCACGGCCAGGACGATCCGCCGACGGCGGGAGGCCGGCGCCCGGCGGATCGGGTCGCTCGCCGGGTCCCGGTGGCTCAGCTGGATCGGCTCGTCGGTCAGATCGACCGGGTCGGGCCCCTCGTCGAGCTGACGCTCGGTGAGATGTGCGTCGGACATGTCCGCCACCGTACGCGAATGACAGGTGGCGCACGTCGGGTCCGCGGAAGCGCTCCGTAGACTTTCAGGGTGACCGAGAGACTGGATGCCCGACGCCCCGACGCCCCGACCCTTGCCGGCCAGTACCAGCCCGGCGAGGTAGAGCAGCGACGGTACGAGCAGTGGGTAGCCGCCGGCCACTTCCGGGCGTCGGCGCAGAGCGACAAGCCGCCCTTCACCATCGTCATCCCGCCACCCAACGTCACCGGCTCCCTGCACATGGGCCACGCGTTCGAGCACACGTTGATGGACGCCCTGAACCGGCGCAAGCGGATGCAGGGGTACGAGGCGCTGTGGCTGCCCGGCATGGACCACGCCGGCATCGCCACCCAGAACCTGGTCGAGCGGCAGCTCGCCGGCGAGGGGCTGTCCCGGCACGACCTGGGCCGGGAGAAGTTCGTCGAGCGGGTCTGGCAGTGGAAGGCCGAGTCCGGCGGGGCCATCCTCGGCCAGATGCGCCGCCTCGGTGACGCGGTCGACTGGGACCGCGAGCGTTTCACCATGGACGAGGGCCTGTCCCGGGCCGTGCAGACCATGTTCAAGAAGCTCTTCGACGACGGCCTCATCTACCGGGCCAACCGGATCATCAACTGGTGCCCGCGCTGCCTGACCGCGCTCTCCGACATCGAGGTGGAGCACACCGACGACGAGGGCGAGCTCATCTCGATCCGGTACAGCGACGAGGTGGTGGTGGCCACCACCCGGGCCGAGACGATGCTCGGTGACACCGCGGTGGCCGTGCACCCCGACGACGCGCGCTACCAGCACCTCATCGGCACCGAGGTAGCCGTGCCGCTGACCGACCGGCGGATCCCGATCGTGGCCGACGAGCACGTCGACCCGAGCTTCGGCACCGGCATGGTGAAGGTGACCCCGGCGCACGACCCCAACGACTTCGAGATCGGCCAGCGGCACGACCTGCCCGCGCTGACGATCATGGACGAGCGCGGTGTCATCACCGCCCACGGCCCGTTCCAGGGCCTGGACCGGTACGAGGCCCGGCCGGCGATCGTGGCCGCGCTGCGCGAGCAGGGCCGGATCGTCGCCGAGAAGCGGCCGTACGTGCACGCGGTGGGGCACTGTTCCCGCTGCAAGACCACCGTCGAGCCCCGGCTGTCGTTGCAGTGGTTCGTCAACACCGCCCCGCTGGCCAAGGCCGCCGGGGACGCGGTGCGGGACGGCCGGGTGAAGATCGAGCCCGCCGAACTGGCCAAGCGCTACTTCGCCTGGGTCGACAACATGCACGACTGGTGCATCTCGCGGCAGCTCTGGTGGGGCCACCGCATCCCGGTCTGGTACGGCCCGGCCGGCGAGATCGTCTGCGTCGGCCCGGACGAGCAGCCGCCCACCGGCGAGGGCTGGCACCAGGACGAGGACGTCCTGGACACCTGGTTCTCCAGCGGCCTGTGGCCGTTCTCCACCCTGGGCTGGCCGGAGCGGACCCCGGACCTGGCGAAGTTCTACCCGACCAGCGTCCTGGTGACCGGCTACGACATCCTCTTCTTCTGGGTCGCCCGGATGATGATGTTCGGCCTGTACGCGATGGACGGCCGGCAGCCGTTCGACGTGGTCGCCCTGCACGGCATGGTCCGCGACGAGCACGGCAAGAAGATGTCCAAGTCGTTCGGCAACGTCGTCGACCCGCTGGACTGGATCGACCGGTTCGGTGCCGACGCCACCCGGTTCACCCTGGCCCGGGGCGCCAACCCCGGCCAGGACGTGCCGGTGAGCGAGGAGTGGTGCCAGGGCTCGCGGAACTTCTGCAACAAGCTCTGGAACGCCACCCGGTTCGCGCTGCTGAACGGCGCGCACACCGAGGGGGAGCTGCCGCCCGCCGCCGAGCTGTCGACGGTCGACCGGTGGATCCTGTCCCGCCTGGCGCACGTCACCGCCGAGGTGGACGAGCAGTTCGAGGCGTACGAGTTCGCGAAGGTCTGCGACCTGCTGTACCACTTCGCCTGGGACGACGTCTGCGACTGGTACGTCGAGCTGAGCAAGCCGGTGCTCGCCGAGGGCGGGCCGGCGGCCGAGGCCACCCGACGGGTCCTCGGGCACGTGCTGGACCAGCTGCTGCGGCTGCTGCACCCGGTCATCCCGTTCGTCACCGAGGAGCTGTGGATCGCGCTCACCGGCGGCGAGACGGTGATGACGGCCGCCTGGCCGGTGGCCGACCGTACCCGGATCGACGACGCCGCGGAGGGCGAGGTCGGCGCCGTTCAGCGGGTGGTGACCGAGATCCGGCGGTTCCGCTCCGACCAGGGGCTGCGCCCGACCCAGCGGGTCGCGGCCCGGCTGGACGGCCTGGCCGTGGCCGGGATCGCGGCGCACGAGCCGCTGATCCGCTCGCTGGTCCGGCTCGACGCCCCGGCCGGCGACTTCCAGGCCAGCGCCACCCTCGCCATGCCCGGGGAGGTCAGCGTCGAGCTGGACACCCGCGGCTCGATCGACGTGGCGGCCGAGCGGGCCCGGTTGACCAAGGACCGCGCGGCGGCCGAGAAGGAGGTCGCGCAGGCCCGGGCGAAGCTCGACAACCCCGCCTTCGTCGGCAAGGCCCCCGAACCGGTGGTCGCCAAGATCCGTGACCGGCTGGCGGTGGCCGAGGCGGACCTGACCCGGATCGACGCCGCCCTGGAGGGGCTTTCCTCGTGACCGACCGCACCGATCCCACCGAGTTCACCGACGTCGACGCCGAGCTGGCCGGGCGGGGCTTCACCCGCATGGTCTTCGAGCTGGACCGCATCGAGTCCCTGCTCGACCTGCTCGGCAGCCCGCAGCGGGCGTACCCGTCGATCCACCTGACCGGGACCAACGGCAAGACCTCCACGGCCCGGATGATCGACTCGCTGCTGCGCGCCTTCGGCCTGCACACCGGCCGCTACACCAGCCCGCACCTGGAGACGGTGCGGGAGCGGATCGCCCTGGACGGGGAGCCGGTCAGCGAGGAACGCTTCGTCGCCACGTACCGCGAGGTGAAGCCGCTGGCCGAGCTGGTCGACCAGCGCTCGTCGGAGCCGCTGACCTACTTCGACATGACCACCGCGCTGGCCTTCGCCACCTTCGCCGACGCGCCCGTCGACGTCGCGGTGGTCGAGGTGGGGCTCGGCGGGGCCGAGGACGCCACCAACGTGCTCCAGGCCGGGGTGGCCGTGCTGACCCCGATCGGGCTGGACCACACCGAGTGGCTGGGCGACACCCTGGAGGACATCGCCCTGCACAAGGCCGGGATCATCCACCCCGGCGCGACGGTGATCTGCGCCGCGCAGGACGACGAGGCGGCCCGCCCGATCCTGGCGCGCTGCGTCGAGGTCGGCGCGACCGTCGCCCGGGAGGGCACCGAGTTCGGGGTGCTGCGCCGGGCCGTCGCCGTCGGCGGGCAGGTGCTCACCATCCAGGGCCTCGGCGGCGTGTACGAGGAGGTGTTCATCCCGCTGCACGGCGCGCACCAGGCGCAGAACGCGGCGGTGGCGCTCGCCGCCGTCGAGGCGTTCCTGGGGGCCGGGACGAAGCGACAGCTCGACGTGGAGGCCGTCCGCGAGGGCTTCGCCACGGCCAGCTCGCCGGGCCGGCTGGAGAAGGTGCGTACCGCCCCGACGATCCTGCTGGACGGGGCGCACAACCCGCACGGGATGACCGCCACGGTCACCGCGGTGCAGGAGGAGTTCGCGTTCAGCAAGTTGGTCGGGGTGCTCGCCGTGCTGGCCGACAAGGACGCGGGCAGCCTGCTGGAGCTGCTGGAGCCGGTCCTCGACTCGGTGGTGGTGACCAGCAACAGCTCGCCCCGGGCGATGCCGGCCGACGAGCTGGCCGCGCTGGCCCGCGAGGTGTTCGGGCCGGATCGGGTGGAGGTCGCCGACGAGATGCCGGACGCCATCGAGGCGGCCGTCGCCGAGGCCGAGTCCGACGTGCCCGGTGAGCTGTCCGGGGTCGGCGTGCTGGTCACCGGCTCGGTGGTGACCGTGGCCGACGCCCGACGGCTGCTCAAGCGATGAGCGCCCCCGACGAGGACCGCCGCGACCCGGTCGCCGACCCGGTCGCGCCGGGGGAGCGGCGCTCCGGGCTGCGCAACCCCGACAGGGCGGTGCGCGGCCTGGGCGCCGGGACGCTGGCCCTGGAGGCGCTGGTGCTGCTGCTCGCCATCCAGCCCATCCGGGTGGTCGGCGGCGACCTGAGCGGGGCGGCCATCGCGGCGATCGTGGCGCTGGCCGCCGCCTGCGTGGTGCTGGCCGGCCGGATGGGGCGGCCCTGGGCCTGGCAGGCCGGCACGGTGGTGCAGGGCCTGCTGCTGCTCTCCGGGCTGCTGCACTGGTCGCTGCTGGCGCTGGGGATCATCTTCGGGCTGGTCTGGGCGTACGCCCTGCACGTCCGCCGGGTCATCCTCGGCTGAGCCGGTCGTCAGGCCTCGGCGCGCTCCCGCCACTGGGTGAGCGCGATGCCGTGCCCGTCCGGGTCGCGGAAGGCGGCGGCCCAGACCTCCAGCTTGGTGCCCCGGTTGACCACCCGGGGCGCGTAGGTGAACTTCACCCCGGAGTCCTTCAGCCGCCGGTAGGCCGCGTCGATGTCGTCCACCTCCAGGTTGACGTGCACCAGCCGGCGGCTGATCGGGGCGGCGCCGGTGACCTCGCGCAGCACCAGGCGGGTGGCGCCGGAGGCGAGCACCGCGTTGCCGGAGCCCCGGTCGATCTCGCCGAAGCCCAGCGACCGGTAGAAGTCCAGCGACCGGGACAGGTCGGTGACCAGCAGGGTCAGCCCGACCCCGCTGATCGGGGCGCCCTGGTCGACCGGGTCCGCCGCCGGGTCGTACCCGAAGATCGCCTCGTCCAGCTCGTCGGGGTCGATCCGGTCCCGGGGCTCCGGGTCGTCCAGCGGCACGTCCACCGGGTCCACCACCGGGGCGTCGAAGCGTTCGTCCACCGGCGGGCGGGGGGACGGGGTGGTGGCGGCCCGGCGCGGCAGCCCGCCGGCCGGCGGGGGCTCGACCAGGGTGCCCTCGAGCACGACCGGACCGCCGGGGCGCTGGTGCACCACCACCGGTTCACGCTCGTCGGGCAGCACCACCGGCTCGGGGCGCAGCGGGTCGGCCGGGGGCGGGTCGCGGAACTCGTCGCGCAGGTCGTCGTGGAAGTCGTCGTCGGGCGTACGGCCGGCCCACGGCGGGGCCTCCTGGACGATGAGCACCTCGTCGACCGGCTCGGTGTCGGCGTACTCGGGCGGCAGGTCGGCGGCGGCGACGTTCTCCGCGTGGGTGGGGACTTCGTCCCAGAGCACCCGGACGTGCCGCTGGTCGTCCAGGGCCACCCGGATCGGCAGCGTCTGCCCCAGCGAGGGCCACTTGGACACCGGCACCCGCGGCTCGATGATCTTCTTGGAGCGGGGCGGCAGGCCCGGCGCGTCGATCACCAGTTGCAGCTCGCAGCGGCCGAAGGCGTACTGGGTGGGTGGCTCGGAGGCGCTGTGCACGTGCCCGACGCCGATCACCCAGGTGCGCCCGCCGCCGCGGACGGTGGCCAGGGCGATCGCCAGCACCAGCAGGGCCACGCCGAGGGCCACGATCGACCAACTGGTCATGCCCAGCCCGAACAGGACCACGAATGTCGCCACGGTGCCGAGGACGGCGGCGATGAGCTTGCGTACCGGCGCGATGGTGCGGTTCCCGCCATTCGCCACAGTGGACCTCCCAGGGGTCAGGACCAGGCTAGGCGGGATCGGCGGCCGCTGGAAAGAGCAGCCGCCGCGCCGACGCCGGGACCGGGTCGCTAGGCTGACCGTACCCAGCCCGGCCGTCTTCCGCGCACAGGAGGAACCCAGCGTGTCCAGCAGCAGCCCGGATGAGCGCACGCTCGTACTGATCAAGCCCGACGCGGTCCGCCGCGGCCTGGTCGGCGAGATCGTCTCCCGCTTCGAGCGCAAGGGCCTGCGGATTGACGCGATGGAAACCCGGACGCTGGACGGAAACTTCGCCGACCAGCACTACGCCGAGCACGTGGACAAGCCGTTCTACCCGCCGCTGAAGGCGTTCATGACCGCTGGGCCGCTGGTCGCCCTGGTGCTCTCCGGCGACCAGGTGATCGAGGTGGTGCGCGGCATGATCGGCGCCACCGACGGCCGGAAGGCCGCCGCCGGCACCATCCGCGGCGACCTCTCCCTGTCCAACCGGGAGAACCTGGTGCACGCCTCGGACTCCACCGACAGCGCCAAGCGCGAGATCGGCCTCTGGTTCCCCGAGCTGGGCTGAACGCCGCCGCCGGCTCCGAACCCGGACCGTGGTCGGGGCCGTCCGCTGTCTCAGGCGGGGAGCCGGGACAGCTTCGTCGGGTTGCCAACCAGATAGAACCCGGTGATCCGCCCGTCGGCCGTGGCTACGGTCAGCGTGTAGCGGGCCCCGTCGGACCAGCGGATCAGCAGCGCCGGCTGGCCGTTCAGCTCGGCGGGCGTCGCCGTCACGGCGCGCGGCCGGGCGTAGATGCCGGCGAAGAACCGGGCGATGCGGTTCGCCCCGCGCACCGGGTTGCGCGCCGCCCGAGCCGCGCCGCCGCCGTCGGTCCAGGCCACCGCGTCGGTCGCCACCAGCTCAGTGAGCCGGGGCAGGTCGCCGTCGCGGGCGGCGGCCAGGAACGCCTCCAGCAGCCGCCGCTGCTCGGCCCGGTCGGCGTTGAACCGCCGACGGCCCTCGGCCAGCCGGGCGACCGCCCGATGGTGCAACTGCCGGCAGTCGGCCGCCGACCGGTCCAGGATGTCGCCGATCTCGGCGTACGGCACGGCGAACGCGGTGTGCAGCACGTAGACCGCGCGCTCCGGCGGGGTGAGCCGTTCCAGCAGGTGCAGCAGCGCCATCGACACAGAGTCCCGCAGCTCGGCGCTGTCCAGCGGGCCGAACGGGGACGGCTCGGTCGGCACCGGCTCGGGCAGCCACGGCCCGACGTACGTTTCCCGGGCCGCCTGGCGGGCGCGCAGCCGGTCCAGGGCCAGCCGGGTCACCACCCGGGACAGGTACCGGCGCGGCTCGGCCACCGACTCCCGGTCCACGTCGAGCCAGCGCAGGTACGCCTCCTGGAGCACGTCCTCCGCGTCGTGCAGGCTGCCCAGCAGCCGGTACGCCAGCCCGAGCAGCATCGGCCGGTGCGCGGTGAGCGCACCGGCCGCCTGCGCCGCTCCGCTGGTGGTCACACCTCGAGCGGCGGCTGGGTCTGGCTGGTCACGCTGATCCGGTTCCACACGTTGATTGTCGCAATCGCGATGATCAGGTCGGCCAGCTCCTTCTCCGACCACACCTTGGCGGCGGCGTCCCACACCTCGTCCGGCACGCCGTGCTGGCCGAGCTGGGTGACCGCGTCGGTCAGCGCCAGCGCGGTCCGCTCCCGCTCGTCGAAGAACGGCGCCTCCCGCCAGGCGGCGACGGCGAAGAGCCGGCGGCTGTCCTCGCCCGCGGCGAGCGCGTCCCGGCTGTGCATGTCCACGCAGAACGAGCAGCCGTTGAGCATCGACGCCCGCAGCTTCACCAGCTCCAGCACGGTGTGGTCGACGTTCGCCTGGGCGTACTTCTCCATCGCGAACACCGCCCGGTACGCCTCCGGCGCCACCTTTGCCATGTCGATCCGACTCATCTCGGCCTCCCTCAGCAGGTACGAATTCACCCGTACGACGGAACCCGGCGGCGGCGATGTGACGGCCTGCGCTGTGACGGTGGTCATGTCGCCGCGGGCCGGGACGGTGGGATTACTCGGGGGCGATCTTCGACGCCGATCGAGTAGGCTTGGCGACCGTAAGGCGATGACCCGGCCATCACCGGCGAGCCTCCGGAAGAACAGCCGGGTGACCGGCCCAGTAGAACCGGACGGGTCCGGCCCGTCACAGCCGGCCAACGAGCGGGCGGTCGCACCTCGACCGCCAAGCGGGGTGGTACCGCGGGCCGCTCGGGCACGCCGTCGAGGCGTACCCGGAAGGCTCGTCCTCGCAGACCACAGATGAGTGAGCTGCGCGAGGAGAGCGACCCCCGATGGCCTATCCGATGCACGACCCGACCGCCGCCGGTGTCCCGGCGAGCCCGGACCTGCCCGCGGTCGAGCGCCGGGTCCTGGAGCACTGGACGGCCGACAAGACCTTCGAGGCCAGCGTCGAGGCCCGTCCGGCCGGCACCGACGGCAAGAACGAGTACGTCTTCTACGACGGCCCGCCGTTCGCCAACGGCCTGCCGCACTACGGCCACCTGTTCACCGGGTACGTCAAGGACGTGGTGCCGCGCTACCAGACCATGCGCGGCCGGCACGTCGAGCGGCGCTTCGGCTGGGACTGCCACGGCCTGCCCGCCGAGGTGGTGGCCGAGAAGCAGCTCGGCATCACCAGCAAGGCGGAGATCATCGATCTCGGCGTGGCCCGGTTCAACGAGGCCTGCCGCACCTCCGTGCTGGAGTTCACCCAGGACTGGGAGCGGTACGTCACCCGGCAGGCCCGCTGGGTCGACTTCGCCAACGACTACAAGACCCTCGACCTGGACTACATGGAAAGCGTCATGTGGGCCTTCAAGACCCTGCACGACAAGGGTCTGGTCTACGAGGGTTTCCGGGTGCTGGCGTACTGCTGGCGCTGCGAGACGCCGCTGTCGAACACCGAGACCCGGATGGACGACGTCTACCGGGACCGGCACGACCCGACCCTCTCGGTCTGGTTCGGGCTGACCCCGGACGAGTCCGCCCCCGAGCTGGTGCGTGGGCCGGTCCGGCTCGGCGTCTGGACCACCACGCCGTGGACCCTGCCGTCCAACCTGGCGCTCGCCGTCGGCCCGGACATCGAGTACGCGGTGCTGGAGCGCGACGGGGACCGCTACGTCGTGGGTGCCGCGCGGCTGGCCGCGTACGCCAAGGAGCTGGAGGGTTACGAGCAGGTCGGCACGGTGTACGGCCGGGACCTGGTCGGGCGCCGGTACGTCCCGCTCTACGACTTCCTGGTCGAGCAGGCCGGGGAGAACGCGTACCAGGTGCTCGGGGCGGACTTCGTCACCACCGAGGACGGCACCGGGATCGTCCACCTGGCCCCGGCCTTCGGTGAGGACGACCAGAACGTCTGCAACGCCGCCGGCATCCCGACCGTCGTCACCGTGGACGACCACACCCGGTTCACCGCGCTGGTGCCGCCGTACCAGGGCGAGCAGGTGTTCGACGTCAACAAGCCGGTGATCCGCGAACTCAAGGAGCGGGGGGTGGTGCTCAAGCAGGACACCTACACCCACTCGTACCCGCACTGCTGGCGCTGCGACACCCCGCTGGTCTACAAGGCGGTGTCGTCGTGGTTCGTCGCGGTGACCAGGTTCAAGGACCGGATGGTCGAGCTCAACCAGCAGATCAACTGGACGCCGGGGCACATCAAGGACGGCTCGTTCGGCAAGTGGCTGGCCAACGCCCGCGACTGGTCGATCAGCCGGAATCGGTTCTGGGGCTCGCCGATCCCGGTGTGGAAGTCCGACGACCCGAACTACCCGCGGCTGGACGTGTACGGCTCGCTGGCCGACATCGAGCGGGACTTCGGCGTACGCCTGACCGACCTGCACCGGCCGGCGGTGGACGAGCTGGTCCGCCCGAACCCGGACGACCCGACCGGGAAGTCCATGATGCGCCGGGTGCCGGAGGTGCTGGACTGCTGGTTCGAGTCCGGCTCGATGCCGTTCGCCCAGGTGCACTACCCGTTCGAGAACGCGGACTGGTTCGAGCACCACTACCCGGGCGACTTCATCGTCGAGTACATCGGGCAGACCCGCGGCTGGTTCTACACCATGCACGTGCTGGCCACCGCGCTGTTCGACCGGCCGGCCTTCCGCAACTGCCTCAGCCACGGCATCCTGCTCGGCTCGGACGGGCGCAAGATGTCCAAGAGTCTGCGCAACTACCCGGACGTCTACCACGTCTTCGACGCGTACGGCTCGGACGCGATGCGCTGGATGCTGATGTCCTCGCCGGTGCTGCGCGGCGGTGACATGCCGGTCACCGAGGCGGGCATCCGGGACGCCGTCCGGCAGGTGCTGCTGCCGCTGTGGAACGTCTGGTACTTCTTCTCGCTCTACGCCAACGCCGACGGCTACTCCGCGCGGCGCCGCACCGACTCCACCCACCTGCTGGACCGGTATGTGCTGGCGAAGACGAACGAGCTGGTCGAGACGGTCGGCGCGCAGATGGAGGCGTACGACATCTCCGGCGCCTGCGCCACCGTCCGGTCCTACCTGGACGCGCTGACCAACTGGTACGTGCGTCGCTCCCGGGACCGGTTCTGGTCGGGCGACGCCGAGGCGTTCGACACCCTGTGGACGGTGCTGGAGACGCTCTGCCGGGTGGTGGCGCCGCTGGCGCCGCTGACCGCCGAGGAGATCTGGCGTGGCCTCACCGGCGAGCGGTCGGTGCACCTGACCGACTGGCCGTCGGCGCAGGAGTTCCCGGCCGACCACGAGCTGGTGTCCGCGATGGACAACGTGCGCGCGGTCGCCTCGGCGGCGCTGTCGCTGCGCAAGGCCAAGGGCCTGCGGGTACGGCTGCCGCTGTCGAAGCTGACCGTGGCCTCCCCGGTCGCGGAGAAGCTGCGGCCCTTCGCCGACCTGGTCGCCGACGAGGTCAACGTGAAGGAGGTCGTCTTCTCCGACGAGGTGTCCGCGTACTGCCAGCAGGTGCTGACCGTGGTGCCGCGCGCGCTCGGCCCGCGGGTCGGCAAGGCGGTGCAGCAGGTGATCAAGGCGGTCAAGGCGGGGGAGTGGGAGCTGGTCGACGGCGCCCCGGTCGCCGCCGGCGTCACCCTGGCCGAGGGCGAGTACGAGCTGCGGCTGGTCGCCGCCGACGCCGAGCACTCCACGCCGCTGCCCGGCGGCGAGGGCGTGGTCGTGCTGGACACCGAGGTCACCCCGGAGCTGGCCGCCGAGGGCCTGGCCCGGGACGTGGTCCGGGTCGTGCAGCAGGCCCGCCGGGACGCCGACCTGGACGTCTCGGACCGGATCGTGGTGTCGGTGTCGGCCTCCGACGAGGTACGCGCGGCGGTGTCGGCGTACACCGACTTCGTGGCCCGGGAGGTGCTGGCCGACACGGTCGACTTCGCCGAGGGCGTCGACGGCTTCGCCGGCGAGGTCGGCGAGGGCGAGCGCGTGACGGTGGCCGTCCGCCGGGTATGAGGTAGTGCGGCGGCGGCGGTCCGGCGGTGTTCCGCCGGGCCGCCGCCACCGGCTCCGCCCGCGCCCCGACAGGCCCGCTCACCAGCCGGCCGGCCCGCCACCCGCGCGGCGCTCCGTGTACCCGTCCGCTACCGTGACACCGCCTGTTCACGTACGACCGCCGGAGGACCAGTGCCCCTGCTCTACACCATCGGCAAGCTCACCGTGGCGCCCGCGCTCCGGTTGGCCTTCCGTCCGACCGTGGAGGGGTTGGAGCACATCCCGGAGACCGGTGGTGCGATCTTCGCGGGCAACCACCTCTCGGTCGCCGACGAGCTCTTCCTCGGCACCGTGGTGCCGCGGCACCTGGCCTTCTGGGCCAAGTCGGAGTACTTCAAGGGCACCGGGCCCAAGGGCGCCTTCTCCAAATTCGTGCTCACCGGCCTGGGCGCCATCCCGGTCGAGCGGGCCGGCGGCCGCGCGGCGCTGTCCGCGTTCGACGCCGCCATCCCCGCGTTGCAGGGCGGCGACCTGGTCGCGGTCTATCCGGAGGGAACCCGCTCGCCCGACGGGCGGCTCTACCGGGGGCGTACCGGCACGGTCCGGCTGGCGGTGGCGGCCGGCGTGCCGATCATCCCGGTCGGCATGATCGGCACGGACAAGGCCCAGCCGATCGGCGCCCGGGTGCCCCGGCCCGGCCGCGCGAAGATCACCGTACGGTTCGGCAAGCCGCTGGACTTCACCGGCCGGTCCGACGACCGGACCTCGCTGCGGGCGATGACCGACGAGCTGATGGCCGAGATCCAGAAGCTCACCGGCCAGGAGTACGTGCCGCGCTACGCCCCGCCGCGCGCCCACCCGCCGCTGGCCGGGGAGCCCGGCGCCGTCTGACGCCGAGGCGTCCGCGGGCGCTGCTCGGCCGGGGACAACTCCCCGGCGAACCTCAGGGCTGCGCCGGCGCCGGCGTGACGATCTGTTCCCGCAGGGTGTCCAGCAGGCGGGCGCTGTCGTCGACGGAGAGCCGGGTGAAGACGGCGGTGGTGATGCTGCCGTAGTCGACCGAGGTGCAGACCACCACGTCGGCGCCGCCCGACCGGCCGGTGGCGCACCGCTCGTACCGGCCGCGCACCCCGGTCTCGACCGCCTGGGGGGCGGCGAGCCGGTAGGTCTCGGTCAGCCGGGTCATCTCGTCATCCGCGTCGGACTCCGGGTTGAACCGGAAGCCGGTGCCGCCGAACACGGTGACCCGCTTGCCGTCGCCGGTGCCGTAGACCCCGGCGAAGACATCCTCGGAGAGCAGGTTCGCCGCGCGTACCTCCGCCTTGAGCCGCTTGGCGGTGGCCTGGCTGCCGGCGTCCTGCCGCAGCGTCAGGTCGGCCACCTGGCCGGGCAGCGCGGCGTCGGCCGGGTACTGCTCCCACATCGGCTTGCCGAACCAGGCCGGGCAGCCGCAGCAGCAGACCAGGCTCAGCAGCAGCACCCAGGGCCAGCGCCGACGACGCCGGACCGGCACCGGGACGTACCCGCGGGGCGCCTCCCACCCCGGTGGCGGGGCGACCGCCTTCGGCCGGCGACCCCGGCGCTGCTTCGGTGGCGGGGCCGGCGCGGGCGGCGGGGGAGGTGGCGGTCCCGGCCGGGGCGGGGCGGCCGGCGGCGGCGACACCGGGTGCGTGGCGGGCGGCGGGTACGGGCGGGACGGCAGGGGCGCGGCCTCGTAGGGCCGGGTGGCCGGCGGCGTCGCCTCGTAGGGCCGGGTGACCGGGGGTGCGGGGTAGGGCAGGGTCGGCGGGAGCGCGGGGAGATGGTGGTGGTGCTCCAGTTCCCAGGAGCCGGTGTCCGCGCCGGCCCACGGGTCCACCGGGGTGCGGTGCTCGGGCAGCTCGACCGGGGTGGGCGGGACGGGCGTGGGCTCCGCCGACTCGCCCCAGACGCGGCGGCGCGGCGGCGGGGGCGGGACCGCCGCCGAACCGGTCCAGCGCGGCGCGGGCGGCTCCGGCTCGACCCGGGTCGGCTCGGGCGTGACGGGCGCACCGGTGTCGACTCGCGTGGGGTCCGGGGTGGCGGCCGGCAGACCGGTGTCGACTCGGGTGGGGTGCGGGGCCGCAGGCGCGCCGGTGTCTACCCGGGTGGGCTCCGGTGCGCCGGGCGCAGGGGTGTCGAGCCCGGTGGGCGGTGCGGTGTCGATCCGGGTGGGCGGAGGTGCGTCGTCCGTGGGGGCGGCGTCGGCCGGGGCTGATTCCGGGGCGTCGGACGTCCGGCCCTCGACGGGTGGGGCCGGTGAGGTCGGCGCGGTGGGCTCTCCCGGGGACGCGGGGGCCGGCTCGGCCGCCGTCCGCTCCGGGGCGCCCGGGGCGGTGGCCCGGTCGACGGGCAGCTCACGGCTGCCCTCCGGGCCCGTGCGGGGCCCGGCGTCGGCGGGTGCGGGCGAGGGGGTCGGCTCCTCGGCGACGGCCGGCTCCCGGCCGACGTCGGTGACCGGGGGGCTCCCGTCGGCCGGCCGGTCCGCCCCCGGCTGCGGCTGCGGCATCGCGGCAATCTCCTCTCGCGCCGGTTGCGAGGTTAGTACCGGCATGCCACCAGCGACGAACCCGTCCACCGTCGGTCGCCCTCGGGCGACGCCCGGTGAGGGTGCCGTAACGGGTCAGACCGAGCCGGGCGTTCCGGCGGGGGGTCGAAGATCGGGTCGCATTTTCCGAGTCTGAGCACGGCGTGTCGTCTCGGTGAATGCGACTGGATCTTGGGGGATCGGGCGGTGGCGGCGGGGAGCCGGCGCGGGGGGTGTTGACCTGGCCGGGGCAGGGGGTGCGCTGCGGGTGGGTTCCGTCGGGGGGTGGCGGACGGTGCGGCGCGGTGGACGGCTGACGGGCGCGTACCCTTGGGCATCATGAGTGCCCCGTCCACGACGCCGCGCCCCGCCGCGGCCAATTCCGTCTGGCCCCAGCTGGAGCCGCTGCTGCCCCAGGTGACCAAGCCCATCCAGTACGTCGGTGGCGAGTTGGGCGCGGTGGTCAAGGACTGGGACGCGGCCACCGTGCGCTGGGCGCTGATGTATCCCGACGCGTACGAGGTCGGCCTGCCCAACCAGGGCGTGCAGATCCTCTACGAGGTGCTCAACGAGCTGCCCGACGTGCTCGCCGAGCGCACCTACGCGGTCTGGCCGGACCTGGAGAAGCTGATGCGCGCCCACGGCGTGCCGCAGTTCACCGTCGACGCGCACCGCTCGGTGCGCGACTTCGACGTGTTCGGCGTGTCGTTCTCCACCGAGCTGGGCTACACCAACCTGCTCACCGCGATCGACCTGGCCGGCATCCCGCTGCTCGCCGCCGACCGCACCGACGCCGACCCGGTGATCCTGGCCGGCGGGCACGCCGCGTTCAACCCGGAACCGATCGCCGACTTCGTCGACGCCGCCGTGCTGGGTGACGGCGAGGAGGCGGTCCTGGAGATCACCACGATCGTCCGGGAGTGGAAGGCCGAGGGCTCCCCGGGCGGGCGCGACGAGCTGCTGCTGCGGCTGGCCCGCACCGAGAGCGTCTACGTGCCGCGCTTCTACGACGTGGACTACCTGCCCGACGGCCGGATCCAGCGGATCGTGCCGAACCGGGCGGACGTGCCGTTCCGGGTGCACAAGCGCACGACGATGGACCTGGACGCCTGGCCGTACCCGAAGAAGCCCCTCGTGCCGCTCGCCGAGACCGTGCACGAGCGGTACGCGGTGGAGATCTTCCGGGGCTGCACCCGGGGCTGCCGGTTCTGCCAGGCCGGCATGATCACCCGCCCGGTGCGGGAGCGCTCGATCACCACCGTCGGCCAGATGGTCCGCGACGGGCTGGAGTTCTCCGGCTTCCACGAGGTGGGCCTGCTGTCGCTCTCCTCCGCCGACCACTCCGAGATCGGCGACATGTGCTCCGGCCTCGCCCAGCAGTACGAGGGCACCAACGTGTCCCTGTCGCTGCCGTCGACCCGGGTGGACGCGTTCAACATCGACCTGGCCCAGGAGTTGTCCCGCAACGGCCGGCGTACCGGCCTGACCTTCGCCCCGGAGGGCGGGTCGGAGCGGATCCGCAAGGTCATCAACAAGATGGTGTCGAAGGAAGACCTGATCCGCACCGTCGTCACCGCGTACACCAACGGCTGGCGGCAGGTGAAGCTGTACTTCATGTGCGGCCTGCCCACCGAGACGGACGACGACGTCCTCGAGATCGCCGACATGGCGCACGAGGTCATCAAGGCCGGCCGGGCCGCCACCGGTTCCAAGGACATCCGCTGCACCGTCTCCATCGGCGGCTTCGTGCCGAAGCCGCACACCCCGTTCCAGTGGGCGCCGATGGAGCGTCCCGAGGTGATCGACCACCGACTCAAGATCCTCAAGCAGGCGATCAACTCGGATCGCTCGCTGGGCCGGGCGATCGGCTACCGCTACCACGACGGTGAGCCGTCGCTGATCGAGGGCCTGCTCAGCCGCGGTGACCGCCGGGTCGGCGCGGTGATCCGCAAGGTCTGGGAGAACGGCGGCCGGTTCGACGGCTGGAGCGAGCACTTCTCGTACCAGCGCTGGGTGGACGCCGCCGCCGAGGCACTGCCGACCTTCGGCGTGGACCTCGACTGGTACACCACCCGGGAGCGCGACGAGCTGGAGGTCCTGCCCTGGGACCACCTCGACTCCGGCCTGGACAAGGACTGGCTCTGGCAGGACTGGCAGGACTCGCTCTCCGAGTACGAGCAGGACGACTGCCGCTGGACCCCGTGCTTCGACTGCGGCGTCTGCCCGTCGATGGACACCGAGATCCAGATCGGCCCCACCGGCCGTAAGCTGCTCCCGCTCACCCCGGTCAACGGCCTGAAGGTCCCCACCGGCGCCCAGCAGTGACCGTACCGGGGCGGGTGCACCGCGCGTGGGCGCGCCACCCGCCCCGCCCCGGCGATCATGAAGTTATTGTCACCGGCATCCGTGGCACCTTCATGACCGACCGGTCCTGACACCGAGGAGCACGACGATCAGCAGGAAACCACAGCCGGAGGGCGGGCAGGCGCCGGTCGTCCAGCGCGTCCGGATCCGGTACGCCAAGCGCGGCCCGCTCCGGTTCACCTCGCACCGGGACTTCGCCCGGGCCTTCGAGCGCGCGTTGCGCCGGGCCGGCGTCCCGATCGCCTTCTCCCAGGGCTTCACGCCGCACCCCAAGATCTCCTACGCCAGCGCGGCCCCCACCGGTGTGGCGAGCGAGGCGGAGTACCTCGAGATCGGCCTGCGCGAGCCGGTCGACCCGGAGCAGCTGCGCGCCGCGCTGGACGCGGCGCTCTCGCCGGGGCTGGACGTGCTGGACGCGGTGATCGCCGCGAGCGGCAGCCTGGCCGACCGGATCGAGGCCTCGCACTGGCGCATCGAGCTGCCCGAGGTCGAGCCGGCCGCGCTGCACCGCGCCGTCGCCGCCTTCACCGCTGCCGACGAGATCCAGGTCGAGCGGATGACCAAGCAGGGCCGGCGCACCTTCGACGCCCGGGCCGCCGTCATGCGTATCGATGTGGTGCCGCCCGCGGAGACGCCTTCCGGGGTACCGGGCTCCGCGTGTGCGATACTCGAACTGGTCGTGCGGCAGGTCACCCCGTCCGTACGGCCCGATGACGTCCTTTCCGGCCTCCGCGTGGTGGCCGACCTGGTGCCGCCGGTTTCGCCGAGGGTGATCCGGCTGGCGCAGGGCACGCTGACCGCGCAGGGTGCGATCGTGGATCCGTTGGACGCGGACCGCGACGGGGCAACCATCGGTGAGCACTGACCGACGGTCGGTGCTCTAGGCAGCCAGACTTCGGCGGTCGCGCACCTCGCGCGCCGGCGGAAACACTTTTGCGGCAACCCTGCGTGGCAGCGCTCACCCGCGCCCGGGGCGGCCAGAACTGGAGAACGTCCATGCTCGAGAACGAGCCCGAGGGCGGCGAACGGACCGGCGCACAGCCGGCCGGCCAGACCGCCGACACCACCAACAGCACCAGCGCCGAGGGCGCCGCCACCGACAGCGCCGCCGAGGCCGCGCCGAAGCGCCGGCGCACCACCCGGCGCAAGGCGGCCCCGCTGAACCAGCCGGAGCAGGTCGAGGCGCCCGCCGAGGCGTCGGCGACCGCCGCGTCCGCCACCGACGAGGCGCACCAGGGCGAGGTACTGGCCCCGGTCGCCGGTGACCTGGACACCCCGCCCAAGACCACCCGTCGCCGGCGCAAGGCGACGCCCGCCAAGGCCGCCGAGGAGCCGGAGGTAGCCACCGGCGCCGAGGATCACTCGGCGGAGGTCGTCCCGCCGGTGAAGGTCACCCGTACCCGGCGCAAGAAGGCCGCCGCCCCGGCGGCCGCCGAGCCGGCCGCCGAGATCCCGGCCGAGGCCCCCACGCCCGCCGTGGAGGCCGCGCCGGTGGTCGAGCCGGTCGAGGAGGAGGAGCCCGCCGTCGAGGCGGCGGCGCCCACCGAGCCCACCGCGGTCGACGAGGCCGAGGCCGCCGAGGCCGCCGAGGCCGCCACCGAGGAGGCCCGGCCGGGTGCCGCCGAGCCGGCCGTCGCCGCCTCCGGCGTCGAGAGCCGGGCCGGCGAGGTCCCGCCCGGTGTCGCGGTGCCCGGCGCCGAGCCGGCGGAGGTCGCGCCGGAGCCGCGGACCCGTCGTCGGCGGGCCGCGCTCTCCGCGCCCACCGTGCTGTTCATGGCCCCGCTGCCCGAGGAGCTGCCCGCCGTCCGCGTGGTCGAGCCTGGCCCGGCGGCGGCCGAGGAGGCCGTCGAGGAGCCGGCCGAGACCGGTCGCCGGCGTCGCCGCGGTCGCCGCGAGGTCGAGCCGGTCGAGGTGCTCGAGGTCGAGGAGGAGCCCACCGGCGAGGCCGAGGAGGCCGTCGAGGCCGAGGAAGAGGACGAGGACGAGAGCGCCGCGGCCCGCCGTCGCCGTCGTCGTGGTCGCCGGGGCCGCGGTCGCGGCAAGGGCGGCGCCGAGGACAGCGACGAGGAGGAGGCCGAGGAGGCCGTCCAGGCCGAGGCCGAGGCCGAGGGCGGCGAGGCCGAGGAGCCGGAGGAAGAGGAGGGCGAGGGCGACGGGCTGACCCGCCGCCGGCGCCGTCGTCGCCGCCGGGGTGCCGGGGACGTCGAGGCGGGCGCCGAGGACGGCGTGCCCACCGTGGTCAAGATCCGCGAGCCCCGCAAGGCCGTCGACGAGGTGCAGGGCGTCTCCGGCTCGACCCGGCTGGAGGCCAAGCGCCAGCGCCGTCGGGACGGCCGCGAGCAGCGCCGTACCCGGCCGCCGATCCTCAGCGAGTCGGAGTTCCTGGCCCGCCGGGAGGCGGTCGACCGGGTGATGGCGGTACGCCAGCGCGGCGACCGCACCCAGATCGCGGTCCTGGAGGACGGCGTGCTGGTCGAGCACTACGTCACCCGCAACTCCTCCGGCACCATGGCCGGCAACGTCTACCTCGGCAAGGTGCAGAACGTCCTGCCCAGCATGGAGGCGGCCTTCGTCGACGTCGGGCGCGGCCGCAACGCCGTCCTGTACGCCGGTGAGGTCAACTGGGACGTGAGCGGACTGGAGGGGCGGGCCCGCTCGATCGAGCAGGCGCTGCGCTCCGGCGACTCGGTGCTGGTGCAGGTCACCAAGGACCCGATCGGGCACAAGGGCGCGCGGCTGACCAGCCATATCGCGCTCTCCGGCCGGCACCTGGTCTACGTGCCGAACGGCAACGCCTCGGGGATCAGCCGGAAGCTGCCGGACAACGAGCGCAAGCGGCTGCGGGACGTGCTGAAGAAGCTGGTCCCCGACGGCGCGGGCGTGATCGTCCGGACCGCCGCCGAGGGCGCCAGCGAGGACGAGTTGGCCCGCGACGTCAAGCGGCTGCAGGCGCAGTGGGAGGACATCCAGGCCAAGGCGGCCGAGGGTGGCGCCCCGGTGCTGCTCTACGAGGAGCCGGACCTGGTCATCCGGGTGGTCCGGGACCTGTTCAACGAGGACTTCCGCGAGCTGGTCATTGAGGGCGAGCAGTCGTACGACATGGTCGAGTCGTACCTGTCGCACGTCTCGCCCGACCTGGTCGCCCGGCTGCGCCGGCACGTCGGCACCACCGACATCTTCGCCGAGTACCGGATCGACGAGCAGATCATCAAGGGGCTGGACCGGAAGGTCTTCCTCCCCTCCGGCGGCTCGCTGGTCATCGACCGCACCGAGGCGATGACCGTCATCGACGTCAACACCGGCAAGTACACCGGCTCCGGGGGCAACCTGGAGGAGACGGTCACCCGCAACAACCTGGAGGCGGCCGAGGAGATCGTGCGCCAGCTCCGGCTGCGCGACCTCGGCGGCATCGTGGTGATCGACTTCATCGACATGGTGCTGGAGTCGAACCGCGAGCTGGTGCTGCGCCGGCTGACCGAGTGCCTCGGCCGGGACCGGACCAAGCACCAGGTCACCGAGATCACCTCGCTCGGCCTGGTGCAGATGACCCGCAAGCGGATCGGCGCGGGCCTGCTGGAGGCGTTCAGCGAGACCTGCGAGTGCTGCAAGGGCCGCGGCCTGATCATCCACACCGAGCCGGTGCCGGAGAAGCCGCGTGCCGGCGCCGGCGCGGGGGAGAAGGTCAAGGCGGTCGCCTCCTCGGTGGCCGCCGCCCCGGCGACCGAGCAGACCGGCGGGCCGTCGCGGCGGCGCTCGCGCAAGGCCGCCGCCGCGCCGGAGCGCACGGTGGTGGAGACCACCGAGGCCGCCGACGTGGACCGGGTGGCCGAGGCGGA
Organism: Micromonospora sp. L32; assembly: GCF_052068055.1. Classification (NCBI taxonomy): domain Bacteria; kingdom Bacillati; phylum Actinomycetota; class Actinomycetes; order Micromonosporales; family Micromonosporaceae; genus Micromonospora; species Micromonospora sp. L32. The sequence goes on along the minus strand of NZ_JBQHDD010000004.1, from coordinate 604,471 downwards.
GGCCGAGTACCACGACACGATGGGCTACGACCTGTCCCGGTACGAGACGGAGACGCCGGCCGCGCCGGCGGTCGCCGACAGCCTGGAGGGCGAGTCGGCCCGGCTGGCCGGGGTGGACGACCCGGACGCGCTGGGCGACACCGAGGAGGAGAGCGGCGAGGGCGGCACCGGCCGGCGCCGGTCCCGCCGCGGCGGCCCCCGTCGGCGGACCCGCCCGTGACGGGCTGACCAGCCCGACGTTTCGCGGGGCCCCTCTCGGCGGCAACAGTGCCGGCGGGAGGGGCCCTGTCGCGTTCTCCGGCCCCGGCTACGATCGGTCACCCCCGGCTAGGAGAAGACAATGCGCCGCCTGCTCGCCGCCACCCTGGTGACCGCCGTCCTGCTGACCGGCTCCGGCTGCTCCGGCGACCGGTCCGACGAGGCCGCCCCGGCCACCACCGGCCCGTCCACCGGGCCGTCCGCCACCTCGACCGTGCTGCCGTCCGCCCCGGTCAGCGTCGCCCCGGCGGGAGGCAACGGGCCCCAGGTCTGCGCCGCCGCCGAGCAGGCCTCCTCGGCGGCCGTGCGGACGTACGTCGAGGAGCTGGGCAAGATGATCGCCGCAGTCGGCGCGAACGACAGCACCGGGGCGGAAACCGCCCGGAAACGGGCCGAGTCGGCGCTGACCGGCTGGCGGGCGGCGCTGCGTGAGCAGTCCGCCCAGGCCACCGACCCGCAGTTGAAGACCCTGCTCACCGACCTGGCCACCGAGATCGGCACGCTCGGCGCCGACGTCGAGTCGATCGACGAGACCGAGCTCGACCGCCTCCAGCAGCGCCTCGACCAGCTCTGCGGGCGCTGACCGGCGGGCCCGGTTTGGGTGTCACCCGGTCCATGGCGTACGCTTGCCTGCGGCGCACTTTGGTGTGCCGAGTTCCCGCGTGCCCGCGCCGCCGGTGTCACTGCTACCCGGCGAGTCGCCGTGGGAACGACCAGCCAGCAGCCTCAACGACAGGGAGTCCGCCTCCGATGTACGCGATCGTCAAGACCGGCGGCAAGCAGTACAAGGTCGCCGAGGGCGACGTGATCGAGGTCGAGAAGCTCGCCGGTGCCCCCGGCGACGCGGTGAAGCTCACCGCGGTGCTCCTCGTCGACGGTGACGACCTGGTGACCGACGCGGCGAAGCTTGCCTCGGTCGCGGTGTCCGGCGAGATCGCCGCGCACACCAAGGGCCCGAAGATCCGGATCCACAAGTTCAAGAACAAGACCGGCTACCACAAGCGCCAGGGTCACCGCCAGCCGCTGACCCAGGTCAAGGTGACCGGCATCTCCAGCGGGAAGTAGGTCGTCCTCCAATGGCTCACAAAAAGGGTGCGTCCAGCTCGCGTAACGGTCGTGACTCCGCGGCCCAGCGACTCGGCGTGAAGCGCTTCGGTGGTCAGGTCGTCAGCGCGGGTGAGATCCTCATCCGTCAGCGTGGCACCAAGTTCCACCCCGGTGACCTGGTCGGCCGCGGCGGAGACGACACGCTCTTCGCGCTGGCCGCCGGTGCGGTCCAGTTCGGCACCAAGCGCGGCCGCAAGACCGTCAGCATCGTGCCGCAGCAGTAATACGCAGGCGTTGCGGGCCGTGGACCTCGGGTCCCGGCCCGCTTCGTCTTTTCGCACGCGGGGGCGTACCCCGCTGGAAGGATTGGCGTCGTGACGACGTTCGTTGACCGGGTCGTCCTGCACATGCAGGCCGGCGACGGCGGGCACGGCTGTGCCTCGATCCACCGGGAGAAGTTCAAGCCGTTCGGCGGCCCGGACGGGGGCAACGGCGGGCACGGCGGCAGCGTGTCGCTGGTGGTCGACCCGCAGGTGACCACGCTGCTCGACTTCCACTTCCGCCCGCACCTGAAGGCCGAGAACGGCAAGGGCGGGGCCGGCTCGAACCGGGACGGCGCCAACGGCCACGACCTGGTGATCAAGGTGCCGAACGGCACCGTGGTGCAGACCCTCGACGGTGAGGTGCTGGCCGACCTGGTCGGCGCGGGCACCACCTTCGAGGCGGCGCGGGGCGGTCGCGGCGGTCGCGGCAACGCGTCGCTGGCCAACGCCCGGCGCAAGGCTCCCGGCTTCGCCGAGCTGGGCGAGCCGGGCGACCGGCTGGACGTGGTGCTGGAGCTCAAGAGCGTCGCCGACGTCGGTCTGGTGGGCTTCCCGTCCGCCGGCAAGTCGTCGCTGATCGCGGTGATCTCCGCCGCCAAGCCGAAGATCGCCGACTACCCGTTCACCACCCTGGTGCCCAACCTGGGCGTGGTCCGGGTCGACAACCACACCTTCACCGTCGCCGACGTACCGGGCCTGATCCCCGGCGCGGCCACCGGCCGGGGGCTGGGGCTGGAGTTCCTCCGCCACGTCGAGCGGTGCGCCGTGCTGGTGCACGTGGTCGACACCGCGACGCTGGAGCCGGGCCGCGACCCGCTCGCCGACATCGACGCCATCGAGGACGAGCTCACCCAGTACGGCGGCCTCGCCGACCGGCCGCGGCTGGTCGCCCTCAACAAGATCGACGTACCGGACGGGCGGGATCTCGCCGAGATCGTCCGGCCGGACCTGGAGGCGCGCGGCTTCCGGGTGTTCGAGGTCTCCACGGCCACCCGCGAGGGGCTCAAGGAGCTGATGTTCGCGATGGCCGAGGTGGTCGAGCAGAGCCGCCAGGCGGCTCCGCCGGCCGAGCCGACCCGGATCGTCATCCGCCCGAAGGCGGTGGACGACGCCGGCTTCACCATCGACGTGGAGGAGGACGGCTCCTTCACGGTGCGCGGTGTCCGGCCCGAGCGCTGGGTCCGGCAGACGAACTTCGACAACGACGAGGCGATCGGCTTCCTCGCCGACCGGCTCGCCCGCCTCGGCGTCGAGGAGAAGCTGGCCAAGGTCGGCGCCAAGCCGGGCGACCTGGTGCGCATCGGCGAGCGGGAGTTCGACTGGCAGCCCACCCTCTACGCCGGCGTCGACTTCGTACCCGGCAACCGGGGCACGGACGTGCGGCTTGAGGAGAAGTCGACCCGGGCCTCGGCCGCGGAGCGGCTGGCCGCCCGCAAGGCGCGCCGGCAGCGCCCCGCCGACGAGCTGGAGGCCGGCGGCCTGGACGCGGACCTCTCCGACGACCTGGACGACGACGACCTCGAATAGCTCGATCATGTCCGTGTCCGGGTCGTTCGCCGGAAACCTCCGTGAAATCGACCCGGCATAGCGTGATCGGATGCTGATCGAGTCCCGTCCTTCCACCGACCCGGAGATCGACGCCCTCGTCGTCGCCCAGCAGCGTGAGCTGCGCGAGGCCGACGGCGGACTGGACGGGCAGGTCACCGTCACGCACGACGACATCCGCTACCTCGCGGTGGTCGTCGACGGCCGGGCGGTGGCCTGCGGCGGGGTCCAGTCGCTGGACGCCGCCACCGGGGAACTCAAGCGGATGTACGTCCGTCCCGCGTACCGGGGCAGGGGTATCGCCCGGCAGCTGCTGACCGCGCTGGAGGAGTTGGCCTTCCAGCGGGGTCACTCGGTGGTCTGCCTGGAGACCGGGGTCTACCTGCCGGCGGCGATCGGGCTCTACACCTCGTGCGGGTACGAGCCGATCCCGGTCTACGGCGAGTACGTGGACAACCCGTACAGCGTCTGCTTCGCCAAGCACCTGCCGGTCGCCGCCTGAGGGTGGGTCAGGCGCCGGTCTGGGCGTGCTCCACGGTGACCGGCTTCGACTCCGGCGACGCGTGCTGGCGCAGGACGATGCTCAGCAGGATCAGCGCGCCGACGGCCAGGAACTCGCTCTGCCAGTTCTGCATGGACTGGAACCAGAAGTCGCTGGTGCCGAGGAACTGCCAGGCGCTGATCGGGGCGGCGCCGCTCTGCAGCGCCTGCTCCTCGTTGTACTGGGCCACGCCGCCGAGCAGGTGGCCGACGAACGAGCCGGCGAAGATCAGCAGCAGGGCCAGCGAGAGGCTGTTGCGGTAGACCATCAGCGGCAGGCCGCCGACCCGGGCGGGCCACGGTGAGTCCGGCCCGGCCCGGCGCTCGTCGTCCTCCGGGCGGTCGGTCTGGCCCTCCGGCTTCGACTCGGCCGACCCCCGCTGCACCAGGTACGCGGTGAGCAGCACGTAGCCGCCCATCTGGAGGAACTCCGACTCCCAGTTCTCGAAGACGGACTCGGCGAAGTGCCCCGTGCCCAGGTACGCCGGCCAGCCGATCGGCTGGGCGCCGTACTCGGCGAGCTCCTCGTTGTGGGTCTGCCACCCGAAGACGCTCTGCAGCGACAGGAAGACGAAGAAGGCGCCCAGCATGGTGATGCTCAGCGCGTTGTTCCTGATCCACCGTGGCATCGCGACCTCCTCGTCCCTGTGCCTGACGCTTCGGTGCCCGGATCCGGCAAGGATCAAACTCGGACACGCCGGGCGCTCCGGGCGCCGTGGCTCAGGGGCGGTCGATCGGGTTGTCCAGCCGGCCGCCGGTCCCCGCGTCGTTGGAGAGCAGCAGCCCGAGGGCGAGCATGCCGAAGCCGAGCCCCAGGTGCAGCCAGTTGGCGGCGCCGTTGAGCGGGATGAAGTTGGCCACGGCGTCCCGATCGAGCAGGAAACCGTACATCCAGAGGCCCAGGTAGGCGGCACCCCCGCCGACCAGGAACAGCCGGGCGCCGCCGACCTGGCGGGCCAGCACCAGCCCGGCCAGTCCGAAGAGCAGGTGCAGCAGGTTGTGCAGGATCGACACCTGGACCAGGCCCAGCAGCTTCGCGAGCGAGTGGTGACCGGCGAAGGCCAGGTCGCCGTATCCGGTGGTGACGCCCGGGACGAAGCCGAGCACCCCGAGCAGCAGGAAGATCACGGCCACCACGAGCGCGACCAGCTGGATCCGGGGTTTCGGCCCGGCCGTGCCACGCCCGCGCGCGTCTCGTGCCATCGATGTCACCTCCACGCAGCAGCTGCCGGTCGCAGCCGGACGATCCTCCATTCTGTAGCCATCAGGACACGGACCGTAGAGAAATGGCGATTCAGGCATGGACCCGACGACCGGGGGTAGTCAAAGTTTGCGCCGATGTGACGGTCGGCGATCCCCCGAGCGCAGAGCCGCACAAGTGCCGAGCGGAAGGAAAACCATGACTTACGATCTGTCATCCTCGTCCTCCACCTACGAGAGCGAGCAGAGCAACGGCGGTGGCGTCCGCGACCAGGCCCGCCAGGTCGGCGCCGAGGCCGCCAACGCGGGTGGCGCGGTCGCGCAGACCGCCAAGGAGCAGGGTCGCGAGGTGGTCGACGAGACCAAGCGGCAGGCCCGCAACCTCTACGGCGAGGCCCGCAACCAGCTCGCCAGCCAGACGGGCGCGCAGCAGCGCCGGGCGGCCGGCGGGCTCCGCTCGCTGGCCGACGAGATGCGCTCGATGGCGCAGAACGGCGGCGCGGGCGGTCCGGTGACCGAGCTGGCCCACCAGGCGGCCGACCGGGTGCACGGCGTGGCCGGCTGGCTGGAGGAGCGCGAGCCGGGTGACCTGCTCAACGAGGTCAAGACCTACGCCCGCCGCAACCCGGGCACCTTCCTGGTCGGGGCGGCCCTGCTGGGCGTGCTCGCCGGCCGGCTGACCAAGGGCATCACCTCCGCCGGCGACGACCAGACCGGCAGCCACGGCCTGTACGGCGGCGGCTACGCCGACCCGGACCGTACCGCGGTCATCCCGACGCCGCCCGTGCAGCGCGCGGTGCCGAACGGCGGCTACCTCGACCCGACCCCGGGCTACTCCGGCACGGCCTACCCGGACAACGGCGGCACCACCAGCTACGCCGACCCGGCGGGCGGCACCGGCCAGCCGCTGCCCCCGGTGACCCAGACCGACCCGCTGCCGGGCGTGCCGTCCAGCGGCACCGGCAACCCGCGTCCGTGAGCGTACGAGTCATCCGAAGGGAGGCGGCGGCATGAGCATGCCGACGCAGGGGTCCGGACTGGACTCCGGGTACCACCCCGCGGGTGCGCCGCACACCGCGGACGAGGTCAGGGGCAGTTCCCTCGGTGAGCTGATGCGTCAGGTCACCACCGACCTGTCCACCCTGATGCGGCAGGAGGTGGACCTGGCCAAGGCCGAGATCCGCCAGGAGGGGAAGAAGGCCGGCAAGGCCGCTGGCCTCTTCGGCGGTGCCGGCTTCGGCGGCTACATGGTGGCCCTGTTCCTGTCCGTCGCGCTGTGGCAGGCCCTGGACAACGTGATGGATTCGGGCCTGGCCGCGCTGATCGTCGCCGTGATCTGGGCGGTCATCGCCGCCGTCCTCTACTCCATGGCCAAGAAGAACGCCGAGCGCATTCGCGGCCTCAAGCAGACCAACGACAGCGTGCAGCGCATCCCCGACGCGCTGAAGCCGCACCCGGAGGGAGTCACCCGATGAGCACCGATCCCGACCAGATCCGCCGGGAGATCGAGGCGACCCGCAACAGCCTGAGCTCCGACGTGGACGCGCTGGCGTACAAGGTCAGCCCCGGCCGCATCGTCGACGACCGTAAGCAGCGCGTGCGCAGCGCGCTGCAGAATGTGAGGGAAAAGGTTATGGGTAGCGCTTCCGACCTCGGCCACAGCACCGGCCACGCCGCCCACTCGGTCGGCGACCGCACCTCCTCGGCGGCCTCCACCGTCAGCGACAAGGCCCACTCCGCCGCCTCGACCGTCGGCGACAAGGCCCACTCGGCCGCCTCGACCGTCGGTGACGCCGCCCAGCGGGCGCCGCAGGTGATCCGGCAGAAGTCCGAGGGCAACCCGGTGGCCGCCGGCCTGATCGCCTTCGGCGTCGGCATGCTGGTGTCCTCGCTGATCCCGGCCACCCTCCGGGAGCAGGAACTGGCCGCCCAGGTCAAGGAGAAGGCCACCGAGCACAGCGGGGTGGTGAAGGAGAAGCTGGGCGAGGTCGCCGGCGAGATCAAGGAGGAGCTGCGCGAGCCCGCGCAGCGGGCCACCGAGTCGGTGAAGTCCACCGCCCAGGACGCCGTCCACGCCGTCAAGGACGACAGCAAGTCGGCCGCCCAGGACGTCAAGGACCAGGCGCAGCAGTCCCGCGAACAGGTGCGGTACTGACCCGAGGCACCTACGTCGTACACCGCAGCTCGCGGCCACTCCCGGCTTCCGCCGGGACGTGGCCGCGAGGTGTGTGACGTCCGGACCCGCTCGGCGTCCTCGGCAGTGTGGGCGCCGGGGATCAGCGCGCGGTGACGCGGCGGCGGAGGGTGTGTTCGAAGTGGGCGGCGCGGCGTACCCGGCCGTCGGCGTACCGGACGCCGCCGCGCAGGACCCGCCGGGCCAGGGCGAGCCAGGCACAGGTGCCGCGCTCCAGCAGCCACAGCGGGGCGGCCAGCGCGGTGGTCGGCGGGAAGACCGCGCCGCCACCGGCCCGCCGCCGGCCCCGCTCGGCCAGGGCGACCGTCGCGGCGCCGGCCACCAGCAGCGCACCGGGCCGTCGGGCGGCCAGCGCGGCCAGCACGCCGGGCAGCACCGCCAGCGAGGTCAGCAGCCGCACCGGCTGGGCCAGGTCGTCGTACGCCTGGCGGACCCGCTGGCCCCGGAAGTGCGCCGCGGTCGGCGGCAGCCGGCGTACGTAGAGCCCGGCCGGCGCCGCCTCGGTCCCGCCGTACGCCCGCACCGTGCGGATCAGCTCCAGGTTCTCGAAGAGCACGTCCGGGTCGTAGCCCCCCATGGCGCGGAAGGTGCTCCGGCGCACCGCCAGGGTGCCCGGGTGGTCGGCAGCGAGCGCCCGGTTGAGCAGGGTCCGACCGGTGTCCCACCAGGCGTGCCAGGGCAGCGGGTCGAAGTAGTTCTGCGGCCGGACCAGGTCGGCGGTGTCGAGCAGCCGGTGCACGGCGCGCAGCCCCGGCTCGTCGTACCGGACGTCGTCGTCGGCGATCACCACATGCTCGTGCCGGGCCATCGCGACGCCGGTGAGCACGCCGCGGACCTTGCCGTTCACCCCGCGCACCGCCGGGTCGGGGACCACGTGCCGGAGGATGCCGCGCCACGCGGCGGCGTGCCGGGCGAAGACCTCCGGCGGGGAGCCGTCCACCACGGTCACGTCGACCAGCGCGGCGATCGACCGCAGGTACCCGGTCAGCTCGGCCAGGTCGGCGTCGTCGGACCAGCGCAGCGGCAGGACGTACTCGACGGGGAGCCGATCCGGGCGGACGCCGCGCCGCGGCGCGCGGACCGCGGGCGGGTCCGCCGGGTGGGCCGGGACCGGACCGGCGGCGACGGCCGACGGCTCGGGGGCGGCCACCGCCGGACCGGCGACCGGCCGGCGCCGGGCCGGGGCGCTCACGCCGACTCCGGGCACCGGTACACGGACACGTGCTCCCGGCTGTCGTCGGTGAAGGGGCCGCCGGACCAGTCGACCCACCGGTGTTCCCGGCTCATCCCGGCCAGCCGGGCCATCAGGTCCAGCTCGGCCGGCCAGGCGTAGCGGTGGTTGGCGGGCAGCAGCCGCACCCCGTCGTTGCCGAGTCGGATCTTGGTGGTGGTCATCCGCTGCTCGGCGGGGTGCAACCGGGCCGCCTCCAGCAGCACCGCGTCCTGCGCGACGTGCACCGGGCGCAGCGCCGTGCCGCCCCGGAACGCGCCGGGGTCGGGCACCCAGGCCTCCACCACGAACCGGCCCCCGGGCCGCAGGTGCGCGGCGGCGTTGCGGAAGCAGGCGACCTGGGCGTCCTGGTCGGGCAGCGCGAAGATCGTGTTGAACGCGAGCAGCACCAGGGCGTACTGGCCCGGAACCCGAGCCTGCGTGAAGTCGCCGATGGACACCTCGATCCGCTCGCCGCCCGGCTTGGCCCGCAGCCGGGCCGCCATCTCCGCCGACCCGTCGATCCCGACCACGGTGAGCCCCCGCTCGCGCAGCGGCAGGGCCAGCCGGCCGGTGCCGATGCCGAACTCGCAGACCGGGCCGCCGTCGGCGAGCGCCGCCAGGCGGTCCACGGCCGCGTCGGGGGAGAGGTGGGCGAAGGTCAGGTCGTAGACGTCCGCGGGGATGTGACGGCCGTACTCGCTCGCGTCGAAGGGCAACGCTGCCTCCCGGAAACGGTGTTCGTGACGGCATGCCCGGAACCCGACCGATCAAACGGGGCGTTTCGACGCGTTCACGTCGGGTAGCGCACCGGGATGCGGGCGCCATCTCCGGGCGCTCGGGCGGAGGAGACGTGATGACCAGCAACGGAACGAGGTGGGTGCTGCTCGGCGCCACCACGGCGACCGCGGTCGGGGTCGGCCGGCTGGTGGCCCGGCGGCGCCGCCGGCACCAGCCGGAGCGGCAGGGCGGCTGGTACGTGGTGCGCCGGGGGATCACCGTGGACCGGCCGATGGACGCCGTCATCGGCTTCTGGACCGATCGGGAACGACTGGACCGGGCCCTGGCCGAGTGGGCCACCCTCGAACAGTTCGAAGAGAACCGGTGGCGCTGCGTCGCCAGCGACCCCGCCGGTGGCGGCACCGAATGGCGGGCCGAGATCACCGTCGACGGTCCCGGCCGGCTCAGCTGGCGGGTCACCGACGGCCCGGTGCCGCAGCAGGGACACGTGGACCTGACCCCCGCGCCCCAGGACCGGGGCACCGAGATCCGGGCCGAGCTGCGCTACCGCGCCGGCGGCCCGCTGGGCCGGCTGCTGGGCCTGGCCCGCGGCGACGAACCCGACCTGGCGCTGCGCGACGCGCTGCGGCGGATCAAGTCGCTGATCGAGGCCGGCCAGGTGATCGACACCCGGCGCGACCCCTCCGGGCGCAGCCCCGCGCAGGAGGCCGCGACCGACCAGGTCCGCGAGCGGCTGACGACGGGAGGACGGGCGTGAGGGCGCTGTGCTGGGAAGGGGTCGGCAAGCTGGCGGTCCGGGACGTGCCCGAGCCGCGCGTCCGGGCCGAGGGGGACATCATCGTCAAGGTCCGGGCCAGCAGCGTCTGTGGCTCCGACCTGCACCTGATCAACGGCTTCCTGCCGGCCATGCGGGAGGGCGACATCCTCGGCCACGAGTTCATGGGCGAGGTGGTGGAGACCGGGCCGGGCGTGCGCCGGCTGCGCGTCGGCGACCGGGTCGTGGTCGGCTCGGTGGTGGCCTGTGGCGGCTGCTGGTACTGCCGCACCGAACAGTTCTCGCTCTGCGACAACTCCAACCCGCAGCCGGTCGTGCCGGAGAAGCTGTGGGGCCACTCGCCGGCCGGCATCCTCGGCTACTCGCACGCCGCCGGCGGCTACTCCGGCAGCCACGCCGAGTACATCCGCGTGCCGTTCGGTGACATCGGCGCGTTCAAGGTCCCCGACGGGGTGCCCGACGACGCGGTCGTCTTCGCCTCCGACGCCATGCCCACCGGCTGGATGGCGGCCGACTTCTGCGGGCTCTCCGGCGGCGAGGTGGTGGCGGTCTGGGGTGCCGGCGGGGTGGGCCAGATGGCCGCCCGCGCCGCCCAGCTGCTCGGCGCCGGGCGGGTCATCGTCATCGACCGGCTGCCGGAGCGGCTCGCCACGGCCGCCGACCGGCTCGGGGTGGAGACGATCAACTACGCCGAGACCGACGTGCTGGAGGCGCTGCGGGAGATGACCGCCGGCCGGGGGCCGGACGCCTGCATCGAGGCGGTCGGCATGGAGGCGCACGACGTCGGCCCGGCGTACGCCTACGACAAGGCCAAGCAGAGCGCCCGGCTGAGCACCGACCGGCCGACCTCCGTCCGCCAGGCGATCATGGCCTGCCGCAAGGGCGGCACGGTGAGCATCGTCGGCGTCTACGGCGGGCTGGTCGACAAGTTCCCTCTCGGCGCGGCGATGAACAAGGCCCTGGTGCTGCGGATGGGGCAGATGCACGCCCAGCGCTACATCCCGATGCTGCTGGACCGCCTCGCCGCCGGCGAGATCGACCCGGGCTACCTGGCCACCCACCCGATGTCGTTGGAGGAGGGCGTGCGCGGCTACGAGATCTTCGAGAAGAAGCAGGACGCCTGCCTGCGCAGCGTCCTGCACCCGGCGATGGCCTGACCGGCGGGCGCGTGCGTCGCGCCGGGCCGGGGCTCAGCCGGTGCGGCGCACGTCGTCGATGACGAAGCCGCTGGGCGGCAGGGTCGGCATCCGGCCCAGGTTCAGCGCCAGGTTCTGCGGTGGCACCTCGTACCGCATGGCGGTGGTCAGCATCGTGACCGCCCGCTTCATCAGCTCAATGGTGATCCACTCGCCGGCGCAGCGGTGTCCGCCCAGGTGCTCGCCGCCGCCCTGCGGCACGAAGCCGTACGGGTCGTCGCGCCAGCCGGCGAAGCGTTCCGGACGGAACCGTTCCGGTTCCGGCCAGAGGTCGGGGTGGTGGTTGGTGCCGTACAGGTCGAGCAGCACCCGCCGGCCGCGCGGGAAGTGGTGGCCCTGCCAGTCGAAGGAGCGCCGGACCCGGGCGGCGACCACCGGGAAGAACGGGTAGTAGCGGCGGACCTCCTGCACGAAGCACTCGGTGGCCTCGTCGCCGGCCCGGACCCGCTCCCGCCAGGTCGGGTGGTCGTGCAGGGCCAGGGCGGCGAAGACCACGTACCGGTCGATGGCGACGGTGGGGCGCAGCACGTTGAGCAGCTCCACCGCGGCGACCCGGCGGGGCAGCAGCCGGCCCTGGGCGTCCCGGTGCTCGGCGATCGCCCGCAGCGCGCTGCCCTCGGGCGCGGGCAGCGTGCCGACCCGGGCCCGCTCCACCACGTCGCCGGCCCACCGTTGGCCCCGGCGGCGGCCGAGCAGTCCGCGCCAGTGCCGGGGCCCGAGCGCCGCCGGAGCGTCGATCATCGCGTGCAGCTCGTCGGTGCGGCGGGCGACCTGGCTCGAGGCCAGCGGGATGCCCGCCCAGGCGCAGACCGCCCGGGTCAGCATCCGGGCGACCTCGTCGTAGAGGACTACCCGACCGGACTGCTCCCAGACCGGGATGCGGGTGGTCCACTCGTCGGCGAAGAGCTGCCCGAGCTGCCGGACCGCGCCGGGCGTCATGATCGACAACAGCATGGCCTTGCGGTCGGTGTGCGCCGATCCGTCCAACCCCTGTACGCCGCCCCGGCCGGTCAGCGTCCACTGGCCCCGCATGGGCATCGCGCCCTCGCGCTGGAACCGCTCCGGGTCGTAGAAGAGCACCGCCGCCGGCCGGCCGCGCAGGCAGATCGTCCGTTCCAGCAGCAGCCGGGTCTGGAAGATGTCGCTGCCGTAGCGGTCGCAGCGGGAGCCGATGTACCGGTATCCCTCGCGCAGGAACGCCAGGGAGCCCTCCGGGCTGCGGTCGACGGGAGTGGTGACCATCGGACTCTCCTGACGCGGGTGACAGCGGCCGGCCGCACTGGTCGACCGGATGGCGTTACCCAGGTCGGGGCCGCTGAATCCCACCCGGACCGGCGTCGGGGACACCTCCGGGGGTGTGGGCCAGTCGAGGAGCCGTCCGCTGGCCCCTCCCAGGACGCCGGAAACCTGGTTTCCTCGTCTCCGGGCCGGCCACGGTGTACGGCCGGCGTGACGACGGGGAGGGCCGATGCGGGACAACAGGCCGCCGTACTGGCGGCAGCGGCGGGTGGTCGAGGCGTTCGGGAGCGGCCGGTCCGGCGGAGCCGACGGTCCACCGCTGATCACCGCCGCCCGGCGGGCGCCCCGGCCGCCCCGGCGCTTCACCGCCCACCTCGGCTTCGAGGCGGACGGGCCGGAGCACGCCCGCGACCTCGCCGTCGCGTACGCCGAGGCGTTGAGCCTGCTCCGTCCGGAGCTGGTGCTCGGCGCGGCAGCCCTCTCACCGGCCGACGCCTGGCACCGGGCCGAGCGGCTCTTCTGCGGCGCGCCGGGGCCGGACGGCGAGCGCTGCGCCGACGTGGCCGGTCATCCCGGCTTCCACCACGCCGCAGGCCCAGGTGGCCTCGGCTGGGGCGAGGGTGATGGGTGAGCCGCGGCGGGCCGGCGACCGGCGGTGTCCCGATGGCGGGCGACACCGCCGGGCCGCCGGCCCGACGTCGACCGGGCGTGCCCCGGCCCCGCGGCGCGCGGCGCTCAGTCCAGGTCGAACTCGCCGTCCTGCGCGCCCGCGACGAAGGCGTCCCACTCGGCCTGGGTGAAGACCAGCACCGGCCCGTCCGGCTCGGCGGAGTTGCGCATGCCGATCAGGTCGTCGACGAAGGCCACCTCGACCGCGCTGTCGGAGGTGTCGCCCTCGGCTCGCTGCCAGACCGCCCGGGACAGGTCGAAATCGCCCTTGGGGTGCTGACCCATTGTTCGTCCTCCATCACCACGCGTCATGGGGAGCCCGTCCGGTTCCCCGTCGGGCAGGATAAGCGGATGCCGAGCCTGACCCGTGTAGAGGCGACCGCGCGTCGCGCGCTGATCACCGTCGAGTCCTACGACGTGGACCTCGACCTGACCGGCGGCGGCGAGCGGTTCCGCTCCACCGCCACCATCCGGTTCCGGGCCACCCCCGGAGCCGACACCTTCGTCGAGGTCAAACCCGCCCGACTGCTCGGGGCGCGCCTCAACGACCGGGACCTCGACCCGGAGGCGCTGGCCGACAACCGGCTGCCGCTGACCGGGCTGGCCGGGGAGAACACGCTGACGGTCACCGCCGAGATGGCGTACTCGAACACCGGCGAGGGGATGCACCGCTTCGTCGACCCGGCCGACGGCGAGACCTACCTCTACGCGATGTCCTTCCTGGACGACGTGCAGCGGCTCTTCGCCGCCTTCGACCAGCCCGACCTGAAGGCGCCGGTGACCCTGTCGGTCACCGCCCCGCCGGAGTGGACGGTCGCCGCCAACGGGCAGCTCGCCGCCAACCCCTGGCCGGGGCGCTGGGAGTTCGCCCCGACCGCGCCGCTGGCCACGTACTTCGTCTCGCTGATCGCCGGCCCCTGGCACGTGCGCCGCGCCGAGCACGACGGCATCCCGCTCGGTGTCTACTGCCGGCGTTCCCTGGCTGAGCACCTGGACGCCGACATCGACGAGATCCTCACCGTCACCCGGCAGTGCCTCGACCGCTTCCACCAGCTCTTCGCCGAGCGCTATCCGTTCGCCAAGTACGACCAGGCGTTCGTGCCGGAGTTCAACGCCGGCGCGATGGAGAACCCGGGTCTGGTCACCCTCCGCGACGACTACGTCTTCCGGTCGGCGGTCACCGACACCCAGCGGGAGCTGCGGGCCACCACCATCGCCCACGAGATGGCGCACATGTGGTTCGGCGACCTGGTGACCATGCGGTGGTGGGACGACCTGTGGCTCAACGAGTCGTTCGCGGAGTACCTGGGCACCCGGGTGACCGCCGAGGCGACCCGCTTCGACCGGGCCTGGACGACCTTCGCGATGCGCCGCAAGGCGTGGGGGTACACCGCCGACCAACGTCCCTCCACCCACCCGGTGGCTCCGCAGGAGGTCCGCGACGCCGCCCAGGGCCTGCTCAACTTCGACGGCATCTCGTACGCCAAGGGCGCCAGCGTGCTCCGGCAGCTGGTCGCCTGGCTGGGCGACGAGGCCTTCCTGGCCGGCCTGAACGCCCACTTCGCCGCCCACCGGTTCGGCAACGCCACCCTGGCCGACCTGCTGGCCAGCCTCAGCTCGGCCAGCGGCCGGGACCTCACCGACTGGGCGGAGCGCTGGCTGCGCCGCCCCCAGGTCAACACGCTGCGGATGGAGACGGCGGTGGACGCCGACGGTCGCTGGGTCGACGCCGCCCTGGTGCAGACCGCCCCGGACGCCCACCCCGTGCTGCGCCCGCACCGGGTCGGCGTGGGCCGGTACGCCCCCGACGGCACGGTGCGCCGCGTCGAGGTGGACCTCGACCCGGACACCGACAAGGGCCGCACCGAGCTGACCGCGCTGATCGGCGAGCCCGCCACCGGCCTGCTGCTGCCCAACGACGGCGACCTGACCTTCGCCAAGATCCGCCTCGACGCCGCCTCCGTCGACGCGGTGCCGCTGGTGCTGCCGGGGCTGGCTGACCCGCTCGCCCGGGCGCTGCTCTGGGGTGAGGCGCTGGACGCCGCCCGGGACGGGGAGCGCCCGGTCGCCGCCGTGGTCGCGCTGATCGCCGCGGCGCTGCCCGCCGAGACCGAGGTGATCATCGCCGAGGACGTGCTCACGCTGAGCCGCGGCCTGATCGACCGCTACCTCGACCCGCTGGCCCGCGACGCCGCGCTGCTGCGGGTCGCCGGGGCGTGCGCCGCGCTGCTCGCCGGGGCGCCGGCCGGCGGCTCGTTGCAGCTCGCCGCCGCGCGGGGCCTGATCGCCGCCAGCACCGACACCGGGCTGCTCGCCGGGTGGCTGGCCGGGGACGGGGTGCCGGAAGGGCTGGCGGTGGACACCGACCTGCGCTGGGCGCTGCTGCTGCGGCTGGTGGTGCTGGGTGCGGCGGGCGAGCCGGAGATCGCCGCGCAGGCGGCCGCCGACCGCAGCGCCACCGGGGCGGAACGGGCCGCGTGCTGCCGGGCGGCGCTGCCGGACGCCGAGGCCAAGCGGGTCGCCTGGGAGATCGTGACCAGCAGCACCGAACTGTCCAACCGGCTGGTCGAGGCGACCGCCGAGGGCTTCTGGCAGCCCGAGCAGGCCGAGCTGACGGCGCCGTACGTCGAGCGGTACTTCGCCGACATGCCGGCGGCCGCGCGGCTGCGTACCGCCTGGACGGCCGACCGGGTGACCACCCTGGCGTTCCCCCGGTACGCCGTGGCGCAGCCCACCCGGGAGCTGGCCGCGGCGCTGCTGGCCCGCGACGACCTGACGCCCGGGCTGCGCCGCTGGGTCACCGACCTGGACGACGACCTGCGCCGCGCGCTGGTCGCGCGGACGGCGGTGGCCGCCGCGTCGGCCTGAGTCAAGCCGGAGGTTGGGACGGTCCGGCGGCCCCGACGGGCCGCCGGCCGTCCCCGGCCTACGATCGTCGGGTGGAGGAAGACATCCGGCGGATCGGCATCATGGGCGGCACCTTCGACCCGATCCACCACGGGCACCTGGTGGCGGCGAGCGAGGTGGCCGACCGGTTCGGCCTGGACGAGGTGGTCTTCGTCCCGACCGGTCAGCCGTGGCAGAAGGCGGACGAGCCGGTCAGCCCCGCCGAGGACCGCTACCTGATGACGGTGATCGCCACCGCCTCCAACCCCCGCTTCCAGGTCAGCCGGGTGGACATCGACCGCAGTGGCCCCACCTACACCGTCGACACCCTGCGCGACCTGCACGCCGAGTACGGCCCGAAGGTGCAGCTCTACTTCATCACCGGCGCGGACGCGCTGGACAAGATCCTCTCCTGGAAGGACCTGGACGAGATCTTCGAGCTGGCCCACTTCATCGGCGTGACCCGCCCCGGGTTCGAGCTCACCGACAAGCACCTGCCCGCCGACACGGTGAGCCTGGTGCAGGTCCCGGCGATGGCGATCTCCTCCACCGACTGCCGCGAGCGGGTGGCCCGGGGGGAGCCGGTCTGGTACCTGCTGCCGGACGGTGTGGTGCAGTACATCGCGAAACGCCGGCTCTACCAGCGGTGAACCGCCCTGGTATGTGAGCGTCTGTCCGGATAATCGACCAGAACTGACAAGTCGTCGCGCCCCCGGGTATGAGACGCTTGGAGGGTCGTACGGTTGATCGAAGGAGAACGGTGACAGTTTCCGAACGCGCTCACGAGCTGGCGATGGCCGCCGCCCAGGCCGCGGCCGACAAGAAGGCGCAGGACATCGTCATCATCGACGTGGGCGACCAGCTCGCCATCACCGACGCGTTCGTCCTCGCCGCGGCCCCCAACGAGCGTCAGGTGCTGGCCATCGTCGACGCCATCGAGGAGCGGCTGCTCGAGCTGCCGGAGAAGGCCAAGCCGGTGCGCCGCGAGGGCGAGCGGGGCGGCCGCTGGGTGCTGCTCGACTACGTCGACATCGTCGTGCACGTGCAGCACACCGAGGAGCGCGAGTTCTACGCCCTCGACCGGCTCTGGAAGGACTGCCCCCAGATCCCGTTCGTGGATCGGGACCTGGTCGAGGCGGACGCCTCCACCGGCACCTCCAGCGCGGAATGACCCGCCTGATCGTCTGGCGGCACGGAAACACCGACTGGAACGCCGCCAGCCGCGTCCAGGGGCAGACCGACGTGGCGCTGAACGACCTGGGCCACGAGCAGGCGCGCACCGCCGCGCCGCTGCTCGCGGCCCTGCGTCCGGACGCCATCGTCGCCTCCGACCTCAGCCGGGCCACCGCCACCGCCGCCGCGCTCGCCGCGCTCACCGGCCTTCCGGTACGCGCCGACGCCCGGCTGCGCGAGCGCCACTTCGGCCGCTGGCAGGGACTGGCCCTCACCGACGCCGCTGCCCGCTTCCCCGAGGAGTACGCGCGCTGGCGGGCCGGCGACCCGGACCCGGGCGCGGAGATCGAGACCCTCGACGACCTCGGCAAGCGGGTCGGGTCGGCGCTCCAGGACGCGGCCGACCTCGGATCCGGCGGCACCATCGTGGTGGCCACCCACGGCGGCGCGGCCCGGCAGGGCGTCGGTCACCTGCTCGGCTGGGACCACACCGTGCTGCGCACCATCGGCTCCCTGGCCAACTGCCACTGGACCGAGCTGCGCCACGACGACGTCCGGGGTTGGCACCTGCGCGCCCACAATGTCGGGCTGATCGCCCGGCCGACACCCGGCGAAGCGGTCTGAGGCAGCTTCCTGGTCATCCGGCCCGGGCACTCGGTCGCGACATCGGCTAGCGTGCCGGGCATGCCCGTCGCGGTCGTCACCGACTCCACCGCCTACCTCCCGCCCGAGCTGGTGCGGGCGCACCGGCTCACCGTGGTGCCCCTGACCGTCGTGCTCAACGGCGCGGAGGGGCTGGAGGGGATCGAGACCTTCCCCGCCGACGCCACCCGGGTGCTCGGCGGCCGGCGGGTCTCGGTCAGCACCTCCCGCCCGGCCCCGGAGCAGTTCGCGCGGACGTACCGGGAACTGCTGGACGCCGGCGCGGACGGCGTGGTGTCGGTGCACCTGTCGGCGGAACTCTCCGGCACCGTCGAGGCGGCCCGGTTGGCCGCCGCCGGGCTGGGCGACCGGGTCGAGGTGGTCGACAGCCGCGCCACCGGCATGGGCCTCGGCTTCCCGGTGCTCGCCGCCGCCACCGCCGCCGCGGCCGGCGCCGACCTTTCCGAGGTACGGCAGGCCGCCCAGGCCACCGTCGACCGCACCACCATCTACTTCTACGTCGACACGCTGGAGTTCCTCCGCCGGGGCGGCCGGATCAACGCCGCCGAGGCGCTGCTCGGCACCGCCCTCTCGGTCAAGCCGATCATGCACATGCCGGACGGCGCGATCGTGGTCCGGGACAAGGTGCGCACCGCCAGCCGGGGCGTGGCCCGCCTGGTCGACCTGGCGGTCGAGGCGGCCGGCGACGCCGAGGTGGACCTCGGGGTGCACCACCTCGCCGCGCCGCAGCGAGCCGAACAGCTCCTCGAAGCGCTCACCGAGCGGCTCGGCGACCGGCTGCACGACACGTACGTCTCCGAGGCCGGCGCGGTGGTCGCCGCCCACGCCGGGCCGGGCCTGGCCAGCGTGGTCGTGCACCGCCGGCCCTGATCTCGGGTGGGTGGACGATGTCTTACGTGGTGACCGGCGGTGGCCGGGGTGTCGGCCGTGCCGTGACGGAACGGCTGCTCGACTCCGGAGGCACGGTGGTCGTCGTCGAGCGGGACCCGGACGCCCTGGCGTGGCTGCCGGCGCACCACGCCGCCGACCGGCTGGTGCCGGTGGTCGGCGACGCGGCGGACGAAGCCGTCGCCGCACACGCCGCCGACCTGGCCGAGCGGGCCGCGCCGCTGGTCGGCTGGGTCAACAACGCGGCGGTGTTCCGGGACGCCTCGGTGCACTCCGCGCCGCCGGCGCAGGTGTGGGACCTCATCGGACTGAACGTGCGCCCGGCCCTGGTCGGCGCGACGACGGCGGTGCGGCGGTTCCTCGCCGCCGGCACCGGAGGCGCGATCGTCAACGTCTCCTCGCACCAGGCCCGCCGGCCGGTGCCGGGCTGCCTGCCGTACGCCACCGCCAAGGCGGCGGTCGAGGGGCTGACCCGGGCGCTGGCCGTGGAGTACGGGCTCCGGGGAGTGCGCACCAACGCCGTCGCGCTCGGCTCGATCCACACCGAGCGGCATGCCGCGTTCCTGGCCGAACGGGAGCCCGCCGAGGTGGAGTGGATTGAGGCGGAGCTGGCCCGGCTGCATCCGGTCGGCCGGGCCGGTCGCGTCGACGAGGTGGCGGAGGCGGTGGCGTACCTGCTGTCGGCGACCTTCGTGAACGGGGTGACCCTGCCGGTCGACGGGGGGCGGGCGGTGCTGGGGCTGGACCCGGAGGCCCGCTGACCCTCGCCGGGCCGGCCCCGGCCGACGTCGTGCACCGCGCCTGAGTGTCCGCCGTCACCGGTCACGCGGAGCAGCGCGACCCGGCGGAGCAGCGCGCCTGGCCGGGGCTCTGGACAGCCAGCGCACGCCGTTCAGCAGCACGAACAGCTCCCGCTTCGCCACCGCCGTGCCGCGCGCGTTCAGCTCGTAACCCTCGATCCACGACCAGCCGTGGTACGGATGCCGGTCGGTCAGCTCGCGGATCACCCGCACCACGATCGGTCGGCTGAACTGCACGCTCGCGGCGCGGGTCAGGTGCAGCAGGTCGCCGGTCCGGAACGTCGGCGCGGGCCGCGATCCGACCGGCGGCGTCGCCCGGCTGGACCAGCGCGACTCCGGGATGCGGTTGTGGGGCGGCCGCCCCGACTTCTTCTCTTCCGGCACATCGCTCTCCGCGGTCGAGGTCGGGCGGGGCCGCCTCGCCATCCCCTCCGAGGCGACCCCCACGAACGCGGTCGCCGGGCTTCGCCTCCACCGACCACGCCGTTTCGACCAGCCTTGCCGCTCGTGTTGGGATGAATACACTGCGTTGCACTATCCTTTTCAGACGTTCGGATCGTTCCGGGGAGGCTGTGGATGAATCACGCGGTCATCGAAGCGATGTCGGCGGCGGGCGAGACGGCTGACAGCCTCGCTGCTCAGATCGGGGTCGACCCGAAGACGGCAGCCAAGTGGGCGAACCCGGGACGGATCCCACAGACGCGCCACCGAGCCCAGGTCGCCGCGATCCTTGGGCGCGAGATGGAGGACCTTTGGCCGGACGTACTCAAACGACGTGAGCCGGCATGGTTCCGACCCTGGACGGACATCGAGCGCGAGGCGGTCGCGCTGCGGTGGTTCGAGTTGGCGTGGGTGCCCGGCCTGTTCCAGACCCAGGCTTACGCGCAAGCAACGCTGGCCGGCGAGGCGCTGACCGCCGACGAGGTGGACCAACTCGTCGCCGCGCGCATCAGCCGGCAGGCCGTCCTGCGACGTGAGCGCCCGCCCCTGCTCATCGCCGTCGTCGACGAGACGGTGTTGTACCGCTCAGCCTATGGAGACGCTGCGCTCATGGCCGACCAGCTCGGCTACCTGATCGAGTGCGCCACGCTGCCCTCCGTGCAGATCCACGTCGTGCCGAGAAACGTCGGCATGTACGCCGGGCTCGGCGGACCGTTCATCCTGGCCGACCTGCCCGACGGGCTACGGGTGGCGCATGTGGACGGCCAGGCCCGTGCGCAGATCATCGAGCAGGGGCCGGAAATTGCTACCCTCGAACGACGGTGGGCGCGCATTGTGGGTGAGGCTCTACCTCGGGCCCAGTCCCTCGACCTCATCAAGAAGGCGGCAGCATCATGGACATGACCGGCGCGCAGTGGCGCAAGAGCACGAAGAGCGGCAACAACGGCGGCGCGTGCGTCGAGGTCGCCGACAACCTTCCGGGCGTCGTCCTCGTCCGGGACACGAAGGACCGCGATGGCGGCACGCTGAGCTTCGGGCCGGCATCCTGGCAGAGCTTCGTGAACCTGGCGAAGTCGGTCGGCCCTGTGGGCTGACTCGGATGCGGACGGCGAGCCCCGGCCACCACTGATGGGTGCCGGGGCTTTGCGTTACCCGGATCCCCGTGTGCTGACCTCCGGGCCGGGTCTCAATTGGCCGGGGCGGGCAGTTTCACGCGGGCGACGACGCGGAGATCCGCCGCCCCGCATGGCACACCCGGCGGTTCTCGGGTGACCGTCGACAGAGTTATGAATTGGCCGGTCCAGGCCGAAGTTCCGGGCCGGCCTGCCGGCTTCTGAACAGCGCCCGCACCACGGGAGCGATGAAGACGGCTGATGCGATGGTCAGCACCACGGCCACAGGAGCGATGTGCTCCGTCTGCCACTCGGAATCGCCTGCGGTGATAGTCGTTCGATCGACGCCAAAGATGTCCACCGACGACGGCAGCAGCGAGGCCGGGTACCACAGCGGCGCGTATGAGTACGGCAGGCCGACACCATCGTTGAGCGTCCAGTAACCGGCCACGTGGTAGATCAACGCACTGTCGACGACGACCGCCACATCGCAGGCAACCAGGGTCGCGACGCCCAGCAGCACGACGGCACCTGTGGCGTGCCCCCACCTCGTCAGCCAGTTCGCCAGGAATGTGCCCATGCCGAGGAGCGCCGCCCAGACGCCGGCGGTGAGCGCCTCGATCGGCAGATACTCGGCACGTGCTCCGTGCGCAAACAGAACAAGGAGTAGCACTGCGACGATCCACAACAGGCCGAGCCGCTTGGCCATCGACCGGATTGAACCCATGCCGGGAGGCTACCGTAGATCGACTCGGGTCCGGAGCCAGAGACGCTGGCGGCGGGACGGATTCGCCAACAGATTCCGTCTGGGCGGGGGCTCGGGTCCTGCTGCGGCGGACCGGTTGAGGTGGGACGGGCGGCGCCGGACCCCGGGTGAGCCGTGCTCACCAGCCAGAAGAGCCGGATACGGCAAAGGCCCGACCCCTCGTGATGGAGAGAGTCGGGCCCGCGGTGCCACTTCGGGTATCCCGCCTACGCTGGGGGCTCGTTGTCCATGACGTGTACCCGATCGGGCTCGGGCAGCCGGAGAATGTGCGCCCGCCATCGGACGACACCGAGGGCGATCCGCTCGGCCACCGCGTTGTCGTCAGCCACGACCTCGGCGGTCATTCTCGTCCTGCTGGTGCCGTCGATGGTGGCGCTGATCATCCGACCCCTGCGCTCGTCAGGCATCGGGCCGTCAGGCTCCTCGTACGGCTCGACCGGCACGGCGGGGTACTCCACCACCACGATCCACGTCTGACCCTCGTACGTAACGTCAAGCTGCCCGGGGAAGATGGCGTCCCGCACCCGACGCACGAGGGCAGCGCCGAAGGCCGGCGCAGCTTGGATGATCTGCCAGGCTTGCTTGGTGACGGGGTCCATCTCGGTCCTCTCCGGGCAGGTGAGCATGTGGCGAATCGCCAACCAGTCCTCAATGGTCAGGTTGAGCTTCTTCGGCTCGTCTTCACTCACAGCAAGATCCTCTCACGCGGTCAACAGGATCTGGGCAGGTAGAGCACCGGATGGTGACGCCACCTCGGGCTTGTTCCTGGGCATGTAGCGGCGGGCGGTCGACTCGCTGACGCCAGCCTTAGTCGTCGCCCAGGGTCGGCGCGCGGATGCCGGCCGGGCGACGGTACGGGCGGTGTTGGGCCTCGACCGGGGGCCTGCTGATCCGCGGGCTTCACATAGCACGGCCTCGCATGATCAGGCCGTTGTCCACAGGGCTCTGCCTCGTCCACAGGTGGTGACCGTCGGCCGGTGGCGCCGGTCCTTTCCTCCCTAGCCTCGCCGCGTGTCACACGACGAGGAGACGATGGTGCGGCAGCGGCTGTTCCGGCTGGTCCGGGCGGTGCCGTCCGGGGGCGAGGCGTCGCACCTCCCGCCCGCCCCGCCACCCGCCGAACCGGCTCCGGTGTCCCAGTCCGGTCCGGCCGCCGATTCGGCTTCCGCATCCCCGCTCGGCCCGTCCGCCGACCTCGCCGCGTCGTCTCCGTCCGGCCGGCCGCGACGTTCCGCCCCGACGACATCGACTCCCTTGGCGGCCGTTGACGAGGCCGACTACGGGGTGCCGCTACCCGACGAGCACGTTCCCACCGTCGCCCCGGCGTCGCGGTTGCCCGGGCCGGGTGCCTTCGACCCCGGGCGACGTGGCGTGCGGGCGCTCGCCGCCGTAGCGGTGCTCGTGGTGCTCGGGGCCGGCTTCTGGGCCTGGCGGTCCCGGCCGCAGGCCGAACCGGTCCGCCCGGTGGCGTCGGTGTCCGCACCCGAGGTCTCCACCGCACCCGAGGCCACCGCGACCGGCACCGGCGAGCTGGTCGTCGCGGTCGCCGGCAAGGTACGCCGCCCCGGCCTGGTCCGGGTGCCGGCCGGCGCGCGGGTGGCCGACGCGGTGCAGGCGGCCGGCGGTGCGCTCCCCGGTGTGGACGTGGCCCTGCTCAACCCGGCCCGCAAGGTGGCCGACGGGGAGCTGATCCTGGTCGGGGTCGCCGCGCCGCCCGGCCAGCCCGGCGCCGCCGCGCCCCCGGCCGCCGGTGGCCCGGCTGTACCGGGCGGGCTGGTCAACCTCAACACCGCGACGTTGGCGCAGCTCGACGGGCTGCCCGGGGTCGGTCCGGTGCTCGCCCAGCGCATCCTGACCCACCGGGACCAGCACGGCGGCTTCCGCTCGGTCGGTGACCTGCGCCAGGTCGACGGCATCGGCGACGCCCGCTACGAGCAGCTCAAGGACCTGGTGACGGTGTGAGGCCGACGGCGGAAGGCGGGGCGAAGCAGATTCGTGGACCTGCGCACGGCCAGGTGGCGGCGGCTGGGCCGGTCCGTGGCGATGGGTCGGTGTCCGGTGTGGTGGGTGGTCGGCCGGATCGGGGCGGTGGCTCGTCCCTCGGGGTGGAGTCGTCCGGCGAGCCGCCGGACCTGCGGCTCGCCGGCCTGGCGGTGGCCGCGTGGCTCGCGGCGCTGGCCTGCCTGCACCTCACCGCGCCGTCGGCGGCGCTGCTCGCCGCCACCGCCGCCGGTCTCGCCGTCCTGGTCACCGCCCATCTGCTCGGCGTGCTCGGCCGTCCGGCCAGGCCCGTCCGCCGGTACGGCTGGATCGTCGTCGCGGTGCTGATCGGGGTGGTCTGCGGCGCCAGCGCCACCGCCGCCCGCCTGCACGTCCGGGACGCCGCCCCGCTGCGCGCCCTGGCCGACGACCGGGTCCGGGTCACCGCCGAGCTGGTGCTCCGCGACGATCCCCGCCCGATCCGGGGCGCTCCCGGTCGGCCGGCGACCCTGCTGGTGACCGCCGAGCTGATCCGCCTCGCCGCTGCCGACGGCCGGCGGGTCAGCGCCCCGGTACGGGTACTGGTGCTGGCCACCGACTCAGCCTGGCGCGGGCGGCTGCCGGGGCAGCGGCTCACCGCCGAGGGGCGGCTGACCCCGCCGCGCGGGGGAGACCTGACCGCCGCCGTGCTGATCGTGCCGGGCCCGCCGGTGACGCACGGTCCACCGCCGTGGCTCCAGCGGGCCGCCGGTACGCTCCGCGTTGGCCTGCAACGGGCCTGCGCCCCGCTCCCGGACGACCAGGGCGGCCTGCTTCCTGGGCTGGTGGTGGGGGACACCAGCCAGTTGCCGGCCACCGTGGAGGAGGACTTCCGGGCCACCGGAATGACACACCTCAACGCCGTCTCCGGCTCCAATGTGGCGATCGTGGTGGGTGCGGTACTGCTGCTGGTCCGCTGGGCCCGGGCCGGCCCGGGCGTGGCGGCCGTGCTCTGCGGGCTGGCCCTGGTCGGCTTCGTGATCCTGGTCCGTCCCTCGCCGAGCGTGGTACGGGCCGCGACCATGGGGGCGATCGGGCTGGCCGCGCTGGCCGCCGGGCGGCCCCGGGCGGCGCTGCCCGCGCTGAGCGCCGCGGTGGCTGTCCTGATTTTGGTGGACCCCGAACTGGCCGGGGACGCCGGCTTCGCGCTCTCCGTGCTGGCCACCGGCGGGCTGCTGCTGCTGGCGCCGAGGTGGCGGGACGCGTTGCGGCGGCGGGGCGTACCGGCGGGGCTGGCCGAGGCGCTGGCCGTACCGGCGGCGGCGCAGCTCGCCTGCGGACCGGTGGTGGCCGGCATCTCCGGCACGGTCAGCCTGGTCGCGGTGCCGGCGAACCTGCTGGTGGTGCCCGCTATCGCGCCCGCCACGGTGCTCGGGGTGCTGGCCGCCGCCGTCTCGCCGATCTGGCCGGCCGGCGCCGAGTTCGCCGCCTGGCTGGCGAGCTGGCCGGCCTGGTGGCTGGTGACCGTCGCCCGGGTCGGCGCGCGGTTGCCGGCGGGCACGCTGCCGTGGCCCGGCGGGGTGCCGGGTGCGCTGCTGCTGGCCGGTCTGACCGTGGCGCTGCTGCTCGCCACCCGGCGGCCGGTGGTGCGCCGGCTGGTGGCGGTCGGTATCGCCGCGGTGATCCTCGGGACCCTGCCCGTCCGGATCCTCGCCAGCGGGTGGCCGCCGGCCGGCTGGGTGATCGTCGGCTGCGCGGTGGGCCAGGGCGACGCGTTGGTGCTGCCAGTGGCGGCCGGGCGGGCCGTGGTGGTCGACGCCGGCCCGGAACCGTCCGTCGTGGACGGGTGCCTGCGCCGGCTCGGCGTACGGGAGGTGACGCTGCTGGTGGTGAGCCACTTCCACGCCGACCACGTGGGCGGTGTCGCCGGGGTCTTCCGGGGGCGGCGCGTGGTCGAGGTACGCACTCCGGGGCTCGCCGAGCCGGCGGCCGGGCGGGCCCTGGTCGCCGGCGCGGCGGCCGGCGCCGCCGTACTCGGAGCCGCTGCGGCCGGCTGGTCGTACCGGGCGGGCGATGTGGAGCTGGTCGCGTTGGGTCCGCCGTACCCGCTGCACGGGACCCGGTCCGACCCGAACAACAACTCCCTGGTGCTGCGCGCCACCGTGGCCGGGGTGCGCATCCTGCTCGCCGGGGACGCCGAGACCGAGGAGCAGCGCGCCCTGCTGGACCGGGTGCCGCCCGACGGCCTGCGGGCCGAGGTGCTCAAGGTCGCCCACCACGGCAGCGCGTACCAGGATCCGGCGTTCCTCGACGCGGTCCGGCCCGCCGTCGCGCTGGTCGAGGTCGGTGTCGACAACGACTACGGGCACCCCAGCCCAACCGTGCTGGCCCGGCTGGCCCGGGGTGGCGTCCGGGTGCTGCGTACCGACACGGACGGGGACGTGGCGGTGGTGACCGGCCGGCACGGACTGGCGGTGGTGACGCGGGGCGTCGCGCCGGGACGACGGTGACCGCATCGAGGGATCGCCGGATCGAGGCGCATTGTGGGGGTGGGCCCGCATTAACGTAAATGTCTGGATTTGCGCTGAGTGCGGGGTCCGCCGTCACAGCCGCCGATGACCAGGCACGATCCCCCGGTGGACCGTGCCAAGATGGGCGGCGTGACCGCCGCCAGCCTCCCTCCCATTCTGCTCGTCCTCGGCGACGAGGAGCTGCTCGCCACGCGCGCGGTGACGGAAGCGGTGGCGAAGGTCCGCAGCGTCGACCCCGACGTGGACGTCCGCGAGTACCAGGCCGGGTCGCTGACGGTCGGCGAGATCGCCGAGATGCTCAGCCCTTCGCTCTTCGGGGGGCGGCGGGTGCTGGTGCTCCGGGCCGGCCAGGACGCCCGGAAGGATCTCGCGACCGCGCTGCTCGCGTACGCGAAGAACCCCGACCCGGACGTGCAGCTGGTGGTGCTGCACCTGGGCGGGGCGAAGGGCAAGGCGTTCGCCGACGGGCTCAAGGCGGCCGGCGCCACCGTGGTGCCCGCGATGAAGCTCAAGGGTCACCGGGAGCGGGTGGCGTTCGTCCGGGACGAGATCCGCCGCAGCGGCGGGAAGTGCACCGAGGACGCCGCCGAGGCGCTGATCGCCGCCGTCGGCGGGGACCTGCGGGACCTGGCCGCAGCCTGCTCCCAGCTGATCGCCGACACCGACGGGCGGATCGGCGCCGACACGGTGGCCCGGTACTACCGGGGCCGGGTCGAGGTGACCGGCTTCACGGTCGCCGACGCGACCATGATCGGCGACGTCCCGGGGGCGCTGGAGGCACTGCGCTGGGCCCTGCACGTCGGGGTCGACCCGGTGCCGATCGCCGATGCCCTCGCCGACGGGGTGCGCACCGTGGCCCGGGTCGCCGCCGCCGGCCGGGGCGACCCGTACCAGCTCGCCAGCACCCTCGGCATGCCCGCCTGGAAGATCAAGAACGCGCAGCAACGGGCCCGGGGCTGGACCCCGGAGGGCCTGGTCGAGGCGATGCGGGCCGCCGCCGAGTGCAACGCGGCGGTCAAGGGCGGCGCGGACGACCGGGCGTACGCGCTGGAGAAGGCGGTCTTCTCCGTCGCGGCCGCCCGGCGAGGCGGCGCCCGGTGACCGGCCCCACCCGGACGGCGTGGAGCACCGTGCCCGGCGAGGACGAGCGGTACCGCCCGCTCTACGCCCGGGCGCTCGGGCTGCGCGTCGTCAACCCGGGTGGGGTGCTCTGCTTCCTCTTCTTCGAAGGCGCGGTGGCGCTCGCCGTGCTGCTCGCCCTGGCCGAGCTGGTGAGTTGGTGGGCGGTGGTGGTGCTGCCCGCCGCCGTGGCCCTGATGGTCAAGCTCAACGACATGGTGGCCGAGCGGGTCGTCCGCTCGGCGGCGCTCGTGCCGGAGCAGGAACGGGACCGGTTCCGGCGGCAGATGGAGCCGGTCATCGGGCGGGCGCGGGTGCCCCGCACCCTGCCCGGCATGGTGGTCGCCACCGAGCCCCCGCGCGCTCCGGTGTGGCAGCGGCAGCAGGCGCACTGGTCGCCGGAGCTGCGCCGGCCCGCCGGCCCGGACGGCCACCCCGCCGACCGACCCTGACCTGATCGACCCCGTCTGCGCGGCATCTCTGCCGTGGTCGCTGCCGGCCGCCCGCCCACTCGCGGCGCAGTCGGCTGGTGAACGTCGCGTCACCCGGTGCGGGCGAGAGGGCACCGAGGCGCACGGAGTGGTGGGCACCTGTGATCGTCTCCGGTTGCGGCGTGTCGCGGTGTCCGAGCGCGGCGATACCGCGACACGCCGCAAACGGAGTGGACCAATGCCGCGTCACCCGGTGCGGGCAGGGGACGCCGACGCGCACGGAGCGGTGGGCGGCTGTGATTGTCTCCGGTTGCGGCGTGTTGCGGTGTCCGAGTGCGGGGATGGCGCGACACGCCGCAAACGGAGTGGATCAGGCGAGGTCAATCGAGGCGTGACGGCGGTGGGAAGAGTCCACGCGGCACCGACGCCCGAGCGCGGCGCCAACACCCAGCCCGGCGGGCGGACGCAGGCCAGGGCGCGTGAGGTGCCGGAGGGCGGACAGCCTGAAGCCCCGGGCATAGCCCGGGGCTTCAGGTCAGGTCTGAGGTCGCTCGGTCAGGCCGAGAGCGAGCCGACGCGCTTCGCGATCGCCGACTTCCGGTTCGCCGCCTGGTTGGCGTGGATGACGCCCTTGCTGGCGGCCTGGTCCAGCTTGCGGGCCGCATCACGCATGAGAACGGTGGCCTTCTCGGCGTCACCGGCCTCCGCAGCCTCGTTGAACTTCCGGATGGCGGTCTTCAGCGACGACTTGACCGACTTGTTACGCAGCCGGCGCTTCTCGTTCTGCCGGTTGCGCTTGATCTGGGACTTGATGTTCGCCACGCGACAGCCTCGTCTTGATAGCTCGGTTTGGTCTGCTTCTGCGCGCGACAAGCAGGCGTCATCGCTGCGCGAAGAGCCAGGTTACCAGGTCGGCCGGGACGAGCCAAAACGACTCAGCTCCAGCCCTGCCGAACGGCCAGCCAGCGCAGCGCCTGCTCCCCGCTGAACCGCTGGTGCGCGCCCAGGTGCGGAGAGACCGCCGGTGCGGGGTGCGGGACAGGTGGGGCCGGTGGTGGGCCGGCGGCGGCGGAGGTGAGGTAGTAGCCGGCCAGTGCGGCCAGCGTCACGTCGAGGGCGTCCGGCGGGGCGCCGGCTGTGGCCGGATGGCCGGCGAAGATCGCGTCCACGGGCAGCCCGTCGGCGTACCCGGTGATCAGCAAGCCGGCCAGGTCGAACCAGGCGGGGCCGTGGCAGACCCAGTTCCAGTCGCAGAACCAGGCCCGCCCGCCGGCGTCGAGCAGCACGTTGTCCACCCGCAGGTCGCCGTGGACCAGGCCGCGGCCGGCGGCGGCGTACCCGGGCAGCCGGGACTCCAGCGCGACCAGCTCGGGCAGGCGGCCGTGCGCGGCGGCCGGCATCGGTGGCGCCGGTTCGCGCCCGGCGGCCACCTCGCCCCACCACAGGATGTCGTCGCGGGCCAGGTCGGCCAGGCGGGGCAGGTCGAGGGCGACCAGCGCGGCGGGCGGGTCGGCCAGCGCGGCGGCCAGCTCGGCGTACCCGGCGAGGACGGCGTCCAGCTCGGTCCGGTCCCAGGGCAGCCGGGGCGTGCGGCCGTCGACGGCGTCCAGGGCGAGCGCGTACCAGCCGGACGCGGTCAGCGCCCAGCGTGGGCGGGGGACCGGCAGGCCGGCCGGGAGTCGGGCGAGGACTGCCGACTCCCGGGCGTACCAGTCGGCCAGGTGCCGCTGGTGGGTCAGGTCGGCGGCCTTGACGAAGATCCGGCGGCCGTCCGCGCCGGTCAGCAGGGCGGCGAACCCGCCGGTGAAGCCCGCTGTCGCGGTACGCGCCGACATCACCGGCGCGCCGAGCCGGTCCGCCACCGCGGCGCGCAGCCCGGCGGGCAGCGCCGACCAGTCCGGCCGGACGGCGGTGGCGTGGTACGGCACCGGGAGCGCGGGCACGCCCACCATGCTGCCCGTGCCGGTGTGCCCCCGCCCAGCCGCGCGGCCCGTCCCGGCTTCCTGTCGTACCGCGCTGGCAGCATCCGCCCCGTGCGCATGGACGAGTTCTGGGCGTTGATCGAGCGGTCCGCCGCCGTCACTGCCATCCCCGACGAGCGGCTGGCCTGGCTCACCGACCGCCTGGCGGAGCGGCCCGCCGGCGAGGCGGTGGACTTCGCCGTCCGGCTCGACGAGCTGCGGGGCCGGGTCGACACCTGGCGGCACTGGGGCGCGGCGCTGCTGATCTGCGGTGGCCTCTGCCCCGACGACGGCTTCCACTACTTCCAGGCCTGGCTGGTCGGGCTCGGCCGGGCGGCCTTCGAGCGGGTCGCCGACGACCCGGACGCGCTCGCCGACCTCCCGCAGGTACGTCGCCTGGCCGGGCGGCACCCGCGCGAGTGGGCGGAGGACGAGTGGCCGGAGTGGGAGTGCCTGGACTACGTCGCGGACGAGGCGTACGAGCGGGTCACCGGCGAGGAGGAGGGCCTGGACGAGGCCGTCGAGGCCCGGGGGCGGGAGCTGAGCTCTTCGCCCGACCGCGTCGACGAGCGGTGGGATCTCGGCGACCGGGCCGAACTGGCCCGCCGGTACCCGCGACTCGCCGCCATGTTCCCGCTGCCGGATCGTGCCCGGGAGCGGGTCTGGGAGACTGCCAGGCCATGAGGACCGACGACTTCTGGCAGCTGATCGACGAGGCGCGGGCCGGCGCCGGGGGAGAGGGCGACGCGGTCGCCGCCCGCGCGGTCGCCCTGCTGGCCGAGCGGGACCCGGAGGACATCGTCGGGTACGCGCGCCACCAGCAGCGGGTGCTGTCCGCCTCCTACCGGGTCGACCTCTGGGGCGCGGCCTACCTGATCAACGGGGGCGCCTCGGACGACGGTTTCGAGTACTTCCGGGGCTGGCTGATGACGCAGGGCCGGGCGGTGTTCGCCCGGGCGGTGGGCGACCCGGACTCCCTGGCGGAGCTGCCCCGGGTGCGGGCCGCCGCGCTCAGCGGCGAGGAGTTCGAGTGCGAGGACATGCTCACGGTGCCGTGGGAGGCGTACCGGAAAGCGACCGCGACCGAGCTGCCGGCGGAGCGGGACCCGGTCGCGGTGCCCGACCTCAACGACTTCTGGGACTTCGACGACGAGGACGAGGCTCGGCGCCGGCTGCCCCGGCTGGCCGCGCTCTTCGTCGAGCCGCCGGAGGAGTGACCCGCTGGCCCCCCGCCCCGCCCCGCCCCACCCCGCCCCTCCCGCGATCTTGCACTTTCTGCCCTGACTTTTCGGTCATAAGGCGCACATCGAGGGCCATAAGTGCAAGATCGCGGGAGGGGCGGGGCGAGGGCGGAGAGGAGGGGAGGGGGTTTTCCACAGGGGGGTTCGGAGGCGGCCGGGTCGAGCGCCGGCACGGGCCGGCCGGGCCGTGGGAGGAGTGACCCGGCCCAGCCGGGGAAGGCCGGGGGGTGGGCCGCCCGGCGGTGAGCCGCGGCACCCAGGTGTGATCGGACCGCGTCCCGAGCGACGTGGGAGCATAGAGGGGGCCGGCGGCGCGCCGGCCCGCTCACGTCAGCCGACCAGAACGGACCGCTGTGCCACCGAAGCTCGATCCCGGCGCGAACGCTCCTGGTTCCACCGACCCGGCGCGCATCCGGAACTTCTGCATCATCGCCCACATCGACCACGGGAAGTCGACCCTGGCCGACCGGATGTTGCAGCTCACCGGCGTGGTCGACCCCCGGCAGATGCGCGCGCAGTACCTCGACCGGATGGACATCGAGCGCGAGCGCGGCATCACCATCAAGAGCCAGGCCGTCCGCATGCCGTGGACCATCCGGGAGGGCGACCGGACCGGCGAGCACGCCGTGCTCAACATGATCGACACCCCGGGCCACGTCGACTTCACCTACGAGGTGTCCCGCTCGCTGGCCGCCTGCGAGGGCGCCGTCCTGCTGGTCGACGCCGCGCAGGGTATCGAGGCGCAGACGCTGGCCAACCTCTACCTGGCGCTCGAGAACGACCTGCACATCATCCCGGTGCTCAACAAGATCGACCTGCCGGCCGCCCAGCCGGAGAAGTACGCCGAGGAACTGGCCCACCTGATCGGTGGCGACCCGGCGGACTGCA
This sequence comes from Micromonospora sp. L32, assembly GCF_052068055.1. NCBI lineage: Bacteria > Bacillati > Actinomycetota > Actinomycetes > Micromonosporales > Micromonosporaceae > Micromonospora > Micromonospora sp. L32. The sequence continues at coordinate 572,675 of NZ_JBQHDD010000004.1, read as the reverse complement.
TCAAGGTCTCCGGCAAGACCGGCGAGGGCGTGCCGTACCTGCTCGACGAGATCGTCCGGCAGTTCAAGCCGCCGGTCGGCAACGCCGACGCGCCCGCCCGGGCGATGATCTTCGACTCGGTGTACGACGTCTACCGGGGCGTGGTCACCTACGTCCGGGTGATCGACGGGCGGATCAGCGCCCGCGACCGGATCAAGATGATGTCCACCGCCGCGGTGCACGAGCTGCTGGAGATCGGCGTCATCTCGCCGGAGATGGTGAAGGCCGACGCCCTGGGCGTCGGCGAGGTGGGTTACCTGATCACCGGTGTGAAGGACGTCCGCCAGTCCCGGGTCGGTGACACGGTCACCATCAACTCGCGGCCGGCGACCGAGGCGCTGGGCGGTTACAAGGACCCGAAGCCGATGGTCTACTCCGGCCTCTACCCGATCGACGGCTCGGACTACCCCAACCTGCGTGAGGCGCTGGACAAGCTCAAGCTCAACGACGCCGCGCTCGACTACGAGCCGGAGACCTCGGGGGCGCTCGGCTTCGGCTTCCGCTGCGGCTTCCTCGGCCTGCTGCACATGGAGATCATCCAGGAGCGGCTGGAGCGGGAGTACAACCTCGACCTGATCTCCACCGCGCCGAACGTGGTCTACCGGGCCATCACCGAGGACGGCCAGGAGATCGTGGTGACCAACCCGAGCGAGTACCCCACCGGCAAGATCGCCGAGGTGTACGAGCCGGTCGTGCGCGCCACCGTGCTGACCCCGAACGACTACGTCGGCGCGGTGATGGAGCTCTGCCAGGGCCGCCGGGGCAGCCTGCTCGGCATGGACTACCTCTCCGCCGACCGGGTGGAACTGCGCTACACGCTGCCGCTCGCGGAGATCATCTTCGACTTCTTCGACCAGTTGAAGAGCCGCACCAAGGGCTACGCCTCGTTGGACTACGAGCCCTCCGGCGAGCAGGCGTCCGACCTGGTCAAGGTCGACATCCTGCTGCACGGCGAGCCGGTGGACGCGTTCAGCGCGATCGTGCACAAGGACAAGGCGTACAACTACGGGGTCACCATCGCGGCCAAGCTGCGCAACCTGATCCCGCGCCAGCAGTTCGAGGTGCCGATCCAGGCCGCCATCGGCAGCCGGGTGATCGCGCGGGAGACCATCCGGGCGATCCGCAAGGACGTGCTCGCCAAGTGCTACGGCGGTGACATCAGCCGTAAGCGCAAGCTGCTGGAGAAGCAGAAGGAAGGCAAGAAGCGGATGAAGATGGTCGGCCGGGTGGAGGTCCCCCAGGAGGCCTTCATCGCCGCCCTCTCCTCCGACTCCGGTGACGCCAAGGCGCCCGGCAAGAAGTAGCGCCACGCTGACGGCCGGCATCCCCCCGCGGGGGTGCCGGCCGTTTCGCGTGCGTGCCGCCGGGTCGTACCCGGGAAATTTCCGGTGGCCGCCGCGGCCCCGCCCGGTGTCGACCGATGCGGCCTGAGCTGCGGGTTTGCCGTGCTGCTCGGCAATCGACGCGGGGGTTGCGTATCGACCGGGGGCGACAGCCGTTTCGCTGAGTCGGTTTGGATTTTCGGACGGTCGGGAATCTAGCGGTCACGACAGGAACCACACACACCGTGTGACTCAATCTTCAGAAGGAGGGCGACCGTGGAGCTCACCGTTTGGGGCATCATCACCGCGATCGTTGTTGGTCTCATCGTCGGCGCTCTTGGCCGCCTGGTCGTGCCGGGCCGTCAGAACATGCCGATCTGGCTGCACATGCTGATCGGTATCGGCGCGGCCCTGCTGGGCACCGTGCTGGCGCGGGCCATGGGCATCGCGACCGAGACCGCCGGCATCGACTGGATGGAACTGCTGGTGCAGGTCGTGCTGGCCGCCATCGCCGTGGCCCTGGTGGCCGGCGTGGGTCGTCGCCGCAGCGTCACCCACCGGTAGATCCAGCACAGCGCACGCTCAGCGGGCGCCCGTACCCCTCGGGGGCGGGCGCCCGCTCGCGTCCGCGCCCGGAATCCCGGCCGACCGCCCGCTCACCTCCACTCCCCAGCGACGGCCGCCACGAAAGTGCAGGTCACGGCGAGCCTCGACCAGGTCGTCCCCGGAGTCGGTTTGGGGAATCGCGGGATCGGGAACCTATCGATCACGCCAAGAATCACACATCGTGTGCCATACCTACCGAAGGAGGACGGTCGTGGAGCTCACCGTCTGGGGCATCATCACCGCCATCGTCGTCGGTCTCATCGTCGGCGCGCTGGGCCGCCTGGTCGTGCCGGGCCGTCAGAACATGCCGATCTGGCTGCACATGCTGATCGGTATCGGCGCGGCCCTGCTGGGCACCGTGCTGGCGCGGGCCATGGGCATCGCGACCGAGACCGCCGGCATCGACTGGATGGAGTTGCTGGTGCAGGTCGTGCTCGCCGCCATCGCCGTGGCCCTGGTGGCCGGCGTGGGTCGCCGCCGCAGCGTCACCCACCGGTAAGCAGCGACAACGCTCTTCGACGGGCGCCCGACCTGAGGTCGGGCGCCCGTCCGCGTACCCGGAACGGGTCTGCTCCCCGACCCGCCGGCTGCGGTACCGTCGCCTCGCCCGGAACCCGCCCCTGTCGTAAAGGAATTTTTCCTACTAGGGTGCGGCAGAGAAGGTTACTGCCAGACGGCGCGAGGGAGAAGTGGCGTGAACAGGTGGAAGCGGCTGGCTCCGGTCACCGCCGTCGTGGCCTCGGCCGCGATGGTGCTCGCCGGTTGCGGGGGCTCTGGCGACGACGAAGCGGCCGACAAGAGCAAGCTCACGGTCTGGATGATGGGCGAGGGCAGCGACGCCCAGACGAAGTTCCTCGACGGCGTCGAGACCGAGTTCCGGCAGAAGCACCCCGACACCGACGTGGTCGTCCAGTACATCCCCTGGCTGGAGGCGCCGAAGAAGTTCCAGGCGGCGCTCGCCGGCGGTGAGGGGCCGGACGTCACCGAGCTGGGCAACACCGAGACCCAGGGCTGGGCGGCCCAGGAGGCGCTCGCCGACATCACCGGGAAGATGTCCGGCTGGGCGGAGAGCAAGGACATCCTGCCGGACCTGGTGAAGAACGCCCAGCTCGACGGCAAGCAGTACGGCGTCCCGTGGTACGCCGGCGTCCGCGGCATCTACTACCGCACCGACTGGTTCGCCGAGGCCGGCGTGAAGACGCCGACCAACTGGGACGAGCTGGTCGCCGCCGCCAAGACCGTGCAGGCCAAGAAGCCGAACACCTACGGCATCGCGCTGCCGGGCAACTCCGAGCTGCCCTTCTACTCGTTCCTCTGGGGCGCCGGCGGCGAGATCGCCACCAACCAGGGCGGCACCTGGAAGTCCGGTTACACCACCCCCGAGGCGCAGAAGGCGGTCAAGTTCTGGACCGACCTGGTCACCGTGCACAAGGTCGCCCCGCCGGCCGCCGCCGGCTGGAACGAGATCGACGCCCGCACCCAGTTCGCCACCGGCAAGGCGGCGATGGCCTTCGCCGGTAGCTGGCAGGGCGCCGCCATCAAGAAGGACAACCCCGACATCGAGAAGGTCTGGGGCACCTTCCCGATCCCCGGCCCGGACGGCAAGCCGGCCCCGGCGTTCGCCGGCGGCTCGGACGTCGCCCTCTGGAAGGACAGCAAGAAGCAGGACCTGGCGTGGGACTACCTCACCGTCCTGCTGAACAAGAAGAACGCGAAGACCTTCGCCAGCAGCCTGAACTTCTTCCCGGTCTACTCCGACCTGGTCAGTGGCGGTGAGTACGCCAACGACAAGGTCATGGCCGCGTTCGCCACCACCATGCAGAACACGAAGGTCACCCCGCTGACCCCGAAGTGGGTGGAGGTCAGCCGCACCAAGACGGTGACCCAGGCGATGAACAGCTCGGTCATGAAGGGGCAGAAGACGGTCGAGCAGGCCACCGCTGACGCCGCCGCCGAGATGGAAGGCATTTTGAACAAGAAGTGAGCTTACTGACCAAGAACACCGGGACTGCCGCCGTGCGGAAGACCTCCGCACGGCGGCGGCCCCGCGTGGACCGCCTGCCGTACCTGCTCCTGCTGCCCTGCCTGGTGGTCATCGGGGTGCTGCTGCTCTGGCCGCTCGGCCAGGTGGTGGCGATGTCGTTCTACAAGCTGGACAGCGTCCGGCAGCTGCGCGGCGACCGCGAGTGGCCGTGGGTGGGGCTGGGCAACTACACCCAGATCCTCGGTGACCCGTTCTTCCGTACGGTGCTGCGCAACACGGTGCTCTTCGCCGCCGCGAACGTGGTGCTGACGATGATCCTCGGCACCCTGGTCGGGCTGCTGCTCCACCGGCTCGGCCGGCGGATGGCCACCTTCGTGGCGAGCTGCGTCATGCTCGCCTGGGCCACCCCGGCACTGACCGGCACGATCGTCTGGAAGTGGATCTTCGACGACACCAGCGGGCTGGTCACCTGGCTGTTCAACAAGTTGCCCGACGGGCTGTCGACCGCGCTCTTCGGCCGCAGCGACTGGACCGGGTACGGCTGGTTCAACTCGCCGCTGCTCTTCTTCGCCATCCTCACCCTGGTGGTGGTCTGGCACTCGTTCCCGTTCATCGCGGTGAGCGTGCTCGCCGGGCTCAAGAGCGTGCCGAGCGAGCTGCACGAGGCGGCCCGGGTCGACGGGGCCGGGCCGTGGAAGGTGTTCTGGAAGATCACCTTCCCGTTGCTGCGGCCGGTCTTCGGGATCCTGATCGTGCTCAGCACCATCTGGGACTTCAAGGTCTTCACCCAGCAGTTCGTGCTGGCCGGCGGCACCCAGGACCGGCCGACGTTCATGCTCTCCATCTACTCGTACGCCGAGGCATTCTCGCCGCCGCCCAAGTACGGCGTGGGCTCCGCGATCGCGGTCATCCTCACCCTGATCCTGCTGGTGGTGACCGGTCTCTACGTCCGCATGGTGCTCAAGCAGGAGGAGGACGCGTGAGGCGCGGCGCGATGGTGAAGCGGGTCGCCCTCAACGGCGCGGGCCTGCTGGTGGCGCTCTTCGCCGCCTTCCCCGTCTACTGGATGGTCGCCACGTCGCTGAAGCCCAACCGGGAGATCTTCTCGTCGACGCCCCGGCCGGTGCCGGCCGAACCGACCCTGGAGCATTACCGGGAGATCCTCACCGGCAACCTGATCCCGGGCGTGACGTTCGCCGACTTCTTCCTCAACAGCGCTCTGGTGGCGGTGAGCACGGTGCTGCTCAGCGGCCTGGTCGCGCTGCTCGCGGCCACCGCGGTGGCCCGGTTCCGCTTCACGCTCCGGACCAGCTTCCTGATCATGCTGCTGGTGGTGCAGATGATCCCGCTGGAGGCGCTGGTCATCCCGCTGTTCCTGATGATCCAGCGGCTCGGTCTCTACAACACCCTGCCCAGCCTGATCCTGACCTACCTCGGCTTCTCGCTGCCGTTCGCGGTCTGGATGCTGCGCGGCTTCGTGGCCGCGGTGCCCAAGGAGCTGGAGGAGGCCGCGGCGATCGACGGGGCCAGCCGGGCCCAGATCTTCCGCCGGATCCTCTTCCCGTTGGTGGCGCCGGGCTTGGTCGCGACCAGCATCTTCTCCTTCATCACCGCCTGGAACGAGCTGATCTTCGCGTTGACCTTCGTCAACGACCAGGACAAGTACACCCTGCCGGTGGCGATGACCTTCTTCTTCGGCCGGGACGACACCGCGTGGGGATCCGTGATGGCCGCCTCGACGCTGTTCACCCTGCCGGTGATCGTCTTCTTCCTGCTGGTGCAGCGCCGGATGGTCTCCGGGCTGGTCGCCGGCGCCGTCAAGGGCTGAGCTGCGCGCCCGTCGAGGGCCGGCCGGCGCCGTCAAGGGCTGAGCCGACGGCGGATCGGCGGGTGCCCCGGCCCCGGCGTCCACGGCTAGGCTCTGCGCCATGACGGGCAGGCTGGCGGCGGTGAACCTCGGCGTGGTGACCGAGGCGGAGTGGGCGGGCGACGCGAGCGGCCGCACCGGCATCGACAAGCGACCGGTCGACGGTCCGGTGCTGCTGCGCGCCGACGGGGTGGCCGGAGACTTCATCGGCGAGCGGGCCCACCACGGCGGCCCCGACCAGGCGGTCTACGCGTACGCGGGGGAGGACGCCGAGTGGTGGTCGGCGGAGCTGGGGCGCAGCGTCCCGCCCGGCGGGTTCGGCGAGAACCTGACCACCTCGGCGGTGGACGTGACCGGGGCGGTCATCGGCGAGCTGTGGGCGATCGGCTCGGCGGTGCTCCAGGTGACCAAGCCGCGTACCCCCTGCACCACCTTCGCCGGTTTCTGGGGCGTACCCGACCTGATCAAGCGGTTCACGGTGCGGGCGGCGCCCGGGGCGTACCTGCGGGTGCTGCGCGAGGGGGAGGTCGGCGCGGGCGACCCGGTCGAGGTGGTGGACCGGCCCGCGCACGGGGTCACCATCGGCGAGGTGTTCCGGGCGATGAACCTCGAACCGGAACTGCTGCCCCGGCTGCTGGACGCCGCCGAGCTGCCGGAGCCGGTCCTGAAGAAGGTCCGTCGCCGGGTGGCCGGCACCCGCCCCTGACCCGTCAGCCCTCGGCGAAGACCTCCGCCAGCACCTGGCCGTCGGCCGGGCGGCCGTCGGAGACCTTGGCCCAGGTGCCGTCCTCGGCGGTCCACTCCAGGCCGGCGAAGCGCACCCGCTTCACCCCGTGGTCGGGCGCGTGCGACACCAGCCAGTGGGCGTACCGCCAGCCGTCGCGACGGTCGGCGGCGGGCACGGTGAGCCCGCTCAGCGCGGCCACCGTGCCGGTGCCCGGCAGCCCCCAGTCCAGGGTCAGACCGCGGGTCAGCGCCGCCGCGGCCGCCTCGCCCCGCATCACCGGCGTCCGGCTCACCGTGCAGGCCACCGCGCCGGTCGCCTCGCCGAGCAGGGCGCGGGTCAGCACCTCGGACTCGTCCGCCCACTTCTGGTACGCCGTCGGGAAGGCCGACCGCTGGACCGCCTGGGCCGCGTCGGTGACCCGCATCTCCTCCCAGCCGCGCACCTTCTTCAGCGCGGCGTAGAAGCGGTTGGCCGCGTAGCGCTGGTCGCGGATCTGCTGCGGGCTGCCCCAGCCCTGGCTCGGCCGCTGCTGGAACAGGCCGATCGAGTCCCGGTCGCCGCCGGAGAGGTTGCGCAGGCCCGACTCCTGGTACGCGGTGGCCAGCGCGACCACCACCGCCCGCTCGGGCATCTGCCGCTGGATACCGATCGCCGCGATCGTCGCCGCGTTCGCCATCTGGTCGGCGTCGAGCAGCACCGTGCCGTCGGCCTTGACGGTGCAGCTGCGGCTGGCCACGGGGAGCCGGAGTTGGCCGCCAAGCTGACGGACGACGACCCAGACCCCGAGGAGAGCGACGACCGCGAAGACGACACCGACTGCGACAATTGCCCGACTTCGCACCCGCACCTCCTGTTTCACGGTCATCCCCAGCGTACGTGCCCGAAAAGGCGAGCCGGGTCGGCCGACCGGTTCACCTTTCCGGGAGCAAACGAAAGAAAGGCCCCGAACCGGTGCTACCGCGCCCCGTCTGCCGGACCACCGTCCAGAGCGGCCACCCATCGAGCCAATCTTTTCTCGCGGAAGGCGAGCACGCCTTCGCGGCCCTCCTCGGAGAGGAAGTAGCCGGTGGAGAGGGCGGACAGCTCGGCGATCTCGCCGCGCAGGTCGGTGGGGGCCGGGCGGCGCAGCAGGCCCTTCGCCCCGGCCAGCGCCCCCGGCGCGCCGCGCACCAGCGAGGCGCAGTAGCGCTCCACCGCCGCGTCCAGCCCGTCCGCCGGCACCGCCGCGGTCACCAGGCCGATCTCGGCGGCCCGCCGGCCGTCGAAGGTGTCCCCGGTCAGGTACAGCTCGGCCGCCGCGCGCGGGTGCAGCCGGGGCAGCACCGTGGCGGAGATGACCGCCGGGATCACCCCGATCCGCACCTCGGTGAAGGCGAACGTCGCCTCCTCGGCGCAGACCGCCAGGTCCGCCGCCGCGATCAGGCCCAGCCCGCCGGCCCGCGCCGGCCCGGCCACCTTCGCCAGCACCGGCTTCGGGCACTCCCAGACCGCCGCCAGCACGTCGCCGAGCATCCCGGCCGGCACGCTCCCGCTGGCGTACGCGGCGGCCGTCTCCTTCAGGTCCGCGCCGGAGCAGAAGACCGGCCCGGTGTGGTCCAGCACGATCACCCGTACGGCGTCGTCGGCGACCGCCGCGGCGATCCCGGCCAGCAGCTCGGTCATCAGGGCCGTGGAGAGCGCGTTGCGGTTGTGCGGGCTGTCCAGGGTGAGGGTGGTCACCCCACGGGCCGTGGCGACCCGCACGAGGCGGTCGGGAGAGGTCATGCCGGGCACACTAGTGGCCATGCCCGGCGTCCTTCCAGAAGGCGAGACCGTCCCCGTCGACGGGTCGCTGCCCGCCACCGCCCTGAGCGCGGTCGGCGCGCGCGGCTTCGGCGTGTACGTCCACGTGCCGTTCTGTGCCAGCCGCTGCGGCTACTGCGACTTCAACACCTACACTGCGGCCGAGCTCGGCGGCGGCGCCGACCGGGAGTCGTACGCCGACACCGTGCTGGCCGAGCTGGCGCTGGCCGCCCGGGTCCTCGGCGACGCCCCGCCGCCCCGGGTGGACACCGTCTTCGTCGGCGGTGGCACGCCGACCCTGCTCCCCGCCGACGACCTGGCCCGCATCCTGGACGGCATCGACCGCACCTGGGGGCTGGCCGCCGACGCCGAGGTGACCACCGAGGCCAACCCGGAGTCGGTCACGCCCGAGTCGCTGCGCACCCTGCGCGCGGCCGGCTACACCCGGATCTCGCTGGGCATGCAGTCCGCCGCGCCCGGGGTGCTGGCGATCCTCGATCGCCGGCACAGCGCCGGCCGGGCGGTCGCCGCCGCGCTGGAGGCCCGCGACGCCGGGTTCGACCACGTCAACCTGGACCTGATCTACGGCACGCCGGGGGAGAGCGCGGCGGACTTCGCCGCCTCCCTCGACCAGGTGGTCGCCGCCGGGGTGGACCACGTCAGCGCGTACGCCCTGATCGTGGAGGACGGCACGCGGCTCGCCGCCCGGATGCGGCGCGGCGAGCTGCCGTACCCGTCGGACGACGTGGCGGCGGACCGGTACCTGGCCGCGGAGGCCGCCCTCGGCGCGGCCGGCTTCTCCTGGTACGAGGTCTCCAACTGGGCCCGCTCCGAGGCGGCCCGGTGCCGGCACAACCTGCTCTACTGGACCGGCGCGGACTGGTGGGGCCTCGGCCCGGGGGCGCACAGCCACGTCGGCGGGGTGCGCTGGTGGAACGTCAAGCACCCCACCGCGTACGCGAAGCGCCTGGCCGCCGGGGAGTCACCCGGCCTGGCCCGGGAGGTGCTGACCGCCGGCGAGGCGCACATGGAGGACGTCATGCTCCGGCTGCGGCTCGCCTCCGGCCTGCCGCTGGACGCCCTCGACGCGGCGGGTCGGGCGGGTGCCGAGCGGGCGCTGGCCGACGGCCTGCTGGACCCGGCGGGGCACGCGGCGGGGCGGGCGGTGCTCACCCTGCGCGGGCGGCTGCTGGCCGACGCCGTGGTCCGCGACCTGCTGCCCTGATCCCGCGCGGCCCGGCCGGCCCGGGTGGGCCGGCCGGGACCGGTCACTTCTTGAAGGCGTAGCTCGCCGGGTAGCGGTAGACCACACCCTCGGTGGCCTTCACCCCGCCGATGATGCCGAAGATGATCGGCACCAGGGCGGTCAGGATCGGGATGAAGAAGAGCACCCCGCAGGTGACGATGGCCAGGACGAAGCCGATGATGTTGGCGATCGCCCAGGTGATCTGGAAGTTCAGCGAGGCCGTGGCGTGCGCCCGCACCGTCGGGGACTGCTGGCCCTTGGCGGAGAGCGCGATCAGCGGCGCCACCCAGCCGAGCAGGCTGCCGCCGACGATCACGCCGACCGGGCCACCGAAGTGCGCGACCAGCGACCAGGTCTTGTCGTCGTCGGTGGCGTAGCCGCCCGGGGCGCCGTAGCCGCCGCCGGGAGCGCCGTACCCGCCGGCGGTCGGATAGCCGACGCCCGGCGCGGAGTAACCACCCGGCGGTGGGTAGCCACCCGGCGGTGGGTAGCCACCCGGCGGTGGGTAGCCGCCCGACGGCGGTTGGTCACCGGTGGGTGGCGGATAGCCACCGGGCGGGGGATAGCCGCCCGCCCCGGGTGCCCCGGACAGTGGTGCGGTGGGCGGCTCGTACAACGAGCCGGACGGGGCGGTCGGGTCCGGGCGGTCGCCGGGGTCCCCCGCTCCGGGAGGGCGAGGTGGTTCAGTCATGGACGTCACGGTAGGGGTTGCCGGCAAGCCATCACCAGAGCGACACCGCCCCGGATGTCCGGATGATCGGCCCTGGCGCGCCGTCCGGGTGGCGGGGCGCACCCGTGGTCCGTCGCTGATCATCGCGTCAGCGGGGACGCCGACGTAGACTGGCACTCGCTACAGTCGAGTGCCAGTGCGCTCGCCCGGGGCGCCTCAGCCGCTCCGGGCCGACGTGCGTCAGGAGGTGGGGAGATGGGTCTCGACGACCGCAAGCTCGCCGTGCTGCGCGCGATCGTCGAGGACTACGTCGCCACGCAGGAGCCGGTCGGCAGCAAGGCCCTGGTCGAGCGGCACCAGCTCGGCGTCTCGCCGGCCACGGTGCGCAACGACATGGCCGTGCTGGAGGAGGAGGGCTACATCCGGCAGCCGCACACCAGTGCCGGCCGGGTGCCCACCGACCGTGGCTACCGCCTCTTCGTCGACCGGCTGTCCCGGGTCAAGCCGCTGAGCCCGGCCGAGCGCCGGGCGATCGAGCGTTTCCTGGTCGGCGCGGTCGACCTGGACGACGTGGTGCACCGCACCGTCCGGCTGCTGGCCCAGCTGACCCGGCAGGTCGCCGTGGTGCAGTACCCGTCGCTGGCCCGCTCCTCGGTGCGCCACCTGGAGCTGGTGCCGATCTCCACCACCCGGCTGATGCTGGTCATGATCGCCGACACCGGCCGGGTCGAGCAGCGGCTGGTGGAGCTGCCCGCGCCGATCCCCGCCGACCATGTCACCGACCTGCGCCGGCTGGTCAACGAGAAGCTGGTCGGCAGCCGGCTGTCGGAGACCCCGCCGCTGGTCCAGGCGCTGGTCGACGAGTCCGCGCCGCACCTGCGCGGGGCGATGACCACGCTCTCCACCGTGCTGCTGGAGACGCTGGTCGAACGGCACGAGGAGCGCATCGCGCTCGCCGGCACCGCGAACCTCACCCGGGGCGGCCTGCTCGACTTCCAGGGCTCGCTGCGGCCCATCCTGGAGGCGCTGGAGGAGGAGGTGGTGATGCTCAAGCTGATCGGCGAGGCCGAGTCGACCACCACCCGGGTGCTGATCGGCGACGAGAACGAGATCGACAACCTGCGGGCCGCCTCGGTGGTCAGCACCGGCTACGGGCCGGGGGCGACCGCGCTCGGCGGGCTGGGCGTGTTGGGCCCCACCCGGATGGACTACCCCGGCACCATCGCCACGGTGAGGGCCGTGGCACGCTACGTGGGCGAGCTGCTGGCCCAGAACTGATCCAGGGCAGGGGCCGGCACCCGGCTCCGGCCGACGACCGGCGCAACGCGAGACGAACATGAGGACACCGAACGCAGTGGCCAGGGACTACTACGGCATTCTCGGCGTGAGCCGGGAAGCCTCCGACGACGAGATCAAGCGCGCCTACCGCAAGCTGGCGCGGCAGTTCCACCCGGACGTCAATCCGGACCCGGAGGCCCAGGAGAAGTTCAAGGACATCAACGCCGCGTACGAGGTCCTCTCGGACGACCGGAAACGGCAGATCGTCGACCTGGGTGGCGACCCGCTCGCCCCGGGTGGCGGCGGCGCGGGGCCGGGCGGTCCCGGCGGCGCGGGCCCGTTCGTCGGCTTCCAGGACATCATGGACGCGTTCTTCGGCGGCGCCGCGGGCGGCGCCCGGGGGCCGCGACCGCGTACCCGGCCGGGTGCCGACGCGATCCTGCGGCTGGAGCTGGACCTGCATGAGACCGCGTTCGGCGTCGAGGCGCCGATCACGGTCGACACCGCGGTGCTCTGCACCACCTGCGCCGGCGCCGGCACCGCCGCCGGCACCCACCTGGCCACCTGCGAGGCGTGTGGCGGCCGGGGCGAGGTGCAGTCGGTGCAGCGCACCTTCCTCGGCCAGGTGGTCTCGGCCCGCCCCTGCACCGTCTGCCAGGGGTACGGCACCACCATCCCGCACCCCTGCCCGACCTGCGCCGGCGACGGCCGGGTGCGCACCCGCCGCTCGCTGACCGTCAAGATCCCCGCCGGGGTCGAGGACGGCATGCGGATCCGGCTCGCCCAGCAGGGTGAGGTGGGCCCGGGCGGCGGCACCGCCGGCGACCTCTACGTGGAGATCCACGAGCGGCCGCACGACGTGTACTCCCGCAAGGGCGACGACCTGCACTGCCGGGTCACCGTGCCGATGACCGCCGCCGCGCTCGGCACCCGGCTGACCATCAAGACGCTGGACAGCGAGGAGACGGTCGACGTCAAGGCCGGCACCCAGCCGGGCAGCACGCTGCGGCTGCGCGCCCGGGGCGTGCCGCACCTGCGCGGCACCGGCCGGGGCGACCTCTACGTCCACCTCGACGTGCGGACCCCCACGAAGCTCGACGCCGACCAGGAGAAGATGCTGCGCGACTTCGCCAAGACCCGGGGCGAGGAGGTCGCCGAGCTGACCAAGCAGGGCGGCTTCTTCTCCCGGATGCGCGACGCCTTCAACGGGCACGCCTGAGGTGTCCGCGCCGCTGTTCCTGGTCGAGGCGCTGCCCACCGGCGACACGCTGACCCTGGACGGCCCGGAGGGCCACCACGCGGCCACCGTGCAGCGGCTGCGCGTCGGCGAGGAGCTGCTGCTGGCCGACGGCCGGGGCGGCACGGCCGCCGCCGTGGTCACCGCCGTCGGCCGGGGCACCCTCGACGTGCGGGTCACCTCCCGCGGGTACGCCGACGCGCCGGTCCCCCGGATCGTGGTGGTGCAGGGCATCGCCAAGGGGGACCGGGGCGAGCTGGCCGTGCAGGCGATGACCGAGGTCGGGGTGGACGAGATCGTGCCCTGGGCGGCGTCCCGCTCGGTGACCCAGTGGCGCGGCGACCGGGGCGTACGGGCCCGGGACAAGTGGGTGGCGACCGCCCGGGAGGCGGCCAAGCAGGCCCGCCGACCCTGGCTGCCGGTGGTGGCCGGCGCCCCGGACGAGTCCACCGGGACCGTGGTGCGGCGGATCGCCGGAGCCGGTGCCGCGTTCGTGCTGCACGAGGAGGCCGACGAGCGGCTGACCACCGCCGAGCTGCCCGGCGCCGGCGAGATCGTGCTGGTGGTCGGCCCGGAGGGCGGCATCGCCCCGGTCGAACTGACCGCGTTCGCCGACGCCGGCGCCCGCCCGGTGCGGCTCGGTCCGTCGGTGCTGCGCACCTCCACGGCCGGGGTGGCCGCACTGAGCGTGCTGGCCACCCGCCTCGACCGCTGGTAGGCCGTCCTTCAGCAGGGCTGCTCACGCCCCGCCGGCCTCGGTCGCGTGTCGAGCCGGGCCGACCGGCCCGGGGCGGACTTGCGCGACCGGGCCTGCGCGGCGTGTCGGCCCGGGTGGTGGACACCCTGGTGGCCCGCTTTGCACTCCCAACACCCGGGCGACACGCCGTTCCGCCCGGACGCCGCGAGTGCGTTGACTACGAAGGGTAGTGGCCGCCTCCTCGATGACCACAGCCGAGCGATATGCCTGTGAGGCATATTTATGCCTCACAGGCATATCGCTCACACGAACATCCCCCTGGCGGCGACCCTGCCCCGATGCCGGGACGCCGGGAGACACCGTTTGTCGACGGCGCCGTCCCCGGTCCGGGCGGTCCTCGGGAGGGTCTGGGCGGGCGACCTGTCGGCGGCCGGTCAGGTACGCAGGTAGGAGGCGCCGTTGAGGTCGACGATGGTGCCGGAGGCCCACTGCGCCTCGGGGCTGGCCAGCCAGTGCACGGCGGCGGCGATCTCCTCGGGGCGGGCCACCCGACCGAACGGGCTCTGCGCCCGGATCGCGTCGCCCTGCTCGCCGGTGAGGTGCTCCGTGGTCATGTCGGTCGCCACGAAGCCCGGGGCGACCGTGGCGACCGCGATGCCGTACGGCGCGAGCGCGACGGCGAGGGACTGCCCGAGCGCGTTCAGGCCGGCCTTGCTGGCACCGTACGCGGGCTGGTCCGGCTCGCCCCGGAACGCGCCCCGCGACGACACGTTCACCACCCGGCCACCGCGCTCCCGCATGTGCTGGGCGGCGCACCAGGTGACGTTGCCCGCCCCGGTCAGGTTGGTCTCCAGCACCCGCCGCCACTGCCGCTGCCACTGCTCGTACGAGGCGCCGAAGACCGGGTGCGGGGCGTCCCGGTCGCCGTACACCCCGGCGTTGTTGACCAGCACGTCGAGCCCCCCGAGCCGGGCGGCGGCGTCGTCCACCATGGCCCGTACCGCCGCCGGGTCGGTGAGGTCCGCGCGGACCACCACGTGACCGTCGCCGGGCAGTTCGGCGCGGAGCGCCTCGGCCAGCTCGGCCGAGTCCCGATGGTGGATCGCCACCCGGTCCCCGTCCGCCGCGAACGCCCGCGCCACCGCGCGGCCGATGCCGCGCGACGCCCCCGTCACCAGTACCGCTCGTGAAGTCACGCGGCACATCATGCCCCAGCCGCGCGGCACGCCTTACCATGCCCCGATGGGATCCGACTGCCTGTTCTGCCGCATCGCCGCCGGGGAGATCCCGGCCACCATCGTCCGGGAAACCGACACCACCCTCGCCTTCCGCGACCTCGACCCGAAGGCGCCGGTGCACGTGCTGGTCATCCCGAAGGAGCACTACGCCGACGTCGCCACGCTGGGGCAGGGCGACCCGAAGCTCGCCGGCGACCTGCTCGCCACGGCGGCGGCGGTGGCGGAGGACGAGGGGCTGCTCGGTGACGGCTTCCGGCTGATGTTCAACACCGGCGCGTACGGCGGCCAGGAGCTCTTCCACGTGCACGCGCACCTGCTCGGCGGCGCGCCGCTCGGCCCGATGCTGGCCCGGAACGTCGCGTGACGGCTGGGCCCGACCGGCTGGCCCGGATGGTGCGCCGGGTGCAGGCGCAGGCCCGGGTGCCGGCCCTGGCGGCGGCCCTGCACCGTGCCGACCGGCCGCTGTGGACCTGCGAGGTCGGCGGCACCGGCACCGACGCCGACCTCGGCCCGGGCACCCGGTTCCGGCTCGGCTCGGTGACCAAGACCTTCACCTCGGTGCTGGTGATGCAGTGTCGCGACGACGGCCTGCTCGACCTGGACGACCCGATCGGCCGTCACCTGGCGTTGCCGGCGCACGGCGAGCTGACCGTACGCCGGCTGCTGTCGCACACCGCCGGCCTGCAACGCGAGCCGTACGGTGACGTCTGGGACACGCTGCGCGCCCCCGGCGCGGACGAACTCGTCGCCGAGCTGGCCCGGGCCGAGCGGGTGCTGCCGACCGGTCGCCGCTACCACTACTCCAACCTGGGCATGGCGCTGCTCGGCCGGCTGGTCGGCGAGCTGCGCGGCGGCTCCTGGGCCGAGGTGCTCATCGAGCGGGTGCTGACCCCGCTGGGCCTGGCCGCCACCTCGGTGACGCCGGGGCCGGCGGCGGCCACCGGGTTCCTGGTCGACGCCTACTCCGACGAGGCGCACCCGGAGCCGCCGACCGACTTCGGCGCGATCGCCCCGGCCGCCCAGCTCTGGAGCACCGCGACCGACATGGCCCGGTGGGCGGCCTTCCTGGCCGACCCGGTGGCGCTGGACCCGGCCGGCGCGGTGCTCGCCCCGGCCTCGCTGGACGAGATGCGCTGGCCGCTGACCACCACCGACGAGACGCTCTGGGCGGCCGGTTTCGGGCTCGGCCTGATCCTGGTGCCGTACCCGGACCGGGTGGTGCACGTGGGGCACGACGGCGCGATGCCGGGCTTCCTCGCCGCGGTCTACGGCCGGCGCGGCGGCGACGGCACGGCCGGCGCGATGGGCTGCGCGGTGCTCGGCTCCTCCGGCACCGCGGCGGAGGTCTTCGACCTGCCGCACCGGCTGCTCGCCGCGTCCGCCGAGCACGACCCGGCGGACGTCACGCCGTGGCGGCCGGGCGAACCCGCCCCCGGGCCGCTGCGCGGGATGCTGGGCCGCTGGTGGGGCGAGGGCTTCGAGTACGTCTTCAGCTGGCACGACGGGGCGCTGCGCGCCCGGGGCGCCGACGACCCGGCGGGGAAGCCCCCGGCGGTCTTCGCGCCGCTGCCGGACGCTCCGGACGTCTTCCGGACGGTTGCCGGGCGGGAGGTCGGCGAGCTGCTGCGGCTGACCCGGGACGAGCACGGCACGGTGGTCCGGATGCACTGGGCGACCTACCGCTTCACCCGCCGGCAGGAGGCCTTCGACCGGTACGACTTCCGCGCCGGCTGACCCGACCCCCGCCCTGGGCGCGGGTGCGTGGTGTGGGTGCCGCCGGGAGGTATCGCCCACCCTGCGCCCGCCCCGGGGGCGGGCGGAAATGGACGCGGTGCCGTCGGGGTTGAGCGGATACGATGGGTGTAACGTCCGCACGCCGCGCCAGCAGGGCCGGCGCCCGAGATCGGAAGCAGGTGGCGCAGGGCCCGACGGCCCGATTTATGACCGGCACCCCACCTCCCGGCCCGCCCCGGGTGCAGACCAGGATCACCGTTCCCGATTCCAAGATCATGGTCAACCTGCTCGGCGCGGGCGACGAGATCCTGCGCCTCGTTGAACGCTCGGTCGACAGTGACGTGCACGTGCGCGGCAACGAGATCACCATCACCGGTGCCCCCGCGGACAACGCCCTCGCCGAGCGCCTCTTCAGCGAGCTGCTCGAACTGATCGAGAAAGGCGAGACCCTGACCACTGACGCCGTCCGGCGTACCGTCGGCATGCTCGAGCAGGGCAGCGCGGAGCGGCCCGCCGAGGTCCTCACCCTCAACATCCTCTCCCGGCGCGGGCGCACCATCCGCCCCAAGACGCTCGGGCAGAAGCGCTACGTCGACGCGATCGACTCGCACACCATCGTCTTCGGCATCGGCCCCGCCGGCACCGGAAAGACCTACCTCGCCATGGCGAAGGCCGTCCAGGCGCTCCAGGCGAAGCAGGTCAACCGGATCATCCTGACCCGGCCGGCGGTCGAGGCGGGGGAGCGGCTGGGCTTCCTGCCCGGCACCCTCAACGAGAAGATCGACCCGTACCTGCGGCCGCTCTACGACGCGCTGCACGACATGCTCGACCCGGAGTCCATCCCCAAGCTGATGGCCGCCGGCACGATCGAGGTCGCGCCGCTGGCGTACATGCGGGGCCGGACCCTCAACGACGCGTTCATCATCCTGGACGAGGCGCAGAACACCACGCCCGAGCAGATGAAGATGTTCCTCACCCGACTCGGCTTCAACTCCAAGATCGTGGTGACCGGTGACGTCACCCAGGTGGACCTTCCCGGCGGTACGACCAGCGGCCTGCGGGTGGTCCGGGAGATCCTGGAGAACGTCGAGGACGTGCACTTCGCCCAGCTCTCCAGCTCGGACGTGGTCCGGCACAAGCTGGTCGGCGAGATCGTCGACGCGTACGCCCGCTGGGACGCCGAGCGGGAGAACCAGCAGGCGCAGAGCGTGCACGCCGTGCCGGGGCGGACCGCCCAGGGCGGCCGGGCCGGCCGGCGCCGCTAACCCAGAGGAAGACAGTTGTCCATCGAGATCGCGAACGAGTCGGGTGTCGACGTCGACACCGACGCCGTGCTCGCCGTCGCCCGGCACGCCCTCGACGAGATGGGGGTCAACCCCCTCGCCGAGCTCTCCGTGCTGCTGGTCGACATCGAGTACATGACCGAGCTGAACCACCGCTGGATGGGTGGGGACGGGCCGACCGACGTGCTCGCCTTCCCGATGGACGAGGGCAGCGTCGACCACGGTCCGGGGGAGAGCGCCCCGGCCGGCGGTGAGCCGGCCCTGCTCGGCGACATCGTGCTCTGCCCGGAGGTGGCGGCCAAGCAGGCCGCCACCGCCGGCCACACCACCGCCGACGAGCTGCACCTGCTCACCGTGCACGGCGTGCTGCACCTGCTCGGCTACGACCACGCCGAGCCGGAGGAGGAGCGGGAGATGTTCACGCTCCAGGCCCGACTGCTGGCCAGCTGGCGGTCGACCCGGACCCGGTGATGACCACCCAGGCGGCGGCCGCCGCCGGCCTACCCGACCTCCAGCTGATCTTCTTCGCGGCGGGGCTGGTGGTGCTCGCCGGTCTGATCGCGATGACCGAGGCGGCGCTCGCCGCCGTCTCTCCGGCCCGGGCCGCCGAACTGGCTCGGGACGGGGTGCGCGGCGCGCGTACCCTCCAGGCCGTCGCCGGCGACGTGGTCCGCCACCTCAACCTGCTGTTGCTGCTCCGGCTGCTGGCCGAGCTGACCGCCACCACGCTGGTCGCCCTCGTCGCGGTGGACACCTTCGGTGCGGGCTGGCGGGCGGCGCTGATCACCGCCGGCGCGATGACCGTGGTCAGCTTCGTCGTGGTCGGGGTGGCCCCGCGCACCATCGGCCGGCAGCACGCGTACGCGGTGGGCCGGGCGGTGGCACCGCTGGTCCGCTGGCTGGGGCGGGCGCTGAACCCGCTCGCCTCGCTGCTGATCCTGATCGGCAACGCGGTCACCCCGGGGCGCGGCTTCCGGGAGGGGCCGTTCGCCAGCCAGGTGGAGCTGCGCGAGCTGGTCGACCTGGCCGAGCAGCGCGGCGTCGTGGAGCACGGCGAGCGGCAGATGATCCACTCGGTATTCGCGCTCGGCGACACCATCGCCCGCGAGGTGATGGTGCCCCGCACGGAGATGGTCTGGATAGAGGAGGGCAAGACGCTCTCCCAGGCGCTGGCGCTCTTCCTGCGCTCCGGCTTCTCCCGCATCCCGGTCATCGGCGAGAGCGTCGACGACGTGCTCGGCGTGCTCTACCTCAAGGACCTCATCCGGCGTACCCGGGGCGGCGACCTGCGGGCCCACCAGAGCCCGGTATGCGAGCTGATGCGCCCGGCGACCTTCGTGCCCGAGTCCAAGCCGGTCGACGACCTGCTCTCGGAGATGCAGGCCGCCCGTAACCACCTGGTCATCGTCGTCGACGAGTACGGCGGCACCGGCGGCCTGGTGACGATCGAGGACATCCTGGAGGAGATCGTCGGCGAGATCACCGACGAGTACGATGTCGAACGCCCGCCGGTGGAACACCTGGAGGACGGCGCGGTGCGGGTCACCGCCCGCCTCCCCGTGGAGAACCTGGGCGAGCTGTTCGACACCGAACTGCCCACCGACGAGGTGGAGACCGTCGGCGGCCTGCTGGCCCAGTCCCTGGGCCGGGTGCCGATCCCCGGCGCCCGCGCCGAGGTGGCCGGCCTGCGGCTGATCGCCGAGGGCACCACCGGGCGGCGCAATCGGATAGACACCGTGCTGGTCAGCCGGGTCGAACCGAGTGACGCGCCGGCCGGGGCGGGGCGCGGCGAGCAGGCCGAGACCCGCAACAACCAGACCAGAACCGAGGAGAGGCAACCCGCCGATGCCTGAGTCACCCGTCGTACCGGCCGCCCGGCCGACCCCCTCCGACCCGGCCGAACTGAGCGCCGAGGACGGCAAGCTGGTCGTCCTGGCGCGGGGCGCCCGGGGCCGGGTCGCGGCCGTGGAGGGCGCGGCGGTGCGGGACCAGGACGGTCGGACGTACGCCGCGGCGAGCGTCTCGCTGCCCTCGCTGACCATCACCGCGCTCCAGCTCGCCGTGGCCTCCGCCGTGGCGGCGGGCGCGAGCCGGCTGGAGGCGGCCGTGGTGGTGACCGAGGCGTCGACGCTGGACGGGGCGGGGCACGCCGCCGTGCGCGACCTCTCCGCCGACGCGCCGATCCACGTCGCGGCGCCGGACGGCACGGTCCTCGGCACGGTGGTCGAGTGACCGGCACCGAGGAGCGTCCGTACCGGGCCGGGTTCGCCTGTTTCGTCGGGCGGCCCAACGCGGGTAAGTCGACGCTGACCAACGCGATCGTCGGTCAGAAGATCGCGATCACCTCCAACAAGCCGCAGACCACCCGGCACATCATCCGGGCGGTGCTGCACCGTCCGGACTCGCAGCTCGTGCTGGTCGACACCCCCGGCCTGCACCGCCCCCGGACGCTGCTCGGCGAACGCCTCAACGACCTGGTCCGCTCGACCTGGAGCGAGGTCGACGTGATCGGCCTCTGCATCCCGGCGGACGAGCCGATCGGCCGGGGCGACCGGTTCATCACCGGTGAGCTGGCCGAGCTGAAGGCGACCGTGCTGGCCGTGGTGACCAAGACCGACCTGGTCGACAAGAAGCGCCTCGCCGAGCAGCTGCTGGCGGTCAGCGAGCTGGGCGAGTTCGCCGAGGTCGTGCCGGTCAGCGCGGTCTCCGGGCACCAGGTGGACACGCTGGTCGACGTGATGACCAAGTACCTGCCGCCGTCGCCGCAGCTCTACCCGGACGACATGCTCACCGACGACCCCGAGCAGGTGATGGTCGCCGAGCTGATCCGGGAGGCGGCGCTGGAGGGGGTCCGGGACGAGCTGCCGCACTCCATCGCGGTCGTCGTCGAGGAGATGATCCCCGAGGGTCAGGTCATGAAGATCTTCGCCGACGTCTACGTCGAGCGGCCCAGCCAGAAGGCGATCGTGATCGGTCACAAGGCCAGCCGGCTGAAGGCGGTCGGCACGGCGGCCCGCAAGCAGATCGAGGAGCTGCTGGGCAGCCGCGTCTACCTGGACCTGCACGTACGGGTGGCCAAGGACTGGCAGCGGGACCCGAAGCAGCTGCGCAAGCTCGGCTTCTGACCGCACCGCGGGCGGTGACCGGCGATGTCCGGTCGGTCACCGGTCCGGTGGCGGTATGGGAAGGTTCACGTCCGCCCGGGGCCAACGGCCGTTTGGCGGGGTGAGGTCGGAGGGTAGGGAGCGGTTCTGCTCCGCCGCCCCCGACATAGATGCAGGCTGATGCGCAACCGATACCTGGACCTGCTCCGCTTCCTGGCCATCCTCCGGGTCGTGGTCTACCACGTCACCGGCTGGGCGTCGCTGACCCTCGTCTTCCCGGCGATGGCGGTGATGTTCGCCCTGGCCGGGTCGCTGATGGCCGCCTCGCTGGACCGCTCCGGCCCGGCCGCGCTGCTGCGCCGGTTGCGTCGCCTGCTGCCCTCGCTCTGGGTGGTCGCGGTCGTCCTCGTGCCCGCCATGCTGATGACCGGCCTGTCGCCGGGCCCGAAGGTGCTGCTCTGGCTCTTCCCGGTCGCCGACCCGCCGGCCAACCACTGGGGCGCGCTGGCGTTGAGCCCCATCTGGTACCTGCGTGACTACCTCTGGTTCCTGCTCGCCTCACCGGTCGCCCTGTGGCTGTTCCGCCGGGCGCCGGTCGCCACCCTGGCCCTGCCGTACGCGCTGCTGCTAGTGATCGAGCTGGGTCTGCTGCCCGCCGCGCCGGTCCCGCTGCGCGAGTTCGGCGTCTACTTCGGCGCCTGGCTGCTGGGCTTCGCCCACCACGACGGCCTGCTGCGCCGGCTCACCAACCGGGTGCTGCTGCCGACCGCGCTGGCCCTGGCGGGCGCCGGCGCCGCCTGGATCGTCACCCATCCCGGGCCGCGTGGCTTCGACCTCAACGACATCGACCTGGGCAACGCGCTCTGGTCCGCGGCGTTCATCCTGGTCCTGCTGGGCCGGGCCCCGGCCACGGCGCACTGGATCGAGCGCAGCCCGCTGTTCAGCCGGGCGGTCACCGTGCTCAACCGCCGGGCGCTGACCGTCTACCTCTGGCACATGTCGTTCGTGGTGCTGCTCACCCCGCTGGTCGACGTGGTCGGCTGGTCGCACGAGGACCCGTTCGGCCTGGCCATCCGGGTGGTGCTGGTCTTCGCCCTGGTCGGGGTGGTGACCCTGCTGGTCGGCTGGGTGGAGGACGTGGCCGCCCGGCGCCGGCCCGAGCTGGTGCCGGGCGGGCGGCGGCGTGCGCCCCGGCCGGCTCACACCGTCGAGGCGCCGGCCACCGCCCTTCCGCCGCGAGTGGTCGGCCCCTGTCTCGGCGCCGGCGACGATCGCCAGGAGGCCGCCGGGCCGGTGCGCCCGGCGCCGGTGGCCGCCCGCCGGGGTGTACCCGTGCCGCTGAGCTCGGCGCCGGTGGCCGCCGACCGGGGCGTACCCGCCGTGCCGGTGAGTCCCGCGCCGGCCGGCTCCCGGACGCCGGCCCGGCCGGTCCGGACGCTCGGCGTGCCGGCCGGCCCGGCGGGTACGGCCGGACGGCCGGCCACCGGGCCCGGCGAAAAGCGGCGCGAGCGGTCGACGGTCGGCGCCGCCGGCCGGGCCGTGGTCCCCGCCCCCCGGGTGGCCGAGCTGGCCACCGTCGAGATCAACGCTGGCTGACCCGCACGTTCCCGCTGCCGGTGCTCAGGTCGAGCATCAGCGACGCCCCCGGATCGTTCGGCACCCCCAGGTCGCTGTCGCCCGACCCGGTGCTGGACCGCACCCGGTACCGGCCGGCGGGCACCAGCACCTCGACGTCGCCGCTGGAGGCGTGGGCCCGCGCCGAGGCGGGCTCGTCCAGCTCGATCGTCACGTTGCCGGACTCGGCCTCGGCGTTCACCTGGCCCCGCAGCCGCAGCCCGGTGATGTCGCCCGACGAGGCGCGCAGCTCGACCGGGGCGGCCACGTCCTCCACCTCGATGTTCCCGGAGCCCGTCGTGGCGCGTACCGGGCCGGTGGCGCCGGCCACCCGGATGTTGCCCGAACCGAGGGCCAGCTCCACCACACCGACCCGGCTCAGCTCGACGTCGCCGGAGCCGGTCTCGCCCCGCACCCGGACCCCCTCCGGGGCGGTCACCTCGTACGACACCGAGCAGCGGGGGCCACACTCCGCGTCCAGCACCAGCTCGTCGCCCCGCACCTCGTACGTGGTGCGCGGCTGGTCGCCCTGGTAGCGCAACACCCGCTTGATGCGTACCTCGGTGGCCGGCCCGGTGGCCCGGACCACCACGTCGCCCGCGCCCGGCCGTACGGTGATCGTGCTGATCCGCACCGCCTCGGTGTGGTCGAAGTCCAGCCGCCGGAAGGAGAGCGTGTCGCACCCGGCGGCGAGGATGACGGTGGCGGCCGCGCCCAGGGCGACGGCGGTGCGGGGAAGAGCCATGGTCAGCAACCTACGGCCGGTCCCGTCCGCCGCACATCGGGGACGCGACGCCGGTCCACCCCGAACCGACCCTGATTTCCCACCCCGAGGGAGAATGGCCCGATGCCCGGGTACCGCCGCCAGCTCTACCGCGACGACGCGGTGGTCCTGCGTGTGCAGAAGCTGGGCGAGTCCGACCGGATCATCACCCTGCTGACCCGCCGGCACGGCCGGCTGCGTGCCGTGGCCCGGGGCATCCGGCGCACCACCAGCAAGTTCGGCGCCCGGCTGGAGCCGTTCGGCCACGTCGACGTGCAGCTCGCCGGCGACCCGAAGGGCAACCAGGGCAGCTCGCTGCACACGGTCAGCCAGGTCGAGGGGATCGACCTCTACGGCAAGCGGTTCCTCAGCGACTATCCCCGCTACACCGCGGCCAGCGCGATCGCCGAGACCGCGGAGCGGCTCACCCCGGTCGAGCGGGAACCCTCGCTGCGGCTGTTCCAGCTCACCCTCGGCGCGCTGCGGGCGCTGGCCGACGGGAGCCACGCCACCACGCTGGTCCTCGACGCGTACCTGCTGCGCGGGATGGCGCTGGCGGGCTGGGCGCCGGCGCTGATCGCCTGCGCGGTCTGCGGCACGCCGGGGCGGCACCGGGCCTTCTCCGTACCGGCCGGCGGTGCGGTCTGCCCGGACTGCCGGCCGCCGGGCGCTGCCCACCCCGCGCCGGCCACCATCGACCTGATGTCCGCGCTGACCAGTGGCGACTGGCGGGTCGCCGACGCCACCGAGACCGGCGTACGCCGGGAGTGCAGCGGCCTGGTCGCGGCGCACCTGCAGTGGCACCTGGAGCGCGCGCTACGCTCGCTGCCGCTGGTCGACCGGGGTGCCCCGGCGGCCGGCGCGGTCCCGTCACCCGGCGGTGGCGTGGCCGGTCCGGTCCCGCCGCCGCCCGGCGTCGGGGCCGGCGTGGACGGCGTGGACAGGGAGATGACCGAGTGATCCGATCGTTGAGGGCCGGCCGGCGCGCGCCGGTGCCGCCGACACCGCACCCGTCGGGCGCCCGGCCGCCGGCGCTGCCCGCCGAGGCGGTGCCGAAGCACGTCGCGGTGGTGATGGACGGCAACGGCCGGTGGGCCAAGGAGCGCGGCCTGCCCCGCACCAAGGGTCACGAGGCGGGGGAGTTCAGCCTCTTCGACACCATCGAGGGCGCGATCGAGCTGGGCATTCCCTACCTGTCGGCGTACGCGTTCTCCACGGAGAACTGGCGGCGCTCGCCGGACGAGGTCCGGTTCCTGATGGGCTTCAACCGGGACGTCATCCGCCGCCGCCGCGACCAGCTCGTCGACCTCGGCGTGCGGGTGGTCTGGTCGGGCCGGGCGGGGCGGCTGTGGAAGAGCGTCATCTCCGAGTTGCAGACCGCCGAGGAGATGTCCCGGGGCAACTCGACGCTGACCCTGCAGTTCTGCGTGAACTACGGCGGCCAGGCGGAGATCGCCGACGCCGCCGCCGCGATCGCCCGCGACGTGGCCGCCGGTCGGCTCGATCCGGCGAAGGTCAACGAGAAGACGGTGGCGAAGTACCTCTACCACCCGGAGATCCCGGAGGTGGACCTGTTCCTGCGTCCCTCCGGTGAGGAGCGGATCTCCAACTTCCTGCTCTGGCAGACGGCGTACGCGGAGCTGGTGTTCCTCGACACCCTCTGGCCGGACTTCGACCGCCGGCACCTCTGGTACGCCTGCGAGCTGTACGCGCAGCGGGACCGCCGGTTCGGGGGCGCGCTGCCCAACCCGGTCGCCCCCCAGGTGTAGACGTCGCCGGGCTCGTGATTGTCCGAGCGTCGGGTGGGGTACCTCTTGAGGTAGCAGCCAAGACGCGGAGGTGAACCCACATGATTCAGAAGCGGATTGCCCAGTGGGCGGTCATGGCGGTCGCCGTGCCGCTGGCCGCGGCCGGTGCGCGCCGGCTCAGCCACACGCTGGAGGCCCGCCGGGGCCCGACCGGCGTGAGCCGACTGCTCAGCAAGGGCGCGGACATGCTGCGTCCGCAGAAGGCCAAGCGTCGCCGGTTCTGGTGACCGGCCTGCCTTTCGTTCACGACTGCGGGACTCCGCTGCGCTGCGTTCCTCGCGCTCACCAGCGACCCGCACCACGCCGTCGGCGCCGCTCCCTCGGGGGCGGCGCTGACGCGTTCCGGCCGGTCGGCGCGGCCCGCGCGCGTACGATCGGCGCAGGGCGCGCCGCCCGGGCGCGTCCGCCACGGGGGTGGGGATGCCGGATCTCCGGTACAAGATGATCATGGCGCTGAACGCCGCCGACCTGGGCAGCCCGATCTGCGAACAGGTCGCCGGGATCTGCGCCGAGATCGCCGAGCAGCACTGCGCCGAGCTGGGGCACGCCCCGAGTGTGCGCTCCGGCGAGATCGCCGAACTGGCCACCGGTGAACCGGCGCTGACCTGGGCGCCGAACGAGACCGGGCAGCGGGCCTGGTGACCGCGCTGGTGCCGAGCCCGGCGGTGGACGTCCGCCGGGCCGAGGACCGGTTCAAGACCCGACTGTCCTGGCTCGACTCGAAGCACTCCTTCTCGTTCTCCCGGCACTACGACCCGGCCAACACCCACCACGGCCTGCTGCTGGTCAACAACGACGACATCGTCCACCCGGGCACCGGATTCGAGACCCACCCGCACGAGGACATGGAGATCGTGACCTGGGTGCTGCGCGGCTCGCTGGTGCACCAGGACTCCACCGGCCACAGCGGGGTCATCTATCCCGGGCTGGCCCAGCGGATGAGCGCCGGCACCGGCATCCTGCACTCGGAGAAGAACGACTCCTGGCGGCTGGACGGCCGGGAGCCGCACGGCGACCCGGTCCACTTCGTGCAGATGTGGGTGGTGCCCGACACCGACGGCGTCGACCCCGGCTACGAGCAGCTGGAGATCGGTGACGAGCTGCTGCGCGGCGGCCTGGTGCCGGTCGCCTCCGGCATGGACCGGTACGACGGCGCCTCGGCCATCCGGATCCGCAACCGGTACGCCACCCTGCACGCCGCCCGGCTCGCCGCCGGCGACGAGGTGACCCTGCCCGACGCGCCCTACCTGCACCTCTACGTGCCCAGCGGCGCGGTGACGCTGGAGGGCGCCGGCCGGCTCGGCGAGGGCGACGCCGCCCGGATCACGATGACCGGCGGCCACCGGGTCAGCGCCACCGAGCCCGCCGAGATCCTGGTCTGGGAGATGCACGCCACCCTCGCCTGAGCCGGCCTCACCGCCCGCCCGCCCGCGCCGTCGGCCCCGGTTTGCGGCGTGTCGCGGTGTCCCCGGCTCGGGACACCGCGACACGCCGCAAACCGGTGTCGATCAGCCGCGCCTCAGCCCGCCACCTCGGAGCGGTCGCCGGCCCAGAGGGTGTGGAACGAGCCCTCCCGGTCGACCCGGTGGTAGGTGTGCGCCCCGAAGTTGTCCCGCAGGCCCTGGATCAGCGCCGCCGGCAGCCGCTCGGCGCGCAGCGCGTCGAAGTAGGCCAGCGACGAGGAGAACGCCGGGGTGGGCACGCCGGCCCGGGCGGCGTCGGCGACCACCCGCCGCCAGCTCGGCACCCCGGCGCCGACCGCCTCGGCGAAGTACGGCGCCACCAGCAGCGTCGGCAGGTCCGGCTGGGCGTCGTACGCCTCGCGGATGCGGTCGAGGAAGCGGGCCCGGATGATGCAGCCGCCCCGCCAGATGGTGGCGGTGCCGCCGAGGTCGATGTCCCAGTCGTACTCGCGGCTGCCGGCGCGGATGTGGTCGAAGCCCTGCGCGTACGCGACGATCTTGCTGGCCAGCAGCGCGCGCCGAACGTCCTCGACGAAGGTCTCCCGCTCCTCGACCTGCCACTTCTCGCCGGCGTCGGCGAAGGCCCGGCGGGCGGCGGCGCGTTGGTCGGCGTGGCCGGACAGCGACCGGGCGAAGGTCGCCTCGGCGATGCCGGTGATCGGGATGCCCAGGTCGAGCGCGCTCTGCACGGTCCACCGGCCGGTGCCCTTCTGCTCGGCCTGGTCGAGCACCACGTCGACGAAGGCCCGGCCGGTCGCCGCGTCGGTGTGTGCCAGCACGTCGGCGGTGATCTCGATCAGGAAGGACTCCAGCTCGCCGGTGTTCCAGTCCCGGAAGATGCCGGCGATCTCCGCCGGGCTCGCCGACAGCCCCGCCCGCAGCAGGTCGTACGCCTCGGCGATGAGCTGCATGTCGGCGTACTCGATGCCGTTGTGCACCATCTTCACGAAGTGGCCGGCGCCGTCCGGGCCGATGTGCCGGCAGCACGGGACGCCGTCCACCTGCGCGGCGATCTTCTCGAAGATCGGCCCGAGCTTCGCGTACGACTCGGCGGAGCCGCCGGGCATGATGCTCGGGCCGTGCAGCGCCCCCTCCTCCCCGCCGGAGACGCCGGTGCCGACGAAGTGCAGCCCGTGCCCGCGCAGCGTCTCCTCCCGGCGGCGGGTGTCCGCGAAGTGCGCGTTGCCGCAGTCGACGACGATGTCGCCCTCCTCCAGCAGCGGGACCAGCTCGTCGATCACCGCGTCGGTGGGGCCGCCGGCCTTCACCATGACGATCACCGCGCGGGGCCGCTCCAGAGTGGCGACGAAGTCCGCGAGGGACTCGGACCCGACGAAGGTGCCCTCGCCGCCGTGCTCGGCGAGGAGGCTGCGGGTGCGCTCGGGGGAGCGGTTGTGCACGGCCACCGTGAAGCCGTTGCGGGCCAGGTTCCGGGCCAGGTTGCGGCCCATCACCGCCAGCCCCGTGACCCCGATCTGCGCCGTCGCCTGCTGAGCCATCCGTCCGCCACCTCTCGTCGGCCTGCCGTCCTGCGACCGTATCGCGGCCACCGGCCGCCAGGGTCCGGACATCGACGCTCGGTGAGCGGCGCGGAGCGGGCCGTCGCGGGCGCCGGGCGGCGGGACCAGCCGGGCCGGCCGGCGGCGGCGCCGGCCGGGGTCAGCCCTCGGCCAGGCGGGCCTCGACGTGGGCCACCTTGCCGGTGAGCGCGTCGGTGACGCCGGGTCGCACGTCGGCCTTGAGCACCACGCTGACCCGGGGCGCCTGTTCGGCCACCACGTCGACCGCCCGCTTGACCACCGCCATCACCTCGTCCCACTCACCCTCGACGGTGGTGAACATGGCGTCGGTGCGGTTGGGCAGGCCGGAGGCGCGGACCACTCGGACCGCCTCGGCGACCAGGTCGCCGACGGACTCGCCGACGCCCAGTGGGGTAATCGAGAACGCGATCAGCATGCCGCCGATGGTGCCAGTAAATCGGCTGCGGCCGCCGCCGTCGGTGGGTTAGCCTCTCGGCATGCGTATCTGACGCCCCACCTTCAGCCAGTCGGGCCCGCCGCGTCGTCGGGGGTCCGGCCGCGCCGGGCGTCCGCATTCCCCACCTTTTCCGTACGGGTGGTGTCTCCGTGGTCGGGCCGCCCGGGCCGTTCCCTGCCCGCCGACCGCCCGCCTCGCGGCGCGGTCCCCGCATCCGAAGGAGGCAGCGTATGCCCGCCAAGCGCAGTCCGAAGAAGTCCCGCCCGTCGGCGCCGGCCAAGGTGGCGGTGAGCCCGCCGGATCTCGACGCGCTCACCGTGGCGCCCGCCGCCCCGGTCACCCTGCCCGAGGAGACCGGCTCCGCGCCCGCCGCCGCCCGGCCCGCCCCGGCGACGCCGCCGTGGACCGGCCCGCCGGTGCGCGGCGGCTCCACCGCCGCCCGTGGCCAGACCCGCCGGTACGCCTTCCGCCGCAGCTGACCGGCGCCCGCTGATACGGATGCCGGCGGGGCCGCTCGACTTCCCGCGCGACGGGCTGGTGGTGCGGTTGCCGGCGGCACCCGTTCCGGCGCTCCGGTGCGGCGACCCGTCGGCTGGCGCACCGGCGGCGCCAGGCGCAGCCGGGGTCTGAGCTTCTGGCTCGGCGCGCGTGCCGCGTCCAGCATGGCCCTGCGGCGCCGATCGCCATGCCGCCGCTGGCCATGGCGACCGACGGCAGCGCGGCCCGGTGAGCCCCGTCCGGCGTGTCGCGGGCCCGGAGTATGACCGCGACGAGCGTGATACCTCTGAGGTATCACGATGCCTCTGAGGTATCGCGCTCACCGGAGACCTTCCCTCCACCAGTGGCTGGCCGAGGGGGCCGCCGGCGCCGCCCGGCCGGACCCGACCACCGGGCCGCCCGGTCCGGACCCGACCACCGGGCCGCCCGGCCGGACCCGATCAGCGGGCCGCCCGGTGCGGGACCTGGTCGCGCCGGGTCAGCCGATCAGCGGGCGGAAGGTGCCGAGCGCGACGCTGACCGCGATCGCCGCACCCCCCAGCACGGCCGCCCCGGCGACGAGCAGCCCGTCGGCCACGCCGAACCGCTGCTGGCGGGCGAAGGTGCGCGGGGTGCCGGCGTCGAAGCCTCGGGCGTCCATCGCCACCGCCAGCCGGGTGCCCCGCCGGATCGCCCCGACCAGCAGGGCGAACGCGGTCGACACGAACAGCCGTAGCTTCGCCACCGGGTTGCGCCCGGCGTCCACGCCGCGCGCCCGGCGGGCCATCTCGATCATCTGCCACTCCTGGCCGAGCAGCGGGACCAGCCGGAACGCGGCCAGCGTCCCGATGGCGAAGCGGGCCGGCGCCTTCGCGTTCTGCACCAGCGCGTCGGCCAGGTCGGTCGGGTCGGTGGTGGCGAAGACGATCACGCCCGGCAGGGCCACCGCGAACATCCGCAGCACCAGCCCGAGCGCGGTCACCAGCACCCCCGAGGTGACCAGCAGCGGCCCGGCGTCCAGCAGCACCCGGCCGGACCGGTCGGCGGCGAAGAGCACCAGCGTGACCACGATGCCGGCCGCGGCGGCCAGCAGCGGCAGGGCCCGCCGGGCCAGCACCCGGTACCGGATCCCGAACAGCGGCAGCACGGCCAGCTCCACGGCGATCGCGATGGCCGGGGCGACCGGGTCCAGGGTGGCCACCAGGACGGCCGAGAAGACCAACGCGGCGGCCAGCTTCGCCACCGGGTTGCGCCGGGCCAGCGGCGCGCCGGGCGCCGCGACGGGTTCCAGGCTGATCACGGGCGTCGCCCGGAGTCGCCGTCGGCCGGGTCGGGCCGCCGGTTCAGGGTGACGGTGCGGTCGGCGAGCGCGGCGACGAAGTCCGCGTCGTGGGTGACGGTGACGACGCCGTGCCCGGCGTCGCGCAGCTCGGCGAAGAGGTCGAGCAGCTCCCGCCAGGTGCGCCGGTCCTGGCCGAAGGTCGGCTCGTCGCAGATCAGCAGGCGGGGCGCGGTGGCCAGCGCGGTCGCCACGCTCAGTCGCCGCGCCTCCCCGCCGGAGAGGGTGTACGGGTTCGCCCCGGCCAGCCGGGTCAGCCGCAGCCGGTCCAGCAGGGCGTCCACGGTGGCGCGTACCGCCGGCTCGGACTGGCCGGTCCGGCGGGGGCCGAGCGCCAGCTCGTCGAAGACGGTGGCGGTGACGAACTGGTGCTCCGGGTCCTGGAAGACCGAGCCGATCCGGCGGGTCAGCGCGGGCGCCCGCCAGCGGTGCGGGGGAGTGCGGTCGTCCGCCCCGGCCAGCGCGGCCGTGGCGGTGACCCGGCCGACGCCGGGGCGGAGCAGCCCGCCGAGGAGCAGGGCCAGGGTGGACTTGCCGACGCCGTTGGGCCCGAGCACGGCGAGCGCCTCGCCGGCGCGTACCCGCAGGTCGGTGGGGGCCAGCCGGGGCGGCAGGCCGAGCCGGTCGGCGGTGAGCAACTCCGCGCCGGGCGGCGTGGTGGCGTGCCGGGGCGGGATGGTCCGGCCCGGCACCCAGACGCCCTCGGCGGCCAGGGCCTCGCCGTGCGCGGCGAAGACCGCCTCCGGCGGGCCGTCCGCGCGGACGCCGCCGCCCGGCTCCAGCACCACCACCCGGTCGACCAGCGGCAGCGCCTCGGCGACCCGGTGTTCGACCAGGATCAGGGTGGTGTCGGCGGACAGCGCGCCGGCGACCGCCCGGCGGACCAGGTCGGCGCCGGCCGGGTCGAGGTTGGCGGTCGGCTCGTCGAGCAGCAGCAGGCCGGGGCGCAGGGCGAGCGCGCCGGCCAGGGCCAGGCGCTGCTGCTCGCCGCCGGAGAGCGCCGCGGTGGGCCGGTCCCGGTCGTACGGGAAGCCGACCCGGCGCAACGCCTCGTCCACCCGCGGCCAGATCTCCTCGGCCGGTACCCCCCGGTTCTCCAGCCCGAACGCGACGTCGTCGCCGCTGCGGGCCATCACCAGCTGGGTCTCCGGGTCCTGGAAGACGATGCCGACCCGTTCCCGGTCCTTGCGCGGGTCGAGCCCGTCGATCTCGACGGTGCCCTCCTGCTCGCCGGAGTCCTCGGGCAGCAGCCCGGCCAGCGCCGCCAGCAGGGTGCTCTTGCCCGCCCCGGACGGCCCGAGCAGCAGGACCCGTTCCCCGGCCTCGATCCGCAGGTCCACCCCGCGCACGGCCCACGCCTTCCGCCCGGCGTGCCGCCACCCGAACCCGCGCACCAACACCGCGCCCACCCGACCCCCTCCCTACCCAGGCCCACCCGGCTCCCGGCCGGTGATCAAGAGGTTTGCGTCACGACGGTGGCTCCCGTTGACGCAAACCTCTTGATCAACGAAGCGGGGGGCGGTCAGATGGCGGCGCGCTCGCGGCCGGCGGGGAAGCGGTCGAGGACGCCGGTGCGGGCGAGGGCCCGGGTGAGGGCGACACTGCCCAGGCCGGCGATCACCAGGGAGCTGACGGCGGTGATCAGGATGTAGGGGAGGCGGAAGCTGCCCCAGGCGGTGTCCGGGTACCAGACGAAGACGTCGTAGATCGCCGCCGCCAGGCCGGCCAGCGTGGCGGCCAGCAGGGCGACGGGCAGCCGGAAGACGCGGTACCCGAAGGCGGCGAAGGCGAGTTCCGCCGCGGCGGCCTCCAGCGGACCCTGGATGACCAGCGTCCAGCCCCAGCTGCTGCCCAGCGCCACCGAGACCAGCGCGGCGACGGTGAGGGTGAAGAAGGCGGCGCCCGGCTTGCGGATGATCAGGCCGCCCAGGACGGCCGGGACCAGCCAGACGCCGTAGATGGCCGCCCGGCCGGGCAGCGGGATCGCGTCGGCGGGGCCGTTCCAGAGCAGGCCCCAGGCCCAGAAGATGATGCCGAAGGCCACCCCGAGCACCGCCGCGATGACGATGTCGATGGTGCGCCACCGGTTGCTGTCGGTGTTGGTCATGTGTGCTCCCAGTCCAAATGATCGAACCAGGAGAAGACGCACGCCGCGCCCGGTGTGGGACCGGACGGCGGCGCGGCTGGAGGTCGACCGAACTCCCTGCGCTGGCATTACCCAGATCAGGTTCGAGGGTCTGCGGGCGGTGCCCGCACTCTCAGCGCTGTGCGCTCCCCTGTCGGATGTGAAGTTGTCTCGTCGACGCTAACAGCTCCGACCCCGCCACGGTCGGCCCGGGTGGACGACCGCCGGGCTGGGTAGGCTGCCGATCATGCGGGTCGAGGCGCGAGGGCTGACGTTCGAGGTACGCACCGGCGGCCCGGAGGGCGGCGAACCCGTCCTGCTGCTGCACGGCTTCCCGCAGCACGGCGGCGAGTGGGACGAGGTGGTGCCGGCGCTGCACGCCGCCGGCCTGCGCACGTACGCGCCGGACCAGCGGGGCTACTCGCCGGGCGCCCGCCCGACCGAGGTGGCCGCCTACCGGTTGCCGGAGCTGGTCGAGGACGCGGTGGCGCTGCTCGACGCGCTGGGCGTCGAGGCGGCCCACGTGGTGGGGCACGACTGGGGCGCGGTCGTCGCCTGGGGCCTCGCCGCGGGGCACCCCGAGCGGGTCCGCACGCTGACCGCAGTCTCCGTGCCGCATCCGGCCGCGATGGCGCACGCGCTGGCGAACGATCCGGGGCAGAAGGCGCGCTCGTCGTACGTGCTGCTGTTCCGCCAGCCGGGCAAGGCCGAGAAGGTGCTGCTGGCCGTGCGGGCGGCCGCCCTGCGCCGGCTGCTCTCCGGAGTGGGCGACGCCGGGCGGGTGGCCCGGTACGCCGAGCCGATGCGGGAGCCGGGCGCGCTGACCGGGGCGCTGAACTGGTACCGGGCCATGTCCCAGGCCGACCTGGCGCGGACCGGGCCGGTCGGGGTGCCCACCACCTTCGTCTGGAGCGACAAGGACGTCGCGATCGGCCGGACCGCCGCCGAGGCCTGCGCCGCCCAGGTGACCGGGCCGTACCGGTTCGTCGCGCTCCCCGGCGTCACCCACTGGATTCCCGACGAGGCGTCGGCCCCGCTGGCCGAGGCGATCCTGGCCCGGGTACGCGACCTGGCCTGAGCCCGCCGTGGGCCACCCGACGAGCAGGACCGACGAGCGGAGGAACGCATGACGGTGAGCGCCGAGGCATACCTGGCGGTGGTGACCGAGACGATCGGCCGGGTGGCGGCGAGCCAGCGGGAGGCGGTGGGTCGGGCGGCCGACCTGATCGCCGAGGCGCTGCGCGCCGACGGGGTGGTGCACGCCTTCGGCACCGGCCACTCGGAGGCGCTGGCGATGGAGATCGCCGGCCGGGCCGGTGGGCTGGTGCCGACCAACCGGATCGCGCTGCGCGACCTGGTGCTGCTGGGCGGCGAGCCGGCGAGCATCCTCGGGCCGCACCTGGAGCGCGACCCGGCCGTGGCGCACCGGCTCTACGAGCTGGCCCCGGTCCGCCCGTCGGACATCTTCGTGCTGGCCTCCAACTCCGGCGTCAACGGCGCGATGGTGGAGTTCGCGTCGCTGGTGGTCGAGCGGGGGCACCGGCTGGTGGCGATCACCTCGGCGCAGCACTCGGGCCGGATGGCCTCGCGCCACCCGTCCGGGCGCAAGCTCGCCGACTTCGCCGACGTGGTTCTGGACAACGGCGCCCCGTACGGTGACGCGACCCTGCCGCTGCCCGACGGCGGTGCGGTCGGCGCGGTCTCCTCGATCACCGCGGCCCTGCTGGCCCAGCAGATCGTGGCCGAGACGGTGGCCCGGCTGATCGCGGCGGGGGAGCGGCCCCCGGTCTACCTGTCGGCGAACATCATCGGCGGCGACGAGCACAACGCCGCGCTGGAGGCCCGGTACGCCGGCCGTATCCGCCGAGGTTCCTGAGCCGGTTTCGCGCCACTCCGGTTGGGGCATTGGCGTTGCTGCCGGCGGGGTGAGCCCCGTCGGCAGTACCGTCTCTTCCGGAGGTAACGCGTGTCGAAGGAATCCGAGAAGCAGCGCTGGCAGCGCAACTTCGCCGATCTGCTCCAGGAGTTGCGCGTCGCCCAGACCGGCGTGCAGATCCTCTTCGCCTTCCTGCTGACCCTGCCGTTCAGCAACGGCTTCACCCGGACCAGCGGCTTCCAGAAGGACGTCTACATCGTCTCGCTGCTGTCGGCGGCGGCCGCCACCGCGATGATCATTTCGCCGGTCGCCTTCCACCGCGCGCTGTTCCGCCAGGGCCGCAAGCCCGAGCTGGTGCGCTTCGCGCACCGGATGGCCAGCGCCGGCCTCGCCTTCATGCTGATCTCGATGGTCAGCGCGGTGCTGCTGATCACCGACTTCGTGCTGCAGCGCGAGATCGCATTCGTGCTGAGCGCGCTCACCGGGCTGTGGTTCCTGACCTTCTGGGTCTTCCTGCCGATGGCCCGGCGCAACTGGGGTGAGGACGTCGACGACGACGATGACGCGCCGCAGGTGCTGACCGGCGACTGACCCGGTCACCGGCCGGGAAATCCGACGTGCGCGCAACGCTACCCCTGGGTAACACCCGGGGGTAGCGTTGCTCTTGTCGAGCACGTTGACGCATCCGGACCGAGGTTCGAGGGGGCAGCCGTGACCACGACGCACAACAGCCGACCCACCGAGGACGGCGCCGGGCCGCTGCCGGCCGAGGCGGGCCAGGTCTCCGAGAAGGAGGCCCGACAGGTCGCCGAGGCGGCCCGGGAAACCGCCTGGGACCGGCCCAGCTTCGGCAAGGAGCTCTTCCTCGGCCGGTTCCGGCCCGACCTGATCCACCCCTGGCCCCGCTCCGACCCGGACGACGACGCGCGGGCCGAGCGGTTCCTCACCGAGCTCGGCGCGTATCTGCGGTCCGAGGTGGACGGCGGAGCCATCGAGCGCGACGCGTCCATCCCGGACGAGGTGTTCCAGGGGCTGGCCCGGCTCGGCGCATTCGGCATGAAGATCGACCGCAAGTACGGCGGCCTCGGCCTGAGCAACCTGCATTACTGCCGGGCGCTGATGCTGGCCGGCTCGGTCAGCCCGGCGATCGGCGCGCTGCTCTCCGCCCACCAGTCGATCGGCGTGCCGCAGCCGCTGAAGATGTTCGGCACCGACGAGCAGAAGCAGCTCTTCCTGCCCCGGCTGGCCGCCGGGGAGGTGTCCGCGTTCCTGCTCACCGAGCCGGACGTCGGCTCCGACCCGGCCCGCCTGGCCACCATCGCCGAGCCGACCGCCGACGGCACCGGCTACCGGCTCAACGGGGTGAAGCTCTGGGCCACCAACGGCACGGTGGCCACCCTGCTGGTGGTGATGGCCCGGGTGCCGGCCGGCGAGGGGCGGCGCGGCGGCATCACCGCGTTCGTGGTCGACGGCGACAGCGACGGCATCACCGTCGAGCGGCGCAACGCCTTCGTCGGCCTG
The DNA here is from genome assembly GCF_052068055.1 of Micromonospora sp. L32. Taxonomy (NCBI): domain Bacteria; kingdom Bacillati; phylum Actinomycetota; class Actinomycetes; order Micromonosporales; family Micromonosporaceae; genus Micromonospora; species Micromonospora sp. L32. The sequence continues at coordinate 536,898 of NZ_JBQHDD010000004.1, read as the reverse complement.
CGCGGCCTGGAGAACAGCCTCACCCGGTTCCACGACGTCTTCGTGCCCCGGGAGAACGTCATCGGTGGCGAGGGCAAGGGACTGAAGATCGCCCTGACCACGCTGAACACCGGTCGGCTGTCGCTGCCGGCGATGTGCGTCGGCGCGGGCAAGTGGTCGCTGAACGTGGCCCGGGAGTGGGCCGCCGACCGGGTGCAGTGGGGCCGGCCGGTCGGCGAGCACGAGGCGGTCGCCCAGAAGCTCTCCTTCATCGCCGCCACCACGTACGGCATGGAGACCATGCTCGACCTCTGCTGCCTGCTCGCCGACGACGACCGCAACGACATCCGGATCGAGGCGGCCCTGGTCAAGCTCTACGCCAGCGAGATGGCCTGGAAGATCGCCGACGAGCTGATCCAGATCCGGGGCGGGCGCGGCTACGAGACGGCCGACTCGCTCGCCGCCCGGGGCGAACGCCCGGCCGCGGTCGAGCAGATGCTGCGGGACCTGCGGATCAACCGGATCTTCGAGGGCTCCACCGAGATCATGCACCTGCTCATCGCCCGGGAGGCGGTCGACGCGCACCTCTCGGTCGCCGGCGACATCATCGACCCGGACGCCGGCCTCGGCCGCAAGGCCAGGGCGGGGGCTCGGGCCGGGGCCTTCTACGCCAGATGGCTGCCCACCCTCGCCGTCGGCAGAGGACAGAGCCCCCACGCGTACGGCGAGTTCGGCCCGCTCGCCGGTCACCTGCGGCAGGTGGAGCGGCACTCCCGCAAGCTGGCCCGCTCGACCTTCTACGCGATGTCCCGCTGGCAGGGGAAGATGGAACGCAAGCAGGCGTTCCTCGGCCGGGTGGTGGACATCGGCGCGGAGCTGTTCGCGATGTCCGCGGTCTGCGTGCGGGCGTACGCGGAGCGGGACACCCGCCCGGAGAACGTCGAGCTGGCCGACCTGTTCTGCCGGCAGGCCCGGGTCCGGGTGGAGCAGCTGTTCACCGCGCTGTGGGAGAACACCGACTCCGTCGACGTCGCGGCGGCGAAGCGGATCCTCGCCGGCCGGTACGCCGCCCTGGAGTCCGGCGTGCTCACCCCGCCAGCCGACACACCGTGGGTGGCGCGCTGGTCACCCGGCCCGTCGACCACGCCGGACGTCCGCCGCCGGATCCCGCGTCAGGGCGGCTGAGCAGGGACTGGGCCGTCGCTGAAGTCAGCGGGCGACGGCCCAGGCCAGCACCGCCGCGAGGATCAGCCCGTTGAGCAGGGCGAGCACCAGGTACGCCTGCGGCGGGATCTTGCGACCCTTGCGGACGAAGCTCACCAGGACGGCGGCGTACCCGAGCAGCAGCACGGCGACGACGATCAGGAAGTACAGCACCGCCACACCCTAGCGGCCGCCCCGCAGCCCGAGTCGGCGCAGCTCCAGTGCGGCGAGCGCGTCGACGGTGGCGTCGTCGCCCCGCCGCCACGCCTCCGCCACGTCCGGATCGATCCTGGTCAGCTTGCGCAGCGGCTGCCCGGTGAGGGCGCGCAGCGCCAGCAGGTCCCGCCCGGCCGGGGCGGTGGCGAGCGCCTTCGCCGCGGCGGCCCGGCGCATCCAGCGCACCCGCAGCGGCAGCCAGCCGAAGAGCACCAGGGCGAGCGGGAAGACCAGCACGGCGATGGCGAGGGCCAGGGCGAGCTGGCCGACCAGCTCCTGCTGGTCCCGGCCGGCGTCGGCGACCGCGCGGGCCGCCTCGGCGGCCCGCTCGAAGGGGGCGGTCAGCTCGTCGCCGACCAGCGGCACCCGGCCGACCTTGCCGCCGGCCTCGGCCAGGTTGTCGGCGAGACCGCCGCCGGCCCCCTCCAGCTTCTGTCCGGGTACGGCGAGTTTCTGCACCAGGTCGTGCACCCACAGGGCGAAGCGGATCGCCGCGTACACCCAGACGACGACGAGCAGGTCGGTGAGGAGCTGGCGGAGGGCGACGGGGAAGCGATCAGCGTAGATCTTCACGCCGGACAGCGTGCCACGACGCGGCCCGGCGGGCACCCCCTGAATCGCCGTCAGGCGGCGCACTTCGGGCAGGTGCCGAAGATCTCCAGGGTGTGGCTGACGTCGGCGTACCTGTGTTGGGCGGCGACCCGCTCGGCCCAGGTCTCCACCGCCGGCCCGGCCACCTCGACGGTGCGGCCGCAGGCCCGGCAGACCAGGTGGTGGTGGTGCCCCTCGCTGCACCGGCGGTAGAGGTGCTCCCCACCGGGCGGACGCATCACGTCGATCTCGCCGGCGTCGGCGAGGCCCTGCAAGGTGCGGTAGACGGTGGTCAGCCCGACCCGCTCGCCCCGGTCCCGGAGCATCGCGTGCAGCTCCTGTGCGCTGTGGAAGCCCTCCACCTCGGCGAGCAGGGAGCTCACCGCCGTGCGCTGCCGCGTGTTCCGCAGCGCCCCCTCGCTCATGATCCCTCCCCGGCGTGGCTCACCGCGTCCGCCACGATGTGCGCCACGTGCTCGTCGACCAGCGCGTACGCGATCTCGCGGCCGCGCCGCGAGCCGCGGACCACGCCCGCCCCGCGCAGCACCCGCAGGTGCTGGGAGACCAGCGGCTGGGGGGCGCCGAGCTTCTCCACCAGTTCGTGCACACACCGTTCACCCTGCGCCAGCTCGCTCACGATCGCCAGCCGGATCGGGGCGGACAGGGCGCGGAGCAGGTCACCCGCGCCCTCGTAGGCCTCGTACCCGTTCGTGCCGGTCACCCTGCAACGGTAACCAATACCACCGACAGGTGCCGGGGCGGTGTCACTGGAGCACGACCTCGTGCGGCTCGGGCGCCGGCGTACCGGTCGGGGTGGACCGCCGGCGCAGCGTCCGCCAGCCGGCGGCGGCGAGCGCGACCACCAGGAACGAGGCGATGGCCAGCAGCACCACCGAGGCGCCCGGGGCGGTGTCGGCGGTGGCCGCCACCCAGACCCCGGACCCGGCCGCGAAGAGGCCGAGCGCCATGGCCGCCGTCATGGTGCTGCGGAAGCCCCGGGTGACCTGCTGCGCGGTGGCCACCGGCACCACCATCAGGGCGCTGATCAGCAGCACCCCGACGGCCCGCATGGCGATGGTGACGGTGACCGCGGTGGCCACCGCCAGCAGCAGGTTCAACGTCCGGACCGGCAGCCCGGCGACCCGGGCGTACTCCTCGTCGTGGCAGACCGCGAAGAGCGCCGGGCGCAGCGCCAGCATGGTGACCAGGATGGCCGCGCCGAGCACCGCAATGGTGATCAGGTCCTGCGGCGAGATGGTGGTGAGCGAGCCGAACAGGTACGCGTTGAGGTTGGCGCTGGTGGCGTCGGAGAGCCCGACGAGCATCACCCCGCCGGCGATGCCGCCGTAGAAGAGCAGTGCCAGCGCGAGGTCGCCGGAGGTGCGTCCGCGCGCCCGGACCAGCTCGATGGTGATCGCGCCGAGGGTCGCCACGACCACCGCCACCAGCACCGGGGAGCGGTTGAGCAGCAGCCCGGCGCCGACGCCGGTCAGCGCCACGTGGCCGATGCCGTCGCCGATCAGGGTCAGCCGCCGCTGCACCAGGTAGATGCCGAGCGCCGGGGCGGCCAGGCCGATGACCAGGGCGCCGATCAGCGCGCGTTGCATGTAGGGGTACTGGAAGAGTTCCATGGTCAGCTGCTCCACAGCCCGGCGGGCTCGTCGGGACCGTGCGGGTGCACGTGGTCGTGGTCGGGCTCCGCGTGGTGGCCGGCGGGCTCGGGCACCGCGCCGTCGTGGCAGATCCCGCCCTGGTGGACCACCACCGCCCGGCTGATCAGCGGTCGCAGCGGGCCCAGCTCGTGGGCGACGAGCAGTACGGTGCCGCCGTCGGCGACGAAGTCACGCAGCGCGGTGGCGAACGCCTCCTGGCTGGCCGCGTCGACCCCGGCGGTCGGCTCGTCGAGCACCAGCAGCTCCGGCCGGCCGGCGAGGGCCCGGGCGATCAGGGTGCGCTGCTGCTGGCCGCCGGAGAGGGTGGCGACCGGGTCGGCGGCCCGGTCGGCGAGCCCGACGGCGCGCAGCGCCGCGTCGACCGCCTCCCGGTCGGCCCGCCCCGGCGGGCGGAGCACGCCCCGGCGGGCCAGCCGGCCGGAGGCGACCACCTCGCGCACCGTCGCCGGTACGCCGCCGCCGGCGCCGAGCCGCTGCGGGACGTACCCGATGCGCCGCCACTGCCGGAACCGGCGCAGCGGGGTGCCGAAGAGCGCGACGGAGCCGGCGGCCAGGGGGACCAGCCCGAGCACGGCGCGGATCAGGGTGGACTTGCCGGAGCCGTTGGCCCCCAGGACGGCGACCACCTCGCCGGCGGTGACGGTGAGCGACACGTCACGCAGCACGGGTCGGCCGTCGTAGCCGACCGCCCCGTGGGTGACGGTGATGACGGGTGCGGTCACGAGCAGCTCAACGCCGTCCGCAGGGTCTGCAGGTTGGTGCGCATCACCGAAAGGTAGTCCCCGCCGGAGTCGGTCGACAGCCCTTCGATCGGGTCCAGCACCGCGGTCTTCGCGCCGACCTCAGCCGCGATGGTCTCGGCGACCTTCGGGCTGACCAGGGTCTCGAAGAAGATCGTGGTGGCCCCGTGTTCGCGGGCCTCGGCGGCGACCTCGGCGAGGCGCTGCGGGGAGGGCTCGGTGTCGGGGGTGAGGCCGGTGATGCCGACCTGCTCCAGCTGGTAGCGCTCGGTCAGGTAGCCGAAGGCGGTGTGGCTGACCACGATCTCCCGGCGCTGGCAGGTCTTGAGTCCGGCGGTGAACTCGGCGTCGAGCTTCTCCAGCTCGCCGCGGAGCGCCCGGGCCCGGGCGGTGTAGTCGGCGGCCCGCTTCGGGTCGGCCCGGCCGAGCCGCTCGGCGAGCTGGTCGCCGACGGTGGCCAGCCGGGTCGGGTCCAGCCAGAGGTGCGGGTCGAGGCCGCCGCCGGGCTCCTCGGCGTGACCGGCCTCACCCTCGTGCTCGTGGCCGCCGGCCGCGGCGGTCAGCAGGGGCTGCACGGTCGCCACGTCGAAGGCGCGGTCGGCGGCGTTCTGGTCCACCGCCTCGTCCACGGTCGGCTGGAAGCCCTTGAGGTAGACGACCAGCTCCGCCTCGCTGACCTGCCCGACCTGGCGCGGGTTGAGCTCCAGGTCGTGCGGCTCCGCCCCGGGCTTGGCCAGGTTGCTGACGGCGACCGCGTCGCCGCCGATCCGCTCGGCGAGGAACTGCAACGGGTAGAAGGCGGCCACCACGTCGACCCGCTGCGGATCGGCGCCCGCCCCGCCGGACGAGCAGGCGGCGACGCCGCTCAGGGCGAGCAGGGCGGTGGCGGCGGCCAGGGCGCGTGGAGCGGAGCGGATGTTCATGTCATGAACTGTCCGTGACAACGGAAATGATTGTCAAAAACGCATGAGTGCATGTCAGAGCAGCTTGGCCAACGCGACCGCGACCAGCAGGGTCAGCATCACCAGCCGGATCATCCGGGTCTGCGGCGCCTGCACCGGCCAGGTGGTCGCCAGCAGCCAGCTCAGCCCGGCGGCGAGCGCGAGCAGCAGCACGCCGCCCACCGGCCCGGGTGCGAAGAACGCCACCAGCACCACCACCAGGGTGGCGAGGAACACCGACGTCGGGTTGGCCCGGGAGAGTCGGACCAGCAGGGGGCTCTGCGTACGCTGCATCCCACAGACTCTACGAGGAGGGACGCCGGTGCTGGTCACCAACCGGTTCGTGGTCGAGGTCGATGTCGCCGACGACTTCGTCGGTCGGGCGCACGCCGCGCTCGCCGCGCTCGCCGCCCGCCCCGGCTACCTGCGCGGCGAACTGCTGCGGGCGCTCGACGACCCGGCCCACTGGTGCCTGGTCACCGAGTGGGAGTCGGTCGGGGCGTACCGGCGGGCGCTGGGCGGGTTCGACGTCAAGATCGCCGCGGTCCCGCTGCTCGCCGAGTCGCTGGACGAGCCGTCCGCGTACGAGACGCTGGCCAGCGCCGCCCCGGACGGCGGGGTCGTGGTGGCCACCAGTGATCGGGCCGCGAGTCCGCACCGCTGAGAGGCTGGGCACTACCCTGCACTCATGACCGCACCCGGCCCGGCAGCCCCACCGCCGTACCCCGCGACGCCCGGTGGGGACGGCAACCCGCCGGCCGACCCGGGGGTGCCGGCCCCGCCGCCCGGCCCGGGAGTGGCCCCGCCGTTCGCCGCGCCGCCCACCGAGGGCGGCCGCAAGCGGCTCTGGCTGGGTCTCGGCGTCGGGGCGCTCGCCCTGCTGATCTGCTGCGGCGGGGGCGGGGCGGCCCTGGTCGGCCTGACCATCAGCAACGCCCAGGCGATCGAGGAGCAGGGGCACGCGGTCACCGACGCCTACTACCGCGCGCTGGTGCGCAAGGAGTACGGCGCGGCCTACGACAAGCTCTGCGACCAGGAGCAGCGGCGCGAGTCCCGGGCGGACTTCGCCCAGCGGGCGGCCGACGAGCCGGCGGTCGCCGCCTACCGGGTGGGCGAGGTCGACCCCAACGCGCTCACCGTGCCGGTGGACGTCACCTACAGCGGCGGCTTCCAGGACACCCAGCAGGTCACCCTCGCGCCGGACCAGCAGACCGGCGGCATGGAGGTCTGCGGGGTCAACTGAGCCGGCCGGAGTATTCTGCTGGGCTCGGGACGCCGCTGGTCGTACCGTTGTCCCGAACTGTTCGTTCCGTCCACATCACGTCTTGTTCCGTCCACATCACGTCCCCGCCGACCGCCAGCCGGCGTAGGAGGAAACATGCCAGCCGACCGTATCGACGCCGTCGTCAGCCTCGCCAAGCGCCGAGGCTTCGTCTTCCCCTCCAGCGAGATCTACGGGGGCACCCGGTCGGCGTGGGACTACGGTCCGCTCGGCGTGGAGCTCAAGGAGAACGTCCGCCGGCAGTGGTGGAAGACCATGGTCCAGCAGCGCAACGACGTCGTCGGCCTGGACTCCGCGGTCATCCTGGCCCGCAAGGTGTGGGAGGCCTCCGGCCACATCGCCGAGTTCGTCGACCCGCTCACCGAGTGTCAGTTCTGCCACAAGCGGTTCCGCGCCGACCACCTGGAGGAGGCGTACGCCGAGAAGCACGGCAAGCCGTTGACCTCGCTGTCCGAGCTGAACTGCCCGAACTGCGGCAACAAGGGCACCTTCACCGAGCCGAAGATGTTCAACGGCCTGATGAAGACCTACCTCGGCCCGGTGGAGAGCGACGAGGGCCTGCACTACCTGCGCCCGGAGACCGCCCAGGGCATCTTCGTCAACTACAAGAACGTGGAGACGGTCGCCCGCAAGAAGCCGCCGTTCGGCATCGCGCAGACCGGCAAGTCGTTCCGCAACGAGATCACCCCGGGCAACTTCATCTTCCGTACGCGGGAGTTCGAGCAGATGGAGATGGAGTTCTTCGTCGAGCCGGGCACCGACGAGCAGTGGCACGAGTACTGGCTCCAGGAGCGCTGGAACTGGTACCTCGACCTGGGCCTGTCGGCGGAGAACCTGCGCTTCTACGAGCACCCCAAGGAGAAGCTCTCCCACTACTCGAAGCGCACCGTCGACATCGAGTACCGGTTCCAGTTCGGCGGCAGCGAGTTCGCCGAGCTGGAAGGCATCGCCAACCGGACCGACTTCGACCTCTCCACGCACAGCAAGCACTCCGGCGTCGACCTGTCCTACTTCGACCAGACGAAGCAGGAGCGGTGGATGCCGTACGTCATCGAGCCGGCCGCCGGTCTCACCCGCGCGGTGCTGGCGTTCCTGCTGGAGGCGTACGACGAGGACGAGGCCCCGAACACCAAGGGCGGTGTGGACAAGCGCACCGTGATGCGCTTCGACCCGCGGCTGGCGCCGGTCAAGGTGGCGGTGCTGCCGCTGTCCCGCAACGAGGCGCTCTCCCCGAAGGCGAAGGGCCTCGCCGCGCAGCTGCGCAAGCGCTGGGTGGTGGAGTTCGACGACTCGCAGGCCATCGGCCGCCGCTACCGCCGGCAGGACGAGATCGGCACCCCGTTCTGCGTGACCGTCGACTTCGACACCCTCGACGACGACGCGGTGACCGTGCGGAACCGGGACACCATGGCGCAGGAGCGGATCGCCCTGGACCAGGTCGAGCGCTACCTGATCGAGCGTCTGCCCGGCTGCTGAACCGGCACCCGACGGCCCCGCCCCGACCAGGGGCGGGGCCGTCGTCGTCGGTGGCCCATCGGCGGCGGTTGCGCCCACCCGGTGGTTGAGCCGGGCTTGATCTCGTGCGAGCATTCCCGGCGTTGAATCTCATCACGGGGGTGTCTGCATGACGCGCGCGTCGCAACAGGACAACGACCACGACCCGAAGCGGCGGCGCCTGCTGCGCCGCGCCGCCACGGTCGCCGCCACCACGGCCGGCGCCGGTGTCGCCGGCGCGGTCGGCATGCCCGGCGCGGCCCAGGCCGACGCGGGCGGCAACCTGATCATGGGTACGACGAACGACGCGGGCGGCGCCAGCACCACCCTCACCCACACCGACTCCCCGCTGGTGCTGGCGAACCCGGCCGGCGCGCCGCTGCGGCTGGTGCCGAGCTCGGGCCTCTACCCGCACGTGCTCGACTCCGAGGCCGGCACCGTGGCGGTCGACGACCAGGGCGACCTCTTCGTCCGGGCGGGCACCGACGCCAACCCCACCAACGGCTGGGCGTGGACCAGCGAGTGGGCCACCACCTCGGTCGCCGTGCCGCCGACCCGGATCCTCGACACCCGCGACGCCAACCTGCGGCGCAACATCGTCTCCGGGTCGCTGGACTCCCTCGGCCGGCTCCAGCCGGGTGTGCCGATCGTGCTCGCCCTCGACCCGTACGTCCGGGACGGCTACGCCATCAAGGGCAACGTCACCGTGGTCGGGATGACCGGCGCCGGTGTGCTCACCGTGTGGGGGAGCGGCACCAAGCCCACCGCGTCCACGGTCAACTGGGCGACCGCCGGCACCATCCTGTCGAACTTCCTCTTCACCGAGCTGGGCGCCGTCGGGGCGTACCGCAGCGTGCTGACCCTCCAGGCCACCTCGTCGCCGACCCACGCGATTGTCGACATGACCAGCCTGCTGGTCGGCCACCCGAGCCAGGTGCTGCTCGGCGGTGGGGCGTAGGTGGCCCGGCCGTTCCCGGCCCGCCTCGACAGCCGTCCGTCGCAGACCGCCAACCCATCCAACGGGGGAATGAGATGACTTCGTCCGAACCCGACCGCTCCGCCTCGCGGCGTACCCTGCTGCGGCGGGCCGCCGTCACCGGCGGCGCGGCGGTCGCCGCCACCGCCGTCACCGCGGCGAACGCCAGCCCCGCCAGCGCCGCTGTCGGCGAGCCGGTCGTGCTGGGCGCACCGAACAGCGGTGGCAAGACCACCGTGACCAGCGCCGCCGGCAACGGCGCGGCCACCCTGGCCGTGCAGAACGACGCCGGCCCGGCGCTGTTGCTCAAGCGCTCCGAGTCGAAGCTGCCGGTGCTGCCCGGCTCGCTGGAGTCGACCACCCTCGGCCTGGGCGCCGCCGGCACCGACTCCGGTGGCGTGGTTCGCCGCTACGAGACGCTCACCACGGCGAACGCCACCATGCTGGTGCCGATCCCGCCCACCCGGGTGCTGGACACCCGCACCGCCGCCGGCCGGGCCCGGCTGCTGGAGGGCGCCGGACAGATCGACTCGCAGGGCCGCGCGGTCGCGGGCGCCTGGCTGCTGGTCCACCTGGCCGGCATCGTCGAGTACGGCGACGGCCTGATCGGCAACGTGACCGTCGCCAAGACCGAGAAGGGCGGCTTCGCCACCGTCTACGGGCGGGGCCAGGCCCCGGGCGCGTCCACCATCAACTGGTGGGGCGCCGGCCAGCTGCTCTCCAACGGCGTGATCACCCAGACCGGCGCCTGGTCGACCGCCAACGGCAACTACTACCCGGACACCGTGGCCATCTGGGTGCAGAAGAGCGCCACCGCCGTCATCCTCGACGTGACCGGCCTGCTCGTGTTCCACCCCGAGTCCGCCGTCATCAACAACCCGAAGAGCCTGACCGCCGACTCGGGCACCAGCGGGGTCCGCGCCGACGTGATCAAGGTCAACGCCGAGCGCGCTGACCGGGAGGTGCAGCCCCGTGCGTGAGACCGAGGAGACCACCAGCATGACCACCGACGAGACGTCGTCGACCACCCGCCGCCGGATCATCAAGGCCGGTGTCGCCGCGGGTGCCGGCGTCGGCGCGGCGGCGGTCGTCGCCACCCCGGCCGCCGCCGACCCGGGGCAGCCGGTGCTCATCGGGGTCACCAACGACGCGGGGGCCACCGAGACCGTGCTGCGCGGCGGTTCGGCGCTGGCCCCGACGCTGACCGTCGACGCGCCGAGCACCCGTCCTCCGCTGGTGCTGACCCCCACTCCGTCCGCCAGCATCCCGCAGGAGCTGCCGACCGGCTCGCTCGCGGTCACCCCCTCCGGCGAGCTGGTGATCGGCGGCAAGGGCGGGGCGCGCGCGTACGTCAACACCTCGCGGTGGGCGAACCGGACGATGGCCGTCCCGCCGCAGCGGATCCTCGACACCCGCGCGATCTCCACCTACAGCGGGAACATCCTGGCCGGCAGCGCCGGCGTGACCTCGGGCAAGCTCAACGCCGGCAAGATCATCCACCTGACGGTGAAGAACGTCCCACCGGCGCTGGCGGAGAAGGCGACCGCCGCGTACGTCAACATCACCGTGGCGGGCACCGTCTCCGCCGGCGTGCTGACCGCGTACAGCTCCTCGATCGCCAAGCCGCAGACCTCGTCGCTGAACTGGTGGGGACCGAACCAGATCCTCTCCAACCTGGTCGAGGTGCAGCTCGGCAGCTACAACGGCAACGGCCTGTCGTTCGCGATCCACGTCAGCGCGGCCACGTCCGTCATCGTGGACGTCTCGGGCCTGATTCTGTCCAGCCCCGGCACGTACTGACCCGTCCGCCGGTCGCCGTCGCGGTGCGAGTTCGCTCACCATCGCGGCGGTGACCGGCCACCGGACCCGGGGCCACCGCGCCGGGCATGGGATTCTTGGGTACGTGACCAGTCCCGCCCCGTCCGTCGCGCTCCGCCCGCTCACCCTCGGGCCGCACCAGGTGTGGCCGCCGGTGGTGCTCGCCCCGATGGCCGGCATCACCAATGTCGGCTTCCGGCAGCTCTGCCGGGAGCAGGGCGGCGGCATCTACGTCTGCGAGATGATCACCACTGTCGCCCTGGTCGAGCGGAACCCGAAGACGCTGCGCATGATCGCCTTCGGCGCCGACGAGCGGCCGCGCAGCCTCCAGCTCTACGGCACCGATCCGGAGATCACCGCCGCCGCGGTACGGATCGTGGTGGAGAAGAACCTGGCCGACCACATCGACCTGAACTTCGGCTGCCCGGTGCCCAAGGTGACCCGCAAGGGCGGCGGCTCCGCGCTGCCGTGGCGGCGGCGGCTCTTCGCCCGCCTGGTCAGGGCCGCGGTGGACGCCGCCGCACCGGCCGGGGTGCCGGTCACCGTGAAGATGCGCAAGGGCATCGACGACGACCACCTGACGTACGTGGAGGCCGGGCTGGCCGCGCAGGACGCCGGGGTGGCGGCGGTCGCCCTGCACGGGCGTACGGCCGCGCAGCGCTACTCGGGCACCGCCGACTGGGACGCGATCGCCACCTTGAAGCAGGCCCTCGACGTGCCGGTGCTCGGCAACGGCGACATCTGGGAGGCCGACGACGCGCTGCGGATGGTGGCGCACACCGGCGTGGACGGGGTGGTGATCGGCCGAGGCTGCCTGGGCCGGCCGTGGCTCTTCGCCGACCTGGAGGCCGCGTTCGACGGTCGCCCCGAGCGGCGGCTGCCCACCCTGGGCGAGGTCGCGCAGACCATGCGCCGCCACGCCGAGCTGCTGGTCGACCAGTTCACCGCCGGCAGCCGTACCCCGGCCCGGGGTGAGCGGGACGGTTGCATCGACTTCCGCAAGCACGTCGCCTGGTACCTCAAGGGCTTCCCGGTCGGCAGCGAGCTGCGCCGCGACCTGGCGATGATCGAGAGCCTGGCGCAGCTCGACGACCTGCTCGGCAAGCTGGACCCGACGGAGCCCTTCCCGGTGGCCACCCTCGGTCAGCCGCGTGGTCGTACCAACTCCCCGGGCAAGGTCTTCCTGCCCGACGGCTGGCTGGCCAGCCGGGACGACGACACCGTGCCCGAGGGCGCCGAGCTGGACGACTCCGGCGGCTGACCGCCGCTGGTCCGCACGTCGCCCCGACGCGCACACGACGAAGGGCCGGCCCCCGGGTGGGGGCCGGCCCGTGTCGGTGGTGCCGTGGATCAGGCGGCGGCGGCGTAGCCGCGGGTGGCGATCCAGTCGGCCAGGTTGTCCACGCTCATCCGGTAGGACATCTGGTCGGCGTTCGCCGAGTCGGCGATCGTGACGACGTTCCCGCCGTCGCGGTAGCCGATGACGCTGATGTAGTGGCCACCCTCGAAGGAGTGGGTGACACCGTCGGTGTCCGTGGCGGTGCCGGCGATGTTGGCGACCACGGCCCGACCGTCGTCGATGGTGCGGACGACGTCCGCGCGCAGCTTCTCGGTCTGCTTGCGGTCGGCGCTGTTGTCGCGGATCTCGACGCTGCGGTAGACCTTCTTGCCGGTCTCCTTGTTCAGCACCGGGGTGATGTCGTTGATGGAGTTGGTGCCGGCCTCGGTGGTGCCCATCTCCTTGGCCATGGTGTCCACGTCGATGTCCTTGCCCTGCACCGACAGGGCGTTGCGGGTGGCCGAGGGGCCGCAGTAGTAGAAGTTCGGCTGGGCCTCGTAGCGCATGGTCAGCTCACGCTCGCCGTGCGACCTGCGGTCGTTCTTCGCCGACGCGGCGCCCTTGTCGGTGGCGGCCGAGTCGGTGTTGGCGGTGGCGAGCGGGCCGGCGACGGCGCCGGTGAAGGCGAGGCCGGCAGCGGCCAGGGCGGTCTTGCGGATCAGATCGGTACGCATGATCGGCCTCTCTGTTCGGGGGTGCGCGGCACACGCAACAGGGGGCGCGGTGCCGCGGGACAAGTCAGAAGGGGGATCGACCCGGCGATCGGCGCGACCTGCTCGGGTGTCCGGGGGATGTAACCGGCCCGGGCGGCCGCGCATTCCATCGGGCCGGTCCCGGGATCCGTCCGGCCGGGGGAGCGCCGGAGGTACGCCATGTACAACGACCCCGCCCCACCGGCCATTCCGCAACCGGGGCGGCCCCGCCCACCCGACACCGCAGGCCAGACGGACCTGTTCCGGCCGACACCGCCCACCCCAAACCGGACATCCGACCCCGAACCGACGGCCCGGCCGCCTCCGCCTCGTTGATCAAGAAGTTTGGGTCAGAAACACGCCGTCCGACCGACGCAAACTTCTTGATCAACGGGCAATGCGGGCTTCGCGGGGCGTCAGGTGTCAACCGGTGGGGGTCGGCGTGGCGGGTGGGGTGGGGATTCCGGTGGGCGGGGTGTCGGCCGCGTCCCGTTCGGCGGGCCAGGGGATCTCCGGGGCACGGTGGAAGGCGATGCCGGCGGTGGCCCAGCGCGGGCCGTGGCCGGCGAGGCGCTCGCGGAACCCGGCCCAGTCGTGCGTTGAGCGGGGCGACCAGCCCAGCTCGGCGATGGCGGGCAGCCGGGGGAGGAACATGAACTCGATCTCCGCCAGCGTGGTCACCGACTCGGTCCAGAGCGGCGCCTCCACGCCGAGCACCGCGTCGGCGGGTACGCCGGCCACGTGCGTGGCCGGATCCCAGTCGTACGCGCGCCGCACGTCGATCAGCCCGGCCCAGTCGTGGCCGATCGGGGTGTCCGGGGCGTACTTCATGTCCAGGTAGGCGTGGTTGCCGGGGGAGAGGATCAGCCGGGCGCCCCGGCGTACCGCCTCGGCGACCACCGGGTCCGCGCCGTCGGTGCCCCACCACTGGACCACCCGTCCCTCGGCGTGCTCGGCCGGGGCGATCTGGTGCCACCCGATGACCGTCTTGCCGGTGCCGGCGACGATCCGCTGGGTGCGCTCCACGAAGCCGGTGTACGCCGCACCCTTGACCTTGAACGCCTCGTCGCCGCCGATGTGCAGCCACGGGCCGGGGGTGAGGGCGGCCACCTCGCCGAGCACGTCGGCGACGAAGTCGTACGTCCGCTCGCTGGCCGGGTCGACGTAGCTGAAGCCGACCTCGGTGCCGGTGTACGGCGGTGGCGCGACCCGGTCCGGCGCCAGCTCGGGGTACGCGGTCAGCGCCGCGTTGGTGTGGCCGGGCAGGTCGATCTCGGGGACGACGGTGACGTGCCGGCGGGCGGCGTACCGGACGATCCGCCGGTAGTCCGCGCCGGTGTAGAAACCGCCCGGGCCGCCGCCGACCTCGGTGGCCCCGCCGACGGTGGTCAGCGCGGGCCACGAGTCGACGGCGATCCGCCAGCCCTGGTCGTCGGTGAGGTGCAGGTGCAGGTGGTTGAGCTTGTACCGGGCCAGGTGGTCGATCACCCGCAGCACGTCGGTGACGCCGAAGAAGTGCCGGGAGACGTCGAGCATCGCGCCCCGGTACGGAAAGCGCGGCCGGTCGACGATCACACCGCCGGGCACCACCCAGCGGGCGGCGACCGGGGACGGGCTCTCGACCGCCGCCGGCAGGAGCTGCCGCAGCGTCTGCGCCCCGTGGAACAGGCCCGTGGCGGTGTCGGCGCTGATCCGCACCCCCGTGGGGGCGACGTCCAGGCGGTAGCCCTCGACGCCCAGCTCACCCGCGTCCGCGCTCGCCGCGTCCTCGGCCGCGATCCGGGGGCGGGGTACGCCGGCGGGCGGCGTCGCGGCGGCCAGGGTGAGCACCAGCGGGCCGTCGGTCGCGGTGGCCTCGACCACGACCGGCAGCGGGTACCCGGTGGCCGGTCGCAGCAGCTCGGCGAGCTGTTCGGCCACGTCCCGGGCGTCGGGGTCCGGGCCCACCCGGACGGCCGCGTCGGCGGGGAGGGTGAAGTCGGCCGTCAGGTCGGGCCGGACCTGCTCCGGGGCCGGCACCACGTCGCCCAGTCGGACCGGTGCGGGCGGGGCCAGCAACTCCCCGGCGGTCAGCTCGGCGGCCCGGGCCAGTTCGGCGGCGGCCGGCCGGTGGGCGGACAGGTCGACCTGATCCGGCGGTTCCCGGTCGGCCCCGGCGCTGGCGGCGGCGCCGGTCTCCGGGCTGGTGGCGGGGGTGGGCGGCACGGCGGCGGCTCCGGGGGTGTATTTGCGGCGGATATGGCAAAGGTCAGGTTCAGCAGAACCGGTGCCGTCAAGAGTACGAGGAGACTCGGAATTGCGTGATCGTGCGCATGGAAGCGTTCCCAGAAACCGCCGCGAACGCGGATAGTCGTGATGACTGTGCCTATTGTCACCGAACGGTCCCAGGCCACTCGATGTTCGCTTAACCTTCGCCCACCGATCGGTGCTGGCACCGGGATTACCGGTGGCCTGCCCCGGGGTATGAGGCAGCTGAACCTTCGTTAAGTGTCAATTCCGGCGCGCGTGGGAGGCTCTGGTGGCAGCGCAAGAGACGGTCGATCACAAGTACGTCTACGACTTCGCCGAGGGCAACAAGGATCTCAAGGACCTGCTCGGTGGCAAGGGGGCCAACCTCGCCGAGATGACCAATCTCGGGCTGCCGGTCCCGCCCGGGTTCATCATCACCACCGAGGCGTGCAAGGCGTACCTGGCCACCGGCGAGGAACCCGCCGGGCTGGCCGGTCAGATCGCCACCCACCTGGAGGCCCTGGAACGCGAGATGGGCCGCCGCCTCGGCGACCCGGACGACCCGCTGCTGGTGTCCGTACGCTCCGGCGCGAAGTTCTCCATGCCCGGCATGATGGAGACCGTCCTCAACGTCGGCCTCAACGACCGCAGCGTGGTCGGGCTCTCCGCCCAGGCCGGCGGCAACGACCGGTTCGCCTGGGACTCGTACCGCCGGCTGATCCAGATGTTCGGCAAGACCGTCTGTGAGGTGCCGGGCGAGGAGTTCGAGCACGCCCTGGACGAGGCCAAGCGCGCCAAGGGCACCACCAACGACCTCGACCTCGACGCCGACGACCTGCGCGGGCTGGTCGACGCGTACAAGAAGATCTTCGTCAAGCACACCGGCCGGGAGTTCCCGCAGGAGCCGCGCGAGCAGCTCGACCTGGCCATCCGTGCGGTCTTCGAGTCGTGGAACGCCGAGCGGGCCGTGGTCTACCGCCGCCAGGAGCGCATCCCGGCCGACCTCGGCACCGCGGTCAACGTGGTCTCCATGGTCTTCGGCAACCTCGGCCCCGACTCCGGCACCGGCGTCGCCTTCACCCGCGACCCGGGCAGCGGCGCCCAGGGCATCTACGGCGACTACCTGGCCAACGCCCAGGGCGAGGACGTCGTCGCCGGCATCCGCAACACCGTGCCGCTGCAGGAGCTGGAGCAGCTCGACAAGAAGTCCTACGACGAGCTCCTCGCGTTCATGGCCCGGCTGGAGGGGCACTACAAGGACCTCTGCGACATCGAGTTCACCATCGAGCGCGGCAAGCTCTGGATGCTCCAGACCCGGGTCGGCAAGCGCACCGCCGCCGCCGCGTTCGTCATCGCCGGGCAGCTCGTCGACGAGGGCCTGATCGACCTGGACGAGGCGCTGCACCGGGTCAACGGCGCGCAGCTGGCGCAGCTGATGTTCCCCCGGTTCCGGCTCGACCACGAGTTCCAGCCGGTCGCCAAGGGCATCGGCGCCTCACCGGGCGCCGCCTCCGGCAAGGTGGTCTTCACCTCCGCGCGGGCGGTCGAGCTGGCCGCCGAGGGGGAGTCGGTGATCCTGGTCCGCCGGGAGACCAACCCGGACGACCTGAACGGCATGATCGCCAGCCAGGGCATCCTCACCTCGCGGGGCGGCAAGACCAGCCACGCAGCCGTGGTGGCCCGGGGCATGGGCAAGACCTGCGTCTCCGGCGCCGACGAGATCGACGTGAACGTGCCGGCCAAGCGGTTCACCGTGGCCGGGCAGACCGTCAACGAGGGCGACATCGTCTCCATCGACGGCACCACCGGCAAGGTCTACCTCGGCGAGGTCCCGGTCATGCCGTCCGAGGTGGTGCAGTACTTCGAGGGCAGCCTCGAGCCGGAGCACGTCGACAACCCGCTGGTCCGGGCCGTACACCGGATCATGAGCCACGCCGACGCCAAGCGGCGGCTGGCGGTCCGGACGAACGCCGACACCGGGGCGGACGCGGCCCGGGCGCGGCGCTTCGGCGCCCAGGGCATCGGCCTGTGCCGCACCGAGCACATGTTCCTCGGCGACCGGCGGGAGCTGGTCGAGCGGCTGATCCTGGCCCGTACCGACGACGAGCGGGAGTCGGCGCTCGCCGCGCTGCTGCCCTTGCAGCGCGACGACTTCAAGGAGATCTTCCGCGAGATGGACGGTCTGCCGGTCACGGTGCGGCTGATCGACCCGCCGCTGCACGAGTTCCTGCCCCCGCTGGAGCAGCTCGCGGTCAACGTCGCCGTCGCCCAGGAGCGCGGCGAGGACGTCGCCAAGGAGGAGGCGCTGCTCGCCGCCGTCCGGCGCATGCACGAGGAGAACCCGATGCTGGGCCTGCGCGGCGTGCGCCTCGGCCTGGTCATCCCGGGCCTGTTTGCGATGCAGGTGCGGGCCATCGCGGAGGCCGCCGTCGCGGTCACCCGCGCCGGCGCGGTGGCCAAGCCGGAGATCATGGTGCCGCTGGTCGGCGCGGTGCAGGAGCTGGAGACGGTACGGGCCGAGGCCGAGAAGATCATCGCCGAGGTGGTCGGGGACAGCGGCGTCGAGGTGCTGATCGGCACCATGATCGAGGTGCCCCGGGCGGCGCTGACCGCCGGGCAGATCGCCGAGGCGGCACAGTTCTTCTCCTTCGGCACCAACGACCTGACCCAGATGGCCTGGGGCTTCTCCCGCGACGACGTCGAGGGCGCGTTCTTCTGGCGCTACCTGGAGCTGGGCATCTTCGGCATCTCGCCGTTCGAGTCCATCGACCGGGACGGGGTGGGCCGGCTGGTCCGGATCGCCGCGGAGGAGGGCCGGGCGGCCCGGCCGGAGCTGAAGCTCGGCGTCTGCGGCGAGCACGGCGGCGACCCCGACTCGGTGCACTTCTTCCACGAGGTGGGCCTGGACTACGTCTCCTGCTCCCCGTTCCGGGTGCCGGTGGCCCGCCTGGAGGCCGGCCGCGCGGCCGTCGAGACCCACGGTTCCGACAGCCGCTGACCGCACGACCGACGGCGGCTCCGGGTGCCCCGGAGCCGCCATCGTCGTCGGTGGGTGTGGTGCGTCTGCGTCGCGGAGGGCCGGGCCCTACAGCGGCGGGCGCCGCCAGGTCGATCCGGGCCGCCGCCTGGCCAGCGCCGGCAGCGGGGTACGCACAGCGAGCGCGCGGTGCACCTGCGGCACGGGCGTCGCGCCCACCGCCACCCGCTGCGAGTCGAACGCCGAGCCGGCCCGCTCGGCCACCGCCCGCGCCTCCACGTGCAGCGCCTCCAGGTCTGCACCCGCGCCGGTGACCAGGGTGAGCAGCGCGTGCCGCCCCGCCGGATAGGTGACCACGGAGCCGGTGGCCGTGTGCACCACCGACTCCCGGAAGCCGCCGCCGCGCACCGTGTGGGCGACCTGGTGGCCCACCCCGAAACTCACCGCGGCGAGGGCGGCCAGGTGGGTCGCGTCGGTGGTCGGCAGGTCGCTGGAGATGAGCATCCCGTCGCGCCCGCCCAGCACCGTGCCGGCCACCTCGGGGCGGCGTCGGCGCAGCCTCCGCAGCTCCGTGTCCATCACCGTGTCAACGTGCACGAGCGTCCCCCGTTCGTCGCGTTCCGGTCGTCGGTGTCACGTACCGCTCCCGGCACGTTACCGAAGGCCACGCCGTGCCCGCGATCCCGTGACGGTCGGCAATCGGTCGACAACTGTCGTCTGATTGGCGGTTGCGGACCCGCCAGGCGATGTTCGCCGGCGCGCCCCGCGGGCCACCCGGGCGTAACCTGAGCTCCCGCGAGCAGTTGCGTACGACCGGCGAAGGGTGGCCGCATGACCAGCGTCTGGGAGAGCTTGACCGTCGACGCCCGGGACCCGTCCCGGCTGGCCCACTGGTGGGCCGAGGCGCTGGGCTACCAGGTGATCGCGGAGAAGCCGGACGAGGTGGAGATCCGCCAGTCGCGCGACCGGCTGCCCGGCATCGTCTTCGTCCCGGTCGCCGACGGCAAGGAGACCAAGAACCGGCTCCACCTCGACCTGCGCCCGGCCGACCAGGAGGCCGAGGTCGAGCGGCTGGTCGACATGGGGGCCCGGCACGTCGACGTCGGCCAGGGCGACGCCTCCTGGACGGTGCTCGCCGACCCGGAGGGCAACGAGTTCTGCGTGCTGCGACAGCAGGGCTGAGGGGTGCGTGACGCCGACCCGGCCGGGCCGTGGGACGCGTCCGACGCGCGGCGTCGGGTCGACGAGGCGCCCAAGGACACCGGCTACGGCCGGTCGCCGTACGAGCGGGACCGGGCCCGGGTGCTGCACTCGGCGGCCTTCCGGCGGCTGGCCGCCAAGACCCAGGTGCACGTCGCCGGCACCGACGACTTCCTGCGTACCCGGCTGACGCACTCGCTGGAGGTGGCCCAGATCGCCCGGGAGATGGGCGCCCGGCTGGGCTGCGACCCGGACGTGGTGGACACCGCCGGGCTGGCGCACGACCTCGGCCACCCGCCCTTCGGGCACAACGGCGAGGACGCCCTGGACCGGCTCGCCGCGTCCTGCGGCGGGTTCGAGGGCAACGCCCAGACGCTGCGCGTGCTGACCCGGCTGGAGGCCAAGGTGGTCGGCCCGGACGGCGTACCCGCCGGGCTCAACCTCACCCGGGCCTCGCTCGACGCGGTCGGCAAGTACCCGTGGCCCCGGCAGCCGGGACTGCGCAAGTTCGGGGTGTACGACGACGACCGGCCGGTCTTCGACTGGCTGCGCGAGGGCGTACCCGCGGGGGACGGCGGCGGCCCGCCCGGCGGCGCGCGGCGCTGCCTGGAGGCCCAGGTGATGGACTGGGCCGACGACGTCGCCTACTCGGTGCACGACGTGGAGGACGGCATCCACGGCGGGTACCTCTCGCTGCGGCCCCTGCTCGACGACCCGGACGAGCGGGCCGCCCTCTGCGTCGACGTGGCCGCCGTCTACTCCGGCGAGTCCCCGGCCGATCTGGGCGAGGTGCTGGTCGACCTGCTCGACGAGCCGGAGCTCGCCGCGCTCGCCGGGTACGACGGCAGCCATCGCGCGCAGGTCACGCTGAAGGCCACCGCCAGCGTGCTGACCGGCCGGTTCGTCTCCGCCGTGGTGACCGCCACCCGGGAGCGGTTCGGCCCGGGCCCGCACCGCCGGTACGCCGCCGACCTGGTGGTGCCGCGCCGGGTTCGGGCCCAGTGCGCGCTGCTGAAGGGGATCGCCTGGCGCTACGTGATGAACCGCCCGGGCGCCGGCGCCCGGTACGACCGGCAGCGGGCGATCCTGGCCGAGCTGGTCGGCGTGCTGGGCGAGCGGGCGCCGGACGCGCTCGACCCGGTCTTCGCGCCGCTGTGGCGGGCCGCCCCCGACGACGCCGCCCGGCTGCGGGTGGTGGTCGACCAGGTGGCGTCGCTCACCGACCCGGCGGCGGTGGCTTGGCACGACCGGCTCGTCCGGCGTGCGGGTCGCTCTCCCGACCGGAGGCCCCGCGACGACTTAGGTTAGCCTAAGTGACATGACGGAGCGCCCCAAGAAGGTCACGTCCGCCCGGGTCCTGCGGACCGAGCGGCCCACCCCGCACCTGATCCGCCTGGTCCTGGGCGGGGAGGAGCTGGCCGGGCTGCCGGTCGGGGAGTACACCGACCACTACATCAAGATCGTCTTCCCGGCGCCCGGGGTCGACCACCCCAGGCCGCTGGACCTGGCCGCGATCCGTCGTGACCTGCCCCGCCACCAGTGGCCCCGCCTGCGGGCGTACACCGTGCGCGCCTGGGACCCGCAGGCCGGCGAACTCACCCTGGACGTGGTCCACCACGGCGACGAGGGGCTGGCCGGGCCCTGGGCGGCCCGGCTGCGCCCCGGCGACGAGGTGCTCTTCGCCGGCCCGGGCGGCGCGTACGCGCCGGACCCGACGGCGGACTGGCACCTGCTGGTCGGCGACGAGAGCGCACTGCCGGCGATCGGCGCGGCCCTGGAGCGGCTGCCGCTCGGCGCCCCGGCCGCCGTCTTCGTCGAGGTCGACGGGCCGGCCGACGAGCAGCGGCTGCTCAGCCCCGGCGCGGTGGCGCTGACCTGGCTGCACCGGGGCTCCCGGCCGGTCGGCGAGGCGCTGGTCGAGGCGGTCCGGGCGCTGGAGTTCCCGCCCGGCCGGGTGCACGCGTTCGTCCACGGCGAGGCGACCTTCGTCCGCGAGCTGCGCCGCCTGCTGCGCGTCGAGCGCGGGGTGCCCCGCGAGGCGCTCTCCATCTCCGGCTACTGGCGTCGGGGCATGGACGACGAGGGTTGGCGGTCCACCAAGGCGGACTGGAACCGCCAGGTCGAGGCCGAAGAGGTCGCCCCGGTTGGCTGACCCGACCGCGCCCCGCCGACCTCGGTACCCCGGGTTGTTCTCGGGGCCGCGATGGCTCCGCGAGCGCGGGATCACCCGGTCGACGCGGGTGAACCGTGGGGGTATGCGACTTTTCAGGAGGTTCGTCGGCGGCACCATGTGACCATGGCGGAGCGGGCGGGGGAGTCGGCGCGGGAGGCCGGGCCGGCGGGGCGGATCGACCCGGTGGTGCTGGTGCTGGGCGTCGCCGGGGTGCTGGCGGTGGTCGGCTGGGGGGTGTTCGGGGGCGGCTCGCTGGCCGGGTTCGGCGCCGCCGGGCTGGCCTGGGCGATCAACACCTTCGGCTGGTTCTTCGTGGTCGCCGCGGACGCCTTCCTGGTGCTCTCGGTGGTGATCGCGGCGTCCCGCTTCGGCCGGATCCGACTCGGCGCGGACGACGACGAGCCGGAGTTCAGCACGATGGCCTGGGTGTCGATGATGTTCAGCACCGGCATGGGCATCGGCCTGGTCTTCTATGCCGTGGCCGAGCCCATCCAGCACTACGCCGCACCGCCACCGGCCGCCGGCGTCGAACCGCAGACCCCGGCCGCCGCCGAGGTGGCGATGCAGTACACCCTGTTCCACTGGACCCTGCACCCCTGGGGGATCTACGCCATCGCGGCGCTGGCGCTGGCGTACTCGACGTTCCGGAAGAAGCGGGGTAGCCGCATCTCCGCCGCCTTCGAACCGCTGCTGGGCGCGCGGTCGTACGGGCGGGTCGGACAGGCGGTCGACCTGCTGGCGGTCTTCGCCACCGTCTTCGGCTCGGCGACCAGCCTGGGCCTGGGGGCGCTCCAGGTGGCCGCCGGCCTGGAGAGCGCGACCGCGGTGCCCGACAGCACCGCGATCGAGCTGGTGGTCATCGCCGCGCTCACCGCCGCCTTCGTGGTCTCCGCCTTCACCGGGCTGCACAAGGGCATCAAGTGGCTCTCGACCACCAACGTGGTGCTCGCCGTCGGGCTGATGGTCTTCGTCTTCGTGGCCGGGCCGACCATCTACACCCTGGAGGTGCTGCCCGCCTCGGTCGGTGACTACCTCAGCCGCCTGACGATCATGTCCACCCGGACCGGGGCCTTCTCCGACCCGGCCTGGCTCGGCGCGTGGACCATTTTCTACTGGGCGTGGTGGATCTCCTGGGCACCGTTCGTCGGCATCTTCATCGCTCGCATCTCCAAGGGGCGGACCATCCGGCAGTTCGTCACCGGGGTGCTGCTGGTGCCCAGCGGGGCCAGCGTGATCTGGTTCGCCATCATGGGCGGCACCGCCCTGCGGGTGCAGACCACCGGCACCCGGGACCTCGTCGCCGATGTCTCGGCGAGCACCGAGAAGGCCCTCTTCGGCCTGCTCCAGGCGCTGCCGCTGGCGGCGCTGACCACGGTGCTGGCGATGGTCCTGGTCGCGCTCTTCTTCGTCACCGGCGCCGACTCGGCGGCGCTGGTGCTGGGCTCGCTCAGCTCGCGGGGCGCACTGCGGCCGCACCGGGGCGTGGTGGTGCTCTGGGGCGTGCTGATCGGCGCGGTCGCCGCCGCACTGCTGCTCGCCGGTGGCCTGGCCGCCCTGCAACAGGCGACGATCCTGGTCGCGCTGCCGTTCGTGGTGGTGATGCTCGGGCTCGCCGTGGCCCTGCTGTGCGACCTGGCGCGGGACCCGACGGTCAACCCGCCCGTGGCCAGGCCGCGCCGCTACGGCCTGGTCGCCGCGATGCGGGCCGCCCGGTCGTACGAGGAGGAGGATCCGCCACCGGTGACCCGGTGGTTCCACCGCCCCCCGCAGTGACACCACCCCCGCCGGCGTCGTTCGCCACACGCCCGTGCCCCCGTCGGCGGATCGTCGGCCCGGCAGGGCAGGATGTACGCCGAGGGGGTGGCAGATGGCTGGGCGGATCCGGGACGAGGACATCGCGCTGGTCCGGGAACGCACCTCGATTGCCGAGGTCATCTCCGACACGGTGACCCTCAAGTCCGCCGGCGGTGGCAACCTCAAGGGCCTCTGCCCGTTCCACGACGAGAAGAGCCCGTCCTTCAACGTCTCGCCCGCCCGCAACGTCTGGTACTGCTTCGGCTGCGGGGCCGGCGGCGACGCCATCAAGTTCCTGATGGACGCCGAGCACCTCAGCTTCATCGAGTCCGTCGAGCGGCTCGCCGCCCGCGCCGGCATCCAGCTGCGCTACGTCGAGGGCGACAACGCCGCCCCACGCCCCCGTCCCCAGCAGGGGCAGAAGCAGCGGCTGGTGGCCGCGCACGCCGCCGCCGTCGAGTTCTACCAGGCCCAGCTCACCACGGCCGCCGCCCGGCCGGCCCGGGAGTTCCTGGCGCAGCGGGGCTTCGACCGGGCCGCCGCCCAGCGGTACGGCTGCGGCTTCGCCCCGGACGCCTGGGACCTGCTCACCAAGCACCTGCGCCAGCAGGGCTTCAGCCACGACGAGCTGGTAACCGGCGGGCTGTCCCGCCCGTCGCGTTCCGGGACGCTGATCGACCGGTTCCGCCGCCGGCTGATGTGGCCGATCCGGGACATCACCGGCGACGTGATCGGTTTCGGCGCCCGCAAGCTCTTCGACGACGACGACGGCCCGAAATACCTCAACACCCCCGAGACGCCGATCTACAAGAAGTCGCACGTCCTCTACGGCATCGACCAGGCCAAGCGGGAGATCGCCAAGCAGGGCAAGGTGGTCGTCGTCGAGGGCTACACCGACGTGATGGCCTGTCACCTCGCCGACGTGCCGACGGCCGTGGCGACCTGCGGCACGGCGTTCGGCGCCGACCACATCGCGGTGCTGCGCCGGCTCCTGCTGGACACCGACGCGGTGGCCGGCGAGATCATCTTCACCTTCGACGGGGACGCCGCCGGCCAGAAGGCCGCGCTGCGCGCCTTCGAGGACGACCAGCGCTTCGTCGGGCGTACCTTCATCGCGGTCAGCCCGGACAACATGGACCCGTGCGAGCTGCGCCTGGCCAAGGGCGACCTGGCCGTGCGCGACCTGGTTGCCCGCCGCGAGCCGCTGGTCGACTTCGCGCTGCGCCATGTGATCAACCGGTACGACCTGGACACCGTCGACGGCCGGGTGGAGGCGATGCGCCGGGCCGCGCCGCTCGTCGCCAAGATCAAGGACCGGGAGAAGCGCCCCGAGTACGTCCGCAAGCTCGCCGGCGACCTCGGCATGGAGATCGAGCCGGTGCAGCGCGCGGTGCTCGCCGCCGACGCCACCCCGACCGCCGAGCGGCGCTCGTCCGCCCCGACCCGCTCGACGGCGGCGCCCGAGCCGGCGGTGGACAGCCCGCAGTCGATGGTCGAGCGCGAGGCGTTGAAGCTGGCCCTGCAGGAGCCGGTGCTGGCCGGGCCGATGTTCGACGCGGTCGACGCCCCGGAGTACCGGCACCCGGTGCACGCGGCGGTCCGCGCGGCGATCGCCGCGGCGGGCGGGGCCGCGGCTGCCACCGCCGGCGCGGTCTGGATCGAGTCGGTCCGCGACGCCTGCGAGGACCTCGCCGCCCGGGCGCTGGTCGGCGAACTGGCCGTCGAGCCGCTGCGCATCGACGGCGAACCCGACCCCCGGTACGTCTCGATCACCATGGCCCGGTTGCAGTGGGGCTCGGTCACCGCCCGGATCCGGGACCTCAAATCCAAGATCCAGCGGGTCAACCCGGTGAACAACAAGGACGAGTACTTCGCCCTCTTCGGGGAACTGCTCTCGCTGGAGCAGCACGCGCGGGCGCTGCGCGAGCAGGCCGCGGGAGGACTGTGATGGGACTGTTCAGCCGCAAGCCGAAGCTGCCGCCCGCCGCCCGGCCCCCGCTCGCCGACGACGAACGGGTGCTCGCCTGGGCGGCCGCCGGCAACGGCGAGGGCGACGGCGTGGTGGTGGCCAGCAACCTCGGGCTCTGGCTGCCCGGCCGCCCGCACCGGCTGGGCTGGCACGACATCCTCAAGGCGGTGTGGTCCGGCCACGAGCTGACCGTCACCCCGGCCGAGCGGATCACCGAGCGCGACGGCTACCAGGTGGTGGCGGACTGCCCGGCCGAGACCTACCTGCTGGTCGACCCGGGCGAGCTGCCGCACCAGGTGCGGGCCCGGGTCACCCGGTCGGTGGCGTACACCGCGCACCACCCGTTGCCCGGCGGCGCCGGGCGGGTCGCGGCCCGGCGGGTGGCCGGTGTGGACGGGCTGAGCTGGACCGTGCGCTTCGACCCGGGCACCCCCGCCGACGACGAGGCCGTGCTGGCGGAGACCGACCGGCTGGTGGCGGCCGCCCGCGCCGCGACCGCCCCCGCTGACGCCTGAACCGGCTCACCCGCCCCGGTAGAACCGCGCCGCGCCCGGATGCAGCGGGATCGGGTCGGTGCTGGATGCGCTCTGCCGGGTGAAGTTGCCCGCCTCCGGGTGCACCCCGATCAGGTCGCCCTGGTAGGCGAAGAGCAGCCGGGTCAGGTCGTACGCCAGCTCGTCCGGCATGTCGGCGCTGACCAGGATCATGTTCGACACCGTGACCGTCGGCGTGCCGGACGGCGTGCGGTAGGCGTCCTTCGGCAGCTCGGCGGTGGTGTACACCGAGCCGTACCGGGCGTTGAGCGGCTCGATCAGGTCGGCGATCGGCAGCAGCGTGAATGTGCCCGGCGCGCTGGAGAGCAGGTCGGCGATGCCCGGGGTGGGCAGGCCGCCGGAGAAGAACATCGCATCCAGCGTGCCGGCCCGCATCCGCTTGACCGTTTCCGGCAGGGACAGGGTGAACCGGTCCACGTCCCGGTCCGGGTCCATCCCGGCGGCGGTCAGCAGCCGCCCGGCGATGATGTCCGTGCCGGACTTCGGCGAACCCGTGGAAACCCGCTTCCCGCGCAGCCCGGCGAAGTCCTTCACCTTGGCGTCGGCCCGCACGATCACGTGGGTGTAGTTGCTGTACACCCGGGCCAGCGCCCGCACCGGCTGGGGCTGCCCGACGAAGGCGCCCTGCCCGGTGACCGCGTCGGCCGCGGTGTCGGCGAGGCTGAAGGCGATCTCCATGTCGCCGCTGGCCAGCCGGGTGACGTTCTCCACCGAGGCGCCGGTCGGCTCGGCCCGCGCCTCGTACCCGGGCAGGTGGCGGCTGATCACATCGGCGTAGCCGCCACCGAGCTGGTAGTACACGCCGGTGGTGTTGCCGGTGGCGAGGAAGATCCGGCCGCCGTGCCAGGCCTGCGGCGGCGCGGCCGGCTCTCCGCAGCCCGCCACCAGCAGCGTCACCAGCAGGACGGCCAGCAAGTGCGGTGGCCGGCGGGTCACGCCCGGACCGCCGGTTCCAACGCCTCCGCCACCCGCTGCACCAGGGTCGCGGTCTCGAAACCGATCTGACCCAGGTCGCAGCCCGGCGCGGCGAGCACCCCGAGCAGGGCCCGCTCGCCGACCGCCATCACCAGCATCACCCCGCCGTCCATGTCGACGATCTGCTGGCGCACGCGGCCGGCGGACATCAGCCGCGCGGCGCCGACGGTCAGGCTGGCCAGGCCGCTGATCACGGCGGCGAGCTGGTCCACCTGGTCGGGGGAGAGGTGCGGTGAGGAGGCCAGGCGCAGCCCGTCCTCGGAGACGGCGACGGCGTGCGACACGTCCGGCACCTGCTCGGCGAAGTTCGTCAGGAGCCAGTCCAGGCCGGCGCTCACGGGTGTGGTCATCGGTGTCTCCCGTTGGGTCTCGTCTGCTGGTTACGTCGCATCGCGCTGGCCACCCCCTCGGCGAGCGCGGACAGTCGGGCCCGCACCACCTCCGGGTCGAGCAGGTCCTCCGCCGGTCGGGCCGGCGCAGTGTTCGGCAAGGTCGGGAGCTGATCGCCGCGGGTCCGGCGGGGCAGGCCGGCGCCGGAGGTGGCCGGCCCGGTCGACGGGTGGGCGGCGCCGGGCGGGGGCGCCACGGCGGCCCGGAGCACCGGCGGCCGGGGCGGGGCCGCGACCCCGGCACCGGGGGTGACCACCGGCAACGTCACCGTCGGCGCGTGGTGGACGTCGGTCGGGTCCGGCCGGAACAGGCTGCCGCCGTACGTCGGCGTCAGCCGGGGCGCGGGCGTCGGGTTCGGCACGGTCGCCGCCAGGGCCGGCGCGCCGGCCCCGGCCCGGAACCAGGCCGCCGTCGAGGCGGGCTGGCGGACGGGAACGGGGCGCCGGGACACCGTCTCCACCCGGACGAGCGCCGACTCGGGCACCTCGACCTGGGCCAGCGTGCCGGTGCCGGTGTTGTGCAACTGCACCCGGATCCCGTACCGGGCGGCCAGGTGGGCCACCACGTGCAGGCCCATGCTGCCGGCGGCGGCGCTGGAGAGCACCGCCGGGGCGAGCAGCCGCTTGTTGATCGCGGCGAGCCGGCCCTCGCTGATGCCGATGCCCTGGTCGTGCACGCGCAGCGTGAGCCCGTCGATCGTCCGTCGGCCGTCGACCTGCACCGGGGTGTGCGGCGGCGAGTAGTTGGTGGCGTTCTCCAGCAGCTCGGCGAGGAGGTGGACCAGGTAACCCACCGCCGACCCGTGCACCGCCGCCGCCGGCACGTCGATCTCCACCCGGGTGTAGTCCTCGATCTCGGAGGAGGCCGCGCGCACCACGTCGCCGAGCAGGTGGTCCCCCTCGTACGCCCGCCCCGGCTCGCCACCGGCGAGGACCAGCAGGTTCTCGCCGTTGCGGCGCATCCGGGCGGCGAGATGGTCGAGCGCGAAGAGCCGGGCCAGCGCGTCCGGATCGGTCTCGTCGCGTTCGAAGTCGTCGAGCAGGCGCAGCTGCCGGGTGATCAGGGTCCGGATCCGACGGGCCAGCGCCTCGGCCATCCGGGTCACGTCCAGCCGCAGCTCGGCCTGCTCGCCGGCGAGTCGCAGCGCCGCCCGGTTGACCGTGTCGAACGCCTCGGCCACCTGGGCGACCTCGTCGCGCCCCTGCCGGATGTCCTCGGTCAGCCGGGTCGCCTCGCCCTCGGCCGGTGTGCCCTCGCCGGCTGCGATCGCGGTGATCCGCTCGGGCAGCTCCGAGTTGGCCACGGTGAGCGCCGCCACCCGCAGCCGGCGCAGCCGGCGGCTGGTCCGTACGGCCAGCAGCGCGGCGGCCAGCAGCGAGCCCGCCGCGACGGCGGTGGTGGCCCCGCCGGTGACCAGGGCCCGCCGGCGGGCGTCCCGGGCCAGGCTGGCGGCCTGCTGGTCCAGGTCCTCGGAGAGTTCCCGGCCGAGCAGGTTGAAGCGCCGGATCGTGCCGCTCTGGGCCACGTACCAGGCGTCGCCGTCGACCTTCAGCGCGGCGGCCAGGGTCTCGCCCTTGACGGCGGTGTCCCGCATCCGCTGGGCGGTCGCCACGTCGGCGCCGGCGACCAGCCGGGCGTACGCGGCCTCGGCGTCGGAGTCGGCGATCCGGGAGAACTCGGCCTGGCGCTGTTCCCGCGCGCCCCGCAGCTGGCCGAGCCGGACCAGTTCGCCCTGGGCCAGCTCGCCGCGGACGAAGACCGTCCGGAGCAGGTCGCGTTCCAGCGCGGCCAGGTGTTCCTGGCTGGCGACCGCCGCCACCTCCCGGGCGGCGTTGGCCAGCTCGGTGTCGCGCAGCTGCGCGGGCAGCGCGTCGGCGACGGTGAGCAGCGACTCGACCAGTGCCACGTAGGTGGGGTCGGCCCCCTCCGACGTGGGCGCCGACCGGCGGGCGGGGTCGAGCTGGTAGAGCTGGTCGTCGGCGGTGTCGAGCACCCGCCCGAGGTCCGGTGCGGCCCGGCGGGCGTCCCGGCTGGCGGTGCGGAACCGGTCGACGGCGGTGTCCACCCGCAGCCGCTGGGCGTCCACCAGCGGCCGGCCGGTGGAGCCACCCCGCTGGCGCAGGGCGGCCGTCTCGCCGAGTTCCCGCTCCAGCTCGTGCACCAGGCGCACGGTGGCGGTGGCGGTGCCGGCGAGGACCCGGGCCCGGTCGGCGTCGGCGGAGGCGTCCAGCGCGGTGCTGGTCTGGGTGGCGCCCAGCACGACCAGGCCGATGGTGGCGACCAGGATCGGTGCGAGCAGTTGGGTGCGGACCGACCAGAGCCGGTCGGTGTGGTCCGCCGGCCGATTGTGCCGGCGTACGCGGGCGGGGCGGGGGAGCGGCACGCGGGTCTCCCGGGAATGGTCGGGGACGCCGGGCCCGGGCGGTGGCCCGGACCCGGCGCCGTCGGTCAGCTCGCGCCGAGGTCCT
This sequence comes from Micromonospora sp. L32, assembly GCF_052068055.1. NCBI lineage: Bacteria > Bacillati > Actinomycetota > Actinomycetes > Micromonosporales > Micromonosporaceae > Micromonospora > Micromonospora sp. L32. Next base: position 507,225 of record NZ_JBQHDD010000004.1, on the reverse strand, counting down.
GCAGGGCCTTGGCCGCCCCGCGGTGCAGCGGTACGGGGTCGGTCTTGCGGGCGTTGTCCAGGTTGATGCCCTTGGCGGCCGGGTTGGCCTGGGCCAGCGCGTCCTTCTTGTCGAAGACGGTCCGCGCGACGGCGCAGGCGACGTTGGCGTTGAGGTCCTTGCGGACCAGCAGCACGTTGGGCACCACGATGGTCGGGGTGTCCGTCGCCGTCTTGTAGACGTCCGCGCGGATCGTCCCGGCCTGGTACGCGGGGTTCTGCTCGGTCATCTTGGGCAGCAGCGGGGCGATGTCCAGGAACTTCACCTTGTCGCCCGCCGTGGTGAACAGGTCGGTGACCCCGCCGGTCGGCACCCCGCCGGACCAGAAGAAGCCGTCGATGCTGCCGTCCTTGATCCCCTCCACGGTCTTGGCCAGGTCGAGTCGCTGCGCCTGGACGTCCTTGGCCGGGTCGAGACCGGCGGCGGTGAGCAGGCGGTTGGCGATGACCTCGGTGCCGGACTTGGGGGAGCCGGTGGAGATCTTCTTGCCCTTCATGTCGGCGACCGAGCCGATGCCGGAATCGGCCCGCACGATCACCTGGGTGTAGTTGTCGTAGATCCGGGCCAGCGCCTCCACCGGCTGCGGCGAGGTGAAGCTGCCCTTGCCCTGCACCGCGTTGACGGCGGTGTCGAAGAGCGAGAACGCGACGTCGTACTGGCCGCCGACGAGCTGCTCGATGTTCTGCACCGAGGCGCCGGTCTCGGCGGCGGTGCCGGTCAGCTTGCCGTCGGTCGTCGTGGAGAGCTGGCCGGCGAGGGCGTTGCCGACCACGTAGTACACGCCGGTGGCGTTACCGGTGGCGATGCCGACGCGGGTGCTGTCAGTGACCTTGCAGGTGATCTCGCTGGCGGCGTCGTCCTTCGTCGCGCCGTCCTGTTTGCCCCCGCAGCCGGCGGCGCCGCTCGCGACGAGGGCGAGCGCCCCCACTCCCGCGGCGAGCCGCACGTTGATCCGTCTCACTGTTTTCCTCCCCATGGTTCACCGGTGGTGTTGCCGACGGCTCGCCGGTCCGGTTGGCGGAGCCGCGTCGTACGAGGACACCCGCCACCACGGCGGCGGCCAGGACCGCGCCGACCGTGACGGGTACGGGTTCGAGCCAGAGCAGCGTCAGCCCGGCGAGCGCGCCGAGGATCCGTTCCGGTACGCCGGCCGGGCCGACGCCGGGCAGCCAGCCGCCCGCCGCCACGGCGAGCACGGCGACGCTGAGCGCGGAGACCACCACGGCCACGGCGACCCGCTGCGGCCCGCCGATTCCGAGCAGCCCCAGACCGGCCGGGGTGATCACGAAGGCGATCGGGATCAGGTAGGCCGGCAGGGCGTACCGCAGGGTCTGCCACATGGTCGGCACCAGCCGGCCGCCGGTGACCGCGGCGGCGGCCACCGCGGCGAGCGCGGTCGGTGGGGAGACCTCGGACAGGACCGCGAAGTAGAAGACGAACATCGCCGCGGCGGGCGCGGCGACGCCCAGGTCCAGCAGGGCCGGGCCGATGATCACCCAGCCGATCACGAACGAGGCGGTGACCGGCACGGCCAGCCCCAGCAGGCTGAGCGCGACGGCGGCCAGCACGGCGGTGAGCGCCAGTACCACGGCCGGGTCGGACGAGACCGCCTGCGCGCCGGAGACCAGCAGTGCCGCCGCCTGCGGGCCGAGCCCGGTCTTGGTGGTGGTCGCCGTGATGATGCCGGCCGCGGCGCAGACCGCGCTGACCGCGAGCACCCCGCGCGCGCCGGTGCCGAGCGCCTCGACCAGCCGGGCCGGGGTGAGCCGGTGCCGACGGTCCAGGAAGGACAGCGCGGCGGCCAGCACGGTCGCCCCCACCACCGCCTTCGTCGCCGAGACGCCCAGGGCGAGCAGGCCGGTGATCACCAGCAGGGACAGGAAGTGGTAGCCGAAGCGGCCCAGCAGCCGCCAGGGCGAGTCGGTGTGCACGACCACCGGTCGCACGCCCGAGCGCCGGGCGTCGATCTCGACCGCGAGCAGGATGCCGAGGTAGTACAGCATCGTCGGGATGGTCGCCCAGCCCAGCACCTGGAGGTACGACACGCCCAGGTACTCGGCGATGATGAAGGCGGCCGCACCGAGGGTGGGCGGGGACAGGATCGCCCCGACGCCGGCGGCGGCGAGCATCCCGCCGGCGCGCTCGGCCGGGTAGCCGGCCCGGCGCAGCAGCGGCCAGGTCACCGCGCCGATGCTGACGGTCGTCGCCGCGCCCGATCCGGAGACCGTGCCGAGCAGGAAGCCGGAGGCGACCGCCGTGCGCCCGGCGGCCGTCCGGGAGCGCCGGAAGGCAGCGGCGGAGAGTTCCACGAAGAACCGCCCGGCCCCGGAGAGGTCCAGCACCGCGCCGTAGATGGTGAACAGCACGATGTACGAGGCCGCGACGTCGAGCGGGGTGCCGTAGAACCCGCTGTCGGAGTTGTAGAACGCGTCCACGAGCTGGCCGAAGTCGAGCCCGGCGTGCGCCACCGGCCAGGACTGCGGCAGCAGCCCGCCGTAGTAGCCGTAGGCCAGGAACAGCAGGCAGACGGCGGGCAGGATCCAGCCGGTGGTGCGCCGGCAGGCCTCCAGCAGCAGGAGCAGCAGCACGGTGCCCATCGCGACGTCGAGCCCGACGAGCAGGCCCTGCCGGTCGAGGAAGGCGTCGTACCCGCCGCCCCCGCCACCGACGGTGAACGGCAGCACCGGGTAGAGGCAGGCGACCAGGGCCGCGGCGGCCAGTAGCCAGTCCGACCGGGTCGGGTCCGGCCCGTCGACGGCGGCGGGTGTGCGGCCCGGCCGCCAGGGGATCGAAAGGCCCGCCGGGTACGCCAGGAACACCGTCGGCAGCACGCCGGCCAGGAAAATGATCAGGTAGTACTTGCTGCCCTGCGGAAGTGGTTGAAAGACCTGGACAAGTGCCAGCAGGGCGATCCCCACCGTCGTGCCGGTGACCAGAAGACCGACCGGGCCGGTGAGCGAGCGCCCCGGTTTCTCGTCCTCGAATTGCGCGGCGAGTTCGCGGGTGTCCGGCACCGCGGCGCGGGGTGGTGTCCCCACCGTGACCTGCGGTGGCAGGGGTTCCGGAGCGTCCTTGAGGGCGGCTCCCGCCCCCCTGGAGCCGGGGTGCGGCGCCTGCGGGGCGGGACCGTCGGAGAAGCGTACGGACGACACGAGGGGGCACGATACGCCAATTATCTACGCCATGGAACATTGCCGGATATCATTGCAGTCGGTAATGGCGATCTATTTCAATCACGCAGAGGAATCTGAGTAAAGAAGGATTTAACAAATTGATGGAGCTGAACTGTTGACAGGCGCCGGCGGCCGGGGTGCGTCCGAAAAGGATCTGTCCAGTATGCCCGCATCGCCCCGCTGATGCCCCGCGGCGACGGCCCGACGGCTCGTTGCACGAAAGCGTACCGGTCGGTGACTGTCCGTAGTGTCAACTACTCTGCGTTGCCGGATCCGAGCCCGCTGTGGCGGGGGCGGAAACCCGTCGAGGGTGTCGGACGTCGCCGGTAGGGTCGGCCGGTGACCACTGCTCAACCACTCATCCAGGCTCGGGGGCTGGTGAAGCGGTTCGGCGACTTCACCGCCGTCGACGGCATCGATGTCGAGGTACGCCCCGGCGAGGCGTTCGGCTTCCTCGGGCCGAACGGCGCCGGCAAGTCCTCCACCATGCGCATGATCGGCTGCATCTCCCCGCCCAGCGGCGGGGAGCTGCGCATCCTCGGCATGGACCCGGTGCGCGACGGCCCCGCCATCCGGGCGCGGCTCGGCGTCTGCCCCCAGCTCGACAACCTCGATCCCGAGCTGACCGTCCGGGAGAACCTCACCACCTACGCCCGCTACTTCGGCGTGCCCCGCGCGGTGGCCCGGGCGCGCGCCGCCGAGCTGCTCGACTTCGTGCAGCTCACCGAGCGGGCCGACAGCAAGGTCGAGCCGCTCTCCGGCGGCATGAAGCGCCGGCTGACCATCGCCCGCGCGCTGGTCAACGAGCCCGAGATCGTGCTGCTCGACGAGCCGACCACCGGGCTCGACCCGCAGGCCCGGCACCTGGTCTGGGAGCGGCTGTTCCGGCTCAAGCAGCAGGGGGTGACGCTGGTGCTGACCACCCACTACATGGACGAGGCCGAGCAGCTCTGCGACCGCCTCGTGGTGATGGACGGCGGGCGGATCGTCGCCGAGGGCTCGCCCCGGGCGCTGATCGAACGGCACTCCACCCGCGAGGTGGTGGAGCTGCGCTTCGCGGCCGAGTCGCAGGAGGCGTTCGCCGGCAAGCTCGACGGGCTGGGGGAGCGGGTCGAGGTGCTGCCCGACCGGATCCTGCTCTACGTCAGCGACGGGGACGCCGCCGTCGGCCAGGTGGAGGCGCGCGGCCTGACGCCGGCCAGCGTCCTGGTCCGGCGCAGCAGCCTGGAGGACGTCTTCCTGCACCTCACCGGCCGCACCCTGGTCGACTGACGGCCGTGGGCGGGGCGGCTCCGGCCGCTGCGTAGCATCGACGGTCGACGGGGGAGGAGTGTCCACCATGGATGCCGGATCGAGACGCCAGGCCGGGCTGACCGCGCTCTACCTGGGCGTGTTCGCCACGATCTGGTTCAGCGTGCCGGCGGCCGACCCGCCGCTGCGCGCCGCGCTCGTGGTGGCCAGCGGCCTGGCCCTGCTCACCGCGCTGCTCGGCGCGGTCGTCGTGGTCCGGACCGGGCGCGCGGCCGCCGTCCTGCCCCGGAACCGGGGCACCGACCGCCGGTACGGCGTCATCGTCGCCGTCGAGTTCGCCGTGGCCGTGCTCGGCGCCCTCGCCCTGGCCGGGCTCGGCTGGTCGGAGTTCGTCCCGGTCCTGGTCTGCGCGGTGGTCGGCCTGCACTTCGTGCCGCTGGCTCCGGTGCTGCGCGACCGGCTGCTGGTGCCGCTGGGCGTCGCGCTGTGCCTGGTGGCGCTGGCCGGGCTGGTCGTCGCGCTCACCTCGTCGGTCCAGGCCGGCCTGGTCGTCGGCACCGGCGCCGGGCTGCTGCTCTGGGGCTACGCCGCGCGCGCGTTGCTCGCCACGACCCGCGCCGCCTGAACGGCGCCCCACGACGGTCCGCCGCCCCGCCGCCGCGCCGACGAGTCCGGCCCCCCGGGGCGCGCCCCGCCCCCATTTGCGGCGTGTCGGGGCGTCCGGACGGCGGGAGGCCCCAACACGCCGCAAACGGGGGTCGACAGAGCGGCAGGTACCGGCCGTGCCCGGGCCGGCCCGCGCGGGTGCCGTTCCGGAGCCGCGAGCGGGCCCGGTAAAGGGCGCGACACGCGGGGCGGCCGGCCGTAGGGTTGCCGCGGCCTGTCGTACCCCCGGGGTAGGAAGGCCGTGGTGGACGGCGGGTGAGAGGAGGTCCGGGTGAGCGTGGCGCAACGGCCCCCGTTGCCGAGGGTGCCGGCGCTGGCGGTGCTGGCCCACTACCTGACCGGCTACCGCCGCACCTGGCGGGCCGGGGTCTTCTCGTCCTTCCTGCTGCCGACGCTGACCGTGGTCGGCTTCGGCCTCGGCGTGGGCGCGTACGTCGACCAGGGCGTCGACGGGGTGCGGTACCTCGACTGGATCGTGCCCGGGCTGCTGGCCTCGACCGCGCTCCAGGTGGCCATCGGCGAGTCGACCTGGCCGGTGTTCAGCAACTTCCAGTGGATCAAGACCTACTCCGCGCAGAGCGCGGCACCGCTGCGGATCCGCGACATCCTCGCCGGCCACCTGGCCTTCGTGCTGTTCCGGGCGCTCACCGCCAGCGCCGCGTTCCTGCTGGTGACGGCGCTGTTCGGGGCGCTGCGTTCGGGGTGGGCGGTGGCCACCCTGCCGGTGGTGGCGCTGCTCTGCCTGGCGGTCGCCGCGCCGACCTTCGCGTACGCGGCGGTGGTGGACAGCGACAGCTGGCTGGCCATGCTGTTCCGGTTCGCGGTGATCCCGATGACGCTCTTCGCCGGGATCTTCTTCCCGGTCGAGTCGCTGCCCGGCGTGCTGCGCTGGCTGGCGTACGCGACTCCGCTCTGGCACGCCGTCGACCTGTGCCGGGCGGCGACGCTCGGCGTGGCCCCGCAGTGGTCGATCGCCGGCCACCTGCTCTACCTCGCGGCCTGGGCGCTGGGCGGCTGGCTGCTGGCCGCCCGGCTCTTCCGTCGCCGGCTCGTGGTCTAGGAGGCTCGCGTGGTCACTCTCGTCCTGCCCCGGCTGCTCGACGTCTCCGGCACGTCGCGCCGGTCGGCCGCGGTGGTCGAGCGCAACGTGGCGGCGCTCAAGTCGGTCTACTGGCTGCTGCTGCTCTCCGGGTTCGTCGAGCCGGTGCTCTACCTGTTCTCCATCGGGGTCGGGGTGGGCCAGCTGATCGACGGGCTCACCCTGGCCGACGGCCGGGTGGTGGAGTACGCCGCGTTCGTCGCCCCGGCCATGCTGGCCTCCTCGGCGATGACGGGGGCGCTGGCCGAAACCACCTTCAACTTCTTCGGCAAGATGAAGTACCTCAAGCTCTACGACGGGATCATCGCCACCCCGGTGCGGCCCTTCGAGATCGCACTCGGGGAGCTGGGGTGGGCGATGGTGCGCGGCTCGGCCTACTCGGCGGCGTTCCTCGCGGTGATGGTGGCGATGGACCTGACCTCCGTGGGGCGGGCGCTGTTGGCGTTCCCGGCGGCGGTGCTGGTCGGCTTCACCTTCGGCGCTATCGGCATGGCGCTGGCGACCTTCATGCGCAGCTGGCAGGACTTCGACCTGATGGGCTCGGCGCAGTTCACCCTCTTCCTCTTCTCGGGCACCTTCGTGCCGGCCGAGGACTACCCTGCGCTGCTGCGCTGGGTGGTGGAGGTGACCCCGCTCTACCGCTCGGTGCACCTGATCCGGGACATCTGTGTCGGCGGGTCCGGTTGGCTGTGGCTGCTGGACCTGCTCTACCTGCTGGCGCTGACCGGGCTCGGGCTGGCCGTGGCGTCTCGGCGCATGGTGGGCCTGCTCTACAAGTGAGGGGTTAACCGTTGGCTTTCCCGGGGCATGTCGGGGGGACAACCGTTGACCACGAGGAGGGGCGATGGCCTCCGACGACACGTCCGCCCGGGCCGGGCGCGACCGCGACGACCAGAACACCGCGACCGCGGCCGGGTCCCGTTCGAGCGACCCGGGGGGCCGTAACCCGCGCGGCAGCCGGCCGGTCGGTCCCGACGAGGGCCCGGACAGCCCGGCCGAGCTGCCCGGCTCCGGCTGGGTGGCGGCCCTGAAGCGCACCGTCAAGGAGTTCCAGGACGACAGCCTCACCGACCTGGCCGCCGCGCTGACCTACTACGGGGTGCTCTCCATCTTCCCCGGGCTGCTGGTGCTGATCTCCCTGCTCGGCCTGCTCGGCGACCGCGCCACCCAGGGGGTCAAGGACACCGTCAACCAGGCGGTGCCGGAGGAGAACATCCGGAAGATCATCGAGGGCGCCATCGAGCAGGCGGGCGCCTCGGGCGGGCTGGCCAGCATCGCCGCGATCGTCGGTCTGCTCGTGGCCTTCTGGTCCGCCTCCGGCTACATCGCCGCCTTCATGCGCGCCTCGAACACCATCTACGACGTGCCCGAGGGGCGGCCGATCTGGAAGACCCTGCCGATCCGGCTCGGGGTGACCGCGGTGATCGGCGTGATGCTGCTGGCCTGCGCGGTGATCGTGGTCTTCACCGGCGGTTTCGCCGAGCAGGTCGGTAGCGCGATCGGGTTGGGCTCCACCGCGGTGACCGTGTGGAACATCGCCAAGTGGCCGGTGCTGCTGCTCCTGGTCAGCCTGATGTTCGCGATCCTCTACTGGGCCTCGCCGAACGCCCGGCACGGCGGCTTCCGCTGGGTCAGCCCGGGCGGCGTGCTGGCCGTGGTGATCTGGCTGGTGATCTCCGGCCTCTTCGCCCTGTACGTCAGCAACTTCGCGTCCTACAACAAGACCTACGGCGCGCTGGCCGGCGTGATCATCTTCCTGGTCTGGCTGTGGCTGAGCAACATCGCCATCCTGCTCGGCGCCGAGTTCGACGCGGAGCTGGAGCGCGGCCGGGCCATCTCGGCCGGTCACTCGCCGGAGGATGAGCCCTACGTCGAGTTGCGCGACGACCGCAAGCTCAAGAAGCGCAACGCCGCCGGGGAGCGCTAGCTCCTCCCACAGGCCCGAGGTCGACCCCGTCGCGTCCGGCGCGACGGGGTCGGCCTTTTCTTGATCCACTTATAGCTTTTGTCCTAACGGACAAAAGTTGGCGGCGGATTGACTGAAGCTATGGACAGGAGGCACGGAAGGCTCCTACTGTGTCGGACACAACACATCGACGTCACATCGATGTGAACACCGACGCGGAGGTGGATCCCGTGCGGACGGTAGAACCCCTGCACCTACGGCTGTTGCGGCTGCTCCGCGACGCGGGGCCGGCGTCCCGGGCCGAGCTGGGTGACCGCCTCCAGATGCCCCGGCCCCGGCTGCTGGCCGAGCTGGAGCGGCTGGTGGGACTGGGCCTGGTGGCCGAGGCGGGACTGGCCGCCTCCCGGGGCGGGCGGCGCTCGACCCTGGTCGAGCTGGACCCCCGGTTGCGTTTCGCCGCCGTCGACCTGGGTGCCAGCTCGATCGACGTCGAGGTGGTCAACGGCCGGCTGGAGCCGGTCGCCGCGTACGCCGAGCCGGCCGACATCCGCTCCGGACCGAAGGTGATCCTGCACCGGGTCAACGAGCTGCTGCACAAGGCCCGGGTGGACGGGGCGTACGAGAAGCTGGACGGCGTCGGCGTGGGCGTTCCCGGGCCGGTGAGCTTCCGCGACGGGGTGCCCGTCTCGCCGCCCATCATGCCCGGCTGGGACCGGTTCCCCGTCCGTGAGCTGCTCACCCGCGAACACGGCTGCCCGGCGGTGGTCGACAACGACGTCAACATCATGGCGATCGGGGAACGGCACGGCGGGGTCGCCCACTCGATCGACGACTTCCTGTTCGTCAAGATCGGCACCGGCATAGGGTGCGGGATCTACCTCAGCGGCGGGGTCTACCGGGGCACCGACGGCTGCGCCGGCGACATCGGCCACATCCAGGTCGACGCGCACGGCGCGGTCTGCTCCTGCGGCAACGTCGGCTGCCTGGAGGCGGTCTTCAGCGGGGCCGCCCTGGCCCGCGAGGCGGTCGCCGCCGCCCGGGCCGGCACCTCCCCGGCGCTCGCCGAACGGCTCGCCGCCCGGGGCGTGGTCACCGCCCGGGACGTCGCCGAGGGGGCGGTCGAGGGCGACGTCACCTGCATCCAGCTGATCCGCGACGGCGGCCGGCGGGTCGGCCAGGTGCTGGCCGGCCTGGTCAGCTTCACCAACCCCTCGATGATCGTGATCGGCGGCGGGCTGGCCCAGCTCGGCCACATCCTGCTCGCCGAGATCCGCAGCGTGGTCTACCGCCGGTCGCTGCCACTGGCCACCGGCAACCTGCCGGTCGTCCTGTCCGAGCTGGGCCCCCGCGCCGGCGTCGCCGGCGCCGCGGTGCTGGCGAGCGACGTCGCCTTCGGGGAGGCATCGTGAGCGCGAGGAGTGAGCCGAGCGCGCCCGAGGGCGGGACGGCTCCGCTGGTGACCCCGCCCGCCGACACCGTCGCGGGCGAGGTGGTCCTGCGCCTCACCGACGTGGTGAAGACCTTCCCCGGCGTACGGGCGCTGGACGGGGTGCAGTTGGAGGTGCGGGCCGGCGAGGTGCACTGCCTGCTCGGGCAGAACGGCGCCGGCAAGTCCACCCTGATCAAGGTGCTCGCCGGGGTGCACCGGCCGGACTCGGGGCACGTCGAGTGGCGCGGCCAGCCCGCCGCCTTCGCCGACCCGCAGGCCGCCATGCGCGCCGGGATCGCCACCATCTACCAGGAACTCGACCTGGTCGAGGATCTCTCGGTGGCGGAGAACGCCTTCCTCGGCCACGAGCCGCGCCGGCTCGGCTTCGTCCGGCGCGGGCAGATGGCCCGCCGGACCCGGGAGATCCTGGGCCGGCTCGGCCACGGCGAGATCCCGCCCGGCCGGATGGTCCGCGCCCTGCCGGCCGCCGGCAAGCAGGTGGTCAGCATGGCCCGGGCGCTCTCCCACGAGGCGCGACTGATCATCATGGACGAGCCGAGCGCGGTGCTGGCCCACGACGAGGTGGGCAACCTGTTCCGGATCATCCGGGAGCTCACCGCGCAGGGCATCGCGGTCATCTACATCTCGCACCGGTTGGAGGAGATCCGCGAGATCGGCGACCGGGTGACCGTACTCAAGGACGGCCGGACCACGGCGGCGAACCTGCCGGCCCGGGAGACCCCGACCCGCGACCTGGTCTCGAAGATGACCGGCCGCACCATCGAGTACGTCTTCCCGGACCGGCCGACCGGCACCGACACCGGCGCGGAACTGCTGCGGGTCGACGGGCTCGGCCGCGCGGGCGAGTTCGCCGACGTCTCCCTCAGCGTGCGGGCCGGCGAGATCGTCGGCATCGCCGGCCTGGTCGGCTCCGGCCGGTCCGAGCTGCTGGAGACCATCTTTGGCGCCCGCCGCCCGGAGACCGGCACCGTCCACGTGGACGGCCGGGCGCTGCGCCCCGGCAGCGTCGGCGCGGCCGTCCGGGCCGGCATGGGGATGGCGCCCGAGGAGCGCAAGAGCCAGGCGCTGCTGCTCGGCGAGCCGATCCACCGCAACGTCACCCTCGCCACCTTCAGCCGGTACGCCCGGCTCGGGTTCACCGACGCCGGCCGCGAGCGCGACGAGGCGGAACGGATCGCCGACCGCCTCCAGCTCCGGCCCCGGGACGTGCGCCGCCCGGTACGCACGCTCTCCGGCGGCAACCAGCAGAAGGTGGTGGTCGGGCGGTGGCTGCTCGGCGACACCCGGCTGCTGCTGCTGGACGAACCCACCCGTGGGGTGGACGTCGGCGCCCGGGCCGAGCTCTACCGGGTGATCCGCGACCTGGCCGCGCAGGGCGTCGGGGTGCTGCTGGTCTCCAGTGAGGTGCCCGAGGTGCTCGGCCTGGCCGACCGGGTGCTGGTCATGCGGGAGGGCCGGATGGTGCGCGAGGCACCGGCCGGCGAACTGGACGAGAACACCGTGCTCGACCTCGTCATGGCGGGGTCCCTGATGGAAGGCGCGCCCGCATGAACGAGCGCACACAGCGGAGCGAGGTGGCGGCATGAGCGAGACCGCGACGCCCGAGAGTCGGGCGGAGTTGCCGGCGCAGTCCCCGCCGGTCGACCCGGCGGAGACGGCGGCGGTGACCAACAAGGCCGCCGCGCCGGGCCGGCTGTCCTGGTGGCACGGCGACGGCGGCGAGGGCGCGAAGCGCAACCTCGGCCTGATCGCGGTGCTGGTGGTGCTGGTGGTCATCGGCGCCGCCACCCGCTCGGACCTCTACTCGAACCCGGACTGGGTGTGGAACAACACCCTGACCATCCTCAAGCTGGCCTCGGTGGTCGGCGTGGTGACCGTCGGGATGACCTTCGTCATCATCGGCGGGGGCATCGACCTCTCCGTCGGGGCGATCGTCGCGCTGGCCGGGGTCTGGTGCACCACGGTCGCCACCCAGAGCTACGGCGCCGGCGGCATGATCTTCAGTGCGCTCACCGTGGGCGTGGCGGTCGGGCTGGTCAACGGCCTGCTGATCTCGTACGGACGGCTGGTGCCGTTCATCGCCACGCTGGCCATGATGGTCGCCGCCCGTGGTCTGGCCGCGGAGATCTCCGACAAGCAGACCCAGGTCTCGAACAACACCTTCATCAACGACATCGCCGCCACCCAACTGCTCGGCATCCCGTTGCTGGTCTACATCCTGGCGGCCGTGGTCGCGGCGGGCTGGGTGCTGCTCAACCGCACCACCTTCGGCCGGCGCACGGTCGCCGTCGGCGGCAACCCGGAGGCGGCCCGACTGGCCGGCATCGACGTCCGCCGGCACACCCTGCTGCTCTACGCGCTCTCCGGCCTCTGCTGCGGCATCGCCGCGGTCATGCTCACCGCGCAGGCCAACTCCGCCCAGGCCGCCATGGCCAACCTGTACGAGTTGGACGCGATCGCCGCGGCCATCATCGGCGGGACGCTGCTCAGCGGCGGCCGGGGCACCATCGTCGGCTCCCTGCTCGGGGTGCTGATCTTCTCCACCATCACCAACCTCTTCGCCATCAACGGCCTCTCCACCGAGGCCCAGAACATGGTCAAGGGCGGCATCATCGTCGGCGCCGTCCTGGTCCAGCAGGTGCAGTTCCGCAGTCTGACCCAGTTCCTCGGCCGCAATCGGGCCACCACCGCCTGAGAAGTCCGCGGCGCGGTGACGCGTCGCGCTCCTCACGACACACCGCATCTCGGCGGCCACCTGACGACGGTGGCCGGGATCCGCACACCCTCTTTCGCTCCACCACGTCACTTTGGAGGTCGTCATGACCCAGCACAGTCGTGACCTGTCCCGCCGCCGGTTGCTGTTCGGCGGGGCCGCCGTCGGCGCCGGCGTGCTCCTCGCCGGTTGCACCAGCAACGAGACCGAGCCCACCGCCGCGCAGACCAAGGCCGCCGCGACCGGCGGCAACGCCGAGCCGGGCAAGAAGGTGATCATCGGCTTCTCCGCCCCGGCCGCCGACCACGGCTGGATCGCCGCCATCACCAACAACGCCAAGGCGCAGGCCCAGGCGTACTCGGACGTGGAGTTCAAGTCCGTCGAGGCCGGCGCGGACGCGGCGGCGCAGCGGGCGGCGCTGTCCACGCTGATCTCGCAGAAGCCCGACGTCATCGTGCTGCTGCCGCACGACGGCAAGGAGCTCAACGCCTTCGGCCTGGAGGCGATGAAGGCCGGCATCCCGGTGGTCAACCTGGACCGGGCCTTCCCCGACGCGCGCGCCTACCGGCTGCAGATCAAGGGCGACAACTACGGCATGGGGGTGGCCGCCGCGACGTACATCGTGGCGCAGCTCAAGGCCAAGGGCGTCAGCAACCCGGTGATCGGGGAGATCGCCGGCATGGACGAGCTGGAGCTGACCCAGGAGCGGTCGAAGGGCTTCGCCGACACCCTCGCGGCGAACGGCCTCAAGGTCGCCAACCGGCGGGCGGCGCGGTTCACCGCCGACTCCGGCCAGCAGGAGGCGAGCGGCCTGTTCCAGGCGCTGCCGAAGATGGACGCGCTCTGGAACCACGACGACGACCAGGGCATCGGCGTCCTCGCGGCGGTCAACCAGGCCAACCGCAAGGAGTTCTTCATGGTCGGCGGCGCCGGCTCGAAGAAGGCGATGGAGGACATCCAGTCCGACAACACGGTGCTCAAGGCCACCGTCACCTACAGCCCGTCGATGGCCTCCTCGGCCATCTCGCTGGCCCGCCTGATCGGCCAGGGCAAGGGCATGTCCGACCTGGTGGAACTCCAGGTGCCCAAGGAGATCGTGCTCGCCTCCGAGACGATCACCAAGGAGAACGCGGGCAACTACCTCAAGCTCGGGTTCTGACACACGGGGGGAGACCCACCTTGTCCACACAGCACAGCGAACTGCGGGTCGGCATGGTCGGCTACGAGTTCATGGGCGCGGCGCACTCGCAGGCGTGGCGCACCGTGAACCGGGTGTTCGAGTTGCCGGCGCGGGTCCGGATGGCGACGATCTGCGGCCGGGACGCCGGGAAGGTCGCCGCCGCGGCCGACCGGCTCGGCTGGGACGCGTACAGCACCGACTGGCGGGACCTGGTCGCCTCGGACCACATCGACGTGGTCGACATCTGCACACCGGGGGACAGCCACGCCGAGATCGCGCTCGCCGCGCTCGCCGCCGGCAAGCACGTCATCTGCGAGAAGCCGCTGGCCAACACGGTGGCCGAGGCCCGGGAGATGACCGCCGCCGCGGCCACCGCCCAGGCCGCGGGGGTACGGTCGATGTGCGGGTTCAACTACCGCCGGGTGCCCGCGGTCGCCCTGATGCGGCAGCTCGTCGCCGAGGGCCGGCTCGGGGTGCTGCGGCACGTCCGGGCGGCGTACCTCCAGGACTGGATCGTCGACCCGCAGTTCCCGCTGGTGTGGCGGTTGCAGAAGGACAGGGCGGGCTCCGGTGCGCTCGGTGACATCGGCGCGCACATCATCGACCTGACCCAGTACGTCACGGGCCAGCGGATCACCGGGGTCAGCGCGGTGACCGAGACGTTCGTCAAGGAACGGCCGTTGCCGGGCGGGTCGAGCGGCCTGGCCGCGCAGGCCGACGGCAACGGTCGGGCCACCGGCCCGGTCACCGTCGACGACGCGGCGGTCTTCGTCGCCCGCCTCGACGACGGGGCGCTGGCCACGTACGAGGCGAGCCGGTTCGCCACCGGTCGCAAGAACGCCCTCCGGGTGGAGATCAACGGGTCCCTCGGGACCGTCGCCTTCGACCTGGAACGCCTCAACGAGCTGGAGTTCTACGACGCCACCCGGCCCACGGCCGAGCAGGGCTTCAGCCGCATCCTGGTGACCGAGGCGGAGCATCCGTACCTGTCGGCCTGGTGGCCGCCGGGGCACATCATCGGCTACGAGCACTCCTTCACCCACCAGATGCGCGACTTCGTCGAGGCGGTGGCGACCGGCGCCGACCCGACGCCCTCCTTCGCCGACGCGTTGCAGGTCCAGCTGGTGCTGGACGCGGTGACCCGGTCGGCGGAGCTGGGCTCCCGGTGGACGGAGGTGGAGCCCGCGCTCGCCGCGCTCGCCGTCTGACCAGGCCACCTCCGGCGCCGATCGGCGAGGACCCGACCGCGGTTGCGCCCCGCGGGCGGGACGGGATCGGCACCGGAGGGCGTGCCGCCCCGGCCAAGATGGCCGGCGGCGCACGCGTACGACGGTCGTCCGGTGCGGCCGGACCGGGATTCCCCGGCCGCACCGGAGGACCGCCACCACCGTCCCGGCGACCCGCAGCAGGCCCGGCCGCCACCGGCCGGGTCCGGGCCGCCACCACCACCACACGTCCGGTCGCGGGGCGCGCCGCCGCCCGTCGACCGGATACGGGGGAGGCAGGGCCGAGACGCCGACCGACCCTGCCTGCCAGCCCCGTCCGCACGCCGTGCGGGGTACCGGGTCCGGCGTCGCGCCGCCGACGTCGCCGCCGCGGCCCGGTCCCGCCCCGGACGTCCGGGCGGACGGGGCCCCGGCGGAACGGTGTCTTTCCAGCGCACGATCTGATATTGATTTTGCTAAATGCAAGGGCGGTTCCTCCGGACGGAAGGAGCACCATGCGTACGGGTGTCTGGCTGGTGGGGGCGCGCGGTTCGGTCGCGACCACCAGCATCGTCGGCGGTCTCGCCCTGCGGGCCGGGCTCACCGCGCCGACCGGTTGCGTCACCGAGCTGCCCGCGCTGCGCGGGCCGGCCCTGCCCACCTTCGCCGACCTGTTCTTCGGCGGCCACGACCTGGCCACCACCCCGCTGACCAAGCGGGCCGAGACGCTCGCCGACGCGGGCGTGCTGCCCGGCCGGCTGGCCGCCACCCTCGCCGCCGAGCTGACCGCCGTCGAGGAGGACCTGCGACCCGCCCCCACCGGCGGCGCCCAGGCGGATCGGGCCGCCGCCGTCGTCGCCGACCTCACCGCGTTCCGCCAACGGCACCGGCTGGACCGGGTGGTGATGGTCGACGTCTCCGCCACCGAACCGGCCGCCCGGCCGCACCCCGGGCACGCCGACCCGGCCGCCCTGCGGGCCGCGCTCGCCGGCCCCGACGAGGTACTGCCGCCCAGCTCGCTCTACGCGTACGCCGCCGTCGAGGCCGGCTGCCCGTACGTCGACTTCACCCCGTCCACCGGGCTGCGGCTGCCGGCACTGGCCGAGCTGGCCGTCGCGCGCGGCCTGCCGTACGCCGGGCACGACGGCAAGACCGGGGAGACGCTGGTCAAGTCGGTGCTCGCGCCGATGTTCGCGATGCGGCACCTGGCCGTGCGCTCCTGGTCCGGGGTGAACCTGCTCGGTGGCGGCGACGGCGCGACCCTCGCCGACCCGGCCGCCAACGCCGCCAAGGTGAGCAGCAAGCAGCGGGTCCTCGGCGAGACCCTCGGCTACCTGCCGCAGGGCGGCACCCGCATCGAGTACGTCGAGGAGCTGGGCGACTTCAAGACCGCCTGGGACCTGATCACCTTCACCGGTTTCCTCGGCACCGGCATGCGGATGGAGTTCAGCTGGCACGGCTGCGACTCCGCGCTCGCCGCCCCGCTCGTGCTCGACCTGGCCCGGCTCACCGCCGCCGCGCACGCCGCCGGCCGGGTCGGCCCCCTGACCGACCTGGCGTTCTTCTTCAAGGACCCGCTCGGCTCACCCACCCACTCGCTGGCCGAGCAGTGGCAGCGGCTGGTCGAGTTCACCGGGCGGCTGCACACCGAGGCCGCCGCGTGAGCACGCTGGGCGACCTGGTCGAGCTGGTCCGGGCGCCGGCCGCGCTTTCCGTACCGGGTGACGTGGTCGCCGGCGCCGCCGCGGCCGGGGCGCTCGGTCCGCGTACCGCCGGTCTGGCCGGCGCGTCGGTGCTGCTGTATTGGGCCGGGATGGCCGCCAACGACTGGGCCGACCGCCGGCTGGACGCGGTCGAACGCCCCGAGCGGCCGATCCCCAGCGGCCGGGTCCCGCCCGCCGCCGCGCTCGGTCTCGCCGCCGGCCTCACCGCCGCCGGCCTGGGCCTGGCCGCCGTCACGGGCGGCCGCCGGGCCGCCGCCGTCGCGATCCCGCTCGCCGCGACGATCTGGGGGTACGACCTGGCGGCGAAGAACACCGCCGCCGGCCCGGCCGTGATGGCCGCCTGCCGGGGGCTGGACGTGCTGCTCGGCGCGACCGGCGGGCGGCCGGTCCGGGCGCTGCCGGCGGCGCTCACCGTCGCCGCGCACACCGTCACCGTCACCGCGCTCTCCCGACGCGAGGTGGCCGGCGCGGACACCGCGCTGCCGCTGCGCACCCTCGCCGGCACCGCCCTGGTCGCGATCGCCGCCGCCGGCCCCGCTGCCGGCGCGCGCCGCGCCGCCGCCGTGCTGCCCGTCGTGTTGGCCGGCTGGTACGCCGCCCGGTACGGCGGGGCGCAGGCCCGGGTGGCGGCCGACCCGTCCGCCGGCCGGGTACGGGCGGCGGTCGGCGCCGGGATCACCGGGCTGCCGGCGTTGCAGGGCGCGCTCACCGCCCGGGCCGGTGCCGGCCTGCTCGGCCTGGCGGTGGCGGCCGCCGCGCCGCTGGGCCGGCGCCTGGCCCGCAGGATCTCCCCGACATGACCACCGCGCGGCCCCACCCGCCGACCCCGCCGCCGCAGCCGACCCCTGACCCGGTCGGCCGGGAGCACCGGGGCGGGGCGGGGCCGCGGTTCGGCTACGGCACCAACGGCTTCGCCAACCACCGGCTGGAGGACGCCCTCGCGGTCATCGCCGAACTGGGCTACCAGGGCGTCGCGCTCACCCTCGACCACGACCACCTCGACCCGTTCGCGCCCGGGCTGGCCCGCCGGGTCGACGAGGTGGCCCGCCGGCTGGACTTGCTCGGCCTCGCCGTGGTGGTCGAGACCGGGGCCCGCTACCTGCTCGACCCCTGGCACAAGCACGCGCCGACGCTGCTGCACGACGAGCCGGCCCGCCGGATCGACTTCCTGACCCGGGCGGTCCGGATCGGCGCCGACCTCGGCGCGGAGGCGGTCTCCTGCTGGGCCGGCGTACGCCCCGACGCCGTACCGCCGGCCGTCGCCTGGGACCGGCTGGTCGCCGGCTGCGCCACGGTGCTCGACGCCGCGGACCGCGCCGGGATGACCCTCGGCTTCGAGCCGGAGCCCGGGATGCTCGTCGAGGACATCGCCGGCTGGCAGCGGCTGCGGCAGGCCCTCGGCGATCCGGCGCGCTTCGGCATTACCCTCGACATCGGACACTGCCGCTGCCTGGAACCGCGCCCGGTGCCCGAGTGCGTCCACCAGGTGGCCGCGCACCTGGTCAACGTACAGATCGACGACATGTGCCGGGGCGTGCACGAACACCTGGAGTTCGGCGCCGGCGAGATCGACTTCCCGCCGGTGCTGCGCGCCCTCACCGACGCCGGCTACCGGGGGCTGGTGGCGGTGGAGCTGCCCCGGCACTCGCACGCCGCACCCACCGTCGCCGCCCGGTCCATCGACTTCCTGCGCGCCGCCGCCGAGGCGGGCCGAGCCGCCGGGGCCGCCCCGACCGGCCTGTCGCACCGGGCGACCGAGGTGGCCTAGACACCGACCAGCACCAGGGGAGGAGAGACGGATGACACCGGATCGACTGCGGGCCGCGCTCGAGGGCGTACCCGATCCCGACTGGCTGGCGGCGGCGCTGCGCCGCGTGGCGGCCGAACCCGCGACGATCGCGCGGTTCTTCCCGGCCGCCGGCCGGCACTGCGGTCGGGGCGACCTGGCCGGCGCGCCCGGCTGGACCGCCGACGAGGCGGCCCGCGCGCTGCTGCTCACCGCGCTGCCCGCCGACCACGCCAGGCACGCCGAGGCGCTGTACCGGCACGGTGACGCCGCCGAGAAGCGGGCCGTGCTCAAGGCGCTGCCGCTGCTGCCCGTCGGCGCGGCCGGGGTGCCGCTGCTGCACGACGCGATCCGCACCAACGACACCCGGCTGGTGGCCGCCGCCCTCGGCCCGTACGCCCGGCACCTGGACCCGGCGTCCTGGCGGCAGGCGGTGCTCAAGTGCGTCTTCGCCGGCGTGCCGCTGGCCGGCGTGGCCGACCTGGACCGTCGCGCCGACGGCGAGCTGGCCGCGATGCTCGCCGCGCTCGCCGCGGAGCGGCACGCCGCCGGCCGGGACCTGCCCGCCGACGCCACCGACCTGCTCGACCGGCTCACCATCAGGGAGGCGTGAATGCGCATCTTCGACCCGCACATCCACATGACGTCGCGGACCACCGACGACTACGAGCGGATGGCCGCCGCCGGGGTCCGCGCGGTGGTGGAGCCGGCGTTCTGGCTGGGGCAGCCCCGCACCAGCCCCGCCTCCTTCGCCGACTACTTCGACTCGCTGATCGGGTGGGAGCCGTTCCGGGCCGGGCAGTTCGGCGTCCGGCACCACGCCACCGTCGCGCTCAACCCGAAGGAGGCCAACGACCCGCGCTGCCGCCCGGTGCTCGACCTGCTCCCGCGCTACCTGGAGAAGGACACCGTGGTGGCGGTCGGCGAGATCGGGTACGACTCGATGACCCCGCAGGAGGACGAGGCGTTCGCCGCCCAGCTGGCCCTGGCCGTGGCGCACGACCTGCCGGCGCTGGTGCACACCCCGCACCGGGACAAGGCCCGGGGCGTCGAGCGCAGCCTCGCGGTGGTCGCCGAGTCCGGCATCGACCCCGGCCGGGTGGTGCTGGACCACCTCAACGAGGTCACCGTCAAACTGGTCCGGGACAGCGGCTGCTGGCTGGGCTTCTCCATCTACCCGGACACCAAGATGTCCCCGCCCCGAATGGTGGAGCTGCTGCGGACGTACGGGCCGGAGCGGGTGCTGGTCAACTCCGCCGCCGACTGGGGGCGCTCGGACCCGCTGCTGACCCGGGCCACCGGCGAGGCGATGCTGCTGGCCGGGTTCACCGACGACGACGTCGACCGGGTGCTCTGGCGCAACCCGGTGGAGTTCTACGGGCAGTCCGGCCGGCTCGACCTGACCGACCTGGACGCCGCGTCGGCCGGGACCTTCGCCGGGAACTCGATCCTGCGCGGCGGCGACTGATGCGGCTGCGGCACGCCGACGGCAGCACCGTCCACCTCGGCTACTGCACCAACGTGCACCCCGCCGAGGACGCCGCCGGCATCCTCGCCCAACTGCGGACCCACGCCGAGCCGGTGCGCGAGGCGCTCGGCGCCGACCTGCTCGGGCTCGGTCTCTGGCTGGCCGCGCCGGTCGCCGCCGAGCTGGCCGCCGACCCGGCCGCCCGGCGCCGGCTGCGCGCCGAGCTGACCCGTCGCGGGCTGGAGGTGGTCACCCTCAACGGCTTCCCGTACGCGGCCTTCCAGGCACCCGTGGTCAAGGGCGCGGTCTACCGTCCGGACTGGACCAGCGACGCCCGGCTGCGCTACACCCTCGACCTGGCCCGGGTGCTGGCCGACCTGCTCCCCGACGACGCGGCCCGGGGCTCGATCTCCACCCTGCCGCTGGCCTGGCGGCAGCCCTGGGACGCCACCCGCGCCGACGCCGCCCGCCGCCGGCTGGACGACCTCGCGGCCGGGCTCGCCGCGATCGAACGGGACACCGGCCGCCCGGTGCGGGTCGGCTTCGAGCCGGAGCCGGGCTGCGTGGTCGAGCGCACCGGGCAGGCGGTCACCGCGCTGGCCGTCGTGGACACCGACCGGCTCGGCGTCTGCCTGGACCTGGCGCACCTCGCCTGCGCCTGGGAGGAACCGGCCGAGGCGTTGGCCCGGCTGCGCGCCGCCGGGCTCCCGGTGGTGAAGGTGCAGGTCTCCGCCGCCCTGGAGGCGGCCCACCCGCCGGCCGCCGCCGACGCGCTGGCGCGCTGGGTGGAGCCCCGCTTCCTGCACCAGACCCGGGCCGCCGGCACCGCCCACGCCGCCGACCCGGCCGACCCGGCGTACGCCGCCGACGACCTGGACGGCGCGCTGGCCGACCGGCCGCCGGGGCCGTGGCGGGTGCACTACCACGTGCCGCTGCACGCCCCGCCCGAACCACCGCTGACCTCGACCGTGCCGGTGCTGCGCACCGCGCTGGCCGAGCTGTTCGCCGGTCCCGCCGCCGGCTGCGACCACCTCGACGTCGAGACGTACACGTGGGGGGTGCTGCCGGCGGCGCGCCGGCCGCGCACCGACGCGGAGCTGGCCGCCGGCATCGCCGCCGAGCTGGCCTTCGCCCGCGACGAGCTGGTCGCGCTCGGCCTGGCACCGGCGGGGGAGTCCCGTCCCGACGACCGGAGGGGTACGACGATGAGTGAACGAGTGGCCGACCGACATTCCGAGGTGCCGGCATGAGCCGTCGACTGGTGGTGCTGGACGTGGTCGGGTTGACCCCGCGGCTGCTGGCGCACATGCCCCGGCTGCGCGCGGTCGCCGACGAGGGATTCGCCGCCGGCCTGGGCACGGTGCTGCCCGCGGTGACCTGCTCGGCGCAGGCGACCCTGCTCACCGGGGAGCTCCCGGCCGGGCACGGGATCGTGGGCAACGGCTGGTACTTCCGCGACCTCGGCGAGGTGCTGCTGTGGCGGCAGCACCACGCGCTGGTCGGTGGGGAGAAGCTCTGGCAGGCCGCCCGCCGGGCCGAACCGGGTTACACGGTGGCCAACGTCTGCTGGTGGTACGCGATGGGCGCGGACGTGAACTGGACGGTCACCCCCCGCCCGATCTATCACGCCGACGGTCGCAAGGAGCCGGACTGCTGGACGGACCCGCCGGAGCTGCACGACACACTCACCGACGCGCTGGGCACCTTCCCGCTCTTCACCTACTGGGGGCCCGGCGCCGGGCTGCCCTCCTCAACGTGGATCTGCCGGGCCGCCGAGCGGATCCTCACCGACCACGCCCCGGACCTCACCCTGGTCTACGTCCCGCACCTCGACTACGACCTGCAACGCTTCGGCCCGTCCTCGCCCCGGGCCGCCGCCGCGGCGGCGGAGCTGGACGCGGTGCTGGGCCCGCTGCTGGACGCCGCCCGCGCGCGGGACGCGACCGTGGTGGTGCTGTCGGAGTACGGCATCACCGACGTCTCCCGCCCGGTGGACGTCAACCGGCTGCTGCGCGCCGAGGGGCTGCTGCGGGTCTACACCCAGGCCGGGATGGAGTACCTGGACCCGTGGACGTCGCGGGCCTTCGCCGTGGCCGACCACCAGGTGGCCCACGTCTACGTCCGCGACCCGGCCGACGTGCCGGCGGTGGCGAAGCTCTGCGCCGGCCTGCCCGGGGTGGCCGAGGTGCTCGACGCCGACGGCAAGGCGGCGGCCGGGCTGGACCATCCGCGCGCCGGCGAGCTGGTGCTGGTGGCCGAGCCGGACGCCTGGTTCACGTACTACTACTGGCTGGACGACGCCCGCGCCCCGGACTTCGCCCGGCTCGTCGAGATCCACCGCAAACCCGGGTACGACCCGGCGGAGCTCTTCTTCGACCCGGCCGCGCCCGGGGCGGCGAAGCGCCGGGCGGCGGTCGCGCTGGCCCGCAAGAAGCTGGGCATGCGGTACCTGATGAGCGTGGTCGGCCTCGACGCCGGGGCGCGGGCGGTCCGGGGCTCGCACGGTCGGCTGCCCGCCGACCCGGCGGACGCCCCGGTGCTGCTCTGCTCCGACCCGGCCGCCGCCCGGGACCGGCTCGCGGCCACCGAGGTGAAGGCGCTGCTGCTGGAGCTGGCCGGGCTGGCCCCGCCGTCCGCCCCGGCCGGTGCGGCGCCGGTCCCGTCCCGGGCCGCCGTGGCGTCGTCGGGTGGTTCCGGGCGACCGCCCGGTCCGGCCGGACCGCTGTCCGGACCGGAGGAGCGGCGGTGACTGTCACCGCGCCCCCGACCGACACCAGCGGGCTGCGGGCGCGCTTCGACGCCGAACTGGTGGCCTTCCTGGACCGGCAGGGGCCGGACTGGCCGGACGGCGCGCCGCGCGGCATCTTCGCCGCCCTGCACCGCTTCGTGCTGGCCGGCGGCAAGCGGTTGCGCCCGCTGTTCTGCTACTGGGGCTGGCGCGGCGCCGGCGGCGGGGACGACCGGCCGATCGTGGTCGCCGCGGCGGCGCTGGAGCTGTTCCACGCGTTCGCCCTGATCCACGACGACATCCTCGACGGCAGCGACCGCCGCCGGGGCGCGCCGTCGGTGCACCGGCTCTTCGCCGACCTGCACACCCGGTCCGCCTGGCGCGGCGACCCGGAGGCGTACGGGCGCAACACCGCGCTGCTCTGCGGGGACCTCTGCGCCGCCTGGTCGGATCAGATGTTCCACGAGTGCGGGTTGAGCACCGCGCAGGTCTGCCGGGGGTACGCGGTCTTCGCCCGGATGCGGACCGAGGTGATCGCGGGGGAGTACCTGGACCTGGTCTCCGGTGTCGGGGACGGTTCGGTGGCCAGCGCGCTCACCGTGATCCGGATGAAGGCCGCCCGGTACACGGTCACCCGCCCGTTGCAGATCGGCGCGGCGCTGGTCGGCGCGGAGCCGGAGCTGGTGGCCGCGCTCACCGACTTCGGCGACCCGCTCGGCGACGCGTTCCAGCTCCGTGACGACGTGCTCGGCGTCTTCGGTGACCCGGCGGTGACCGGCAAGTCCGTCCTGGACGACCTGCGCGAGGGTAAGCCGACGGTGATGATGGCGCTGGCCCGCGACGCCGCCGACCGGGCGCAGAGCGTCCGGCTGCGCGACCTGTTCGGCAATCCCGGCCTGGACGCCGACGGCGCGGCCGAGCTGCGCGCGATCATCGAGGCGACCGGGGCCCGGGAGCAGATCGAGCGGCTGATCGTGCTGCGGGCGGACGCCGCCCGGGCGGCGTTGGACCGGCTGCCGCTGGAGAAGCCGGCGCTGGCGGCGCTGGCCGCGCTGGCCGACCAGGCGGTGCACCGCCGGAGCTGACGTCGGCGCGCCACGGCCCGCCGGGGCCTTTCCTCGCCATGCCCGCGAGCTTTCAGCCGATTGAACGAAAGTTCGCTTCCATGGGGCAGAAGGTATGGACAGACAAATTCACAAGCCTTAATGTTCGTGGCATCACGAACATGTTTCGTCGAGGTGAACCGGCGGCGCGGTAACCCATCGACTGGTGGCCTCCGGGCGCGCGGTCCCCCCGCCCCGACCGGTGGTCACGGCCGGTCCGGCGCCGCCCGG
Organism: Micromonospora sp. L32; assembly: GCF_052068055.1. Classification (NCBI taxonomy): domain Bacteria; kingdom Bacillati; phylum Actinomycetota; class Actinomycetes; order Micromonosporales; family Micromonosporaceae; genus Micromonospora; species Micromonospora sp. L32. The sequence goes on along the minus strand of NZ_JBQHDD010000004.1, from coordinate 483,503 downwards.
ACGGCCCTGCCGCATCCCCGTACCCGGCACCGGCGCGACGGCGCGCGCCCCACCCTGGCAGTCACTCGTCAGGAAGGGACAGCACAGAATGTCCATGAAGGACGAACCCACCCACCACTCCCCACGATGGTCCTCCGCCGCGTCCGCCCTGCTCCTGGTGGCGGCCGTCGGCACGGTCGGCGTCACGGTCGGCCCGACCGCCCTCGGCGGCCCCGCCCCGGCCGCCGCCCACGTGATCACCGCCACCGACTTCCAGCAGGTCGAGCTGGCCCGCGGCGTCGCCGAGACGGGCGAGCCGATGTCCCTGGCCGTGCTGCCGGACCGCTCGGTCCTGCACACCGCCCGCAACGGCACCCTGCGGCGCACCGACGCCAACGGCACCACCTCGGTGATCGGCACCCTGTCGGTCTACACCCACGACGAGGAGGGGTTGCAGGGCGTCGGCGTCGACCCGAACTTCGCCACCAACCGGCACATCTACCTCTACTACGCCCCGCCGCTGTCCACCCCCGCCGGCGACGCGCCGGCCACCGGCAGCGACTTCTCCGCCTGGCAGGGCGTCAACCGGCTGTCCCGGTTCACCCTCAACGCCGACTTCACCGTCAACCAGGCCAGCAAGGTCGACGTGCTGGACGTACCCGCCGACCGGGGGCTGTGCTGCCACGTCGGCGGGGACATCGACTTCGACGCCGCCGGCAACCTCTACCTGTCCACCGGGGACGACACCAACCCGTTCGACTCCGCCGGCTACGCCCCGCTGGACGAGCGGACCAACCGCAACCCCGGATACGACGCGCAGCGCAGCGCCGCCAACACCAACGACCTGCGCGGCAAGATCCTCCGGATCAAGGTGAACGCCAACGGGTCGTACTCGATCCCGTCCGGCAACCTCTTCCCGGTCGGCACCGCGAAAACCCGGCCCGAGATCTACGCGATGGGCTTCCGCAACCCGTTCCGGATGAGCGTCGACAAGGCCACCGGGATCGTCTACGTCGGCGACTACGGCCCCGACGCCGGCACCACCTCGGCCACCCGGGGCCCCTCCGGCCAGGTCGAGTTCAACCGGGTCACCGCGCCGGGCAACTACGGCTGGCCGTACTGCACCGGCACCAACACCAGCACCGAGACCTACAACGAGTGGGACTTCGCCACCGGCACCGGGGGCGCCAAGTACAACTGCACCGGCGGCCCCACCAACAACTCGTTCCGCAACACCGGCCAGAGCACGCTGCCCGCGGCCAAGCCGGCCTGGATCCGGTACGCCGGCGACGCCGGTAGCCCGCCCGAGTTCGGCGGCGGCTCCGAGTCCCCGATGGCCGGCCCGGTCTACCGCTACAACGCGTCGTCGACGTCGGCCACCAAGTTCCCGCAGTCCTTCGACGGGCAGTTCTTCGCCACCGAGTTCGGCCGCGGCTGGATCAAGCCGATCCACGTCAACGCCGACGGCTCGCGCGGCACCATCGACAGCTTCCCGTGGACCGGCAAGCAGGTGATGGACTCCGCCTTCGGCCCGGACGGCGCGTACTACGTGCTCGACTACGGCACCGGCTACTTCAACGGCGACGCCAACTCGGCGCTCTACCGCTTCGACCACATCGGCGGCGGCAACCGGGCGCCGACGGCGAAGGCGACCGCGGACAAGACCTCCGGCGCCGCCCCGTTGACCGTCACCTTCTCCTCCGCCGGGTCGTCGGACCCGGAGGGCGGGGCGCTGACGTACGCGTGGAACTTCGGCGACGGCACCACCTCCACCGCCGCCAACCCGTCGAAGACCTACACCACCAACGGGACGTACACCGCCACGCTGACGGTGAAGGACCCGCAGAACGCCACCGGCAGCGCCAGCGTGGTGATCAGCGTCGGCAACACCGCCCCGACCGTGACGATCAACAGCCCCGGCAACGGCAAGCTCTTCTCCTACGGCGACACGGTGCCCTTCAGCATCACCGTCACCGACCCCGAGGACGGCACGATCGACTGCACCAAGGTCAAGATGACCTACGTGCTCGGCCACGACCAGCACGGCCACCAGATCACCTCGAAGACCGGCTGCTCCGGCTCGATCGCCATCCCGGTCGACGGTGAGCACGACGACGCGGCGAACATCTTCGCCATCTTCGACGCCGAGTACACCGACGCGGGCGGGCTGACCACGCACACCCAGCACACCCTCCAGCCCCGGCACCGGCAGGCCGAACACTTCAAGACCTCGTCCGGCATCAACACCTTCGACAAGGCGACCGCCGAGGGCGGCAAGACCGTCGGCGACATCAACAACGGGGACTGGATCGCCTTCCAGCCGTACCAGCTGGGCAACGTCACCTCGTTCAGCGCCCGGGTCTCCTCGGCCGGCGCGGGCGGCACCCTCCAGGTCCGGGCCGGGTCGGCCACCGGCACGGTGCTCGGCTCGGCCACGGTGCCGGTCACCGGCGCCTGGGACTCCTTCACCACGGTCACCGGCGCCATCTCCGGGGCACCGGCGGGCACCACGACGCTCTACCTGACCTTCGCCGGGTCGGGCACCGGGGCGCTCTACGACGTCGACTCGTTCACCCTCACCACGGGCGCGACGGTGCGCACCGGGCCGGTGGTCGGGCTCGCCGGCAAGTGCCTGGACGTCCGCAACGCCGCCACCGCCGACGGCACCCAGATCCAGCTCTACACCTGCAACGGCACCACGGCGCAGACCTGGACGGTGACGCCGAACTCGACCATCAAGGCGCTCGGCAAGTGCCTGGACGTCTCCGGCGGCGGCTCGGCCGACGGCACCAAGATCCAGCTCTGGACCTGCAACGGCAGCGGCGCGCAGAACTGGTCCGCCCAGGCCGACGGCACGGTACGCAACCCGCAGTCCGCCAAGTGCCTCGACGTCTCGGGCAACAACTCCGCCGACAGCACCCCGGTGCACCTCTGGACCTGCACCGGCGCCGCCAACCAGAAGTGGACCCTGCCGTAACCGAGTGAACGCGCGGGGCCCCGCCCGGCCCGCCGGCCCGCCCGGGGCCCCCGCCCACCGATAGGAGAGCGACATGCGCAGACTCCTGCGTCCCGTCCTCGGCGCGGCCACCGCCGTCCTCGCCGTCATCGCCTGCACCACCCCCGCCACCCCGGCGTCCGCCGCCGACGCCCCGTACGACGTGCTGGTCTTCTCCAAGACCGCCGGGTTCCGGCACGACTCCATCGCCGTCGGCACCCAGGCCATCCGGGACCTGGGCGCGGCCAACAGCTTCACCGTCACCGCCACCGAGGACGCCGCCGCGTTCACCACCGGCAACCTGGCCCAGTACGAGGCGGTGGTCTTCCTCAACACCACCGGCGACGTGCTCAACGCCAGCCAGCAGACCGCCTTCGAGTCGTACATCGGCTCCGGCGGCGGGTACGTCGGCGTGCACGCCGCCGCCGACACCGAGTACGGCTGGTCGTTCTACGGCAACCTGGTCGGGGCGTACTTCGCCTCGCATCCGGCCATCCAGCAGGCCAACGTCAAGGTGGAGAACCGGGCGCACCCGGCCAGCGCGCACCTGCCGCAGACCTGGACCCGCACCGACGAGTGGTACAACTACCAGACCAACGCCCGCTCCACCGCCCGGGTGCTGGCCACCCTGGACGAGTCGTCGTACTCCGGTGGCGGGATGGGCGCGGACCACCCGCACTCCTGGTGCAAGACCTACAGCGGCGGCCGGGCCTTCTACACCGGTGGTGGGCACACCCAGGCGTCGTACGCCGAACCGGCGTTCCGGGCCCACCTGCTCGGCGGCATCCGCTACGCGGCCGGCCGCGCCAAGGCCGACTGCCGGCCGGAGACCGGCTACACCACCCTCTACAACGGTTCCACCACCGGCTGGTCGCAGGCCGGGCCGGGCAGCTTCACCAATGCCGACGCCACGCTCACCTCGGTCGGCGGGATGGGGCTCTACTGGTACAGCGCGAAGCAGTTCACCAACTACTCGCTCAAGCTGGACTGGCGGCTCGCCGGCGACGACAACTCCGGGGTCTTCATCGGCTTCCCGCCATCCACCGACCCCTGGTCGGCGGTGAACAACGGCTACGAGATCCAGATCGACGCCACCGACGCGGCCGACCGCACCACCGGCGCGGTCTACACCTTCAAGTCCGCGGACATCGCCGCCCGGGACGCGGCGCTGAACCCGCCGGGCGAGTGGAACACCTACGAGCTGCTGGTCGAGGGCGAGCGGCTCCAGGTCTTCCTCAACGGCGTGAAGATCAACGACTTCACCAACACCAACCCGGTCCGCTCGCTCGCCGGGCACATCGGCCTGCAGAACCACGGCACCGGCGACGACGCCTCGTTCCGCAACATCCGGATCAAGGAACTCGGCTCCACCCCGCCGGGCGGCAACACCACCGTCCAGGCCGAGGCGTTCAGCTCGGCCAGCGGGGTCACCCCGTTCACGAAGGCCGGCGCGAACGGCGGGCAGACCCTCGGCTACATCGACCCGGGCGACTGGTCGGCGTACAACGGGGTGGACCTGACCGGGGTGACGTCGTTCCGGGCGCGGGTCGTCTCCGGCGGGCCCGGCGGCACCATCCAGGTGCGCACCGGCTCGACCACCGGCACGATCCTCGGCTCGGTCGCGGTGCCCAACACCGGGAGCTGGACAACGTACGCCGACGTCACCACCGCCCTGACCGGGGTGCCGTCCGGCACCCAGAACCTGTACCTGACCTACACCGGCACCGGCACCGGGCTCTTCGACGTCGACGACTTCACCCTGGTCCGGGGCGGTGGCGGCGGCACCGGCGGCACCGGACCGATCAAGGGCCTGGCCGGCAAGTGCCTGGACGTCCGCAGCAGCGGCACGGCCGACGGCACGCAGATCCAGCTCTACACGTGCAACGGCACCACGGCGCAGACCTGGACGGTGACGCCGAACTCGACGATCAAGGCGCTGGGCAAGTGCCTGGACGTCTCCGGCGGCGGTTCCGCCGACGGGACCAAGATCCAGCTCTGGACCTGCAACGGCAGCGGCGCCCAGAACTGGTCGGCCCAGGCCGACGGGTCGCTGCGTAACCCGCAGTCCGGCAAGTGCCTGGACGTGGCCGGCAACAACTCCGCCGACAGCACCCCGGTCCAGCTCTGGACCTGCAACGGCGCGGCCAACCAGAAGTGGGTCCTGCCCTGACCCACCCACCGGGTCGTCCACCACGTCGATCCGGTGCACGCGACGCCGCCGGGGTGCCCACGCACCCCGGCGGTGCCGCGTCCCCGGGCCGGGCGGCTGCCGTACCTTGACCGCATGGGACGGCTCGCGGAGTGGCGCCGGATCGCGCGGGCGCACCCGGCGGTCGTCGACGCGCTGCTGGCCGCCGCGCTCTTCGTGGCCGGCCTGCTGCCGGTGAACCCGCCCGGCGGACCGCCCGGGGCGCCGCTCAGCCTCGCCGCCGTGCTGCTCGCCGCCATCGGCTCCGGGGCGCTGGCGGTGCGCCGCCGTCACCCGCTGCCGGTGCTCGCCCTGACCACCGTCAGCGTGGTGCTCGCGCAGCTCGCCGGGGTCGCCCGGGGGCCCATGGTGCTCACCGTGGCGATCGCCGCGTACACCGTCGCCACCCGCGCCGACCGGCGGACCGCCGCCGTGGCCGGCCTGGTCGGCGCCCTGGCCGTCGGCGCGGCGGCGACCGCCACGCTCGGCGTGGTCGGGCCGGACCCGGCGGTGGTGGTGCTGCTGCTCTGGTTCGGCGTCGCGGTGGCCGTCGGCGACGCGGTGCGCAGCCGGCGGGCGTACGTGGCGGTGCTGGCGGAAGGGGCCCGGCGGGCCGAGCGGACCTTGCGGCCGGAGGAGACCAGCGCGCCCACCGAGCCGGCCCCCAGCCTGAACCGGCTGGACGCCCTGGTGGAGGGCTTCAGCACCGGCCAGCCGGTGCGCTGGACCGTGGCCGGCCAGCCCCGCCCGCTGCCCACCGAGGTGGACGTCGCGGCGTACCGGATCATCCAGGAGTCGCTGACCAACGCACACCGGCACGCGCCGGGCGCGGCGGTCGCGGTCCGGCTGCGCTACGACCCCGACGGCGTCGCCATCGAGGTACGCGACACCGGCGCCGAGGCGTCCCCGGCGCCGGAACCGAGCGCCGGGCTCGGCCTGCTCGGCCTGCGCGAGCGGGCCGAGGCGGTCGGCGGCACCTTCACCGCCGGCCCCCGCCCGGACGGCGGCTGGTCGGTGCGCGCCGAGCTGCCCGCCGCCGAGGAGCAGGCCGAGTGACGTCCGCGGGTCCGTGGCGGCCCCTTCCCAGCCGGTCCCGGCGGTCCTAGAGTGAGGGCGGCGACCGCGAGGTGGCCGGTGACCCGGCGGGAGGCGCAACCCGTCGGGCCCAGGTGCGTGCCGCACCCACCGGCGACCCGTGACGCCTCCGCACTGGTGGCCCCTCGCCCCGCCCACGCTGAGGAATCCCCATCACGACAGGGGAGACAACGACGATGGCGCGACCGATCACGCTCTTCACCGGCCAGTGGGCCGATCTTCCGTTCGACGAGGTCTGCCGGCTCGCCTCCGAGTGGGGCTACGACGGGCTGGAGATCGCCTGCTGGGGCGACCACTTCGAGGTCGACAAGGCCCTCGCCGACGACTCGTACGTCGAGCGCAAGCGGGAGACCCTCGCCAAGCACCACCTCAGCGTCCACGCCATCTCCAACCACCTGGTCGGCCAGGCGGTCTGCGACCACCCGATCGACGAGCGGCACCAGGGCATCCTGCCGGCCAGGATCTGGGGCGACGGCGAACCCGAGGGGGTACGCCGGCGCGCCGCCGAGGAGATGAAGGACACCGCCCGCGCGGCGGCGAAGCTCGGGGTGAAGACGGTGGTCGGGTTCACCGGCTCGTCCATCTGGCACACCCTGGCGATGTTCCCGCCGGTGCCGCCGGAGATGATCGAGCGCGGCTACCGGGACTTCGCCGACCGGTGGAACCCCATCCTCGACGTCTTCGACTCCGTCGGGGTCCGCTTCGCCCACGAGGTGCACCCGAGCGAGATCGCCTACGACTACTGGACGACGCGGCGGGCGCTCGCGGCGATCGGCCACCGGCCGGCGTTCGGGCTCAACTGGGATCCGTCGCACTTCGTCTGGCAGGAGCTGGACCCGGTGAACTTCATCCTCGAGTTCGCCGACCGGATCTACCACGTGGACTGCAAGGACGCGAAGGTACGCACCGGCGACGGGCGGCGCGGCCGGCTCTCGTCCCACCTGCCCTGGGCCGATCTTCGCCGGGGCTGGGACTTCGTCTCCACCGGCCACGGCGACGTGCCGTGGGAGGACTGCTTCCGGGCGCTCAACGCGATCGGCTACGACGGGCCGATCTCCATCGAGTGGGAGGACGCCGGAATGGACCGGCTGGTCGGCGCGCCGGAGGCGTTGCAGTTCGTCCGCCGGCTCGCCTTCGACGCCCCCGCGGCGGCGTTCGACGCCGCGTTCAGCAGCAAGGACTGACGCGCACCGGCCCGATCGACCCCTACCTGACCTCCCGTGCGGCGGGACGCACCTGGGGTCGGTCGGGCCACCGGGCCGGCTTCGTGGGGGCCGGTCACTCGGCGGCGAAGGCCTGCTCGCTGATCAACCGGGCCGCGCCCACCACGCCGGCCCGCTCGCCGAGGTCGGACAGGACGATCGGCATCGTGCCGGTGGTCAGCGGCGCCGACCGGCGGTAGACCACGGCCCGGATCTCGGCCAGCAGGGTGTGCCCGAGGCCGTTCGGGGCGCCACCGATGATCACGATGCCGGGGTTGACGAAGCTCACCAGCCCGACCAGCACCTGGCCCAGCCGGCGGGCGGCGTCGCGCACGACGGCCTGCACCGCCGGGTCGCCGCCGGCCGCCGCCCCGGCGACGTCCGCCATGGTCAGGGTGCCGATGGTGGCCAGCCGGTCGGCCAGGGCGGGGGAGCGGCCCGACCGCGCCGCGTCCAGCGCCGCGGCGACCAGCCCGGCCTCGCCGCAGTACGCCTCCAGGCACCCCGCCTCGCCGCAGGCGCAGCCCGGGCCGTCGTCGGCGAGCCGCAGGTGGGCGATGTCGCCGGCGCCGCTCGTCGCGCCCCGGTGCGGAGCGCCCCGCAGCATCAGGCCGCAGCCGATCGCGGTGCCGAGCTTGACGTACAGGAAGTCGTCGAAGGTACGGCCGATGCCGGCGTGCTGCTCGCCGAGCGCCATCACGTTGGCGTCGTTGTCGACCAGCGTCGGGCAGCCCAGCTCGGCGCCGAGGGTGTCCCGCACCGGAAACCCGTGCCAGCCGGGCAGGGCGCCGGACGCGATCGGGGTGCCCTCCCGGAAGGCGACCGGCCCCGGCAGCCCGACGCCGACCCCGGTGAGCTGGGCCAGGCCCAGTTCGGCCCGGAGCTTGCCGACCAGTTCCCCGGCCCGGGCGACCACCGGCCCCGGACCGGAGCGGATGTCTGCCGGCTCGCGGAGCTCGGCCAGCACGTTCAGCTCGCCGTCGGTGACGGCGACGGTGAGCCGGTCCGTGCCGATCACGACGCCGGCGAAGTGGACCGTGCGGGCGACGCGCAGCAGCGACGACCTCCGGCCGCCGCGGGAGGCCGCCGGCCCGGCGGTCTCGACCAGGCCCAGCTCCACGAGGCGGTCCACCTCCGCGATCAGCCTCGACCGGGACAGGCCCACCGCGTCGCCCAGCTCCACCCGCGACCGCGGGCCGTCGTCGCGCAGCATCCGCAGCAGTCGTGCCTGGTACGCGTTCTCCGGTCGGACGGGAACCATCGCCACCACCTCCGGCCGGAGTCTTCCACGGCGGTGTTACGTCTGATGGCGCGAGTGGCCGCACCCGGTACGCCCGGGTGCGGCCACTCGATCGACACCTCGGGTCCGTCAGCCCCGCAGACCCGACATGTGCTGGTAGCTCACCTCGGCGTAGCGCAGCGAGCGGCCCGGGTCGGCGCTGCCGCCCGGCGCGTTGTCCTGCTCCCACATCGGGTTGTGGTAGCCCTTGGCACCCATGTTGGCGAAGAAGGTGCCGTAGTCGATGTCGCCCTGGCCGAGCGGCACCATGTCGTACCCGCTGGTGGTGTTCGGGTTGAACGCGCCGTCCTTGGCGTGGAACAGCGGGAACCGGATCGGCTGGGCCGCCACCGTGGCCAGCGGGTCGAAGACGTCGGTCTGCGTCACCCCGTCCGGGTCGGTGTAGCTGCGGAACCGGTGCTGGGCCACGTGCGCCCAGTAGATGTCCATCTCGAACCAGACGTACTCCGGGTCGGTGAGCCCGATGAAGTACTCCAGCTTCCGGACGCCGGAGGACCGGGTGGGCCGGCCCAGCGCGTCCAGCGGCCCGCTGTCGAGCAGGAAGTTGTACGCCGCGTCGTGGTTGTGCGTGTAGAGCTTGAGCCCACGGGCGGCGGCCAACTGGCCGAGGGTGTTCCACCGGTCCGCCGCCGCGTCCCAGTCGGCCTTGTAGTTGCTGCCGGTCGGGTCGTTGCCGGTGCCGATGTGGGTCATCCCCAGCGTCTCGGCGATGTCGAGCTGCTGCTCGAACGCGGCGAGGGTGGTCGGGTTGATGGTGCTCGGGATGGAGGCGTGCGAGCCGTTGGCGCGCAGCCCGTTGTCGTCGAGGATCTTGCGGATCTCGGCGGCGGTGATCTGCCGGCCCAGGATCGAGACGTGCTGGTTGTAGCCGGCGAACTCGACCTCCTTGTAGCCGATCTCGGCGAGCCGGGCGAGCACCCGCTCGAAGCCGTACGGCACTCCGGTGGCGTCCGGTGCGGCGCCGATCCGGTCCCGGACGCTGTAGAGGATGATGCCGCGCTTCCCGGTCGGGACGAGCAGGCCGTTGCCGGCGAAGGCCGGGGAGCCCAGTCCGGCGGCCCCGACGGCGGCCGCGCCGGCGACGCCGGCCATGGCGCCGAGCATCCGGCGCCGGCTCATTCCGTGCTGACTGTCGTTCATCTGCTGCTGCCTCTCTCGGTTCCGGTGCGTGGTGACAGGTGGAGCGGCCGGGGGCCGCCGACGGCGGCCCCCGGCCACGGCGTCGCTAGGGCGTGACGCCGATGCCCTGGCCGGCGAACTCGACCCAGTTCAGGTTTCCGAAACCGCTGGTCGGGCCGCCGGGGACGGTGGTGAACACGAGGTAGAGCCGGTGCGTGCCGCCCGGGTCGGTGATCGGCACGGTGGTGCTGGTGAAGGCGTTGTTTCCGGTGGTCGCGTTGACCGTGGCGGTGGTCAGCAGCGGGCCGGTGGGGGAGTCCAGCCGCAGCTGGACGCCGAACCGGGGCTGCCCGGCGGTGGCCGCGCTGCCGCCCGAGGTACGCAGCGTCACGGACTGCATGTTGTGCAGGTTGACGGTGTTGTTGACCGCGATCCAGTCGCCCGGGTCGAGGCTGCCGCGCTGCTGCCCGCCGCCCGTGTCGGCGCTGGTCCCCACGGTTGTGCCGGACTCGTTCGCGGCGAACTCGACCTCCTGCCGCTTCGCCTGGACGATCTGCTGGTCGACGGTGGTCAGCGCCGGTTGGCCGTTCGCGCCGCCGTCGGTGTACGACGCGCTGACCACGCCGTAGATGTAGCCGCCGTGGGACGCGTCGTCCGGGTCGGTGGGCAGCACCCCGGAGCAGCCGAACTGGTTGGCCTCGCCGTGGCCGTGCTGGTCGTGGCCGAGGACGAAGGTCACCTCGACCTTGGCGCAGTCGACCGGCCCGTCCTCCGGGTCGGTGACCGTCACCGACCAGGGGATGTCGTCGCCCCAGCTGAAGAAGCCGCCTTCGAGCGGGGTGTTGACCGTGACGGTCGGCGCGGTGTTGCCGACGGTGATGGTGGTGTTCGCCGACGCGCTCTTGCCGCTGGAGTCGGTCACCGTCAGCCGGGCGGTGTAGACCCCGTTGGCGGTGTAGGTGTGCGACGGGTTCGGGTCGACCGAGTCGGTGGTGCCGTTGCCGTCGAAGTCCCAGGCGAACGAGATCGAGTCCGCCGGGTCGGGGTCCTTGGAACCCTCGCTGGAGAAGGCGACGGTCAGCGGCCCGGTGCCGTTGGTGGGTGTCGCGGTGAGCACGGCGTTCGGTGCCCGCAGCCCCTTGACGTAGCTGAACTTCAGCATCGCCGCGTCCGGGTTGACGTTGAAGAACCCGTCGCCGTACGTCAGCAGGTAGAAGTTGCCGTCCGCGCCCCACTTCATGTCCATCGGGTTGTCGCAGAGGAACGGCTTGGTCGCTGTGGTGGGCGCCTGGCCGCAGTTCAGCACATTGTTGATCTTCAGGATGTCGCCCTTGGCGTCGAGCCGGACCTCCTTGAGGGTGTCCCGGGTGAACTCGCCGAAGAAGACCGCGCCGTCGTAGTACTCGGGGAACTTCGTCTCCGACCTCAGCTCCGGGTCGAAGTCGTAGCGGGCGGCCCCGTGCGGCCCGACACCGCCGGTGCCGAGCTCGGGGAAGAGCACCGGGCAGGTCTGCGTCGGTGTCGACAGGTAGGACTCCGGGCACGGGGTCGGCGCCTGGAACGAGTACCAGAGCTCGGACTTCTCGACCGCCGGCAGGTCGGTCAGGCCGGTGTTGTGCCGGGAGGTGTTCTTCGGCGCCGCGCAGTCGAAGGGCGCGACCGGGGAGATCGGGCTGGTGGTCCAGTTCATCTCGATGTATGGCAGGTTCGGCTGCACGCACATCGGCCAGCCGTAGTTCGCCGGCTTGTCGATCACCATCATCCGGCCGGTGCCCGCCGGTCCCCGGCCGACCGCGGCCGTCGAGGAGTCGGGCGAGTAGTCGGTGACGTACGCGACGTCGTTCTTGTCCAGGGTGATCCGGAAGGGGTTGCGCAGGCCCATCGCGTAGATCTCCGGCCGGGTCTTCTCGGTGCCGGCCGGGAAGAGGTTGCCCGCCGGCACGGTGTACGAGCCGTCCGCCCCCACCGCGATCCGCAGGACCTTGCCGCGCAGGTCGTTGGTGTTGGTCGAGCTGCGCCGGGCGTCCACGAAGGGCGCCTGGTAGACGCCGGTGGCGCTGACCGAGTCGTTGTGCGGCGAGAAGCCGCCGGACCCGCCGCCACCGGCCGGGGTGTCGTCCCCGGTGACCAGCCAGAGGTTGTTCTTGGAGTCGAAGGCGATGTCGCCGGCCACGTGGCAGCAGGCGCCCCGGTCCACCGGCACCTGGAGGATCTTCTGCTCGGTGCTCAGGTCGAGCGAGGGGGTCTCACCGTCGACGAACTTGTAGCGGGAGAGCTGGAAGTATCCCTTCCACCGGTCCCAGGCGGCCGGGTCGGTGCTGGTGGTCGGCGCGCCTCCGGCGGGGGTGTCCAGCGGGGGCGCGTAGTACAGGTAGACCCACTTGTTGGTGGCGAATTCCCGGTCGATCGCCGGGCCGTACATCCCGTCCTCGCTGTGGGTGTAGACCGGGATCTGGGCCAGCACAGTGGTCTCGTTGCTCTCCGGGTCGTGCAGGCGTACGCCGCCGCGGCGGTCGGTCTGGATCACCCGCCCGTCGGGGAGCGTGTCGAAGCCGATCGGCTCGCTGACGTTCGGCTGGGCCCCGACCACCGTCATCTGGTAGTTGGCCAGCACGGTCGCGCCGCAGTCGCCGTCGGTCACGCCGGCCGCCCACTGGATCGCCCCGCCGAGGTGGGCGCGCAGGTCGGTGCTGCCGTAGCTCTCCGGCGTGGCGCCGAGTCCGGTGTAGAAGGAGCGGCCGCCCTGGTAGTCCTTGCACCAGGTGACCGGATGGTCGAAGCCCATCGACCCGCCGGCGTACGTCTTCTCGTCCACGGTGGCCAGCACGTGCGACACGCCCCGGACGTTGTCGGCGAAGTTGTACCAGCGGTCGGTGTGCGTCCACCGTTCCGGCAGCCGCTCGGAGGCGGGGTGCACCCGGTCGGCGACGGTGACGGTGGCCGGGTTCGCCGACGTGGCGGCGCCGGTCGCCCGGGTGCCCAGGACCTTGTCCAGGAAGGACCAGCCGGGCTCGGCCTCGATGGCCGAGTGGACGCCGACGAAGCCGCCGCCGTCGCGGTAGTACTGCTCGAACGCGGCCTGCTGGCCGTCGGTGAGGACGTCGCCGGAGGTGTTCAGGAACACCACGGCGCGGAACTGCTTGAGATGCGGCTCGTCGAACTTGCGGGCGTCGTCGGTCACCTCCACGGTGAACCGTCGGTCGTTGCCGAGCTGTCGGATCGCGTCCACTCCGGCGGCGGTGGCGGCGTGGCTGCCTCCGGCGGACCGGGTGAACACGAGGACCTTGTAGTCCATGCCGTTGCTGGCGGGCACCGGGGCGGCGAGCGCCGGCGTCGGCTGCGGTGGTGCGGTCGCGACGAGTGTCGCGCCGACGAGGGTGAGAAGGCTGAGGTAGGCGGTGGCCCTTCGGCCGGTGGGTCTGCGCATCGAACCTCGCTCTGGTCGGGGCGGGTCCGCCTCAGCGCCGTCGCTGAGGAGGGTCGCTACGAGTACCAAGAGCCTGGCCAGGTTCTACGCAGGACGATATTTGCGCGAGGGACCAAAGAGAAGAGGTTGACGGCAGAAGTTTTCGATGTTTGGTGCGAACTTTTGCTTCAAATCGGCGAAAGTGGCATCGGCCGGGGTGAGCATCGGTCTGACCTGCCCTGTTTCCGGCCCACACGCCAGCGGGCCGGTCGTCAACGACGACCGGCCCGCGGGAAGGTGCGGTGGGTTAGAGGGTGCTGGCGTTGGTGCCCGGGCCCGACGACTTGGGCCGCGGGCTGGTGGTGGACGACGACGAGCTGGGGGAGCTCGACGAGCTGCCCGACTTGGCGCCGATGGTGGCCGGCGTGCCCGCGAACGCGTCGTCCGCCGCGGTCAGCTCCTGCTTGTTGCCGTTGCCGGTGCCCAGCTTCTCGCCGAGCTTGGACTGGCCGAGCTTGTCCTTGCCCTCGCTGTAGAGCCGGGTCGCCTGGGCCTGTGCGACACCCGCCGCCTCCTGGACGGTCGGGTGGTCGAGCACCTTACGGCCCCGGACGACCAGCTCCTCGTACTTCTCCCGGCCGGCACGGGCGCCCAGGACGAAGCCCGCAGCCAGCCCGCCAAGGAACATGATCTTTCCGCGCATGGCGGCTCCTTTCGTACCTGACGCTCCGCCGTTCCCGCCCGGAGATCCGGTCGGGACCGACCATGTCGCGCCCTAGTCCTCTGTCGGCAGCTAACTACCCATCCTGCTCCGCGCTCATGCCTGGTTGTGCCGTGATGACGATTTGTCCGGTTTTATTCCTGCCGTGTCGCGACCCTCTCAAGCGAGGGCTCGTGGAGGTAACCCCCTGGACCAGACCCCCCGGGAATCCTGTACTCTTGTGCCGTCGCCGAGCGCCGGGGAGATCCGGAGCGCGGTGACAAGCAGTCCCCCGTAGCTCAATTGGCAGAGCAGCCGGCTGTTAACCGGCAGGTTTTTGGTTCGAGTCCAAACGGGGGAGCTCACGCTCCACCCCCGCCCGTCGGCCCCGCCGACGGGCGTTTCTCGTTGTCACCGCTCTGCCCCGCCCGGCCGGCCGTGACCTCCCCGGTGATCAAGAAGTTTGCGTCACCGACGGGCCGCCCGCGGACGCAAACTTCTTGATCACCGGTGGGCACGGACCGTGGAGAGGGTGCGGGAGTCCCGCGTCCGGTTTGGGCACGCTGGGGCGTGCTCGGGCGGCAGGATGGGCGATGTCGGCTTAGTCTTTCGATGCGTCGATTGGTGCGTCGATTCAAGGACGGGTGGAGATGGCCGGAAGACGGGGACCTGGCGCGGCGACGCTGATCGCGGTGCTGGTGGTGCTCGGCTGGCTGGTGGTCGGCGGGATCGCCGGGCCGTACTCCGGGAAGCTGGGCGAGGTCGCCACCAACGACAACGCCTCGTTCCTGCCCGCCGACGCCGAAGCGACCCGGGCGCAGGATCTCGCCGGCGGCTTCGTGGAGCGGGAGAGCACCCCGGCGCTGGTGGTCTACGAGCGCGGCTCCGGCATCACGGACGCCGACAAGCAACGGGCGGCCGCCGACACCGCGCGGTTCGCCCAGGTTCCCGGCGTGCTCGGGCCGCTGCCGCCGCCGATCCCCAGCCAGGACGGTCAGGCGCTCCAGGTCGTCGTACCGATCGACGAGTCGGAGGGCGAGGCGATCGGCCGGGTGGTCGAGGAGCTGCGCGGGATCGCCGGCGGCGACCGGAACGGGCTGACCGTCGACGTCGCCGGACCGGCCGGGCTGCTGGCCGACCTGATCGAGGTGTTCGGCGCCATCGACGGGCCGCTGCTGCTGGTCACCCTGGTCGTGGTGCTGGTCATCCTGCTGATCGTCTACCGCAGCCCGGTGCTCTGGCTCTTTCCGCTGCTCGCGGCGGGGATGTCGTACGCGCTGGCGTCGGTGTTCGTCTATTACCTGGCGAAGAACGACGTGATCCAGCTGAACGGGCAGGCGCAGGGCATCCTGACCGTGCTGGTCTTCGGCGCCGGCACCGACTACGCGCTGCTGCTGATCGCCCGCTACCGGGAGGAACTGCACCGGCACGAGCGGCCCTGGGACGCGATGAAGACCGCCTGGCGGGGCGCCGCGCCGGCGATCATCGCCTCCGGGGCCACGGTGATCGTCAGCCTGCTCTGCCTGCTGCTGTCCAGCCTCAATTCCAACCGGGCGCTCGGCCCGGTCGCCGCCGTCGGCATCGCCGCCACGCTGGTCGTGATGCTCACCTTCCTGCCGGCGCTGCTGGTGCTCGGCGGCCGGTGGGCGTTCTGGCCCCGCCGGCCCCGTGCGGACCAAGCCGACCCGCGCGCCGAGCACGGCATCTGGAGCCGGGTCGCCGGCTTCGTCGCCCGGCGCGCCCGCCCGGTCTGGTTGGTGACCGCCGCGGCGCTGGCACTGCTCACCCTCGGCCTGGCCCAGCTCGGCGTCACCACCCTCGGCCAGTCCGACCTGTTCACCAACCGGACCGACTCGGTCGCCGGCCAGGAGGTCATCGCTCGGCACTACCCGGCCGGCACCGGCAGCCCGGCGACCATCTTCACCAACCAGGAGGCCGCCCAGGAGGTCGCCCGGGTGGCGCAGGGCGTCCCCGGCGTCGCCGCCGTACGGCCGGTCACCGGTGAGCGGGCCGGTCCGCCCGAGGAGAACGCGCCCCCCAAGGTGGTCGACGGGAAGGTGCAGCTGGAGGCGACGCTGTCCGACCCGCCGGACAGCGACGGCGCGGAGCGGACCATCCGCGACCTGCGGGTGGCGGTGCACCGGGTCGCCGGCGCCGACGCCGTGGTCGGCGGGTTCACCGCGATCAACGTGGACACCTCCGCCGCCTCCACCCGGGACCGCAACGTGATCATTCCGGTGGTGCTGGTGGTCATCGCGGTGATCCTGGCCCTGCTGCTGCGGGCCCTGCTCGCCCCGGTGCTGCTGATCGCCACCGTGGTGCTGTCGTTCCTGGCCACCCTCGGGCTGTGCGCGCTGATCTTCCGGTACGTCTTCGACTTCCCCGGGGTCGACGCGTCCTTCCCGCTCTTCGCGTTCGTCTTCCTGGTCGCCCTCGGCATCGACTACAACATCTTCCTGATGAGCCGGGTCCGCGAGGAGTCGGTCAAGCGGGGCACCCGGGCCGGGGTGCTGTCCGGCCTCGCCGTGACCGGCGGGGTGATCACCTCCGCCGGCATCGTGCTCGCCGCGACCTTCTCCGCGCTGGCCGTCCTGCCGCTGGTGGTGCTGGTGGAACTCGGCGTGGCGGTGGCGGTGGGCGTACTGCTGGACACCATCGTGGTCCGCTCGCTGCTGGTGCCCGCGTTGTCGTACGACATCGGGCCGAAAATCTGGTGGCCGAGCCGGCTGGCCCGGACGGCCCGGACCGGGACGGAGGCCGGGCATGCTGGCTGAGACGGACGTCGTCATCGTCGGCGGCGGCCTCGCCGGGCTGGCCGCCGCCCGCCGGCTGCACCGCGCCGGCGTGCCCTGGCGGCTGCTGGAGGCCGGTGGCCGGCTCGGCGGCCGGGTCGCCACCGACGCGGTCGACGGCTACCTGCTGGACCGCGGCTTCCAGGTGTTGAACACCGCCTACCCGAGGCTGGGCACCCTGCTCGACGTCGACAGCCTGGGGTTGGGCTGGTTCACCTCCGGGGTGCTGGTGCGCCGCGGCGACCGGCTCGACCGGCTGGTCAACCCGCTGCGCGAGCCCGGCGGCGCGCCCGGCACGGCCCTGGCCGGCATCGGCTCGCTGCTCGACCGGCTCCGCTTCGCGGCGCTCGCCAGCGGCTGCGCCACCCTGCCGAAGAGCCGGCTGCTCACCGCACCGGAGACCACCACCGAGGCCGCGCTGCGCCGGGCCGGGCTCTCCGACACGATCATCGAGGAGCTGCTGCGGCCGTTCCTCTCCGGCGTCCTCATCGACCGGGAGCTGGAGACCTCCAGCCACGTGCTGGCCATGATCCTGCGCTCCTTCGCGCGCGGCCGGATCGGCCTGCCCGCCCGGGGAATGGCCGCGCTGCCCCGGGCCGTCGCCGAACCGCTGCCCGCCGACCTGATCGAGCTGGACACCCCGGTCGCCGAGGTCGCGCCCGGCCGGGTCCGCACCCAGGCCGGCGACATCGGCTGCCGCGCCGTCGTGGTCGCCGTCGACCCGCCCGCAGCGGGAACGCTGCTGCCCACCCTGGCCCGGGTACGCATGCACAGCTACACGACCTACTACCACAGCACGCCGGAGAGGCCGCTGGACGAGCCGATCCTGCTGGTCGACGGGGACCGGCGGGAGCTGGTCGCCAACACCGTCGTGGTCAGCAACGCCGCCCCGACGTACGCGCCGGCCGGGCGGCACCTGGTGGCCACCTCGGTGGTCGGCCCGAGCGCCCCGCCCGAGCCGGCGATCCGACGCGAGCTGGACCGCCTCTACGGACGCTCCACCGCGGACTGGACCCACCTGACGACCGTCGAGGTCCCCGACGCGCTGCCCGCCGCGCCGCCGCCACAGGGGCGACTGCGCAAGCCGGTGGCGCTCGGCGACGGGCTGTTCGTGGCCGGCGACCACCGGGACAGCCCGTCGATCCAGGGGGCGCTGGCCAGCGGCTGGCGGACGGCGGGGGCGGTGCTGGCGGAGCTGCGCGCGGTGGGGTGATCCGGGCCGGTGCGCGGGACCTTGCGGACCGCTGCTGACTGTTATCCTCGCGTAGCCCATCGTGCCGGTCGGGTTGCCTGTAGTCGGCCGGTTCGGTGGTGGCCGGTGATCCGTCGAGCGGGTTACGATCCGGCGCGGTATCGGGGCGGTAGCTCAGCCGGTTAGAGCAGGGGACTCATAATCCCTCGGTCGCGGGTTCGAGTCCCGCCCGCCCCACCTGCGGAAACGTAGATCATCGAGGGACTGATAGTCACGCATACCGCTTGAAGACCGAGTATTGCAGGGGTGGCTTCCGGCCATGGCACCCAGACCCCCGGCCGTACGGCCGTCGCCCAGGTCGGTACCGCCGGGACGTACGCGTTCCGGCTGCGTCTGGTGGCCAGCGCAGACGCCGACCGGTTGGAATCGTGGACCGGCCGACCCGTGCAGGTCCGCAACGGCCGGGGCCTGCTGATGGTCGGGGTGTTCTTCGGTCTCGACTACGCCGAACACCGCGACGACAAGGCCCGTTGGGACGTCGCGTTGACCGTCACCCGCGTCACCGCAGACACCACCGCACCTGTGCCGTCATGAGGGAAACGAACGGCCCCACCGGATGATGGTGGGGGCCGTTCCTGTTGCGCCGTAACGGTTTCAGACGTCCAGAGACGCCTGCCGCTTGGCCGCCTGCCGTCGGAACTCGGCCATGGTGGCCGCCACCACCGCCGCCGCATCCAACCAGTCGGCCGACGCGTCGGCCCCATCCATGGGCACGGTGTCCACCTCCACCATGCCGCTGTCGTACGCCACTACCGTGATGGTCAACTTCAGGCCCTTGTTGCGGGCCGTCGGGGCCACCTTCATGGTCTCTCGAATGCGCTTCAGAGACGCCGGCATGAGCGTTCCCCTGTCCTAGACGGGCCGCGACGACGGCGGCGATCGATGCGGCTCCGGGCATCGGCCGGTACAGCTAGAAGATGCTGACAATCGGGTTGTAGTAGTCCAAAGGCACCCGCCATTCCCAGTGCCCTGGCCCGTCCCCGTCGGCAATCGGCCGGTCGCACGGGCACGTCCAGTGTTCAACCTCGTCCACCTCGGCCGGGGGCCAGAACCGCACCAGCACGAATTCGGTCTGCGGTTCCTCACGGCCTCTCGGCCACTTCTCGATCTCAAACGAGTGGGTCCCAGCCCGCAGGAGGAGAGGGAGACTGATGGGCGACCTTGCGTTGCCGCTCACGGCCTCCGCCTTCACCCTGTAGTCCCGTGGCACCGTGATGGAGCCGAACAGGCCAGCGCCGTCCGCGCCCAGGCGCGGGTGATCCTCGATCTCGGCCTTGATCTCTGGCGGAGCGGGTGGGGCCAGACGCGCATGTTCTCGCGCTCGTTCGATCCGCGCCACGTCGGCCGCGCCTCGCGCTGCGTCCTTCGCCGCCTGCGCGGATTCCTCGCCTGCACGGGCGGAACGCCGGGCGGCCACCACCGCCGGGATGCCCACCCCGACCGCCGCGACCACGCCGACGATGCCGCCCACCGCGCCGACAACGTCGGGCCACTGGATGTCTGCCGCCATGCCGGACAACGTACGAGATGAACGCTCGTCATGATGTCCGCCAAGCGGACCGGAGATTACCCCCGCCTGTGCTTCGTGGCGTCGATCAACGTACCCAACCGGTAGCGCAACACCCGGGCCTGCCCGATCGACAACATCACCCGATTGGCCGCCGCGCCGTCGGTCGCGGTCAACACCACCACACCGGTTCGGCCGCCGGGTGGATCACCTGCACAGACCGACGGACAGAATCAACGCCTCCGGCCGGTTGGTGTCGACGGCCACCGCCATCGTGGCGCAGTGTGGCGCTGCTCGTGCGGAATCGGGCCGGCGAGACCGATCGACCCCGCAGCCCGGTCGAAGACCCGACGCCGGACCTTTACCGCCTGGCTGATTCGTACCGGTCGCGGGGTCAAGGGCGAACGCGGCACAGACGCACTCATCGAAGTGCTCGACCGTGGCCGCGTCACCGAATTGCTGGAGCCGCGTCGGCCCTCGTACGCCTGATGGTTTGATCCTGCACGTACCGACCATGATGGTTCGCTCAACTCCGACGGAGCGATTCCACCGACTGGCCGGGACGCCAGTTACCTGGGGGCTCTGGTCGATGTTTCGTTGCTGGCTCGCTCGGTAACGAGCCGCCTCCCCTTCGCGACGGGCCAAGCAGGGCGACGACTGCCGCCACGATCGTCTCGATGGCCGGAGCTTCATGGTCTGAGGTATCGATCTCAACGACGGCGTCGACGCCCTCCGGCGGTTCGAAGATCGACCGTTTCATCTCCCCCCGCTGGAACAGGGATAGGAGTTGCTGGTCGATGGCCCCACCTGCGGCCGCCCGAACGCCAAGTCGCCGGCCGATGACCGCCTCCCGGGCGACGACGTGAACAGCCAGCACTCGAGTGCCACCTGCGAGCAGCAAGGGTGTCACGGGCCATCAGCGGCGGCCGGCAGCGGTCATGAGCTGTCACCGCGGACCTGCGCCTTCCACCGCACCCGCCGGGTACCTGGATGGAGATGCGTTTCAGCAGCCCACCACGGCGGCACGCTTCAGACCGGCGAAAGCAAGGTGTCGAATGCCGAGAAAAAGGCGTCGAAGGCGGCGGGCAAGCGGTCGGTGCGTGCCCGGATGAGCGTGCCCTCCCAGGCGTTGACGAGGAAGCCGGCGGTGACCTCGGCGTCAACGTCGGCGCGGATCGTCCCGGCACGCTGCGCCTCGACCAGGGTTGTCGCGATGAGGCTGGCCCATTCGTCGAGGCTGTCCCGTACGGCGTCCCGGATGGCGTCCCGGTGGTCGACGATCTCGGTGCCGAAGTTCCCGTACAGGCAGCCGCGGTGATACTCGTGTCCGACGACCTCGTCGCGGAGGAACTCGAAGTGTGCCCGGATCCGCTGCACGGGCGGGACCGAGGTGTCGGCGAGGTCCTCGAGCCGGAGTCCGGCGCCGTACCGCTCCAGCGCCACGATGGCGAGGGCTTCCTTGCTGTCGAAGTGGTTGTAGAACGACCCCTTCGGTACGCCGGCCGCCTGGGTGATGTCGTTGACGCCGGCGGCGTTGTACCCGCGAGCGTGGAACCGGTCGAGCGCGGCCGTGACAATCTCTTCGCGCGTGCTCTTCCTGGCCAAGACGGACCACCTCCCGGTGCAAATATGACCGGTCGTCTTGGCCGCGTCAAGCTCACGGTCATGTGATCCAGCGCTCGTTGCCACTACTAAGACGACCGGTCATATTCAACTGGTAGCCGGGTAAGCAGCGCCTGGTCAACCGGTGTCTACCCCGGGACGACGGATCCACCTCACTGAGGAGAAAATGATCGTGAGCGACCTTACGAACACCGTCATCAAGGCCCATGGCGGCCTGGACCGCTACCAGCAGTTCAGCTCGGCCACTGCCCACTTCCGCTCCGGCGGAGCGCTGTGGGCCATCAAGGGCAAGGAGGGGATTTTCGACCAGGCCGCCGTACGGGTCGACCTGCGCCACCAGCACGCCAGTCACTTCCCGTTCAAGGCGCCTGACCTGCACACCTCGTTCACCCCTCAGCGAGTGGCCGTGGAGAGCGACACCGGCGAGGTGAAGGCCGAGCGCCTCAACCCCCGTGCCTCCTTCGCCGGCCACGTCCTCGAAACCCCCTGGGACGACCTGGACGTCGCCTACTTCGCCGGGTACGCCATGTGGACGTACCTGACGTCCCCGTTCACCTTCGCGAGGCCCGACTTCCAGACCGAGGAACTGTCTCCCGTGACCGAGGAGGGGGAGACCTGGAACCGTCTCAAGGTCGTCTTCCCCGAGGACATCGCCACCCACTCCCGGGAGCAGACGTTCTACTTCGACCAGGACGGGCTGCTGCGCCGGCACGACTACACGGCCGAGGTCCTCAACGCGGGGCCGGCCGCGCACTACTGCTCGGACCACAAGGAGTTCGGCGGCATCATGGTCCCGACCCGGCGGCGCGTCTACCCGCTGGCGGAGGACGGAACCGTGGTGCGTGACATCGAGCTCGTCACCATCGACGTCGACGATGTCGTGTTCGCCTGACGCCGGATAGCCGCTGATGTCCCCCTGCCGTACGTCCTCGGTCGGGGGGTCATCCGGCTTGGCCTATCTTGATGCCAACGAGAAGATGGCCAAGTGGATCTCGACCAGGCTATGCGCGCACTGAGGGTTGCCGAAGAGGCGCTACCGCAGGCGGAGGAACGCGCCGCGCAGGCCGCCCGGCAGATCAAGGCGGACGCCCGTGCCCGGGTTGAACAGGCCCGCGCCGAGCTGCACCGCGCGATGGTGGCGGAGAATCGGGCCGGCACGCGGCAGGTGGATCTGGTCAAGCGGACGGGCTACTCCCGCGAACGGGTCCGGCAGATTCTGCGGGCCGGCGGCATCGAAGCGGACTGACTCCAGGACGGACCGCCGACGTCCGGGTGACCGGGACCGGAGCCGTATACGGACTGGACATCCGCTGCCCGACGCGGGCGTCGAGCGCTGCCCCGGCGCATGGAAGCCGGCGGGCCACCGGCGAAGAAACCTCTTCACCGGTGGCCCGCCGTCATCGCTCAGCCGTTGACCACCCAGTGCTGGTGGGCGCCCCCGGCGTACGTCCCGATCTGGGCCTGGGTGCCGTCGGCGGTGCCGGCGCCAGCCGTCTCCAGAACCTTGCCGGACTGCGGGTTGAGCAGCGATCCGTTGCTCTGTGGTTGCCAGACCTGCGCGGCGGTGCCGTTGCAGGTCCAGAGCTGCACCTTGGTGCCGTTGGCGGTGCCGCCGTTGTCGACGTCCAGGCACTTGCCCAGCGCCCGGTAGGTGTCGCCGGCCCGGCTCCACTTCTGGGCGGTGGTGCCGTTGCAGGTCCAGAGCTGGATCTTCGTGCCGTCGGCGGTGCCCGCGTTGCTGACGTCGAGGCACTTGCCGGCGATGCCGGTGATGGTGCCGGATCCGCTTGGGCCGTAGACCTCGAACTCGTAGACGCGGGCCGCCGGGTCGGTGGTGCTGGTCGGCGCGGTGACGTTCAGGCGTACGTAGCGGGCGGCCACCGCGGCGATGTCGTGCGTGGTGGTGCTGGCGGTGTTGCCGGTCACCGTGGTCCGGGTCGTCCAGTTCGATCCGTCGGTGCTGGTGGCGATGGTGAAGTCCTTCGTGTTCCAGGCGGTGTTCTCGCCGCCGGCGCCGGCGTGCTTGACCACTAACCGGTTCACGTTGGTGCTGGCCCCGAGGTCGACCTGGAGGTACTTGGTGGTGCCCTTCGAGCACCACTTGTCGGTGTTGCCGCCGGCGACGGAGCCGTTGACCGCCTTGTCGGGGCTCTCCGTGGTGGTGCAGGAGCTGTCGGCGGTGGCCGGCTTGTTCAGGGCCAGGTTGCTCCCGCCGGTCGGCGGCGGGGTGGTGCCGGGGATGGCGTTGAGGGTGTACCAGGCCTCGGTGCTCCACAGTGACTGGCCGCTCTCGGAGGTGAACGGGCGGGGCGAGCGGACGTGGACCACGTGCCCGGCCTTGCGCCCGGCGACGGCCAGGCTGACCTTCTTGCGGTCCGTCGACAGGGTGGCCGAGGTGACGGTCAACGTCTCCTCGTCGATCTTCGGGCCGCCGTAGCTGGCCGTCGGCTGGTAGCGCCACTGCTTGACCTTGTAGTGCCCGGCCAGGTTCGCCGCCGTGTCGGCGGAGAGCGGCTGGGTGTACTCCAGCTCGAACCCGCCGGTGGTGGCCCGCATGGCCAGGATGTCGAACGCGGTGGTGCCGTTCGGGGTCAGCTTCTGCAGGCCGTACGCGAGCTTGCCGCTCTGACCCCAGTTGCCGCCGGCGCCGAGGCCACCGACGTAGATCGCGCCGTCCGGACCGAGGTTGACCTCCGAGACGCCCGCCTCCAGGCCCTGGGTGAGCCGGAAGAGGGCGCCCTGGTACTCGCCGTTGACCTTCTCCACGTACGCGCGCTGGAGCCCGCCGTAGGTGACGTCGCCGATGACGAACTGCCCGGCGAACGGCCCGGACTTCAGGTACAGCGGGGTGCTCGGGGAGTTGGCGATCTCGTTCTGCGGCATCCAGAGCACCGGCGGGGTCACCGGGTTGGCGTCGAACGGGCCGGCCGGGTTCATGTAGTGGTTGAAGAACCGGCCCTGCTTGACGTGCAGCAGCTTCGACGACGGCAGCCAGCCGCCCTGGTTGTCGGTGACGAAGATGCCGTCCTCCGGGCCCCAGCCGATGCCGTGCGGCGTGCGCAGGCCACCGGCGACGTAGGAGACGGCGCCGGTGTCCTTGTTCACCTTGATCGTGGTGCCGCGGTTGGGGGCCGGCTGCGGGTTGGTCGTCGCGCCGCCGTAGTTGATCGACACCGACAGGTTCAGGTAGAAGTAGCCGGCGTCGTAGAGCAGGCCGAAGGCGAACTCGTGGAAGTTGCCCCCGTACGGCCAGGTGGCGACCGTGTCGAGGCGGTCGGCGATTTCGTCGCCGCTCGTGTCGACCAGCTTGGTCAGCCGTTGCTTCTCCGACACGTAGACCACGCCGTCGACGACCTTCAACCCCATCGGCTCCTTGAGGCCACCGGCGATCTTCTTGGTGGTCACGCTGCCGGGGCCGGTCGAGCCGCCGGTGTTGCCCAGGATGTACACCTCACCGTCCTGGGAGGTGCCGGACTGGTCGCTGCCGCCCCAGGTGGAGATCACCAGGCGGCCGTCGGCCAGCCAGTCCATCCCGGTCACCTTCGGCTGGAAGCCGCTGGGCCGCAGGTTGGTCAGGGTGTAGCCGGGATACACGCCGGTCAGCGGCAGGCCGTCGCCGGGGGAGTCGGTGACGCCCTCGCACTCCTTCTTGCCCGGTGCGGTCACCCGCACCACACCGGCGTCGGTGCTCAGCGCCGAGTTGGGCACCACGACGAAGGACGACGATCCCGGGGCCTTCCATTCCAGAGTGATCTGCTGCCCACCCTCGCGCTCGAAGTGGTCGATGCGCAGCGGGTGCAGTCCGGCGGTGAGGGCGACGCTGCCCTCCTTGGCCGGGGTCGGTCCGTGCAGTCCGTCGTGGTTGATGACGACCTTGTCGTCGATCGACAGCCGGGAGCCGTCGTCGCTGGTCAGCCGGAACGTGTAGCTGCCGGCCGTGGTGATGTTCAGGTTGCCGAGCACCTGGGAGACGAAGTACTGGTCGAAGCCGAAGTCGGTGGTCGACGTCCAGTTGATGGTGGGCATCAGCTTGTCCACGTTCGGCGTCTGCCCCGGCTTGAGGGTGCAGATCTCGTTCAGCGGCACCTGCACGTCGAAGACGCGCAGCGTGACGCCCGGTTCCTGGGCGGGGGCGGCCTGGGCGGGGACGGCCCAGACGCCGGTGGCCATGACGAGTGCGGCGATGGTGGTCAGGACAGGACTGCGGAATCGGCGCAGCAGCCGTGTGCCCATTGCTCCTCCTGGGAGGTCGGGGTGGTCCGGCGGCGTGCCGTGAGATGCGGTGGGGGAGCGGTAGCCGCCGGGCGAGCCCGGACAAGTCATCGACGCCGGCGAATGACGCGTCCGGAGCTGCGGTGATGGGCAACATTAACAAACTTCTATCTAGAGGCCCATACCTTTCGTTCATGGATGCAAAAGTTCGATAACACCCTGCGGAAGTTCGCCGGATACCTCCGCTTGTGGGCGGAAGGTCCACGGTGGACGTCCGCAGATCGCTGCCGGGAGCGTGCCGGCACGGCGTACCGCCCGTATGGTGTCCGCATGGCGCAGGAGGTATGGGCCGGGCTCCGCGACGTGTCCGTGCGGACCGTCGAGGTGCCCACCGTCTTCGCCGTTTTCGCCGACTACTGGACGCCGTTCCTCGGTGGGCAGGGTTCCGCCCCCGGCTACGTCAGCTCGCTCGCCGAGCCGGACCGGGCCGAGCTGCGGGAGCTGCTGCGCGACCGGGTACCGACCGGACCGGAAGGCGCCATCCGACTCGCCGCCCGCGCCTGGGCGGTCCGGGGGACCGCACCGACACCCCGATCGTGAGTACGAATGCTCATCCGCGACGCGGTCCGTACCGCGAGGATCGGGGCGTGAACAGCATGACGCGCGCCCTCCTCGCCGCTCTCGTCCTCGCCGTGGCGGCGGTCGCCACCTGGTGGGCCTGGTTGGGGTGGGACACCGGCTACACCATCGACCCCGAGACGGGCGCCGTCAGCGGGCCCTACCAGCCGTGGCAGGTGGCCGGCTGCGTGCTCACCCTCGCCCTGGTCGCCGCCGTGGCCGGCTGGCGGCTCCGGCCGTGGCTGGTCGCCCCGGTGCTGACGGTCGCCTTCACCGCCGCCTGGACGGTGCACGCCGCCTCGACCGACGACAGCGGGCTCTGGGCGGTGGGGGCGGTGCTGGTGCTGGTCGGCACGGGGCTCGGGACGACGGTGGTGAGCGGGGTCGCCCACCTGCTGCGGCGCCGGCGGGGCTGAGGCCGGGCAGGCCGAGCGCCGCGGTGCACCCGCGCGCCCTCGTCGCAATCGGCCACCCGGCCAACCCCGGGGACAGATAGCCGACAGGACGCCGTACCCCCTACCGGCGCATTGTTTATGCAGGTGGAGAGGCTGCGGATGGCGGGCCACATCCCATCCCTCACCCCGACGGCGACAGCACGGTCGCCGTCGGACGCCGCCATCGCCGGGCTCGGCCCGGCCGTCCCGGCGGACACGGCCGCGCCGGTCCGACCGCGCCCACGGCCACGGTCGCGTCGCGGTGGACCCCGTCCCGGGCGCCAGGGCCGGGGTCAGCTCCCACAGGACAAGGACGTCACCACCTCCGGTCGACGCCGTCGCGCGTCCCGCTCCGCCTGACCGGCGGCAGTCCCGCGCCTCGACCGGGCGCACCGGCGAGAGCCGGGCGTACGAGCAAGGAAGGAGGGGGCGGACATGGCCGCTCCCACCGTCACCGCGAGCCTGAACGCCGCGACCTATTCCCCCGGCGACCAGATGACCCTCACGGTCACCTACGGCGACCCGGACACCAGGCCCCTCACCGTCACCGTCGTGGTGACCGACGCGCAGGGCAACAGCAGCGCCCCGGTCAAGGTCACCGCCGTGATCGACCCGCTCACCCTCACCGTCACCGACGACTCCGGGCGTACCTGGACCCGGGCGTCGGACAACGGGTCGGTGGCCGTCTACCGGGCGGTGGCGTGATGCCCCGGATCACCGTGACCGTCCGCGACAGCGGCGGGCGCACCGCCACCGCGACCGCCGACTACGCCCTCGCCCCACCGGTCCTCGGCGGCTACTACCTGGCGGGCAACGCCGACCCGACGGCCGACATGGCCGGCGGCAACTTCCGCTCGCTGACCCAGTACCGCAGCTTCGCCGACGGCTACATTTTCCCGGGCTACAACAAGCCCTGGCTGCTCAGCCTCGGCCGCAGCGGGTTCGCGATCAACATGGTGCTGGAGCTGAAGCACTACGGCGTCGCCACCACGGCGGCGCAGACCTTCGCCGTGGACGGCGTCAGCTACACCGTCCCGGCCCCGGCGATGACCATCCAGCAGCGTCCCGGGACGACCTGGCCGAAGGCCTACGGGTACGGCCAGGTGCTCGCCGGGCTCTGCGACGGCCTCTTCGCCCGGGCGCTGTCGCAGTACCGGACGATGGGCTTCGGGGTGAACATCCAGCTCGCCTCCGAGCTGGACACCGACCACGAGTTCGGCACCACCGAGTCCGGAGTGTCGTACGGCTGGGCGGAGTCGGACGCCCGCGCGGTGCAGGCGATGACCTACATCGTGAACTGGTTCCGGGCCCGCGCGCTGCCGGCCGGCACCACCTTCTCCGTCGGGTCGGGCGGCTTCGACCGGGCCTGCTTCCAGCGCACCCACCCGGAGTCGCTGATGGCCAAGCTGGACTTCCTCCAGTGGAACGCCTACGCCACCGACCCGAGCCACACCGCGCTTGCCCGGTTCCGCCGGGCGAAGGACTGGGCGGTCGCCGACCTCGGGCCGGTGGCGCTCTCCCGTCCCGTGATCATCGCCGAGTGGGGAATACGGGCCGCCGAGATCCCCGACCAGGCGGCCTGGATCGCCACCGTGCCGGCGGCCGTCGCCCGGCTCAACAGCGAGCGCGGCCCGCGCATCGTCCGGACCAACTACTTCAACTCCGGTTGGGGCACCCTGGCGCCCCGCACCGACGGGCTCGCGGCGCTGCGGGCGGCGTACGCGACCAGGCCGTACGTCTGACGGGGCCGGCGGCGTCGGCACCCGTCGCCGCCGGCGTGACCCCGCTCGTCCGGCGGGCGCATGCCGGGCGGCCCTGCCGGGCGGGCGACTACCCTCGCCTGAGGCGGACCGCGGCCGGTCGGGATGGAGTCGGTCAGGGGCGGTCCGGTTGCCCGCCGAGCCGTTCGGCGTACGTGTCGCGCAGCTCGGCCCAGCCGAAGTCCTTCGCCTCCGCGCCCCGGATCGGGCCGACCGGGTCGCCGGCCAGCAGGTGGTCGGCGACGTCGAGGCAGAGGTGCCAGCCGGCGGCCACCATCGGCAGCATCCCCCGCTCGGCGAGGGTGTGTCGCAGCAGCAACCGGGTGCCGGTGCCGGAAGGGGTCAGCTCCCAGCGGAGCAGATCGTCACCCCAGGTGTATTCGAGCAGGTGGGGCGGCTCGGCCCGGCGTACCGTCGCGGGTTGCGGCACGGCCGTGTCGCCGTCGACCACAGTGAGCGTCGCGGCGCCCGGGGCACCGAGGTCGCGGTCGGCCAGGAACGGCGCCCACTCGCGCAGCCGGGCCGGGTCGGTCAGCGCCGCCCACACCTTCTCCGGCGCGTGCCGCAGCTCCCGGACGAACAGCAGCGTCCACCGGTCGCCGGCGGGCTCGGCCTCGATCTCGGCCGGCGGGCCAGGGTGGAACGAGTCGCGGTCCATGGTCACTCCTTGTCGAGGTGGCGCTCCAGGGCGTCCAGGTGCGCGGTCCACATCTCGCGGTACGGCGCGAGCCAGCCGTCCACGGCGCGGAACGGGCGTACGTCGATGCGGTAGATGCGGTGCTGGGCCGCCGTGCGGCAGGAGACGAAGCCGGCCTCGCGCAGCACCTTGAGGTGCTTGGAGACGGCTGGCTGGCTCATGCCCAGCACGTCGACCAGCTCGCCGACGCTGCACTCCGAGCGGCGCAGCGCGTCGAGGATCCGGCGTCGGGTGGGCTCGGCCAGCACGGCGAAGGCGTCGACGGACACCGCCACAATATGCCGTATCGCTCATATGCCTGGCAAGGAATGAAGGCTCGTCCAGGACCGGCGGCGACGGCGCCGCCGCCTCCATATGCTCGGGACATGGAACTGCGGATCTTCACCGAACCCCAGCAGGGCGCCGGCTACGACCAGCTGCTCGCCGTGGCCCGCGCCGTCGAGGACGCCGGGTACGGCGCCTTCTTCCGCTCCGACCACTACCTGAAGATGGGCTCGGTGAGCGGGGAACCCGGGCCGACCGACGCCTGGACCACCCTGGCCGGCCTGGCCCGCGACACCTCCCGCATCCGGCTCGGCACGCTGATGACCGCGGCCACCTTCCGCCTGCCCGGCCCGCTCGCCATCACCGTGGCGCAGGTCGACCAGATGAGCGGCGGCCGGGTCGAGCTGGGCATCGGCACCGGCTGGTACGCCGAGGAGCACAGCGCGTACGGCATCCCGTTCCCGCCGCTCGGGGAGCGGTTCGCGCGGCTGGAGGAGCAGCTGGCGGTCATCACCGGGCTCTGGGAGACCCCGGTCGGCAAGAGCTTCGACCACCCCGGGAGGTACTACCCGGTCACCGACTCGCCGGCGCTGCCCAAGCCGGTGCAGCAGCCGCGCCCGCCGATCTTGCTCGGCGGGATGGGGCCGAAGCGCACCCCGCGCCTCGCCGCCCGCTACGCCGACGAGTTCAACCTGCCCTTCGCCTCGATCGAGGACACCGTCGCGCAGATCGGCCGGGTCCGCGGGGCGTGCGCGGAGATCGGTCGTGACCCGGCCACCATGCGCTGGTCCAACGCCCTGGTGCTCTGCTGCGGACGCGACGAGGTCGAAATCGGGCGCCGGGCCGAGGCGATCGGCCGGGAACCCGCCGAGCTGCGCGAGAACGGCCTCGCCGGCACCCCCGCCGAACTGGTCGACAAGATCGGCCGGTACGCCGAGGCCGGCAGCGAGCGGATCTACCTCCAGCTGCTGGACCTCACCGACCTGGACCACCTGGAGCTGGTCGCCGCCGAGGTGATGCCGCAGCTCTGAGCGCCCGGCCGGTCAGCGCGCCCGCAGGCCGCCCGGCTCGCGCAGCACGGTGTCCAGCCGGCCGTCCCGGTCGCTGTCCAGATAGGTGATGTCCGGGACGCCGTCACCGTCCAGGTCGAACTGCACCACGTCGGCGATCCCGTCGCCGTCCAGGTCGGTGACCACCTGGGTCGACCCGTCCAGGTGGTGGGTGACGATCGAGACCGAACCCGGCCCGGCCGCGCGCGGCGGCGGGCCGGGGGTCGGCGGGGTGGGCTCCGGCTCGGGCGTGGGCGTCGGCACCGGCTCGGTCCGATCCGGGTACGCCGCCGGCGGCGTGCTCGTCGGCTCCAGGCCCACGCCGGTCGGGTCCATCTCCTCCTCCGACGGGTAGACGTCGCCGTGCAGAGTGGGGTCGCGGTAGCTGCTCATCCACCCATTGTTCCCATGGACGCCGTCGACAAGCGTGCCGGATGATGCACTCCGACACGATCGCGGACGGGGGTACGACGTGGAACTGCACCGCAGGCCGGGCCGGCTGCTGCTGCCGGCGATCTGCATCCTGGCCGGGATCGTCCTGCTGACGCTCGGTGACGGCGGTGGGCTGCTGCGGACCCTGGTGGCCCTCGGCGGGATCGCGCTCGGGGTGGCGGTGCTCGTCGGCGCGCTGCGGCCGTTCCGGTTCGTCGTCGACGCCGACGGCCTGACCGTCCGGCGGCCGGGCCTGCGCCGGACGATCCGCTGGCCGGAGCTGGCCGCGGTGGTGCTCGACCAGCCGGCGCCCCGCTCCGGCGTACCGGCCGCGCCGCGCCTGCTCGCCGTGCCGGCCACCGGCGCCGGAATCGGCCCGCTGGACGCCCGGCACCCGCTCGACGAGCGTCCGGCGGTCGAGCTGCTCGACCTGGCCGGGATCCGGGAGTCGCCGGGGGAGATCGCGGCGACCCTCGCCCGGTACGCCGGCGAGCGCTTCCTCGACGCCCGCGCGCTGCGCCGGGCCGCCTTCGCCGACCCGGACTTCGCAGTCGGCCTGCGCGGCTACCGGGTCGACGTGGTCGACGCGCTGATCCGGGGCGGGCAGGAGGCCCTCGCCTCGGGCGACCCGACCCGGCGCCGCACGGCCCGGGCCGAGATCGACCAGGCCCGGCGGGCCGGCCTGCCGGTCGACCTGCGCGGCTACAGCACCCTCCAGGTGGACGAGGCGCTGGACGCCCTCGGCGCGGCGCTGGCCGACGAGCCCGCCGAACGGGAGCCCTCGTGACCGACGTCGCGCGCCGCAACTGGGCCGGCAACGTCGCGTACGCCGCCCGCCGCTTCCACCGACCGTCCACCGTGGACGGGCTGCGTCGGCTGGTGGCCGGCAGCGACCGGATCCGGGCGGTCGGCACCGGGCACTCCTTCAACCGGCTCGGTGACACCACCGGCGACCTGGTCTCCCTCGCCGGGCTGCCGCCCACCGTCGAGGTGGACCGGGAACGCGGGACGGTCACCGTCGCCGCCGCCCTGCGGTACGGGGACCTGGCGACCCGGCTGCACGCCGAGGGGCTGGCCGTGGCCAACCTCGCCTCCCTGCCGCACATCTCGGTGGCGGGGTCGGTGGCGACCGGCACCCACGGCTCCGGCGACGGGAACCGCAACCTGGCCGCCGCCGTCACCGCGCTGGAACTGGTCACCGCCGACGGTGACCTGCTCACCGTGAGCCGGGCCGACGGCGACCGGTTCGCCGGCATGGTGGTGTCGCTCGGCGCGCTCGGCGTCGTCACCCGGGTCACCCTGGACGTGGTGCCGACCTTCGCGCTCTGCCAGTACGTCCGCCGCGACCTGCCCGCCGACCGGCTCGACGCGGCGTTCGCCTCGGCGTACAGCGTCAGCGGGTGTTCACCACCTGGCGGTCGTCGACCGTCGACCAGGTCTGGTGCAAGCAGCTCGCCGACCAGCCGCCGCCCCCGGCGGACTGGCTCGGCACCACCGCCGCCGAGGCCCCGCTGCACCCGGTGCCCGGCCTGGACCCGGTGCACTGCACCGCCCAGCTCGGCGAGCCCGGCCCGTGGCACGAGCGGCTGCCGCACTTCCGGCTCGGCTTCACCCCGAGCAGCGGCGACGAACTCCAGTCCGAGTACCACCTGCCCCGCGCGGCGGCGGCCGGCGCGCTGGCCGCGCTGGACGGGATGCGGGACCGGATCGCCGCCGTGCTCCAGATCTCCGAACTGCGCACGATCGCCGCCGACGACCTCTGGCTCAGCCCCAACCAGGGGCGCGACAGCCTGGCGATCCACTTCACCTGGGTCGACGACGCGGCCGCGGTGCTGCCGGTGCTGGCCGAGGTGGAACAGCGGCTGGCCCCCTTCGCGCCCCGCCCACACTGGGGCAAGGTCTTCACGCTGGACCGGTCCTCGGTGGCCGCCGCCTTCGGCCGGTACGCCGACTTCGCCGCCCTGCTGGCCGAGCTGGACCCGACCGGAAAGTTCCGCACCGACCTGCTCGACCGCTACTTCCCGCGCTGACGGGCCGGCGGGGCGACCGGCGTCGACCCGGTGCGGGGGTGCCGCTGCCGGGCCGGGACGCCCGGTCGAGGTCGAGCGGACCCGACCGGAGCGGGCACCGGATGTCGGGTGCCGGCGCCCGCCGGCCGCCTAGCGTCGGGCAACGGGAAGGAGACCAGGTGCTGGAGCGGCTGAACGAGGCCATGGCCCACATCGAGCGGCACCTCGACCAGCGGATCGAGGTCGCCGAGCTGGCGCGGATCGCCCTCACGTCGGAGTACCACTTCCGGCGGATGTTCTCCGCGCTGGCCGGGATGCCGCTGTCCGAGTACGTCCGCCGCCGCCGGCTCACGGTGGCCGCGGCCGAGGTCACGGCCGGCGAGCGGACGCTGCTCGACATCGCGGTCCGGCACGGGTACGGCTCGACCGAGGCGTTCACCCGGGCGTTCCGCGCGCTGCACGGGGTCGGGCCCGGCGAGGCCCGGCGGACCGGCGCGGCGCTCCGCTCCCAGCAGCGGTTGTCCTTCCGCCTCGTCGTCGAAGGGAGTGGCAGCATGCGCTACCGCGTGGTGGAGAAGCCGGAGTTCCGGCTGGTGGGCCGGCGGGCCCGGGTGCCCCTGGTGCACCAGGGGATGAACCCGGCGATCGTGGAGTTCATCCGGGGCATCCCGAAGGAGACCGTCGCCCGGATCGCCGCCCTGTCCGACCAGGAGCCGGCCGGGATCGTCAACGTCAGCGACAAGGTGGCCGACGACCGGGCCGAGGGCAGCGAGCTGGACTACTGGCACGGGGTGGTCACCGGCGCGGACGCCCCGGCCGACCTGGATTCGACGACCGTGCCGGCGGGGACGTGGGCGGTCTTCGAGACCTCCGGCGAGTTCCCGGCCGCGGTGCAGGAGTTGTGGCGGGACGTGTTCACCCAGTGGTTCCCGTCCAACGCCTACCGCAGCCGGCCCGGGCCGGAGATCTCCCGGAACCGGATCTCGGCGGACGGCACGCAGGTGGACGCCGAGCTGTGGATCCCGGTGGAGCGGGCCGTGGCGACCACGGCGTCGTAGTCGGACGGGTGCACCCGCACCGCGCTGCCGGCGTGGCCGGCAGCGCGGTGGGTTCTCACCGTGACGGCCGCACCAGCGGGGTCACCAGGGTGAGCAGCAGCAGGAACGCCACCAGGGCGGCGACGGTCCGCACGTCGTTGAACAGCTCCCAGCGGCGCAGGATCGCCGCGTGGTCGGGCGGGGCCGCGGTGACCGCCCACACCTTGATCCGGCCGTTGATCGGCACGTTGCCGAACCGGGTGACCAGGAACGAGGTCGCCACCAGCGCGGACGCGACGGCGGCCAGTCGTCGGGCGGCGCCGCACAGCAGTACGGCCAGTGCCAGCGAGCTGACCATCGCCAGGCCCATGGTGGTCTGCATGACCGGGCCGTTCATCTTCATCAGCGCGGTGTGGAAGGTGAGCCGGACGTCCAGCGGTACGGCCTTGAAGGTCTGCGCGACGTTGACCGCGCCGTAGCCGAAGGCCCCGGCGAGCAGGCCGGTGAAGAGCAGCGAGAGCGTGCGTACGGTGGGAATCAGCCGTGGGTGGTCGTTCACGACGTCTGCCCGGGCGGGAGGGTCGGGGTGAGCTGGTCGACGCGATACAGCCGGCCGTCGGGCGCGAGTCGGCCGAAGAGGTGGATGTCGCTCACCACCGGACGACCGCGCGCGACGGCGTGCAGGGTGTAGCGGGCCGCGACCCGGTCACCGCAGATCAGCGTGTCGTGGATGTCGAGCCGGCACTCACTCACGGTGCGGCGGGCCGGCCGGGCGTGGTCGATCAGCCGTTGCCGGTCGAGGTGCAGACCGTCGTTGAGCCAGACGACCTCCGGGGTGTGGTAGCGGTCCAGTACGACTCCGGGCTCTTCCTGACCGAAGGCCATCTCCTGCACATAGGACCGGAGGTAGCCGGCGAGGTCGCTGCCGGGCAGCGCTGTCATGTCGCCCCCTTAGCCTTGACGATGCCGTAAAGGCTAAGGGTCGCGTGTAGCGTTGACAAGCGTGTCAGAGGTGAATGCCGGTGAGCGGTCGCGACGGATGCGTGCCGAAGGGCGGCGCAGCGTCGCCGCGATCCTCGACGCGGCGGTGCGCATCCTCGGCGAACGGCCGCAGGCCAGCATGGACGAGGTGGCGAGCGGGGCCGGGGTCTCCCGGCAGACCGTCTACGCCCATTTCCCGTCCCGCGACGCGCTGCTCGGCGCCGTGGCACGCCGGCTCACCGCGCAGGCCGTGGCGGCGCTGGACGCCGCTCAGCTCGACCAGGGCCCGGCCGCCGAGGCGCTGCTGCGGCTGCTGGACGTCAACTGGCGTACCTTCGCGCATTTTCCGCTGCTGATCACCGTCCCGGAGGCCGACGCGGCAGAGTTGCACGTGCCGGTGTTCGAGCGGCTGGAACGGCTGATCCGGCGCGGGCAGCGCGCCGGAGAGTTCGACCCGGGCGTCACGCCGGCCTGGCTGATCGCGGCCACCGTCGCCCTCGGGCACACCGCTGGGAACGAGGTCGCCGCCGGCCGGATGTCCGCCGTCGACGCCGAGGCCGCGCTGCGGGCGAGCGTCCTGCGGGTGTACGGGGTCACCCCGACCCGCCCGACTCACGGCGGGGACTCAACGGCCTAGTGCCGGCTGCCGGCCAACTGGTTGCGCACGCTGCCGCGCTGCACAGCGCGGCTGATGTCGCTGGGCGAGACGATGCCGACGAGCCGCTGGTCGGTGACCACCAGCGCCCGCCCGTCGGCGCATTCGCTGAGCCGGGGGAGCAGGTCGTTGAGCTGCTCCTCCGGCCGAGCGAGCACCAGGTCCTCGGCCCGGCAGGAGACTTCGGCCAGGGTGGTGGTGCCCCGGCGGTCGGCCGGGATGCCGCGTACCCGGTCGAGGGTGACCAGGCCGACCGGCCGGCCCTCCTCGGTCAGCGGCAGCGCCGTGTGCCGGTAGGCGAACAGGTAGTGGTCGACGAAGTCGGCCACCGTCATCTCCGCCGACGCGGTCTGCGGCTGCGGGGTCATCACGTCGCCGACCCGTACCCCGTGCAGCGCGCTGCCCATCCGGGCCTGGCGTTCCTCCACGCCGGCCGCGCCGATCAGGAACCAGCCGATCAGCGCCAGCCAGAGCCCGCCCACGCCGAAGCCGGTCAGGAACTGCACCAGCCCCAGACCGATCAGCAGCGCGCCGAGGACCCAGCCGGCCCGGGCGGCCACCACGGAGGCCTTCGTCCGGTCGCCGGTGGCCTTCCAGACGGCGGCGCGCAGCAGCCGGCCACCGTCCAGCGGCGCGGCCGGCAGCACGTTGAAGATCGCCAGCAGCACGTTGATGCCGGCCAGCCAGGCCAGCGAGCCCAGCAGCAGGCCGGTCTGCCCGGCCAGCGCGAGCACCACGGCGATGGCGCCGAAGAAGAGCCCGATCAGCAGGCTCACCAGCGGCCCCACCCCGGCGATGCGCAGCTCCGCGCCCGGGCCCTTCGCCTCGCCGCGCAGCTCCGCCACGCCGCCGAAGAGCCACAGCGTGATCCCCTCGACGTGCAGGCCGTTGCGTTTGGCGACGACCGCGTGGGAGACCTCGTGGGCGAGCAGGCCGAGGAAGAAGACCACCGCGGCGGCCAGTCCGGCCAGCACGTACGCGGCCGTGGAGCGGCCCGGATACGCCTCGGGGAACTGGTTGGCCGACAGCCCCCAGGCGATCAGCAGGAAGATGACCAGGACGCTCCAGTTGACCCCGACGGGTACCCCCGCGATCCGGCCAAGCCGGAAACTCGCCCTCATGCCCGGGTCATACCCGGCCGACGCCGTCCCATGCCAGGGGCGGGCGTCACCACCGGGGCGCCTCGCCGACGATCGCCGGTGAACGGGTGGTGGCCATCTCCACCGCCCAGTCCAGCGCGCGGTCGGCCACCTTCTCCCAGCCCCGCTCGCCCACCGTGAAGTGCGACCGCCCAGGGAACTCCTGGTAGTCGGTGACCGCCCGGGACCTGCGGTACA
The DNA here is from genome assembly GCF_052068055.1 of Micromonospora sp. L32. NCBI lineage: Bacteria > Bacillati > Actinomycetota > Actinomycetes > Micromonosporales > Micromonosporaceae > Micromonospora > Micromonospora sp. L32. The sequence goes on along the minus strand of NZ_JBQHDD010000004.1, from coordinate 446,860 downwards.
GGTTGGCGTTCGACTTGACCAGGGCCGGCGGCGACACGTGGTCCGCGCCGCCGGCGACCAGCAGCAGCGGCGCCCGGTCGTCGCGCCCGTTGTCCACCGTCGCCGCCGAGCGGGCGTCCAGGTTGGCGAACGCCCCCTCGAAGAGCACGTGCCCGGCCGCCGGCACGGCGTATCGCTGCCAGGCCCGGTCGGACTCCTCGCGGGTGAGGGTGTTGCCGAAGGCGTACCGGAACTCGTCGGGCGTGATCGGTACGGCCCGGTGCCGGTTGCCGGGGCTGCGCAGCACCGGGTACGCCGACCGGAGGGTGCTCACCGGCAGCCGGACCACGCCCCTGGGCGCCGCCGGGGCGATAGCCACGGTGGCCGCGCCGAGCCCCTTGTCGAGCAGCACCTGGGCGACCAGCCCGCCGAAGGAGTGCCCCATGATCAGCGGTGGGTTCGGCAGCTCCCGGACGAGCGCCGCGTAGTGGTCGATGACCTGCCCCAGGGTCAGCCCGGCGATCGGGGCGGGATCGTCGCGCAGCGCCTGGACCTCCGCGTCCATCCCCGGCCAGGCGGGGGTGAGCACCTGGAAGCCGAAGGCCCGGTAGCGCCGCGCCCAGTGCTCCCAACTGCGTGGCGTCATCCACAGGCCGTGGATCAGCACGATCGTGTCGACCCGTCCGGTCGGCGCGGTGCCCATTGGCGTACCTCCCCGGTGTGCGCGGACCTGGCGGCATACCCACCGGACGGCACCGGAACCGGCGGGGGCCGACATTTGTCCTGCCCGGGTCGCGACGTTGGTCCCGGCCGTCGAGGGGCGGCGGGACTTCTGGCAGGTCCGTGCGGGTCGGACGCGGGCCGTCGGGCGGTGGTTCCGTCGCCCGGGACGGGGTCAGGCGGTGGGGGGTGGGGTGGCGAGTCGCTCGACCACCACCAGCGGTGTCCCGGGACGCACCTCGGCGAGCAGTTGCCGCTGGGCGCTGCGGGTCAGCCGGATGCAGCCGTTGGTGACGTTCTTGCCGAGCGTGTCGTCGTTGTACCAGCTGTGCAGGCCGATGTGCGCGCCCCGCAGCCCGGTCGGCACCGCGTCCGGGTCGTCGGGTATCGCGCCGAGGGCGAAGATGTCGACGCCGCCGTAGACCGCCTCGGGGGGCGGGGTGCGGCCGAGGACGAAGGTCCGTCCGAGCGGGGTGGACTGGCCCGGCATCCCGAGACTGACCGGCCAGGAGTGGGTGGCCCGGCCGTCCCGGTACCAGGTCAGCCGGTGCGACCGGCGCTCCACCACGAGCTGGTCGCGCAGCGCGACGGTGCTCCAGCCGCCCGCCGGCAGCCAGGCGATCCGCCGGTTCGCCGACGGCAGCAGCACCGCCGTCCAGCCCGTGCGGTGCTCCACCACCGGCATCGTCACCTCCACGCCGCTGATGGTCGGGGCGAGCAGGGCCAGCGGGCGTCCGCCCGGGGCGTCGTACGCGGCGATCCGCCGGGTCGGCGTCAGCCCCTCGGTCAGTGGGGTGGTGTCCTGCGGGCGCGGGTCGGAGGGGAAGCCGGTGGGCGCCGGGTCGTAGTCGACCACCGGCAGACCGGCCGGGGCGGGCGCCGCCGCTGGCACGGACTCCTCGGGGGTCGGCTCGACCGTCGGCTCGGCGGTCGGCTCGGCGGTCGGGGCGGCCGGTGCGACCCGGGCCGGCGGCGCGGACGTCTGGTCGTGCCGCAGCGCGGAGTTGACCAGCAGCGCGAGTGCGAGCACCGCCGGTACGCCGAACGCGGCGGTCAGCCACGCGATGCCGAAGCGGGACGTCAATCGCTCAAAGAACACAGAACTACTCTAAGGGACATAAAGCCGGCAGGCTCCCGCCCGGCGGAACTGCGCCGGACGGGAGCCCTGCCGGAACGGGTCAGGACAGCTTGGCGCCGACGTGGATGGCGACCGCGTCGTGGGCCGGGATGTTCGCCGCGAACCAGCCGTTGGCGTCCACCGTGATCACCGGCCCGGAGCAGGAGCCGTTGGCGTGGTCACCGTGGATCACGTCGCAGTACCGGCCGGCGGGCAGCCCGGCGTAGTAGGACCGGCCGGTGATCGCCGAGCCCTCGTCGTTGATGGTCAGGTAGCCCTTGCCGGCGCGGCTGAAGGCGATGTGCTGGTAGCCGTTGTCGTACCAGTTGGCGACCGCCGCGCCCTGGGTGGCGTTGTGGAAGCCGACCATGTTGGCGACGACCCGCCAGCGGTGCTCGCACTCCCAGCCGGAGTAGCAGGTGGTGTTCAAGGTCTTGTTGTTGGCGTCCGAGGGTGGACCCTGGTCGCGGGAGCTGAAGGTGTAGCTGGACATCACGGTCGGTGCCCCGTACGGCCAGGCCAGCATGAACGCGTTGGCCAGGGCGTAGGCGGCGCCGTTGCGGTAGGTCAGCACGTTGCCGTCGCGCTGGGTGTCGTGGTTGTCGACGAACACCTCCGCCGAGCCGCTGGGCAGGTAGCCCCACGCCTCGCCGAAGTTGCGCAGGTACGCCAGCCGCTCGTTGTTGAACATCCGGGCCAGGTCCTTGCCGTACCGGAACTCGTGCACGTCGCCGTTGCCGGTGTACTCGCCCGGGCCGATCGGCTCACCGGCGCCGTAGATGACCTCCTGCACAAGGTACGCCGAGCGGGACAGCTTGCCCTTGATGGCGGCGATGTCGCCGGCCGGCATGTGCTTGCTGGCGTCCAGCCGGAAGCCGTCCACCCCGAGGGCGAGCAGGTCGTTCAGGTACGCCGCGATCTTCGACCGGACGTAGTCGGACTCGGTCTTCAGGTCGGAGAGGTTGACCAACTCGCAGTTCTGCACCTCGTACCGGTCGTTGTAGTTGGCGATGTCGTCGCCGCCGTTGCGGCCGCAGTGGTGGAAGTCCTGCGTCTGGTAGATGCCCGGGTAGTCGTAGTGGCTGTAGGACGAGCCGGCCCAGCCGGTGCCGGGGGTGTCCTGGCCGGACATGTGATTGATCACCGCGTCGACGATGACCTTCACGCCGGCGGCGTGGCAGGTGTTCACCATCGACTGGAACTGCGCCCGGGTGCCCTTGCGCGACTCGATCCGGTAGCTGACCGGCTGGTACGCCAGCCACCACTGGTTGCCGCGGACGTGTTCCTGGGGCGGCGAGACCTGGACGTAGCCGTAGCCCTTGGGGCCCAGCACGTTCGTGCACTCGCTGGCCACCGACGGCCAGTTCCACTCGAAGAGTTGGACGATGACGTTCCTGGCGCCGGAGGGCGCCGCGGCGGCCGGGGGAGCCGCCACGGTGGTGGGGACGAGCAGGCTGGCGAGCACGCCGAGGGCGAGGATCGCCGAGCGGCATCGACGTCGATGCATCGGTACTCCCTGGGGGTCGGGGGTGGTGGCGACGCGGGGGAGGAGTTCGCCTGACGGCTTCTTGCAGCCAGGCTGAAAATTTTCGGAAAGGTTACAAGCGTGTTGCAACAACTGTCAATGGATGGAGATGCGCCGTTGCGCTGGGCGCTACACGCGCCGCGGGCCGGGACGGTTCGACGGATCGCCCGAGAAATTCCCCACCCGCACTGATCCGTACGGGCCGGACGTCCGTACTGGATGACGGAGCAGGTCGGCCGGTGGTGGTGCCGCCGTGAGTCGCGATCGAGGAGCAGATGGCCCGGGCAAAGCAGAACCAGAAGGTGACGACCGTCCGGACCACCACCAGCAGCCGTGGTGTCCGGACCACGTCGAAGCCCGCGATGGCACTGCTGATCGGATCCGCGCTCGCCCTGATGTGGGCCGGTGTGGAGCTCAGCGGCGCCGGCGGGTCGATGTACTCGTACGGCTTCTTCTTCACCGAGTTCTTCGCCGGGGTGGTCGCCCTGGTCGCGCTGAGCCTCACCGTGATGCTGGGGCTGCTCGCCACGGACCGGCTGGTGCTGAAGATCCCGCACCGGGTGTTGCTGCAGTCCGCACACCGGGCCACCGGCGTGCTCGGCGTGGCCGGGCTGGTCTTCCACGTCATCACCAAGGTCGCCATCGGCCGGGCCGGGCCGACCGACGCCGTGGTGCCGTTCGTGGGCGGGCGGGGCCTCTACGTCGGGCTCGGCACGGTCGCCGCGTTCCTGATGGTGAGCGTGCTCTGGACCGGCATCATCCGGGTCCGCTTCGCCGGCGTCGGTCCGAAGTGGTTCTGGCGCGCGCTGCACTCCATGGCGTACGTCGCCTGGCCGTTCGCGCTGCTGCACGGCCTCAACGCCGGCCGGGCGGCGGCGTCCTGGGTGACGCTGAGCTACCTCGCCTGCGTGCTGCTGGTGGTGGCGGCGCTGATGGTGCGCCTCTCCGTCCACCTCGGCAAGCGCAGCCGGGAGCAGCACCAGGCCGCCGCGATCAACAAGGCGATGGCCGGCAGGGCGACCGACGAGGGCAAGGGCCGGAGCCTGCTCGCCGGGCTCGGCCGCCGCAGGGCCGAGGCCGAGGAGAAGGACGTCCGGGGCGGCTGGGCCGAGACCACCGTCGCCGCGTCGTGGACCACGCCCACCGGCACCGCCCGGCGTCGCGACCCCGACCGGTTCACCGTGCCGGTGGTGCCCGAGCCCGGCACGCTGCGCGAGCCCGTTCGGGGCGGCCGGTCCCGCCGCGACGTCGAGGACGTGCCGACCCCGCGCCGGGAGCGTGACCTGGAGCCGGCGGCCCGCCGCCGGGACTCCGCGCCCGTCGAGCGCCGCCGGGACGCCGACCGCCCGCGCCGCCGCGACGAGGACGTCGCCCCGGTCTCCGGCGGCCGCCGGGCCCGGTACGACGAGGAGACCGCCCCGGTCTCGGGCGGTCGCCGCGCCCGCTCCGACGAGGACGTCGCGCCGGTCTCCGGCGGCCGGCGGGCCCGGCGGGACGAGGACGTCGCCCCGGTCTCCACCGGGCGGCGGGCCCGGCTCGACGCCGAGGACGTCGCGCCGGTCTCCACCGGCCGGCGGGCCCGCCGCGACGACGAGGACCTGGCCGCGAGCTACTCCGCTCCGCCCCGGCGCCGCGAGCAGCCCGAGGAGCCGTGGGACAGCCCGCGCCGCTGGGAGAACTCGCTGCCGGTGTCGGCCGAGCCCATCTCCGCCATGCCGCGCAGCGGCGCCGGCCGGCACAGCGTCGACGACGACGTGCCGGAGGAGCCGGACTACTGGCGGCCGCCGGCCCGGTACGTCGCGGACGAGGTGCCCGTCGACGACACCCCCACGCTGGTCGACCTGGCCTCCCGGCGCGCCCTGAAGGCCACCGGCGACAGCCGCCGGCGCCGCCGGCGGGCCGACGCGGACGCGGTGGACGGGGCGTACTGGGCCGGGCTGCGGGGTGAGGCGAAGTGATGCGGACCAAGGTGCCGCCGGTGGCGTGCGTCGGCGAGCCCCGGCTCACCGCCGGGTTCGCCGAGTTCGGCCGGCTCGACCTGGTCGCGCACGAGCAGGTGCACGGCCCGATCGGCCCGATGGAACCGGCGAACCTGCTCCGGCTGGCCGAGAGCATGCAGCTCAAGGGCAAGGGGGGCGCGGGTTTCCCGTTCGCCCGCAAGCTCACGGCGGTGCTGGAGTCCTGCGAGCGGCAGGACCTGCCCGCCGTGGTGGTGGTCAACGCCAGCGAGGGCGAGCCGGCGAGCTGGAAGGACAAGGTCCTGCTCACCCGGGCGCCGCACCTGATCCTCGACGGGGCCGCGCTGGCCGCGTACGCGCTGGACGCCGAGGAGATCGTGCTCGGGGTGGCCGACGACGGGGTGGGTCGGGACTCGATCACCCAGGCCCTCCAGGAGCGCCGGATGCCGGTGCCGACCAGCATCGTCACCGTGCCGCACCGGTTCATCTCGGGCGAGGGCGGTGCGCTGGTCAACGGGATCAACGGGCTGCCGCACATCCCGCCCGGCACCAAGAAGCGCTCCAGCGACTCCGGGGTGAACAACCTGCCCACCCTGCTCTCCAACGCCGAGACGTACGCGCAGCTCGCGGTCGCCGCCCGGCTCGGCCCGTACGAGTACGCGGCGCTCGGCACCGACGACGAGCCGGGCACGGTGCTGCTCACCGTGACCGGCGCGGCGAAGCGCCCGGCCGTGGTCGAGTGCGCCGCCGGCACCCCGCTGCGGGAGATCCTCGACCTGTGCGAGGTGCCGGACTCACCGGGCATCCTGATGGGCGGCTACCACGGCAAGTGGATCACCCAGGAGGCCGCGGACCGGGCGGAGGTGTCCCGCAGGGGGCTCACCAAGGTCGGCGGCACCCTCGGCGCCGGCATCGTCGTGCCGCTGGGCAGCGACACCTGCCCGCTCGGCGAGGCCGCCCAGGTGGTCCGCTACCTCGCCGGCGAGTCCGCCGGCCAGTGCGGACCCTGCAAGATGGGGCTGCCCGACCTGGCCCGCGCCGTCGACCTGGCGGTCTCCGGCAGCGCGCCGGTGGAGGTCGTCCGGGCCGCCGCCGGCGACGTCAAGGGCCGCGGGGCGTGCAGCCACCCCGACGGTACGGCCCGGTTCGCGCTCACGGCGATGGAGGTCTTCGCCGAGGATCTGCGCCTGCACACCACCGGGGACGGCTGCGGCCGGCGGGTCAAGGGCGTGATGGGGCTGCCCGGCGCGCCCGACGCCAGCCCGCAGAAGCTGACCCTCGACTGGTCCCGCTGCGACGGGCACGGGCTCTGCGCGCACGTCGTGCCCGACTTCATCCGGCTGGACGCCAACGGATACCCCGCCTTCCCGTCCACCCCCGTGCCGACCTGGCTCCGGGAGGGCGCCCTGAAGGCGGTCAAGGTCTGCCCCGAGCTCGCGCTGCGCCTCGCCAGGGCCGAATAGCAGCACCACCGAGAGGAGACGCGCCATGCGGTCGTACCCCAGGAGCGGGCCGGGTGGACGACCGCCCGCCGCGGGCCGGCTCGCCGCCGCCGGCGTCGTGCTGGTCGGCGCGCTGCTCGCCGCCGGCGGCTGCGCGGTCGGCCCGGACCCGGCCGGACCGCCCGCCGAGGTCGCCGTGCCGGCGGCCACCGCGTCGCCGCTGCCCGTGGCCTCCGGCCCGGCGAGTCCGTCGGCCCCGGCCCGGGTGCCGGACACGCTGCGTTTCACCGCGAAGACCCTCGACGGTACGGCGTTCTCGGCGGCCGAGCTGGCCGGCCGGCCGGTGGTGCTCTGGTTCTGGGCGCCCTGGTGCGCCACCTGCGCCAGCCAGGCGTGGACGGTGGCCGAGATCGCCCCGAAGTACCGGGACACCGTGCCGATCGTCGGGGTGGCCGGCCTGGGCGAGCAGCGGGCGATGAAGGACTTCGTCAGCGAGTTCGACCTGGCCGGCACGCCGCAGCTCGATGACCGGGCCGGGGCGCTGTGGCGCCGCTTCGAGGTGGTCGAGCAGAGCACCTTCCTGGTGATCGACCGGGACGGGAAGGTCGTGCACCAGGGCTTCCTGGACGGTGAGGACCTGACCCGCCGGGTCGCCGCGCTGGCCGGCTGATGGAGACGCCGCTGCTGCTCGCGCTGACCGCCGGCATGCTCGGGGCGGTCAACCCGTGCGGCTTCGCGATGCTGCCGGCGTACCTGTCGCTGCTGGTCGCCGGCGCGGGCGACGGGCGCGGTCCGGTCCGCCGGGCGCTCACCGCCGCCACCGGCCTGACCTGCGGGTACGTCGTGGTGTTCGGCGCCTTCGGGCTGGCCGTGGCGCCGCTGGCCGGTTGGCTGCGCCCCCGGCTGCCCTGGCTCACGGTGACGCTCGGGCTGGGCCTGCTGGCCCTCGGCTGCTGGCTGCTCGCCGGCCGCCGGCTGCCCGCCCCGGGCGCGGGCGTCGGCCGGGCACCCCGGCTCACCCGCTCCTGGGCGTCCATGGCGCTGTTCGGGATGGCGTACGCGCTGGCCTCGCTGACCTGCACCATCGCCCCGTTCCTGGCGATCGTGGTGACCAGCCTCCAGGCCGGCTCCACGCTGCACGGGCTGGCGCTCTTCGTCGCGTACGCGGTCGGGATGGGGCTGGTGGCCACGGTGGCCGCGCTCGGCGTGGCGCTGCTGCGCGGCGCGGTGGTGGCCCGGCTGCGCGCCGCCGGCGCCTGGGTGCCCCGGCTCAGCGGGGTGGTGCTGCTCCTCGCCGGGAGCTACGTCGCCTGGTACGGCTGGTACGAGGTCCGGCTGGCGCAGGGCCGGCGCGACGCGTTCGGTGATCCGGTGGTGGTGGGCGCGGCGCGGGTCCAGCGGGCGCTGGTCAGCGCGCTGGACGCGGTCGGCCCGGCGGTGCTCGCGGCGCTGCTGGTGGGCCTGCTGGCGGCGGCGGTGCTGTCCCGCCGCCGCGCCCGCCCCGGGGTGGCGTCGTCGGTGCCCGCCGCCGCGCCGGTCGCGGAAAACGGACGGCGGGGACCGGGAGACCCGATCCCCGCCGACGCTCAGGGGGTCAGCGGACCGGCGTGAGCCGGTCGGTGCCGAGCCGGTCGCGGAGCACCTCGGGCAGCAGCACCGAGCCGTCGGGCTGCTGGAACTGCTCCAGGATGGCCGGGAAGAGCCGGCTGGTGGCCAGCGCCGACCCGTTGAGGGTGTGCACGAAGCGGGTCTGCTTGCCGCCCGGCTCGCGGTAGCGGATGGCCGCCCGGCGGGCCTGGTAGTCGCCGGCCCAGGAGACCGACGACACCTCCTTGTACTTGCCGGTGCTCGGCATCCAGACCTCGATGTCGAGGGTCTTCTTCATCGCCGCGCTGGCGTCACCGGCCGAGAGCAGGCTGCGCTGGTAGTGCAGGCCCAGCTTCTCGACCAGGCTCTCGGCGTGGGTGAGCATCTCCTCCAGCGCCGTATCGGCCTGCTCCGGCAGGCAGAACTGGAAGATCTCCACCTTGTTGAACTGGTGGCCCCGCACGGTGCCGCGCTCGTCGGAGTGCGAGCCGGCGGCCTCGCGCCGGTAGCACGGGGTGTAGGCGAAGGCCTTCAACGGCAGCTTCCCGGTGTCCAGGATCTCGTCCTGGTACGCCCCGAGGATCGCCGTCTCCGAGGTGGGCAGCAGGAACTGCCCGCGCGGGGCCGACTCCCGGTCCAGGTGGTAGACGTCGTCGTAGAACTTGGGGAACTGGCCGGCGGCGAAGCCGGCGGTGTCCAGCAGCAGGTGCGGCGGGAGCAGGAACTCGTAGCCGGCCTTGACGTGCTCGTCAATGAACCAGCTGATCAGCGCCCACTCCAGCCGGGCGCCGATGCCGGTGTACATCCAGAAGCCGGAACCGCCGAGCTTGACCCCACGCTCGTGGTCGACCAGGCCCAGCATCCGGCTCAGCTCGATGTGGTCGCGGACCTTCTCGATGGCCGGCGGCGCGCCGTAGGTCTTCACCACCCGGTTGGCTTCCTTGCCGCCGGGCAGCACGTCGTCGGCGGGCAGGTTGGGCAGCTCGCTCATCGTGCCGCGCAGCCGGGCCTGCACCTCGTCCAGCTCGGACTCCAGCTCCGCGAGCTGCTTGCGCCCGGACTCCGGCGCGGAGACCTCCGGCTCGGCGCCGGCACGCTTCGCCGCCGCGTACGCCCGCGCCTCCGCCTTGCGGCGCTGCCGGTCGGCGTCGATCTCGCTGATCAGCGCGCGGCGTTCCTGGTCGAGCCGCTGGATCTCGTCCAGGACCCGGTTGACCTCGGCGGGATCCAGTCGCTTCGCCAGCGCGGTCGCCACCGCCTCGCGATCCTTCCGGATCAACTCCATGTCGAGCATGCTGCTCCGTACGCCTCCGTCCGGGATGTCAGGTGAGACCCCCAGATGCTACCGTCGCGCCTTCCCGCCCCCGGTACGGCCCGACGAGCCGCCGCTGCCGGGTCCGGTCCGGCGTCGTTCCTTACGGCGCGGTCTCCACCCCGCCCCGTCTCGCCCCGCACGGTGGCCGGGCGCCTCCTCACTCATCGTCACGGCGACCGACGAGGGCGCTGGCGTCACTGTCGGTGATGCCCGCCGAGGCGCTGCGCCCGCACCGCCGCCCCGGGATCCGCCCGCACCTGCCTGACCAGCGCTGATCCGCCACGCCGGTCGTCCGGCCGGGCACCCCCTTCGGATGCTTTGCTCTGCTGCCGCCGAGGCGACAGCGACGACGCGTGACTGTCGCCGTCGGGGCAGCAGAGCAAAGCGTGCGAGCAGGGTGGGTGGGGGTCGGGGAGGCGGCTACCGTGCGTGAGTGCCGGGTCGCAGCAGCGGTCGCGGTGCTGGCGGGCGCTACCGCGCCGACGGTGGTGCGGCCGGGGTCCGGTCAGAGGCGGATCGGCATCAGGATCGAGAAGGCGTCCTCGTCGTCGAGGCGCCGGATGGCCAGCGGGGCGATCGGGCCGTCCAGCTCCAGCACCAGCTGTGGACCGCCCGCGGCGTCCAGCGCGTCGAGCAGGTAGTCGCCGTTCACGCCGACCCGCAGCTCCCCGGAGTCCGCGGTGAGGTCGTCCGGGCCGAGCAGGCGCAGCCCGTCGGACTCGTCGAGGCCGAGCACGGTCACCGCCAGCGGCACGCCGTCGTGGTCGCGGGTGACGGTGGGCGCGTCGCCGTCGCGCAGCGCCGCGCGCAGGGCGGGCACGTCCACCGGGATCCGCCGGGCGGGGGCGTCGCCGGCCGCCCGGTGCAGCAGCCGGCGGTAGTCGGGAAAGTCGTACGGCAGGGCGGTCGCGGTGACCGCGCGACCCGCCACGGAGACCGTCACGTCGGGGCCGGCCAGGGTCAGGTGCGCCTCGGGGGTCATCCCGGCGCCGGTGTCCAGCAGGGCGCGGACCTCGTCCACCGCGTCGACCGGGAGCAGGGCGCGCACCGCGGGGCCGTCCACCCTGCCCGGGGTACGCGCCAGCGCCAGGCGGTGCCGGTCGGTGGCGACCAGCCGTACGCCGTCGGCCTCCACGTCGAGCAGCACGCCGGAGAGCACCGGCAGCTCCGGGTCGGCGCCGACGGCGAAGCGGACGGCGTCGACGGCGGCGGCCAGGTCGACGCGGGACAGCACGATACGGGTGGTCATCGGGGTCTCCTCGGGATCGAGCAGGACGCGGATCCGGGAGAGTTCCCTGCGGGCGTCGGCGAGGCCGTCCTCCAGCCGGCGCAGGTGCGCGTCGAGCAGTTGCCCGACCACCGCCGGCTCGGCCCGGTGGCGCAGCGCCTCGGCGATGCCCGCCACCGGCATGCCGACCCGGCGCAGGCCGGCGACCAGCCGGGCCGGGGCCACCTGTTCGTCGGTGTACCACCGGTAGCCGGTCACCGGGTCCACCCGCGCCGGGGCCAGCACCCCGCAGCGGTCGTAGAACCGCAGGGCGCTGACCGTCAGGCCGCTGGCCCGGGCCAGCTCGCCGATGCTGCGCAGCTCGTTCTCCACGACGGAGATCCTGTCGCCTCAACCAGGTCGAGGGTCAAGCGGCGGGGCGGCCGGCGCTCACCGCGGCGCGTCCAGCACCCGGAAGGTGATGCCGGCCTTGACCAGCCGGTCCAGCAGCGCGTCGCCCATCGCGGTCACCGGGGTGACCTGCCCGGCGGTGGCCGGCAGGTCGTCGCAGGCCAGGCAGAGCGCCGACTCGGCGAGCATCTTCGCCGTCTCGTCGTAGCCGGGGTCGCCGCCGGAGACCTCGGTCAGCACCCGCCGGCCCCCGCCGGAGCCGAGGAAGCGCACCCGGAACCAGGACTTCGCCCGCTGCTCGGCGGTCGGCCCCTGGCCGGAGGCGAGCCGGCCGAGCAGCCAACGCCGGGTCGGCGGCAGCTTCACCAGCCCGATCAGGCCGGCGAACCCGACCCCACTGACCAGCACCGTGGGCAGGCGCTTCACCGCGGCGAAGTGCCGGTACCGGAAGTCCGGGCCGTACTCCGGGCGGGCCGCCGCGGACCGGCGGACCACCTGCGGGTCGATGGTGGGCAGCGGCACCGCCCACATGCCGATCTCCTTCGACCGGCCCACCCGGCCCGGCACCGCGCGGACCCGCCGACCCTCGGGCCGGGGCTCGACGGCCTTGCGCTCCTTCGCCGCCCGGTTCGTCTCGCCGGTGCGGGAGAACGCGGTCAGCGCCGAGTGGTACGTGCCGGCGGAGAACCGCGCGCCCGCCCGGACGAAGCCGTCCACCGTGATCGGCGCGTCCGACGGGAGCTGCTTCACCGTGTACCAGGCGCCCAGGTCGTGCGGGATCGAGTCGAAGCCGCAGGCGTGCACCAGCCGCGCCCCGGTGCGCACCGCCTCGGCGTGGTGCCGCACGTACATCCGGTCGACGAACTCCGGCTCGCCGGTGATGTCCAGGTAGTCGGTGCCGGCGGCGGCGCACGCGGCCACCAATGGCTCCCCGTGGTGGACGAACGGGCCGACGGTGCTGGCCACCACCCGGGCGCTCTCGGCGACCGCCCGCAGCGAGGCGGCGTCGGTGACGTCGGCGGTGAGCAGCGGCAGCTCCGCCAGCGCCGCGTCGATGTCGGCCAGCCGGTCGCGGACCGCCGCCAGCTTGGCCGGGTTGCGGCCGGCGAGGGCCCAGCGCAGCCCGGCGGGGGCGTGCCGGGCCAGGTACTCGGCGGTCAGGCCACCGGTGAAGCCGGTCGCACCGAACAGGACGAGGTCGTACGGGCGGTCGTCACGCATCCGCCGAGTCTGCCATCCGGGACGGCTTTTTCACCCCTGCGGTGTGAACACGGTCCGGACGCAGCCGTCGGCCCGGTCCCGGAACAGCGCGTACCCGGCCGGGCCCTGCTCGAGCGGGAACCGGTGGGTGGCCAGGTGTTCCGTGCGCAGCTCGTCGCGGGCCATCCGGTCCAGCAGCATGGGAATCCACCGCTGCCCGTGCTGGCGGGCGCTGCGCAGGGTGAGCCCCTTGTTCATCACCGCGCCGAGCGGGAAGGTGTGGACGAAGCCGGTGAAGGTGCCCGAGACGAAGACGGTGCCGCCCTTGCGGCAGGCGTGTACCGCCTCCCGTACCGCGAGCGGGTCCTCACCGTCGCCCCGGTGGCCGGTGAGCCGGGCGGCCAGCGACCCGGGCGTCCCGCCGCCGTCGGCCGCGCCGACCGCCTCCACGCAGACGTCCGGGCCGCGCCCGCCGCTGAGTTCGCGCAGCTCCGCGGGGACGTCGGTCAGGTCGTAGTTGAGCGTCTCCGCGCCGGTGTGCCGCTCGGCCATCTGCAGCCGCTCCGGATGCCGGTCGATCACGATCACCCGGTCCGCGCCGAGCAGCGTCGCCGCCTGCGCGGTCAACTGGCCCACCGCGCCCGCGCCCCACACCGCGACGACGTCCCCGGGGCCCACCTCGCCCAGCTCCGCACCCATCCAGCCGGCCGGGGCCGCGTCCGAGGCGAAGACGGCCCGGTCGTCGCTGACCGGGTCGGGCACGGTGAACGCGCCGACGTCGGCGTACGGCACCCGGACGTACTCGGCGTGGCTGCCGGCGAAGCCGCCCAGCGCCCCGGGCTGGCCGTAGCAGCCGGCGGTGGGCTGACCCCACGCCGACTCGGTGACGGCCGGGGCGGTGCCTGAGTTGTCGCAGCAGGAGTGCAGCCCCTGCCGGCAGTACCAGCAGCTGCCGCAGGCCACCGCCGCGCTGACCACCACCCGGTCGCCGACCCGGTGCCGGCGCACCTCCGGGCCGACCTCGGCCACCTCGCCGACGAACTCGTGCCCCAGCACGTCCCCGGCGGCGACGAAGGGCAGCCGGCCGCCGAGCAGCGGCAGGTCCGCCCCGCAGGTGGCGCTGCGCCGGACCCGGACGATCATGTCGTGCGCGTTGCGCAGCTCCGGGTCGGGCACCTGGCGTACCGCCAGCGAGTCGACGCCCTCCCAGCAGAGCGCCCTCACCCCGGCACCGCCGGCCGGTCCACCGCCGAGCGGTCCCCGCGCAGCACCTCGCCGGTCTCGGTGAGCTGCTTGACCCGGCGCAGCACGTCCCGCAGGAACAGGCCCGGGTCGTCACCGACCAGGTGCGCCGCCATTCCGGGCAGGGTCGCCACCCCGCCGAGCGGCCGGGCGGCCAGCTCGCTGCCGCGCCCGCCGGGGGCCGGGCGCACGCGCAGCTCCACCGCGCCGTCCAGCGGGCGCAGCGGCTCCGGCCACCGTCCGCCGGGCAGCACCGACGCGGGCGGGCGGTCCACCGTCACCACCTGCCAGCGGCCGGGTCGCGGGTCGGCCCCGGCCGCGCGGGGCCAGCGCCCCCGCCGGGGTACGACCAGCGCACGAAGTGCCACCCCGCCGGCGACCGCCGCGAGGGTGAGCCCGCCGAGGACCCGCCGTCCCATCCGTACCACCTGTCCCTCCGGTCTCCGGGCCGGTTGCGGTACGGGCGACCGGTCACGCGCGGCCGGTCGCCCGCGTACGCCGATGGTCGGTCCGGCCCGGGTGAGCTGTGCTCCCCCCGAAGGGGTGAACCCGTCCCGGCCGGGTAAGCGCCGCCGACCGGGGGAGGAACGCGTCGACGGGGGTGGGTGCATGCCGAAGCCGCAGGTCAGCAGCAACGGGATCGCCGAGGCGTCCGCCGGCCCGCCGCCGCTGCTCGCCTCCCGGCTGACCCCGCCCGCGCTGCCCGAGCCGCTGCTGCTGCGGCCCCGGCTGACCGCACGGCTGGACGCCGGCACCGCCGGACCGGTCACCCTGGTCCGCGCCCCGGCCGGCTGGGGCAAGACCACCCTGCTCGCCACCTGGGCGCGCGGCGCGCCCGAGCCCGGGCCGGCGTGGGTCCAGGTGGAGGAGGGGGACACCGGGGAGCGGCTCTGGGCGTACCTGGCGGCGGCGCTGCGCGGGGTGGGGGAGGCGGAGGAGGAACCGGCCGTACCGGTGGCCCCGCCCCGCCCCGACCAGTTGGAGCTGCTCGCCGCCGCCCTGGCCGCCCGGGACCGGCCGCTGCTGCTGGTCCTGGACGACCTGCACCGGGTCACCGACCCGGCCGCGCTGACCGGGTTGGAGTTCCTGCTGCGGCACACCGACGGACGGCTGCGCCTGGTCGCCGGGGCCCGCACCGAGCTGCCGCTGGCCCTGCACCGGCTGCGGCTGGCCGGCGAGCTGACCGAGCTCGGCCCCGAGGAACTCGCCTTCACCGACGACGAGGTCGCCGACCTGCTGGTCGCGCACGGCGCGCCGCTGCCCGCGACGGCGGTCGCCCGGCTCCGGGAGCGGACCGGCGGCTGGCCGGCCGGACTGCGGTTCGCCGCGCTGGCGGCCCGGGACCGTCCCGACCCGCAACGGTGGGCCGAGCGATTCGGCGGCGACCAGCCGGACGTCGCCGCGTACCTGCGGGCGGAGGTGCTGTCCGGGCTGACGCCGGCGGCGCGGGACCTGCTGCTGCGGGCGGCGGTCGCGCCGGCGGTCCGCGCCGACCTCGCCGACGCACTGACCGGCCGGGGCGACGGTGGGCAGGTGCTGGCCGGGCTGGCCCGCGACGGCGGCTTCCTGCACCGCGACGACAGCGACCCGCCCTGGTACCGGGCTCACCCGCTGCTGGCCGACCTGCTCCGCGAGGAACTTGACGGGCTGGGCGACGACGAGCGGCGTGACCTGCACCTGCGGGCCGCGGGCTGGTACGCCGGCCACGACCGGCCCGCCGAGGCGCTGCGGCACGCGCTGGCCGCAAAGGAGTGGGAGCGGGCCAGTGAGCTGCTGCTCAGCGGCTGGCCGGAGCTGGTCCCGTACGACCGGGAGGCCGCCGCCGGCCCGCCGCCACCGGCGCCGCCGGCCGAGGCGGTGCGCCGGGACCCGGAGCTGGCCCTGGCCGGCGCGGCCGAACGGGCGTACGCGGGGGACAACGCGACCGCCGCCGCCCGGCTGCGCGAGGCCGTGGCGGCGGCCCGGTCACTGCCCGCGCCGCGCCGGGACCGGTTCCGCCGGCTGGCCACCGCGCTGGAACTCACCCTGGCCCGGCTCGCCGGCGACCACCGGGAGGTACGCGACGCCGCCGCCCGGCTGCTCGCCACCCGCGACCCGGCGCAGGTGGAGAGCCCGGACACCGACGACCCGCGGACCGGCGAGGACGCCGACCTGCGGGCGGTGGCCGGCACCGCGCTCGGCCTGGTCGACCTCGCCGAGGGTGACCTGCGGGCGGCCTCGGCGACCTTCGGCGCGGCGCTCGACGCCGCCCGACGGGCCGGCCGGCCGCGCACCGAGCTGGTCTGCGCGACGCGGTGCGCGCTGCTGCACGCACTGGCCGGGGAGCTGCGGGCGGCGGAGCGGACCGCCCGGGCGGCGCTGGAGATGCCGTCCTGCCAGGGATGGTCGAGCCGGGCCGAGTGCGCCCACGCCCACCTGGCGCTGGCCCTGGTGGCGCTGCACCGCGACCAGCCCGAGGAGGCCACCGCGCACCTGGCGCTCACCGGCGCGGCCGGCGGGGACGCGACGGTCGCCGCCGCGGCGGCGCTGTGCCGGGGCGCGTTGCTGCACGACGCGGCGGAGCCGGCGGCGGCGACCCAGTTGGTCGCCCGGGCCCGGGAGGAGCTGGCGTCCCGGTCCGCCGCCGGTGATCTCGCCGACCGGCTGCTCGCCGAGGAGGCGGACCTGCGCAGCGAGCAGGGCGACGTGGACACCGCGCGCGGGCTGCTCGCCGACCGGGCGCGGGCACCCGAACCGGCGCCGGTGCTGGCCCTGGCCCTGGCCCGGGTGGAGCTGCGCGCCGGTGACGTGCGGGCGGCCGGTTACGCGCTGCCGGACTGGGACGCCCCGGCCGCCGGGGACTGGCCGCTGCCGGTACGCCTCGCCTCGGGCGTGCTGGAGGCGGTGCTCGCCCGCCGGGGCGGCGACGACCGGCGCGCCGGTCGGCTGCTGGAACGGGTGCTCGACCTGGCCGGCCCGGAGGGCTACCGGCGGGTGTTCACCAGGGCGGAGCCGGCGGTGCGCGACCTGCTCGCCGCCCACCTCGACTCCGGCACGGCGCACTGGCCGACGGTGAGCGACCTGGTCCGGGGCGCCGACGAGCCCGCCGACCGGGGACCCGCCGGCGCGGAGCGGGCACTGGACGAGCCGCTGACCGAGCGGGAGCTGACCATCCTGCGCTACCTGCAGAGCATCCTGTCCAACGTGGAGATCGCCAGCGAACTGTCGGTGTCGGTCAACACCGTCAAGACGCACGTGCGCAACATCTACCGCAAGCTCGACGCGACCCGCCGACGGGAGGCCGTGCGGCGGGCCCGCGAGCTGCGGCTGATCTGACGAGGCGCGGGGCCGATCGCCGCCGGGCGGTGCGATCCCGGCGGTGGTCGGCGCGGCGTGGTCAGCTGCCGGCCGCCGCGTCCACGGCGGCGAGCAGATCCGGCAGGTCGTGCCCGCCCTCGTGCCGGACCTCGTTGACGAACAGGGTGGGGGTGCCGTTGACCCCGCTGCGGATCCCGCCGACGAAGTCCCGGCGTACCCGGTCGGAATACGCCTGCCGCTCGACCTCGGCGCCCACCTCCTCGGGTGGCAGTCCGAGCTGTTCGACGCCGAGGGACAGGTGCACCGGGTCCAACTGGTCCTGGTGCTCGTAGAGCCAGTCGTGCATCTCCCAGAACCTGCCGCGCCGGGCGGCCGCCTCGGCGACCTCCGCCGCGCTCTCCGCGTACGGGTGGACGTTGGCGATCGGGAAGTGCCGGTAGACCAGCCGGACGGTGGCGGTGCGCTGGCGCAGCACCTCGGCGAGGTTCGGGTACGCCGCGCCGCAGAAGCGGCACTGGAAGTCCCCGTACTCGACGATCGTGACCGGTGCGTCCACCGGCCCCCGGACGTGGTCGGTCCCGTCCACCGGCGTGCGCAGCCGGGCGGTGACCTGGAGCGGCGTCGTCATCGGGTCACCACCCGCCGATCGGAGACGAGTTGCTCCAGCGCGTCGAGGATGCCGTCGGCGCCCGGATTCACCTCCGGCGGCGACAGGTGGCTCCAGGCCACCGTCTGATCCGGGTCGAGCACCACCAGCGCCCGCGCGGACTCCCCGTGCGGGGTGTACGCGCCGTACCGGCGGGACACCTCGCCCTTGGGCTCGAAGTCGGCCAGCAACGGGAACGTGATCCCCCTGGCCTCGGCGAAGGCCTGGTGCGACCAGATGCTGTCGACGGAGAGGCCGAGCAGCACCGCGTCGTACCGCTCGAACTCCGGCATCGCGGCCTGGTACAGCACCATCTGGTCACCGCAGACCGGGGTCCAGTCGGCGGGGTAGAAGGCGAGGACCACCGGCCGGCCGCGGAACTGCCCGGGGCCCGTACGCCGCCCGTCCGGGGTGGCCGGCAGGGTGAAGTCGGGCGCCGGGCTCCCGGGTGTGATCAGCCCGTCGGAATCAGTCATGACTCCCACGTTGCCCGCCGGCCGGGTGAAGTCGGTTCACCCGGGCCGGGTGGTCTCAGCGGCCCACCGTGACGTGGTTGTGGACCTCCCGGATGCCGGGGGCGGACCAGACGATCCGCTCCACCTCGTCGCGCTCGGGCACGGAGTGCACCAGGCCGTCGATGACCACGGTGTCGCCGTACACCCGGACGCTGATCCGGTCCGGCTCGGTGGCGCCGCTGCGGGCGAGCGCGTCGACGATCCGGTCGGGCAGCTCGTCGCCGGTCGGCGGGGTGGACGGCCGGACGGTGATGCCGTTGCTGACCCCGCGTACGCCGGTGAGCCGGCCGACCACCCGCTCGGCGGCCCGGCGCTGGTACTCCCACTCCACCCGGCCGCGCAGCGTCACCCACGCGCCGGCGACGGTCACCTCCAGGTCCTCCACCGGCACGAAGGCGTCCCACTCCAGGGCCCGCTCGGCCGCCCCGGCGATCTCCGTGTCGGTGCGCTCGGCCGACGGGGTGATCCGCACGGCCAGGTCGTTGGCGACGGCCCGGACCCGGGCCACCCGGTGCGCGGCCCGCTCGGCGGCCCACTTCGCGGCGTAGCTGTCCACCCGTCCGGTCAGCGTCACCACCCCCTCGGCGACGGTGACCCCCACCTCGGCCGGGCTCACCCGGGGCTCCCAGGTCAGCTCGTCGAGCACGTCGGTCTGGATGTCCTGGTCGGTACGCGTGACGATGGTCGCGCTGGCCATGCGCTCACTCCTCCCGGGGATCGGGACACGGGGCGGGCGCAGAGCCCGCCGAACCGCGATCCTGCCCGCACACCGGATGAGTCCCCCTCACCCGCACCGGGTGACCGGCTGCCCGCCCGGGCATCGACAACCCGGGGTGGGCTCGGGCACGATCTGGCGGTCGGCGAGGGGCGGGGCGATGGACGGGGTGCGCCGGGCGGGGCGGGCGCTGTGGCGGGTGGCCCGGCACGAGTGGACCCTCGTGGTGCTCGCGTCACTGCCGCTGGCCGCCGCGCTGACCTGGCCGACGCTGCGCGACCCGGCCGGCACCCTCCCGCAGGACACCGGCGATCCGACCCTGCAGGCGTGGCAGGTCGCCTGGGGCGGGCACGCGCTGCGCACCGACCCGGCCCGCCTCTGGCACTCGAACACGTTCTTCCCCGAGCCGTACACCTACGCCTACTCCGACACCCTGCTGGGCTTCGCCCCGTTCGCCCTGGTCGGCGAGGGACCGGTGGCCGCCGTCGTCCGCTACAACCTGCTCTACGTGCTGGTGCACGCGCTCGCCTTCGTCGGGGCGTACGCGCTGTCGCGGCAGTTGGGTGCCGGGCGGGCGGGGGCGGCGGTGGCCGGGGCGTCGTTCGCGTACGCGCCGTGGAAGCTGGCCCAGGCCGGGCACCTGCACGTGCTCAGCATCGGCGGGGTGGCCCTCGCGCTGGCCATGCTGGCCCGGGGCCACGGCTGGTCGCTGCGTCACGGGTACCGGCCCGACCGGGTCCGTCCCGGCTGGGCGGGAGCCGGCTGGGCGGTCGCCGCCTGGCAGGTCACCCTGGGCTTCGGCATCGGCCTGCCGTTCGCGTACGTCCTGGGTCTGCTCGGCCTCGCCGTCGCCGGGGCGTACGGCGTCACCTGGTGGCGGCGCCGGTCCCGGCCGATCGTTTCGCGCGGCCTGTTCCTGGCCGACCTGGCCGGGGTCACCGGGTTCGCCGGGGTGAGCCTGCTGATGGCGGCGCCGTACCTCGAGGTGGTGGCCCGCCACCCGGCCGGCCGGCGGACGGCCGCGCAGGTGGCGATGTTCTCCCCGCCGGCCCGTGGTTTCCTGACCGCGCCGCCGGAGTCGTGGCTGTGGGGCGAGCGGCACGGCGCGGCGCGGGCGACGCTCGGCTTCCCGGGGGAGATGACCCTGCTGCCCGGCGTGGTGCTGATCGCGCTGGCGGTGGCCGGGCTGGCCTTCTCGGCCTGGCGGGTGTGGCAGCGGGTCGCGCTGGCCGCCGGGGTGCTGGTCAGCCTCGCCCTCGCGGCGGGGACCAGCTTCGGCGGCGACGGCGACCCGGGCTACCTCACCCTGATGCGGCACCTGCCGGGCTGGGACGCCCTGCGCACCCCGGGCCGGCTGGTGCTCTGGACGACGCTGCTGCTGGGCGTGCTGGCCGCCGGGGCGCTGACGGTCCGGGAGCGGCCGCCGGCCGGGGCCGGTCGCGGGGACTGGCGTCGGGTGGCGCTGGCGCTCCCGGCGCTGCTGGTGCTGGCCGAGGGGGTGAACCGGACCCCGCACGTGCCGGTGCCGGCGCAGCCGGTGGCGTTGCGCGGCGTCGCGGGCCCGGTGCTGGTGCTGCCGCTGGGCGGCATCCGCGACTACCACGTGATGCTCTGGTCGACCGACGGCTTCCCGTCCACGGTGAACGGGCTGGCCTCGTTCACTCCGGACAGTCAGCAGCGGATCCGGGCGGCCGGCGAGGGTTTCCCGGACGCCGGGTCGGTGGCGTACCTGCGGGCGGCCGGGGTGCGCACGGTGGTGCTGCTGCCCCGGTACGCGACCAGCACGCCGTGGCAGGGCGCGGCGGCCCGTCCGGTCGAGGGGCTGGGGATCCACCGCGAGCGGGTCGGCGACGCGGTGGTCTACCACCTCGACCGGGCGAGCTGACTGGGAGCGCTTCCACAGAGCCGCCAGCGTCGGCTTCCTCGGCAGCTCGAGCGGCAGCACCGGCGTACCCGCGGTCACCTGCACCAGCCGCTGACCGGCCGGCGCGAGCGACCGTGCAGTGCGACGTGGCGGTGTCCGGAGTCCCGGACACCGCCACGTCGTTCTGATCCAGCCGGGCAGTCCCCGGCGTGCCGTCGCCTCAGCCGTCGAGGCCGACCGGCGAGTTCGGCCGGTCCACATCGACGAACTCGATGTCGTCGACGGCCCGACCGTCCCGGCTGCCGGCGGCCCGCGCGGCGGTCCCGGCGGCCCAACCGATGGCGGCCCCGACCAGCGCCGCGCTGATCAGCAGCGTCCACGGCAGGGCCGGACGGCGCCCGGCGAGCGCGTCGAAGGCGAGCGTGGCCCGACGCCGGGCCTCGTCCGCCGCCGAGCCCACCAGGTCACCGGCGTCGGAAAGGTGGGTGCCGCCGCGGACCGACCGCGCCGTGTCCCGCACGCTGTCACCGGCGGAACCGACCGCCGAGACCAGCTGCTGCCAGGCCTGGTCGGTGATCCGCTCCGGCTTGCTGCGGCGCTCCAGCAGGTTGCTGCCGAACATGGGTACCTCCTCGGGGTGCCGAAGTCTGCGGCCACTTCGGACGTCGACGTCTGCGGCGCGTCACGGTCGCCTGTCCCGCCAGTGCCCATCCGGGACGCGCCGCAAACCCGGTTCGGACCCTCAGCGGACCATGACCACCGCGACGCCGCGGGCGAAATCGTCGTCGTCGTCATCGTCGTCGTCCCCGCCGCCGCCGAAGCCGCAGGCCAGTACGAGAGCGAGCAGCGCACCGACACCGGCCAGGCCGAGCAGTCTCTTGAGCATCGATCGTTCCTTCCGTCGTGGTGGAACCCTCGCCCGCCGACCCTAGGCGGGTGGGGCAACCTCGGGGGGATCGGCGCGCGCACCGGGGCTCGCCGGGCGGGCCGGGTACGGAAATGACTGGACCGGGCTCGCTACCCTGGGTCGGTTGGAGCGGCCGAACCCGGTCGCTCGTTGGGATGAACGGGACCAGGAAAAAACTCGGGAAGAAGGGTCCGGTCCCTCCGGATCCGCGAATTGCTCATCCCGGGGGGTGGCGACCGAGGCCGTCGGAGGAATACTCTCGGTCGCGGCCCGCGTACTGATGAGGCGCCCGTGGACGGGCGAGTGGAGGTGCTCGCGTGAGCCTGTCGATCGTGAAGTCGGTTCTGCCTGGTGGTGTCATGGAGATCGCTCCGCGAGGGGAGATCGACGTCGACACCGCGTACGAGGTGCGTGAGGCGATCGCCGAGGTGCTCGCGAAAGGCCGTCCGTCCCGGATCGAGCTGAACATGCGACTCGTCACCTTCATCGACTCCGTCGGTATCAGCGCGATGGTCGCCGGGTTCCAGACGGCCGAGGTCAGCGGCGTCAAGCTGGTGGTCACCGAGCCCAGCCGGTTCGTCCACCGGCAGCTCTGGGTCACCGGTCTGCTCGGCCTCTTCGGCGCGCCGGAGCCCTACTTCGCCGGCGCCGCGGCCCCGACCCCCGAGGTCCTCCCCGGCGCCTGACGCCGGCCTGGTGATCCACTCCATGTCGCCGATGTGGCGGTGACCCGCGCCCGCGGACCGCGCCACGTCGCCGGACCGGCGGTCGGCCACCGTCATCTGCACCTGGCCGAAGCCGGCCAGGGTGCCTCGGCGCACGCCGCGCAGCCGCCCGTGCGGCAGGTCCGGGGCGTTGACGTTGAGCACGCTCTCCACCGGCCCGGCGGTCAGCCGGGGCAGCAGGTCCAGCGCCACCCGCGCGGCGGTGTCCCAGTGCCGCTCCGCGTCACGTACCCGAGCGGTGTCCCAGTGGCGCTGCGCGTCACGTACCCGGGCGGCGGCGGAGACCGCGGCGCCGCCGCTGACGGCGGTGGCCTCGCATGCCGCCTGCGATTGCCAGCCCGGCCGTCGTACGGGACGATCGGGCGACCGACGAGGGGTGGAGGGCGGAGTGGTCCGGCGGGAGTCGTTCAGCTACACGGTGCAGGCGCGCTGCTCACGGGCGGACGCGGTGGCGCTGTTGAGCGATCCGGCCCGGCAGGGGGAGCTGCATCCGCTGATCGTCCGGGTGCGCCAGCTGCCGACCCGTCCGGGCGCGCGGGCCAGCTACGCCATCACCGACCGGCTGGAGCTGGGGCCGCTGCGGTTCCCGGTCACCTACCAGGCCGACGTGCTGGTGGTCACCGACGACGAGATCGTCACGGTGGCCCGGCAGCAGCCCGGCACGACGGTGCGCAACCACACCCGGCTCCAGGAGGAGGGCGACGTGCTGCGGATCGACGTGGAGATCACCCTCTCCGCGCCGGCGCCGCTGTTCGGGTACGCGTTCCGGCAGGCCCGCGCCGCGCACCTGGGCCTGGCCAGCCGCCTCGGCGCGGTGCTGGACCGGGAGGCCGACGGCGGCCCGGTCCCGAACTGACGCCCCCGTCAACTCAGCGGCGGCCGACGGGTGTCGCCGCCGTCCGGCGGGGCGGCCGGACGGCCCGGCGGTTGCGGCCCCACGGCTTCCAGGTGGAGATCACGGTCATGGTGACCAGCAGGCCGGTGGAGACGGCCGGGGCGACCACCACGTCGATGCGCTGGTGTGCGGTGGCGTCCGGTCCGGCGGCGGCGCGCAGGTTCGGCGTCAGCGCGAACAGCACCAGGCCGATCATCACCGTGGTGAGCACCAGCTTGACCACCACCCAGCGCCAGCGCAGCAGCCCCCAGGGGGTCAGCAGCGCGCTGGTCACGCCGACCACCCAGACCAGCACGCTCAGCGGCGCGAAGAGCCAGGTCGCCACCAGCGCCGCCGCCGGGTAGACCACGCCCGGGTCGGCGCCGCGCAGCCCGGCGATGCCGAGGGTGAGCAGCACGAGGTCCGCGCCGAGCCAGCCCAGCGCGGTCACCAGGTGCAGGGTGAGCAGGGTCTTGCGGCCGTCGGGGGAGAGTCGGGTCATGCCTCGATGCTCGCCCGGCCGTTGCGCTGCGTCGTGGGCCGGGCGACGACATCCCGGGTACGTCGGCGCGCGTACGGCGGGGCCCGTCCGCCTCGGACGGGCCCCGCCGCCGGTCGGTCAGTAGACCGACAGGTGCACGTGGTTGGTGTGGTCGCTGGACGGGTCCCCGCCGGCCCCGCTGTACGACTTCCACCCGCTGCTGGGCAGCCAGATCTGCCGGTACCAGATCACGTACAGCACCCCGAGCCGGTCGGCGTTGCGGACGTGGTACGCGGCCAGGTTGTTGCCGTACGTCCGGTCGCCGCCGGTCGCGTCGCCGCCGAAGCCGCTCTTCTGCGCGGCGAAGTCGCAGGCCCGGCCCTTGGGGTGCTCGCCCGAGCCGCTGGGGCGGTAGCAGGAGACGTACCGGGTGAAGCCGGCCGCCTGGCTCTGCTTGAGCGCGTTGAGCATGCGCGGGGTGATGCAGCCGTTGGCCGGGGTCGGGTCGTTGACGCTGCACGACTCCGAGGGCCACGACCCGTCGGGGTTGCGCGGCGCCGGCCGGGCGTTGGCGGTGGAGGTGCCGGCGTTGGAGCCGCCCCCGGTGCTGGCGGCGGGCTTGTCCGCGGCGGCCACCGCGAGCGCCCGCTCGGCCTGTTGCTTGCGCTTGGCCATCACCGCGACCTGCTTGCGCTCCTCGACGATCTCCTTGTCGAGCGCGGCCCGGGTGCGGGTGGCGTCGTCGCGGGTCCGGAGCAGGTTGCGCAGCTCCCGGTCCTCGTTGGAGGCGACGGTCTCCAGCGCCGCCGCCCGGTCCAGGAAGCCTTCGGGGCTGGAGCTGCTCAGCAGCGCCGACACCGGCCCGAGCCGCCCGGTCCGGTACGCCACGCCGGCGATCTCGCCGACCTTGCCCTGCCGGACGGTCAGCTCCGACTCGATGGTCTTGAGCTGGTTGCCGAGCTCCTGCTGCCGCTTGGTGGAGCGTTCCAGCGCGGCCTTGGCGTCGATCCAGCCCTTGCTGGCCGCGTCGAGCTGGGCGCGCAGCGCGGGGGTGCCGCCCTCGGGGTCGCCGGGGGCGGCGAGCCGGGTGGCGGGGGGAGCGGCGGTCGCCGGGACCGGCGCGGACGACACCCCGAGGGCGAGCGTCGCGACGACCGCGGCCGCCAGCCGTGCGGTGGTACGTCGTACGTGCATGCACATGTCCTTCCGTCAGCCGCCGACCGGGTTAGCTGACGGGTTCGGGACGGAAGATCCCTACCGCTGACGCGGATGCACCCCACGAACATGGTTCCCCGGCTCGCCCTGGCAGGCGATTAGGCGGCGGCCACCGCCGGCACCGGAGGGTGCCGCCTGGCGGAGGCCGGGACCGAGCCTACCGGTACGGGTGTGACACCCGCCCGTTTCGTGACTGAGGGTACTGGAGTGAATCCTGGTGTAGGTGACACAATGGGACAATAGGTGTCCGATTTCGTCACCACTCGACCTGCCCGCAGGCGCCGGGGGCGGCCCCCGGCTCGATCTGGAGGGTGGCGTGCTCGATGTGGAAGTCCTCGTGCAGGGCGGTGCGGGCGGCGGCCAGCACCGTGCCGACCTCGGCGCCGGGGACCATGGTGAGGTGGGCGGAGGCGACCTCCATGCCGGAGGTGAGCGTCCAGACGTGCAGGTCGTGCACCTCGGCGACGCCGGGGACGGCGGTCAGCCGGTCGTGCACGGCGGTCACCTGCAGGTGCTCCGGGGCGGCCTGGACCAGGATGCGCACCGCGGCGCGGCCGAGTCGCCAGGTGCGGGGGAGGATGAACAGGCCGATCGCGACCGCCACCGCCGGGTCGGCCCACCACCAGCCGGTGCCGGCGATGAGCAGCGCGGCCCCGATCACGCCCAGCGAGCCGAGCAGATCGCCGAGCACCTCCAGGTACGCCCCGCGCAGGTTGATGCTCTCCTGCGCCCCGGGACGCAGCAGCGCGAACGCGACGAGGTTGGCCAGCAGGCCGAGCACCGCCACCGCCAGCATCGGCCCGGTCCGCACCTCCGGCGGGTCGCCGAACCGGCGGACCGCCTCGATCAGCACGTAGATGGCCACCCCGCTGAGCAGGACGGCGTTGGCGAGCGCGGCCAGCACCTCGAGCCGGTAGAGCCCGAAGGTGCGCTGCGGGTCCCGGTCGCCGTGCCGGGTGGCGGTGATGGCGGCCAGCGCCATGCCGATGCCGAGCACGTCGGTGAACATGTGCCCGGCGTCGGAGAGCAGGGCCAGCGAGCCGGTGCCGAACGCGGCGACGGCCTCGACCACCATCAGCGTGGCGAGCAGCGCGAAGGCCGCCCAGAGTCGCCCCCGGTGGCGGTGCGCCGCGTTCGTGACCGACCCGTGGTGGTCATGACCTGCGCCCACGCCCACACCTTCCGTCGCCCCGGCGGCCCGAACCCAATCTATGCTCACATCGCTATGTATGCAACTAACCCCGCACGCCTTCCCCCACCTTCAAAGAACGAGTGGCCGCCGCGCCCGGTACAGCCACTCATTCTCGGAACGTGCCCGACCCCTGGGGCGGGGTCAGGGGGTGGGGTCGATGGTGGTGAGGCGTTGGGTGGCGCGGGAGAGGGCGACGTAGAGGGTGCGCACGCCCGAGCCGGGGTCGGCCCGGATCTCGCTCGGGGCGATGAGCACGACGCCGTCGTACTCCATGCCCTTGGCCTGGAGGCTGGTCACCACCTGGAGCCGGGAGCCGCCGCGGCCGCCCAGCCAGCCGGCCACCTCGTCGCGGCGCGGCACCGGCGTGATCACGCCGACGGTGCCCTCCACCTCGGTGAGCAGCGCGTCCACGGCCTGCACGGTCGCCGCCGGCAGCCGGTCGGCGGCGACGGTCAGCGCGACCGGCTCCACGCCGGTGGAGCGGACCGCCGTCGGCAGCTTCAGGTCGGGGTAGAGCCGGCGGATCTCCGCCGCCGCCACCGCGAAGATCTCCGCCGAGTTGCGGTAGTTCGTGGTCAGCGCGAAGCGGTGCCGCCGGCGCCGGCCGAGCGCCTGGTCCCGCGCCCGGTCCAGCTCCTGCGGGTCACCCGTCCAGGCGGTCTGCGCCGGGTCGCCCACCACCGTCCAGGAGGCGAGCCGGCCGCGCCGCCCGATCATCCGCCACTGCATCGGCGAGACGTCCTGCGACTCGTCCACCACCACGTGCGCGTAGTCGCGGTAGTCCTCCGGACGTTCCCGGGCCGCCGCCCGGGCGGCCCGCTGCCGGTCGGCGAACGTGCTCAGCTCGCGGACGCCGCCGGCCAGCTGGTACGGGTCGCGCTTGGCCCGGGCCGGCCGCACCGGCTTGCCCAGCAGCGCGTCCAGCTCGTCGAGCAGGGCGATGTCGGCCACCGTCAGCCCCTGCGCGTCCAGCGCCCGGTACGCCTCGACCAGCAGCGCGGTCTCCGCCCGGGACAGGATGCCGCCGGCGTAGCGGCGCAGCCGCTCCGGCCGGGCCAGCCAGCCCAGCACGTGCCGCGGGTGCAGCCGGGGCCACCACGCCTTGAGGAACTCGCGGAACTCCGGCCGGTCGATGATCTCGTCCTCGAAGGCGCGCTGCTCCGGCAGCCGGGTGACGGCCAGCCGGCGGGCCTGGGCGTACAGCGCCGCGAGGACCGCATCGAAGGCGACCCGCCGGACCTCGTTGCGCCGCCCGCCCCGGGACAGCGCCCGGTCCCGGACGCCGTCCAGCTCGCGGCGCTCCAGCCGGAGCAGCTCGCCCCGGTAGAGCAGGCGCAGCTCGTCCGGCCCGCCCGGCACCGCGTCGCGCACCGCGCGCTCCAGCACCTTGCGGATCCGCAGCGAGCCCTTCACCGCCGCCACCTCCGGCGGGTCGGTCCTGGTCGCCGACATGCCCGGGAAGAGCGAGCCCAGCGAGTGCAGCGTGGCGGTCTCCTCGCCGAGCGAGGGCAGCACCGAGGCGATGTACTCCACGAAGACCGAGGACGGGCCGACCACCAGGATGCCGCCGCCGGCGTACCGGCTGCGGTCGGAATAGAGCAGGTACGCGGCCCGGTGCAGCGCGACCGCCGTCTTGCCGGTGCCCGGGCCGCCGGAGACGATGGTGACCCCGGAGCCGGGGGAGCGGATCGCCTCGTCCTGCTCCCGCTGGATGGTCGCCACGATGTCGCGCATCCCCCGGCCGGTCGCCCGGGACAGGGTCGCCAGCAGGGCCCCGTCGCCGACCACCGTCATCTCGGCCGGCGCCGACTCCGGGTCGAGCAGGTCGTCCTCGATCCGGGTGACCTTCTCGGCCGACGACTGGATGGTGCGCCGCCGCACCACGCCCAGCGGCTCGGCCGGGGTCGCCTGGTAGAACGCGGCGGCGGCCGGGGCACGCCAGTCCACGACCAGCGTCTCGGCGTTCTCGCCCCGCACGCCGAGCCGCCCCACGTGCAGCACCTGGCCGGTCCGCAGGTCGAGCCGGCCGAAGACCAGCCCCTCGTGCTCGGCGTCCAGCACGTACCGTCGCTGCGCGGCGTGGAACACCATCGCGTCCCGCTCGACCAGCGCGCCGAAGTTGCCCACCCGGGCCAGCCGGTAGCCCTCCTTCTCGGCCTGCGCCGCCGAGCGGCGCAGTTCGGCCAGGCGGGCGTACACCCGGTCGAGATGCCGCTGCTCGGCGGCGATCTCCTGTTCCAGGGTGGTCTGGTCGGTCAACGTGACGGCTCCTGTGCGACGGCGGCGGCCGGGCGCGGGCGCACGCCAGGCGGAATGAGGGTACGGGCAGCCTGCCACCCCCCTTCGGGGCCATGCCGCGTCCCGCGACCTCCGCCACCCTCCACGGGCCGCTCAGCCGGCCGGAATCGGCTCCGTCGCGCCCGTCGTCGTCGGCCCGGTCCGGCCGATCTCCGTGGCGCCGATCTCGATCGCGTCGATCTCCGGCGCCTCGGCCAGCACCCGGTCCAGCACCCCGGCCAGCGCGGCGTTCACCTCGTCCGGCCGCTCCATCATCAGCATGTGCCCGGCGCCGGGGCACACGGTCAGCTCGGTCACCGGCAGCGCGGC
Source organism: Micromonospora sp. L32 (assembly GCF_052068055.1). NCBI lineage: Bacteria > Bacillati > Actinomycetota > Actinomycetes > Micromonosporales > Micromonosporaceae > Micromonospora > Micromonospora sp. L32. The sequence goes on along the minus strand of NZ_JBQHDD010000004.1, from coordinate 418,119 downwards.
GGCGATCGACTCCGCGCAGGGCGGCGGGGTGAGCCGGTCCCGGTCGCCGACCAGCGCCGCCGCCGGCAGGTGGGCCAGCTCGGCCAGCGTCTCCAGCCGGTGCTGGGCGCCGATCGAGGCGCGGAACCCGCCGATCGAGCGCAGCGAGGCGCGGGCCACCGCCGAGGTGACCAGGCGGATGTCGGACGGGTCGCAGCGGTCGCCGAAGAGCATCCAGCGGATGCTCGGCCGCAGCGCGCGCAGCAGCGCCCGTGGCGGGCGCCAGGAACCGCAGCGGGCCAGCACCCCGGCGCCGGTGGTCTCGGCGATCCGGATCAGCCGGGCGATGCGCGGCGACAGCCCGTAGACCGTGTGCGTGTGCCCCTCGGCGGTGGTCGAGACGAAGACCAGCCCGGCGGTCCGGGCGGCGAAGTGCTCGGGGTGGCGGTGGGCGTACTCCATCACCGTCATCCCGCCCATCGAGTGGCCGACCAGCACGACCCTGCCGGTCGGGGCCACCGCGTCGACCACCGCGGCGAGGTCGTCGCCGAGCTGGGCCAGGGTCGCCGTGCGCAGGGCCATGCAGCTGGACCGGCCGTGCCCGCGGGCGTCGTAGGTCACCACCCGGACCCGCCGGCCGAAGCGGGCCGTCAGGTCGGCGACCTGCCGGTGCCAGGCCCGCCCGTCCAGCGTCCAGCCGTGCAGCATGATCACGGTGACCTCGGCGTCCGCCGGCCCGGTCACCTCCACGTGCAGGCGCACGTCGTCGGGAAGCCGTACCTGCTGCTGCTCCGGCATCGTGACCTCCCCCGGGCCGTCCGGTCCTCTCGCACCGGGTTAACCCGGCGGTAACACCGGCTACCCGTCATGACACCACGCCAACCGTGGTGGTGAGAAGATTCGCATCCCGCCCCGCGAGGCCGGATCCGTGAGCAGGCTGGGGGACATGACCGGTTCGAGCGCGGGAGCGGCGCGGACGCCCCGGGCCGCGCTGGCCGAGCTGCTGACCGGCAACCGCCGCTTCGTCAGCGGGCAGCCGGTGCACGGCCACGACGTCACCGCCGCCGCGGCCGTCGCCTCCGGCGACCAGCAGCCGTACGCGGTGCTGCTCGGCTGCATCGACTCGCGGGTGCCGCTGGAGGCGATCTTCGACCAGACCTTCGGGTCGATCTGCGTGATCCGCACCGGCGCGCACGTGCTGGACCGGGCGGTCTGCGGCTCCATCGAGTACGTGGTGGGCCAGCTCGGGGTGCCGCTGGTGATGGTGCTCGGCCACGAGCGGTGCGGGGCGGTCGCCTCGGCGGTGGACACCCTGCGCACCGGGGAGCGGCCGGGCGGCTCGCTGGCGTACCTGGTGGACCAGATCGCCCCGGCGGTGACCGAGGTGGGGGCGGACGACCCGCGGGCACACCCGATGGCGGTACGCCGGCACGTGCTGCGCACGGTGGCCACCCTGCGCGCCGACGACCTGCTCACCGGGCCGGTCGCCGAGGGCCGGGTGGACGTGGTCGGCGCGGTCTACGACCTGGCCACCGGCGAGGTCACCCTCCTCGACCGCTGACCGGCCCGCCGACGCCGGCCCCGATCCCGGCCCCGGTCCCGGCCCCGGTCCCGGCCCCGGCCCCGGCCCCGGTCCCGGCCCCGGTCCCGGCCCCGGTCCCGGCCTCGGTCCCGGCCCCGATCCCGGCCTCGGTCCCGGCCCCGATCCCGGCCTCGGTCCCGGCAAGATCCACGCGAAATGCGGCGGGTCGCGGTATCCCGGCGGCGGGACACCGCGACACGCCGCAAACCGGGGCCAGGGCCGGGGCCGGGGCCGCGGCGGCGGCGGCGCCGGAGGCGTACCCGGGACAGACGGAACCGCCCGCCGGGGTGACCCGACGGGCGGTTCCAGGTGGCGCTTGGGGGGAGGGCTCAGCCCTCGAAGACGCCGGCCTCGACGAGGCGCTTCTCGGTCTTGTCCCAGCCGTCGCCCGGGTGGGTGGCGGCGAGGTTGTTGATCTCGGCGCGGATCTTGGCGGCGTGGCCGGCGGCGGCCAGCACCCGGATCTCCTCGACGAAGGCGTCCGAGTCGGTGCGCAGGTGCACGGTCTTGCCGTTGGTCAGGTTCCGCACGTAGGCGTGCTTGCCGCCGTTGAGCGGGATGAGGTACTTGAACTCGCCCAGCACGCTGAGGGCGCCACCCTGGCCAGCCTGGCCGGCCCGGACTGACGCGCGCGCGGTCTTAGAGGTGTTGCTCGCCACGGAGGTACTCCTTGCAAGACGTACGGGAGGACGGAAAACGTCCGGGGGCTGAATGCGGGAGACGCCCGGATGAGCCTCGGCCCGCGAAGATGTACGACGGCGCAGAACCGCCCAGAGAACTGTACACGAACACGATGCCTGGTCGGCCACCGTGCCTGTCCGGAGAGCACAACCGGGTCACCGGTCCGGGTATTTCCCCCCGCCGAATTTTCCGATTCGCTGGCGCACCATCCGTCACAGCGTCATCATGTGTTGCAGGAACCACTCGGGTTGTCGAGGTCGTAGGGGAAGACGCACCTCGGTCTCCGGGAGGTCACCGTGCCAACGCGTGGCGTCGTATACGTCCACTCGACCCCGCTCGCCGTGTGCTCGCACGTCGAGTGGGCGATCGCGCGCGTCCTCGCCGCGCCGGTCAACCTGCAGTGGACGGGCCAGCCCGTCGATCCCGGCGCCCGCCGGGCCGAGTGCGGGTGGACCGGTCGCCCGGGGACGGGCGCCGAACTGGCTGCTGCCCTCCGGCAGTGGCCCATGATCCGTTTCGAGGTCACCGAGGAGCCCAGTCCGGGCGCCGACGGCGAGCGCTTCATGTACGTCCCCGGCCGTGGCCTGTTCCGCGCCACCGTCGGCGCGGCCGGCGACATCCAGCTCGGCGAGGACCGGCTGCGCAGCATCATGGCGACCGCCCGCGCCCCGGAGGCGCTCGCGCACGCCCTGGACAAGGCGCTCGGCACCGCCTGGGACGCCGAGCTGGAGCCCTACCGGTACGCCGGGGACGGTGCCCCGGTGACGCTGCTCACCCGGGTCGGCTGAGCCGGCGGCGCAGCCGGACACCCGGTCGGGGACCGGCACACCCCACCGGCCGGCCGCCCGGCTCCGGTTGCCGCCACGAGTCGGCAGCGGGTTTGATGGGCCGCGTGCCGACCTCACCGCGACGTGCCGGCGTCGCCCTCGCCGCCCTGACCGCGCTGCTCGTCTCCGGCTGCTCGGCGGAGCCGGAACGCCCGCGCCCGGCGCCGAGCCCGTCGGCCTCCGCCGCCCCCGGTCCGACCGGCACCCCGGCGGCCGACCCGGCCGCCCGGGCCGCCGCGCTGGTCGGCACGCTCGCCGACGAGGACCTGGTCGGCCAGGTGCTGATGCCCTACGCGTACGGCAGCTCCGCCACCGACGTCACCGCCGCCTCGGCGGCCGGCAACCGCGCCCTCGCCGGGGTCGACACCCCCGCCGAGATGGTCGCGAAGTACCGCCTCGGCGGGGTGATCCTGGTCGGCTTCAGCGCCGACGACCCGACCTCCGGCAACCAGGCCACCACCAACGTCGACAACCCGGCCCAGGTGCGCGACCTCACCACCGGGCTGCGCGCCGCCGCGGCGAAGCTCCCCGCCGGGGCGGCGCCCTTCCTGATCGGCACCGACCAGGAGTACGGCGTGGTGACCCGGATCACCGACGGGGTGACCACCCTGCCCAGCGCGCTGGCCGCCGGGGCGGCCGACGACCCGGCGCTGACCGAGGCCGCCTGGCGGGCCGCCGGTGCCGAGCTGGCCGCGATGGGGATCAACCTGGACTTCGCCCCGGTCGCCGACGTGCTGGCCACCCGCAGCACGGTGATCGGCTCCCGCTCCTTCGGCGCCGACCCGAAGCGGGCGTCCGCCCAGGTCGCCGGCGCGGTGAAGGGCCTGCAGAGCGCCGGCGTCGCGGCCAGCGTCAAGCACTTCCCGGGCCACGGGCTCAGCGCCGCCGACTCGCACAAGGACCTGCCGGTGATCGGACAGCCGCGCCAGGAACTCGACGCCACCGCGTTCCCGCCGTTCACCGCCGGCATCGACGCCGGGGCGATGGCGGTGATGTCGGCCCACCTCGACGTCAAGGCGGTCGACCCGGGCACCCCGGCCACCTTCTCCCGCAAGCTCCTCACCGACGTGCTGCGCGGGCAGCTCGGCTTCCGGGGCGTGGTGATCACCGACGGGATGAACATGGCGCCGGCCAAGCGCTGGGCGCCGGGCGAGGCCGCGGTCCGGGCGCTGCTGGCCGGCAACGACCTGATCCTGATGACGCCGCACGTCGGCCAGGCGTACGACGGGCTGCTGGCCGCGCTGCGCGACGGGTCGCTGCCCCGGACCCGGCTGGTCGAGGCGGCCACCCGGGTGCTGACCATGAAGTTCCAGCTCGCCGACCGGCCCGCCCCGGCGATGTCCACGCTGAACAGCGCCGAGCACCGCAAGGCGGCGCAGGACCTCGCGGCGGCGGCGGTGACCGTGCTGCGCGGCGCCTGCAGCGCCCCGGTCCGCGGCCCGGTGACCGTCACCTCCTCCGCCGGCCGGGACCACACCCGGGCCGCGCTGACCGAGGCGCTCACCGCGGCCGGGGTGCCGGTGGCGCCGAGCGGCGGCACCAAGGTGCACCTGGTCGGCTACGGCGACGGCGCGGACGACCTGAGCGCCGACGCGGCGGTGACGGTGGCCATGGACACCCCGTACGTGCTGGAGAAGGCGAAGTCGCCGACCCTGCTGGCCACCTACTCCTCCAGCCGTACCTCGATGACCGCCCTCGCCGAGGTGCTCGCCGGCCGGCAGCGGCCGGGTGGCCGGGCGCCGGTGCGGGTGCCGGGGCTGCCGGCCACCACCTGCGCGGCCTGAGGTCCCCCCGCGACCGGCCCGGACGGTCCCCGTCCGGCTGATAGCGTGCGGTGGTCCACCAGGGGAAAGACGCGCGGGAGGGGCGAGCGCCGTGACGCGACCGGAGCCGGCCCTCTCGGTGGTGGTGCCGATGTTCGACGAGGTGAGCGTCCTGCCGCTGTTCGCCCGGCGGCTGCGCGCGGTCCTCGACGGCCTCGGCGAGGCGTACGAGGTGGTGGCCGTCGACGACGGCAGCACCGACGGCACCGGGGCCGGGCTGGCCGCGCTGCGCGCCGGCTGGCCCCAGCTGCGGGTGCTGCGGCTGCGCCGCAACAGCGGCCACCAGGCGGCCCTGGTCGCCGGGGTGCTCCGGGCCCGCGGCCGGTACGTGGTCAGCATCGACGCCGACCTCCAGGACCCGCCGGAGACGATCGTCGAGATGCTCCGCCTCGCTCGCGCCGACGACCTCGACATCGTCTACGGCGTCCGGGCCGACCGCCGCACCGACAGCGCGTTCAAGCGGTGGACCGCGGCCGGCTACTACCGGCTGATGCGCCGCCTGGTCGGCAAGCAGGTGCCCGCCCAGGCCGGCGACTTCCGGCTGCTCAGCCGCGCCGCCGTCGAGGCGCTGCGGGAGCTGCCCGAGCGCAGCCCGGTGCTGCGGCTGGTGGTGCCCTGGCTCGGCTTCCCCAGCGGCGAGGTCAGCTACCAGCGCGACGAGCGGGCCGCCGGGCGGACGAAGTACCCGCTGTCCCGGATGGCCGGGCTGGCCGCCGAGAGCGTCACCAGCTTCTCCGCCGCGCCGCTGCGCTTCGCCACCTGGCTCGGGCTGGCCGGGGTGGCGGTCTGCGGGGTGCTGGTGGTGGTGGCCGTCCTGGCCTGGCTGGCCGGGTCCACCGTCTCCGGCTGGCCCTCGCTCTACGTGGCGGTGCTCTTCCTCGGTGCCGTGCAGCTGCTCTGCCTCGGCCTGCTCGGCGAGTACGTGGCCCGGATCTACACCGCCGTGCAGGGCCGGCCGGCGTACTTCGTCGCCGCCGACAGCGCCGACAGCGCCGACAGCGCCGACAGCGCCGACAGCGCCGACAGCGCCAGCGGTCCGGCGGCCGAAGTGGACGCCGCCGCCGGCCCGGCGGGCGCGGGCGAGCTGGCCGACAGCCTGCGGTGACCGCCCTCGCCACCGGCGACGCCGCCCGCGCCGCCGCCGCGCCGCACCGCCGGCCGGCCCCGGCCCGCTTCGCGCCGGCCCTGTCCGGGTACGCCTTCGTCGCGGTCACCCTGCTCGCCGCCGGCACTCCCGCGGCGGACCTGATCCGCTACACGCTCTACGCCGCGCTCGCCGTGGCGCTGCCCGGCACGCTGCTCTGGCGCACGCTGCGCCGCCGGCCGCACACCCTGGTCGAGGACGTGGCGATGGGCAGCGCTCTCGGGCTGGTGCTGGAGCTGGCCGCCTGGGCCGCCTGCACCGCCGCCGGCCTGCCGGGCTGGCTGCGGCTCTGGCCGGTGGCGGTGCTGCTGCCGTACGCTGCCGTGCCCCGGCTGCGCCGGCACTGGCGGGCCGGTGCGACGACCCCGGTGCCGACCGGCTGGGCCTGGTCGCTCGCCGGGGTGGTCGCCGGGTTCACCCTCTACCTCAGCGAGTCGTTCCTGCGGGTCAACCCGGTGCTGCCCACCGACGAGGGGCAGGCCCAGTACATCGACCTGGCGTTCCAGCTCTCGCTGGCCGGCGCGGCCACCCACCAGGTGCCCCCGGAGGTCCCCCAGGTGGCCGGCGAGCCGCTGCACTACCACTGGTTCGGCTTCGCCCACCTCGCGGCGGCCAGCCTGGTCAGCGGCGTCGACCTGCCCACCGTCTTCTTCCGGCTCGCCGTGCCGGCGCTCTGCGCGCTCGCCGCCGTGCTGGTCGCGGTGGTCGGCTGGCGGGTCACCGGCCGGCCGTACGCCGGGGTGGTCGCCGCGGGGCTGATGTTCACCGTCGGGGAGTTCGGCTTCGAGAACGGGCTGCGGCAGCTCTTCGGCAGCCAGGTCACCTTCATCGTCTGGGGCAGCCCGTCGATGACGTACAGCTGGGTGCTGCTGCTGCCGCTGATCGCCGTGCTGGCCGAGATCGTCGGCCGGGCCCGGGGCAGCACCGTCCCGCCGGTGGGCCGGGGCGCCTGGGTGCTGGCGGTCCTGCTGCTCGCCGCCTCCACCGGGGCCAAGGCCAGCTCGGTGCCGGTGGTGCTGGCCGCGCTGGCGTTCACCGTCGCGGTGATGCTGGTGACCCGGCGGCGGCCGCCCCGGCCGGTGCTCGTCGCGGCGGCGCTGGCCCTGGCGGCGCAGGTGTTCGCCACCGCCGTCCTCTTCGCCTTCGAGAGCCACGGCGTGACCGTGGAGCCCTTCTCCGGGCTGCGCCCGTACGTCGGCGAGGGGCACTCCGGCCCGGTGACCGCGCTGCTCTGGGCCGGGGTCCTGGTCGCCTTCCTGCTCAACCTCCAGCTCCGCCTCGCCGGCGTGGTGCCGCTGCTGGGGCTGCGCCGGTGGCGGCTGGAGCCGGCGCAGGTCTTCCTGCTCGGCGGGGCGCTGGCCGGTCCGGCGGTCTACCTGCTGCTCGCCCACCCGGGCAGCAGCAACCAGTACTTCACCCGGACCGGCTTCGCCTTCGGGGTGCTGCTGTCCGGCTGGGGCTTCGTCGAGCTGCTGGACCGGGCCGCGCTCACGACCCGGGGACGGGTGCTGCTCGGCGGGGGCGCGGCCGGCCTCGCGCTGGCGCTGACCGCGTACCAGCTGCGCTTCCCGGCGACCGTGCCGCCCGACCGGCCGTACGCCGCGGTGCTGCCGCTGCTCTGCTGGGCGGCGGCCCTGCTGGGGGCGGTCGTCCTGGTGGCCCTGCTCTGGCCGGGGCTGGCCGACCGGTGGCCCGGGCTGGCCGGCCGGGGACCGCTGGTGCTGCTCACCGCCGTGCTGGTGGCCGGCGCGCCGGGCCTGGTGCTCGACGCGGCGGCCGCCCGGTACTTCACCAACGGCGGCGCGTACGCGGTGGAGCGGATGCCGGCCTCCCGGGTGCAGGCGGCCCGCTGGGTGCGCGCGCACAGCGCGCCGGAGGACGTGCTGGCCACCAACGTGCACTGCCGAGTGGTGGTGAGCGGCTGGTGCGACGCCCGCTCGTTCTGGCTCAGCGGCTACGCCGAGCGGCCGGTGCTGGTGGAGGGCTGGGCGTTCGCGCCCCGGATGGTGGGCCGGCCCGAGGGCCCGTACGCCCCGTTCTGGGACGCCGAGCGGCTGCGCGCCAACGACGCCGCGTTCACCGCGCCCACCGCCGCCGGCCTGGCCGAGCTGCGCGACCGGTACGGCGTGCGCTGGCTGGTGGTCGACCGCACGGTCGGCCCGGAGTCCCCGGACCTGGCCGAGCTGGCCGACCTGCGCCACGAGAACGCGCGGATGGCCGTCTACCGCCTGCGTTGACGCCCGGCCCGCCACCGGCGGGCCGGGCGCCCGGCGGTCACTTCGGCAGGTTGGTGCTCGACTTGGCCAGCTGGTACGCCGGCAGCATCGCGGTGAACTCCTCGTCGTCCGCCCCGCCGAGGGTGAGAAGGATCTTGCCGTAGAGGCTGGAGACCAGGATCGCCCGCTTCCGTCCGTCGTCACCGGTCCAGGTCGCCTCGAACGAGTCCAGCGGGCCGGCCTTGGTGCGCCGGTACTGCCGCTCCTCGGCCGTGCCGTAGTCGTCGATGAACTTGTCCAGGGTGATCTGCGGCGTCCGGGGCGTCGCCCCCTCGACCCGCCAGACCCGCAGGAAGCCGATGTGCCCGGCCGGCTTCGCGTCGATCTCGCAGAGCGGCACCGCCGGTCCGATCCGGAAGTCCTTGCCGGAGGTGACCGCCTTGACCTTCCACTTCGGCGGCACCGAGAAGGTGATCGGCAGCGGGCAGGTGCTGCCCTCCGGGCCGACCGTGGTGCCGGCGGCGGCCGGGGCGACCTCGTCGTACCAGGGTGGACCGGCCGCGATCGGCGAGGCGGTCGGGGTGGCCGACGGCGACGGCGACGGCGCCACGGCGGGCTCCTTCGCGTCCTCGGCGCAGCCGGTCGCCACGGTCAGGGTGAGCGCGGCCAGTACGGCCACCCGTCGGATCATCTGTCACGTCCCCCGTCGGATCTCGTGCCGTCGACGCGACGGCCGGGAGATGCTAGCCGACGGGACGCGCTCGCGGGGGCCGCCGACTCAGGCCGGGCGGTGGGCGCGCAGCATCAGCGAGACCCCGGGCAGCGACCGCACCGGCAGGTACCGCTCGGCGGTGACGACCGTGCGCAGCCCCAGGTTGACCAGCGGGTGCAGGTCGCCCAGGTCGCTGCCGGTGGAGGTGCGGCGCCGCCAGGCGGCGACCGGGCGGAGCAGCACGTTCCAGCTCCACAGCTCGTCGATCACCAGGCCGGCTTTCTCCACCACCGCCCGCAGCGACTCCCGGTCGTAGCGGCGGACGTGCCCGACCGCCACGTCGTGGGCCGACCAGAGCGCCATGTCGCAGGGCACCGCGATCAGGGCCGTCCCGCCGGGGCGCAGCGTGCGGCGGATCTCGGCGGCGGCCAGGTGGTCCTCGTCGAAGTGTTCGAGGATGTCGAAGGCGACCACCAGGCCGAGGCTCGCCGAACCGACGGGCAGGCACCGGGCGTCGGCCCGGATCACGTCGAGCCCGCGCTCCCGGGCCACCCCGGCGCCGTCGGCGCTGTACTCCAGGGCCAGCGGGCGCCACCCGTGCGCCCGGAGCACCCGGGTGTTGCCGCCGCCGGCCGCGCCGACGTCCAGCGCCCGCCCGGGGCGTGTCCCGGCGGCGGCCAGCCGGCGCAGCGACCGGGCCAGCAGGGCACGCCGCTCGCGGTACCACCAGTGGGTGTCCTCGAGCGCGGCGAGCTTGCGGATCTCCGTCGCTTCCACGGCGTGCTCCTCGCGGGGTCGGCGGCCCTCACCCTAGCCGCCCGGATGGCTGCCGGCCGGTCGGTGACGTGATCGACTCCGTTCCGGCGACATGGCGGTGTCCTGCTCGCGGCGATGCCGCCGGTCCGGCGACACGGAGTCGATCAACGCAGGGGAGTGCGAGCCGGACCCGGGGCGCGAGCCGGACTGAAGGCGGTCAGGGCCCGCACCCGGAAAGGCGCGGACCCTGACTGGTACGACCGGTGCTACAGCGGGATGTTGCCGTGCGCGCCCCGTGCGGCGGGGGCCCCGGCGAGCGCCTCGGCGATCCGGCGCCGGGTCTCCTCCGGCTTGATCACGTCGTCCACCACGCCGATCTCCAGCGCCCGGTTCACCCCGCCGGCGACCCGGGTCTGCTCCTCGATCAGTTGCGCGCGCAGCGTCTCGCGCTCCTCCGCCGGGGCGGCGGCGAGCTTCTTGCGGTGCAGGATGTTGACCGCCGCGCTGGCGCCCATCACCGCGACCTCCGCGTTCGGCCAGGCGAAGACCGCGGTCGCGCCGAGCGAGCGGGAGTTCATCGCGATGTACGCCCCGCCGTACGCCTTGCGGGTCACCAGCGTCACCCGCGGCACCACCGCCTCGGCGAAGGCGTGCAGCAGCTTCGCCCCGCGCCGGACCACGCCGTCCCACTCCTGGCCCAGGCCGGGCAGGTAACCGGGCACGTCGACCAGCACGATCAGCGGCACCCCGAGCGAGTCGCACATCCGCACGAAGCGGGCCGCCTTCTCGGCGCTGGACGCGTCGAGGCAGCCACCCAGCCGCAGCGGGTTGTTGGCGATCACGCCGACCGTCCGGCCGGCGAACCGGCCGAGCGTGGTGACCACGTTCGGCGCCCACTTGGCGTGCAGCTCCACGCCGGGGGCGTCCAGCAGCGCCTTGACCACCGGCTTGACGTCGTACGCCCGGTTGGTCTCGGCCGGCATCTTCGCCATCAGGTCGTGCCCGTCCTCGACGCCGGTCGCCACGTCGTCGGGGGAGAGCCGGCCCTGGCGGCCGAGCAGCGCGGCGAGCTTGCGTGACTCGACCATCGCCGCCTCGTCGTCGGCGCAGGTTACGTGCACCACGCCGGAGCGCCGGCCGTGCGGCTCGGGGCCGCCGAGCCGCTCCATGTCGACCTGCTCGCCGGTGACGCTGCGGACCACCTCGGGCCCGGTGACGAAGATCCGCCCGGCGCCGCTCATCACCACGATGTCGGTCAGCGCCGGCCCGTACGCCGCGCCACCGGCCGCCGGACCGAGCACCACCGAGATCTGCGGCACCCGGCCGGAGGCGCGCACCATGGCGGCGAAGACCTGCCCGACGGCGTCGAGCGCGACCACGCCCTCGGCCAGCCGGGCGCCGCCGGAGTGCCAGAGGCCGAGCACCGGCACCCGCTCCCGGACGGCGGTGTCGATCGCGTCGACGATGTGCCGGCACCCCTCGGTGCCCATCGCGCCGCCCATCTTCGTGGCGTCCGTGGCGTACGCGATCGCCGGCGTGCCGTCGACCTCACCCCGCGCCCAGAGGACGCCGGAGGTGTCCCGGGGGGCCAGCAGGCGCAGCGAACCGGCGTCGAACAGGGCCCGGAGGCGCAGCTCCGGATCCCGGTAGTCCACGGTGGATGTGTCCGCACCAACGGCGGTGGTGGTCACGTGAGCCTCCAAGGCTGTGGTCTCAGGCCCGCGTGAAGACGAGAGCCACGTTGTGTCCGCCGAAGCCGAACGAGTTGTTCAACGCGGCGGGGATGTCCATGTGGCGCGCCTTGTTGGCGGCCACCTCCAGAGTGAGGCCGTCGTCCGGGTCATCGAGGTTGATCGTCGGGGGTACGACACCGTCGCGGATCGCCAGGATGGTGGCGATCGACTCCAGCGCGCCCGCCGCACCCAGCAGGTGACCGGTCATGGACTTGGTGGCGGTCAGCACCGGGTGGTCGCCGAGCGCTTCGTGCAGCGCCTTGATCTCGGCGATGTCCCCGACCGGGGTCGAGGTGGCGTGCGCGTTGACGTGCACGATGTCGGACTTCGCCACGTCCGCGTCGGCGATCGCCTTGGCGATGGCCCGGATCGCGCCCGCACCGTCCGGGTGCGGCTGGACGATGTCGTAGCCGTCGGAGGTGATGCCCGAACCGGCCAGCCGCGCGTACACCCGGGCGCCCCGGGCGGCCGCGTGCTCGGCCCGCTCCAGCACCAGGATGCCGGCGCCCTCGCCGAGCACGAACCCGTCGCGGCCCTTGTCCCAGGGGCGGGAGGCCTGCTCCGGCTCGTCGTTGCGCGTCGACATGGCCCGCATCGAGCTGAAGCCGGCGATCGGCAGCTGGTGGATGACCGCCTCGGTGCCGCCGGCCACCACCACGTCGGCCCGGCCGGCACGGATCATGTCCATGCCGAGCGCGATGGCCTCCGCGCCGGTCGCGCAGGCGCTGGCCACCGAGTGGACGCCCGCCCGGGCGCCCAGCTCCAGCCCCACCCAGGCGGCGGGGCCGTTGGGCATCAGCATCGGGATGGTGTGCGGGGAGACCCGGCGCGGGCCGGACGCCTCCAGGATGTCGTCCTGGGCGAGCAGGGTCAGCGCGCCGCCGATGCCGGAGCCGACGCTGACGCCCAGCCGGTCCGGGTCGGGCCCGGAGTCGGCCAGGCCGGCGTCCGCCCAGGCCTGCTGCGCCGCGATGATCGCGATCGCCTCGGAACGGTCGAGCCGGCGGAGCTTGACCCGGTCCAGCAGGGCGGCCGGGTCGACCGCCAGCTGGGCCGCGATCCGGACCGGCAGCTGCCCGGCCCACTCCTGGGTGAGCGCACTCACCCCGGAGCGGCCGGCGAGCATGGCGTCCCAGGTCGACGCGACGTCCCCGCCCAGCGGGGTGGTCGCGCCGAGCCCGGTGACGACGACGTCGATGCGACTCATGATCAGGACTGCGCCGCGATGTAGGTGACGGCGTCGCCGACGGTCTTGAGGTTCTGCACCTCGTTGTCCGGGATCTTGACGCCGAACTTCTCCTCGGCCGCCACCACGACCTCCACCATGGAGAGCGAGTCGACGTCGAGGTCGTCGGTGAAGGACTTCCCCTCGGCCACGTCGTCCGGGTTCACCCCGGCAACCTCTTCGAGGATCTCGGCGAGGCCGGTGGTGATCTCGTCACGGGTCATTTCGGTTGGTTCCTCTCATCGGGGGTTACTCGGCGGCCGACGACGTGTCGACCGCCGCTCCTCGGCGCTGGCGCGCCGGAGGGGGTCTCAGGGGCAGCGGACGACCTGACCGGCGTAGGTCAGGCCGCCGCCGAAGCCGAACAGCAGCACCGGGGCGCCCGAGGGCACCTCGCGCCGTTCGATCAGCTTGGACAGGGCCAGCGGCACGCTCGCCGCCGAGGTGTTGCCGGACTCGACGATGTCCTTCGCGATGATCGCCTGCGGGATGTTCAGCCGCTTCGCGATGCCGTCGATGATCCGCGCGTTGGCCTGGTGCGGCACGAACGCGGCCAGCTCCGACGGGTCGACCCCGGCCCGCTCGCAGGCCTGCAGGGCGAGCGGCGCCAGCGCGGTGGTGGCCCAGCGGAAGACCGCCTGACCCTCCTGCGCGATGTACGGGCGCCAGCCCTCGATGCGTACCGCGTCGCTCTTCTCCGGCACCGAGCCCCAGACCACCGGGCCGACCCCGGCCGGCTCGCCCTCGGCGGCGGCGGTGACCACCGCGGCCCCGGCGCCGTCGCCGAAGATGATGCAGGTGGAGCGGTCGGTCCAGTCGGTGAAGTCGGAGAGCTTCTCCGCGCCGACGACGATCGCGTTGCGCGCCGCCCCGGCCCGGATCGCGTGGTCCACGGTGCCGAGGGCGTACGCGAAGCCGGAGCAGGCGGTGTTGATGTCGTACGCGCCCGGGGCGGCGATGCCCAGCTTGGCGGCGACCCGGCAGGCCACGTTCGGGCTGCGGTCGACCGACGTGCAGGTGGCCACGACGACCAGGTCGATGTCGGCGGCGGTGAGGCCGGAGTTGGCCAGCGCCTTGCCGGCGGCGGCGGTCGCCATGTCGGCCACCGTCTCCCCGTCGGCGATCCGCCGGGTGACGATGCCGACCCGGTCCCGGATCCACTCGTCGTTGGTGTCCACCAGCTGGGCGATGTCGTCGTTGGTGACGACGCGGGAGGGCTGGTAGTGGCCCATCGCGAGGATCCGACTGCCGGTCATACCTGGCCTCCGATGCGGGCGAGGGGTTGGCCCGGCGCGACCGGGTCGTCGTGGTGGGCGAGCCACTCGGTGAGCAGGCCGCTGTCGTGCGCGGTCACCTCGACCGGCCCCTGCCGGGTCGCGATGTGGCCGATCACCTGGCCGGTGCGCAGGTCGGCGCCCTCGGCGAGGTCGGCGGTCGGTTCGAAGGTCCCGGCGGCGGGGGAGACCACCACCCGGAACTGGACCACCGGCTCGTGGCCGCGCAGCCCGCTGTGCCGGGCGATCAGGTCGCGCGCGGCCGGCAGGTCGTCGGGGGTGTTGAGGGTGACGATCTCGGGTCCGCCGGTGGCCTTCAGCTCCCGCTTGATCAGCCCGGCCAGGGTGCCGGCCGGGGGCAGCTCGACCACGCCGGTGACGCCGAGGTCGGCCAGGGTGCGCATGCAGAGGTCCCAGCGGACCGGGGCGGTGACCTGGCGGACCAGCCGCTGCACCATTTCCCGGCCGTGGTTGACCGCCGAACCGTCGAGGTTGGACAGCAGGATCCGGGACGGCTCGGCCGGGGTGATCCCGGCGGCCACGCCGGCCAGCGCTGCCTCGGCCGGCGCCATGTACGGGGTGTGGAACGCGCCGGCGACCTTGAGTCGGGTGATCCGGGCCTTCGCGGGCGGCTCGGCGGCGAGCTTGTCCAGCGCGTCGAGCGCCCCGGCGGCGACGATCTGGCCGGCGCCGTTGCGGTTGGCCGGGTGCAGCCCGTGCGCCGTGATCGCGGCGAGCACCTCGTCCGGGTCGCCGCCGAGCACGGCGGCCATCCCGGTGGGTTCCAGGGCGCAGGCGGCGGCCATCTCCCGGCCGCGTACCCCGGCGAGGGTGATCGCCGCCTCGGCCGGGAGCACCCCGGCGAGGGCGGCGGCGCCGAGCTCGCCGACGCTGTGGCCGGCGGTGACCGCGACGTCGTACATCGGCAGCTGCTCGGCGGCGAGCAGGGCCGCCGCGACCAGCAGCGGCTGCGTCCGGGCGGTGTCCTTGATCTCGTCGGCGTCGGCCTGGGTGCCGAGGTGCACCAGGTCGACCCCGGCGAGCGCGGACCACCACCGCAGGCGGGCCTCGGTGCCGGGCAGGTCGAGCCAGGGAGTCAGGAAGCCGGGTTTCTGGGAACCCTGGCCGGGAGAGAGTACGGCGAGCACGTCTATGACTCTCCTGGATACCTCCGGGTAGCGCTGTGTCGGCACCGACCAAACCGCACTAGAACCTTTGGAGGGATCCTACAAAAATCAACGGCGGTCATCACCCGTCTGTGATGTTTTCCTGACCCCTGGGGTCATTGTCTGGGTCGGGACGGCAGTGACCGCCGGGACGACCGGGTCGAGCCGCCCGACGGTCAGCGCCACCTGGAGGGCGAACGCGTCCCGGGGCGACAGCGGCGAGAAGCCGGTCACCTCGGCGATCCGGCGCAGCCGGTAGCGGACCGTGTTCGGGTGCACGAACAGCGACCGGGCCGCGCTCTCCAGCGTCCCGCCCGCGGTGAAGAAGGCGTCCAGGGTCTCCAGCAGCTCGCCGCCGGCGCGCACCAGCGCCGCGTACACGTCGTGTCGCAGCCGCCGGCGGGCCTCGGCGTCGCCGGCCAGGGCCCGCTCGGGCAGCAGCTCCGCCGCCGACACCGGGCGCGGCGCGGTCGGCCAGGCCGGCGCGGCGCGGAACCCGGCGAGCGCCGCCCGCGCCGACTCCGTCGCCTCGTCCAGGCTGGGTACGGCCGGCCCCACCACCACCGGCCCCTCGCCGAACGCGGGCAGCAGCTTCTCGGTGGCGGCCACCGGGTCCGCCGCCCCGCCGAGCACGATGACCAGCCGGTCGCCGTGTACGCCGCCGATCACCTCCACGCCGATCCGGCGGGCCTGCCGGTAGACGGTGTGCAGCACGGCGGCCACCTCCCCGCCGGGGGAGCGGCCCACCGCCACCGCCACCGGCGGCGCGTCCGACCAGCCCAGCGCCGCCGCCCGGCTGGCCAGCACGTCGGGGGAGTCGCCGCGCAGCAGCGCGTCGACCAGCAGCGCCTGGAGCCGGGCGTCCCACGACCCGCGGGACTCGGCGGCCCGGGCGTACACCCGGGCGGCGGCGAAGGCGATCTCCCGGGAGAACCGCAGCACCGCCTCGCGCAGCTGCTGCTCCTCGCCCGGGGCGGCCAGGTGCGACACCTGCTCCTCGACGACGTCGATGGTCACCTTGATCAGCGCCACCGTCTGCTGGAGGCTGATCGAGCGCGCGAGGGCCTCCGGCGCGGTGGCGAAGACCTCGTCGGAGACCTCCTGGGTGCTGTCCGCGCTGCCGCCGCCCGAGCGCAGCCACTGCACCAGGGACCGGGCCCCGGCCTGGGCCACCAGCATGACCCAGGAGCGCTGGTCGGCCGGGAGCTCGCGGAACCAGGGCAGGCTCTCGTCCATCCGGGCCACGCTGGCGGTGGCCAACGCCCCCGCCGCCCGTTCGATCCGGCGGAGCGTGGCCGACAGCTCCATCCCGCCCGGCTCGCTCACCGGTCCAGCCTGACACGTGCTGACCTGGCCATCCACGCCGGGCGGTCACTGTGGCGCGGTCAGCCCCAGCTCCTGGGCCAGGATGGCCGCCTGCACCCGGCTGCGCAGCTCCAGTTTCGCCAGGATCCGGCTCACGTGGGTCTTGGTGGTGCTTTCCGCCATCGCCAGCCGCTGCGCGATCTGCTGGTTGGACAGCCCGGCACCGAGGCAGGCGAGCACGTCGCGCTCCCGGGGGGTCAGGGCCGCCACCGCCGACCGGGCGGCCGGCGGCGCGGCCGGAGCGCTCCGGGCGAACGCCGTGATCAGCCGCCGGGTGACCGCCGGGGCGATGATTCCCTCGCCCCGCGCGACGGTCCGCACCGCCGCCACCAGCCCCGCCGCGTCGGTGTCCTTGAGCAGGAAGCCCGCCGCGCCGGCCCGCAGCGCGGCGAAGACGTACTCGTCGAGGTCGAAGGTGGTGAGCACCAGCACGTCGGCCAGCCCGTCGGCGACGATCTCCCGGGTGGCGGAGATCCCGTCCAGCCGGGGCATCCGGACGTCCAGCACGGCCACGTCCGGGCGCAGGTCGCGGCAGAGCCGTACCGCCTCCTCGCCGTCCCCCGCCTCGCCGACCACCTCGATCTCCGGGGCGCTCGCCAGGATCAGCGTCAGCCCGGCCCGCACCGCCGCCTGGTCGTCGGCGAGCACGACCCGCACCCCGGCGGTCACCCGGACGCCCCGGTGGGCAGGGCGGCCACCACCCGCCACCGCCCGTCGTGCGGCCCGGCGGAGAACCGCCCGTCCAGCAGCGCCGCCCGTTCCCGCATGCCGACCAGTCCGGCGCCCGCGCCCGGCAGCCGCCCGTTCCCGCCGCCGCCGATCGGGTTCTCCACCGTCACCACCACCTCCGCCGGCTCGTACGCCACGCTGAGCTCCGCCGCGCCCGCGCCGTGCCGTAGGGCGTTGGTCAACGACTCCTGCACGATCCGGTACGCCGCCAGGTCGACCCCGACCGGCAGCGGCCGGGGTGTCCCGGTGACGGTGGCGCGCACCGCCAGCCCGGCCCCCGCCACCCGCTCGATCAGCCGGTCCAGCTCGTCGAGGCGTACCCGGGTCGGGCCCTCGGCCGGGTCCTCGCCGGCCGGGCCCCGCAGCAGGCCGATCAGCTGGCGCATCTCGGCCATGCCCTGCACGCTGCTCTCCCGGATCACCCGCAGCGCCGCGTCCACCCGGTCGGAGTCCAGCCCGGGCGCGGAGAGCACCGCGGTGGCGTGCAGGGCCACCGCGCTGAGGTGGTTGGCCACCACGTCGTGCAGTTCCCGGGCCATCCGCGTCCGCTCGGCGAGCACCGCCTGCCGGCGGTCCAGTTCGGCCAGCCGGGCGGTCTGCTCGGCCCGGGCCCGCTCGGCCGCCGCCTGGTCGCGGTACTGGCGCACGCTGACCCCGGTGAGCACGGGCAGCACGCCGGCCAGCACGAACGGCACCCCGGCGGCGACGCCGCGCCAACCCCACAGCAGCGCGCCGACCGCCGCGCCGGCCACGCTCAGCCCGACCGCGGCCCCCAGCAGCCACCGCCACAGCCGGGGCGGGCCGTACACGCAGGCGTCGTAGAGCACCTGGGTGTAGATCAGGGCGGTGCCCAGCGACACCCCGAGCGCCGTGTCGGCCAGCACCGCGCCGGTGCCGAGGGCCAGGCTGGTCCGGGGAGCCGCCCGGCGCAGCCCGACCGCCACGCAGATCACCGCCAGCGGCGCCAGGAACAGCGCCTCCGGCACCGGC
The DNA here is from genome assembly GCF_052068055.1 of Micromonospora sp. L32. Taxonomy (NCBI): domain Bacteria; kingdom Bacillati; phylum Actinomycetota; class Actinomycetes; order Micromonosporales; family Micromonosporaceae; genus Micromonospora; species Micromonospora sp. L32. Next base: position 399,917 of record NZ_JBQHDD010000004.1, on the reverse strand, counting down.
GGCTGCCAGGGGAACTGGGGCTGGAACCCGACGCCGTAGAGGACCAGGCCACCGGCGAGCGAGGCCCCGGCCAGCGCCAGGTCGCGCCCGGGCGTGCCGGAGTCGATCCAGGCCGGCGTCCGCATGACCCGATCCCACCACACCCCGCGCCGCCCGCCCTCCGCCTGCGGGAGGAGCCCGCCCGCCGACGTCTCCGCCGAAGGAGGTACCCGGCCGGCGCCGTCCCGCCAGGTCCGTCGAAGGATGGACCCGCATCTCGTTCCCGCCGTCGAGGCGGCGCCGTCCCGGCCCGGGGACGCTGGACACCGACGACGGGGAGGTACGGATGCTGCTGGCGGTGATCGCCGCGTGCGAGGTCGGGTTCTGGGTGGTGCTCGGCGCCGGACTGGTCGCCCGCTACCTGCTGCGCCGGCCACGGCTGGGCGCGGCGCTGCTGGTCTGCGTGCCCCTGGTCGACCTGGTGCTGCTGGTGGCGACGGTGCTGGACTTGCGCCGGGGCGCTACCGCGAACGTCACCCACGGGCTGGCGGCGGCGTACCTCGGGTTCTCGGTGGCGTTCGGCCACTCGCTGGTCCGCTGGGCCGACCAGCGCTTCGCCCACCGCTTCGCCGGTGGGCCGTCGCCGGTCCGGCCGCCCCGGCACGGCTGGGCCCGCACCCGCCACGAGTGGCGGGAGTGGGGCAAGGCGCTGCTCGGCTGGGCGATCGCCTGCGCCCTGCTCGGTGCGGCGATCCTCTACGTCGACGACGCCGAGCGCACCCGCGAGCTGGTGAACTGGATCCGCAGCCTCACAGTGGTCATCGTGATCTGGCTGGTCGCCTTCCCGGTCTGGGAGACGATCTTCCCGCGCCGCCCGAAGCGCTGACACCCGGGTACGCGCTGCACACGGCGTCGGTGCCGGCCAGTACGGTGACGTGGGCGCCGGGGCGACCTCCCGGCGCGCGACGCGAGCGTGAGGAGACCGGGATGGCGCACGGGGAGGCCGAACATGGCTGCGCCCAGGGCGAGCCCTGCCGGCTCGGCCACCACGAGCAGCAGGGGCCGCTGCGGCCCCACCGCCGGCTCGCGGCGGTGCCCTGCCCGACCGAGCAGGCCGGCCGGGCGCCCGAGCGGGCCGATGACGAGGTGACGGTGCCCCGGCAGCGTCCCGCCGAGCCGGCCCCTGCGGAGGCGGTGCCGTCCCGGCCGCTCGGCGTCGAGCCGGGCCCGCGTCCGCCGGCCGGCGAGCCGGCCGCGTCGGGCGAGCCCGACCCGACCACCCCCCGGGCCTGCCGCAGCGACCTGGCCGGCTGGGCCGGCGCGCACCGGCACGGCCCGGTCCGCCCCAGCCGCCGCCCCGACCGCCGGGAGCGGCCCCCGCACCGCTGGTGCTGACCACCTGACGGCCGTCCGGTCGCTAGCGTGGGCAGGGTGAAGGCGATCGCGATCGACGCGTACGGCCCGGCCGACCAACTCGCCCTGCGAGACCTGCCGGACCCGCCGGTAGGCCCCGACACCGTGCTGGTGCGGGTGCGCGCGGCGGGCGTGAACCCGGTCGACTGGAAGGTCCGCGAGGGCCACCTGGCCGCCGCGATCCCCGGTCACTTCCCGCTGGTGCCCGGCTGGGACGCCGCCGGCGAGGTGGTCGCGGTGGGGCCGGCGGTGGCCGGGTTCGCGGTCGGCGACGAGGTGATCGGGTACGTCCGCCGCGACGACCTCCAGTACGGCACGTACGCCGAACTCGTCCCGGCCCCCGAGCGCTGCCTGGCCGACAAGCCGGCGCAGGCGTCCTGGGCGGAGGCCGCCGGCCTGCCGCTGGCCGGCCTCACCGCGTACCAGGCGTTGCAGGCGGCGCGCACCGGCGCGGGGGACACCGTGCTGGTGCACGGGGCCTCGGGCGGGGTCGGTCACCTGGCCGTGCAGGTGGCCCGGGCGCTCGGCGCCGACCGGGTGATCGGCACGGCGAGCGAGGCCAACCACGACTTCGTCCGCGCGCTCGGCGCCGAGCCGGTCAGCTACGGCGACGGCCTGGCCGACCGGCTCTGCGCGGTCGCGCCCGACGGGATCGACGTGGCGCTGGACCTGTTCGGCGGGGAGGCGCTGGACGTCTCCGCCGAGCTGCTCGCCCGCCCGGCCCGGCTGATCTCCACCGCCGACCCGGAGCACGTGACCCGGCTCGGCGGCAGCTACGTCTTCGTCAAACCGTCCACCCAGGACCTCACCGTGCTGGCCGGGCTGGTCGACGCCGGCCGGCTGACCGTGCAGGTCGAACGGACGTTCCCCCTGGCGCAGGCCGCGGACGCGCAGCGCCTGGTGGCGGCGGGGCACGTCCGCGGCAAGGTGGTGCTGGAGGTCTGAGCCTGCTGGAGGTCTGAGCCTGCTGGAAGTCCGAGCCTGCTGGAGGTCTGCGCCGCCCGGGCGGCTCAGCGGGTACGGCGGCGGACCAGCAGCGCGATCCCGGCCAGTCCGGAGGTGATCACCAGCATCACCCCGGCGTTGAGCAGCAGCAGGCGCTGCAACTCGCTGATCGCGGCGTCGATGTCCCGGCCCGGGTTGAGGGCGTCCTCCGGGATGACCCGCTCGCCGCCGCCGACGCCGCCGCTGACCGTGTCGAACTGCCGCTCCAGCGGCACCCCGGCGGTACGCAGCGTCTCCGACATGTTGAGCCGGCCGAGGAACCAGCCGGCGCTGGTCTTGCGGGAGTCCGGCTGCTTGGCCGGCCGGTAGGCCCGGGGCCCGCCCTTGGCCAGCGGGTAGAGGTCGAAGGTCTGCTTCGGCACGTCCCCGGCGAGCACCACGATCGTGTACTTCGGACCGAGGTCGGCGCGCTTCGGACCGGCGGCGGCGCCGCTGCGGCCGAACCAGTTGACCTGGTCGATCACCGCGAGCACGTGGCCGGGCTGGCTGTCGGCGCGCAGCCGCAGCGGCTCGGTCAGCCCGTCGCCGGTGATGTCCACCCCGGCCGGGGGCGGCTTCGGGGCGGCGCGTTGCGGGCCGGTGGCCTGCGCGGGCGCGGCCATTCCGGCGCTGAGCACCACGGCTGCCGCCATCGCGACCACCACGCCGAGCAGCCGCCTCACCCTTCCGACCATAGCCGCCTCCTCGCCCCGTTCGATGGATGGCTGTGCTGCAGGGTCACGCGTTGGTCGTCGATGGCGGTGACCGTGCCCGCAGGCCGGGGTTTCCCCATCTCAAAGACTCCGCAGAACGGCGCTAGGTTGCAGCTGCTGGACCATTATCTGGAACTATCTGCGATCCGGGCCCGACTAATGGTCAGCCGTTGATCAGCGGGCGGATCGTACCTTTGCGGAGGGGTTCATGGGGGGCAGGGTCGCACGTATGGCGCGTACCTCGCTAGCGGTTACGGGCGTGGCGCTCGGTGTGTCGTTGCTGCTGCCGGCGATGCCGGCGGCCGCGCACAACTCGCTGACCGGCAGCGACCCGGCGGACGGCGCGCGGGTCGCCGCGGCGCCCGCCCGGATCGAGCTGCGTTTCCTGTCCAGGGTCGACCCGGCCACGACGAAGATCACAGTGGTCGGGCCGGACAACGTGCCGGCCGCCGGCGCCGCGCCGCGCTTCGCCGGCAGCCGGGTCGCCGTGCCGTTCAAGCCCGGAAAGGCCGGCCTCTACATCGTCGGCTACCAGCTCTCGTCCAGCGACGGCCATCCGGTGCGGGGGGAGGTGCGCTTCACCCTCACCACCGGCACGCCGGCCGATCCGGCCTCGCCGTCGCCGTCCTCGGCGGCCCCGTCGCCGTCCGTCGGGACGGCGTTGCCGCCGACGGGCGCCGCGACGACGGCCGGGCCGGCTGTCCCGGCTGCCCGATCCGACGACGACGGCACGCCCGTCTGGCCCTGGCTGGTCGTCGCCGGGCTGGTGGTGGCCGGGCTCGGCGCCGTTCTGCTGCACCGCCGCGCCACCCGCTCCTGACCGGTCCCGCGCGTCTCCGGCCGGGGATCGCCGCCGTACGCCGTGACCGAGGTCGGTCACCGGGTCCGACGCAGCTACGACGAAGGGCCCGCCGGGGAACCGGCGGGCCCTTCTCGGGTACGTCTCAGACCAGGCGGACCCGGGCGGCGCGCAGCCGGGCCAGGGTGCGCTCCCGACCGAGCACCTCCAGCGACTCGAACAGCGGCAGCCCGACGGTGCGGCCGGTGACCGCCACCCGGACCGGCGCCTGCGCCTTGCCCAGCTTCAGGCCGCGCTCGGCGCCCACCGCCTCCAGGGTCGCCTTCAGCGACTCGGCGTCCCACGACTCCAACGCCTCGTACGCGGCGATGGCCGCGTCGAGCAGCTCGGCCGCGCCCTCCTTCATCGCCTTGGCCCAGGCGGCCTCGTCGATCAGCGGGTCGGCCAGGAAGAGGAAGTCCACGTTCGGCACGATCTCGCTGAGCACCGCGATCCGGGTCTGGGCCAGCGGCGCCACCGCCGCGAAGGCCTCGGCGTCGAACTCGGCCGGCTGCCACGGCGGCGGGGCGATCGTCTCGGTGCCGGTCAGCCAGGGCTGGCAGGCGGCCACGAACTCGTCGACCGGCAGGGCGCGGATGTACTCGCCGTTGAACGCGCGCAGCTTCTTCTCGTCGAAGAAGGCGGAGGAGGCGTTGACCTCCTCCAGCCGGAACTCCTCCTCGATGACCGACCAGGGCACGATCTCCCGGTCGCCCGACGGCGCCCAGCCGAGCAGCATCAGGTAGTTGCGCATGGCGTCGGCGAGGTAGCCCTCGTCCCGGTACGCCTCCAGGGCGACCTTGTCGCGGCGCTTGGAGAGCTTCTGCCGCTTCTCGTTGACCACCACGGGGACGTGGGCCCAGACCGGCGGCTTCACCCCGAGGGCGTCCCAGAGCAGCTGCTGCTTGGGAGTGTTGGGCAGGTGCTCCTCGGCCCGGACCACGTGGGTGATCCCCATGGTCATGTCGTCGACCACGTTGGCCAGCAGGAAGACCGCGGAGCCGTCGCCGCGGGCGATGACGAAGTCCTCGATCAGCTTGTTCTCGAAGGTCGGCTCGCCGCGGATCAGGTCGACCACCACGGTCTCGCCCTCGTCCGGGGTGCGGAAGCGCAGCGCGCGCCCCGGGCCGGGCTCCAGGCCCCGGTCCCGGCAGAAGCCGTCGTAGCCCTGGTACTGCGAGCCGGTGCGGGCCTGCACGTCCTCCCGGGTGCAGTCGCAGTAGTACGCGCGGCCGGCCTCGTGGAGCCGCTGGGCGGCGGCGCGGTGCTCGGTGGCGTACTGCGACTGGAAGTAGGGGCCCTCGTAGCTGCCCCGGGCGATGCCGATCCACTCCAGCGCGGAGAGGATGCCCTCGGTCCACTCGGGCTTGTTGCGCGCCGCGTCGGTGTCCTCGATGCGCAGCACGAAGACCCCGCCCTGCTGCTTGGCGTAGATCCAGTTCTGCAGCGCCGAGCGGGCGCCGCCGACGTGGAACATACCGGTCGGGGAAGGGGCGAAGCGCACACGTACCGTCACGTCCTCCAGCCTACGGCCGCCCGCCACCCCATTCCCCCACGGGTCCCGCCCCGGCCCTCCCTCCACCCAAGATCCCAGCGCACTTTCTCGGCAAGCGTGGCCATTCGGCGCGGAATGAGCACTCTTTCCGGGAAAGTGCGGGCGGTCGGGGGTGGGGTCAGCGGACGGCGCGGATCTTGAGGACGAGGGCGCTGCCGAGGAGGGTGACGGCGGCCGTGGCGGCGTAGAGGGTGGGGTAGCCGCCGAGGTGGACCACGATCGGGGCGGAGATGGCCGGGCCGAGCACCTGCGGGGCGGAGTTGGCGATGTTGATCACCCCGAGGTCCTTGGCCCGGTCGGTGGCGCGCGGCAGCACCTCGGTGATCAGCGCCGCGTCGACCGACAGGTAGACGCCGTAGCCGGCGCCGAGCAGCAGCGCGGCGGCCACCGCCGTCGACCAGACCGGCGCGACGGCGAGCAGCAGCGCCGCCACCGCCATGATCACTCCAGAGGTGATCACAAAGACCTTGCGCCGGCCGGAGCGGTCGGAGAGCCGGCCGGCGATCACCGCGGTCAGCATCATCCCGGCGGTGTAGAGCAGGATCAGCACCAGCAGCGCGCCCTCGGGGTCGGGGTGGCGCACCCCGTCGGTGAGGAAGTACAGCAGGTAGAGGGTGCCGAGCGCGTTGCCGATCTGGACCAGGAACCGGGTGATCCAGGCCCAGGCGAAGTCCGGGTGCCGGCGCGGGCTGATCCACATCGAGGCGGCCACCGCCCGCCAGCGCAGCGCCGGGCGGTGCGCCCGGGGCAGCGGGTCGTCGGCGGTGAGCAGCGCGAACGGCAGCGAGAGCAGCAGCACGGCCACCGCGATGGCCGCGTAGCCGGCGGTGGTGCCACTGACCACGGCGGTGACCAGCACCGCGCCGACCACCAGGCCGAGGGCCTGCGGGATGCCCACCCAGCCGGAGACGCCGCCACGCTGGGCGACCGGCACCCGGTCCGGGATGGCCGCGGTCAGGCTGGCCAGCATCGCGTTGAAGCACACCTGCGCGGCCACCCAGCCCACCGTCACCCCGGCGATGGTGTCCTGCCGGGCCAGCAGCACCAGGGCGAGCGCGCCGAGCACCGCGCCGCCCGCCGTCCAGACGTGCCGGCGGCCGAACTCCCGCCCGCCGATCCGCAGGCAGGTACGGTCCGACAGCGCCCCGGCGAGCGGGTTGGCGAGCACCGCCGCGAGCGCGCCGATCCCGGTGACGACGGCCAGCATGGCCTCCTTGTCGAGCGGGGCGATCCGCTCGACCTGCTGCGGCAGCAGCACCTGGATCGGGGTGAAGAAGGCCATCCAGACGCCGAGGTTGGCCGCGAAGATCAGCGCGATCCAGCCCCGCCGGACCGGCACCATCGGCTCGGCGAGCGCCGCCGGCAGCGAGGTCGGCGTCGGGTCGATCGTGGTCATCGCCGGACGACCTGGTCCCGGTACCAGGCGTACGAGGACTTGGGCGTGCGGACCTGGGTGTCGAAGTCGACGTGCACCAGGCCGAAGCGCTTGGTGAAGCCCTCCGCCCACTCCCAGTTGTCCAGCAGCGACCAGACGAAGTATCCGGTCACGTCGACGCCGTCGTCGATCGCCGCCCGGACCGCCCGCAGGTGCCCGTCGAGGTACGCGATCCGCTCCGGGTCGTGCACCCGGCCGTCGGCATCGGGTACGTCGTCGTAGGCGCAGCCGCTCTCGGTGATCTGGATCTCCGGCAGCGCCTCGCCGTAGGTGTCGTGCAGCCAGGTGAGCAGTTCGCGCAGCCCTTCCGGGACCACCGGCCAGTCGAAGCCGGTCCTCGGGTAGCCCTCCAGCGGCACCATCTCGAACGGCAGCGGCGCGTCCTCCTCGGGCGCGCGGATCCCGGTCGGGTTGTAGTAGTTGACTCCCAGCACGTCGATCGGCGCGGCGATGATGGCCAGGTCCCCGTCGCGCACCGGGGCGTCCTCGAAGCCGGGCGGGTAGCCCCGGCCGAGCAGCGGATCCGTGAAGAGTCGGTTGTGCAGCGCGTCGTACGCCGCCCCGGCGGCCCGGTCGGCGTCGGTGCCGCCGAGCAGCCGCACCGGCGAGTAGTTGTTGGCGATGGCGACCGGACTGCTGCTGCGGGCGCGCAGCGCGGCGACCGCGAGGCCGTGCCCGAGCAGCTGGTGGTGGGCGACCGGCAGGGCGTCGAAGAGCAGGAACCGGCCCGGCGCGTGCACCCCCGTGCCGTGGCCGAGGCTCATGTGGATGAACGGCTCGTTCAGGGTGATCCAGAGCTTCACCCGGTCGCCGAGGCGGGCGGCGACCAGGTCGGCGTACTCGGCGAAGCGGTGCGCGGTGTCCCGGTTCAGCCAGCCGCCGGCGTCCTCCAGTGGCTGCGGCAGGTCCCAGTGGAAGAGGGTGGCCACCGGGTCGATGCCGGCGGCTAGCAGGTCGTCGACGAGCCGGTCGTAGAAGTCGAGGCCGGCCGGGTTGGCCGCCCCGGTCCCGCCGGGCTGCACCCGGGGCCAGGCCATCGAGAACCGGTACGCCGAGACGCCCAGCCCGGCCATCAGCGCGACGTCCTCGCCGTGCCGGTGGTAGTGGTCGCAGGCCACGTCGCCGGTGCTGCCGTCGGCGATCCGCCCCGGGGTGTGCGCGAAGGTGTCCCAGATGGACGGCCCGCGTCCGTCGGCGTCGGCGCCACCCTCGATCTGGTACGCGGAGGTGGAGACCCCCCAGCGGAAGCCGGCGGGGAACGCGGGCATCGGCGCGGTCGTCACAGTCGCCCTCCCAGAAACATGAGACGTGTTCGGGACTCTAGGACGCGGACCCGCGAAGCGCCATAGGCCCGCAGCGCTGCGGGCGCAAGGCTTTTCGGCGTGTCTTTTCCGAACCCGTCCCAGTACGTCCGAATTTGCGCATACAGTGCGGAATATCGCGGATGTCCTCAGTGGGGGAAGACAGAAATGATCCTCGTGGAACGCAGTGCGCACGTGATGGCGCCGATGGAAGCGGTCTGGGACGTCGTGCAGCGGGCCGAGCAGTTGCCGGCCTGGCTGGCGGGCGTCCGCGCGGCCGAGGTCCTCTCCGGGGAGGGCTTCGGCCGGCGACAGCTGGTCCAGGCTGGGCGCGGCGCGGCGCACGAGGCAGAGGTGATCGCCTACCAGGAGCCGACCCTGATCGGGTGGCGGGAGCGGGCCAGGGGCGCCGGCGCCCGGGCCGAGGCGCGCACCGAGATCTACGTCCAGCTGACTCCCGACGAGGAGCAGGGCGGGACGATCGTGCGGCTCATCGTCGTACGGTGGCCGGCCGGTCCGGTCAAGGCGGCCCTGCTCCGGCTCGGGCTGCGTCGGGTCGGCGCCGACCTGGAGGACTCGCTGGCCCGCCTCACCGACCTGGCCGCCGTCGGCTGAGCAGGGCGCGTCCTACGGCGTCACCCGCGACGGCGGTGGCCCGGCGTCCCCGCCAGGGGCTCCGGACCACCGCCGCTTCCGTAGCCGGGCCCGCTCCGGCGCCGCGCGGCGGGTGGAGATCGCCTCCAGGTCGGCGAGGTGGCGGCATCGTCGGCACCGGGACACCGCCACGTCGCCGACGTGGAGTCGATCAGGAGGCGGCGTGCCGGGAACGACAGCGGGCCCGGCGCGTGGTGCGCCGGGCCCGTCCGTCGTACGCGGGGACTAGCTGTCGCCGCCGGTCTCGCCGACCGGGGCGGCGGTGACGTCCTCGAGGGCGTACTTCTTGGCCGCCTCGGCCGGCACGGTCGCCGGCACCGCGCCGCGCAGCGCGAGCTGCCGCAGCGTCGCGACCGTCACCGACTCGGCGTCGACGTGGAAGTGCCGGCGCAGCGCGTGCCGGGTGTCCGACATGCCGAAGCCGTCGGTGCCGAGCGAGGTGTAGTCGCCGGGCACCCAGCGCGAGATCAGGTCCGGCACCGCGCGCATCCAGTCGCTGACCGCGACCTTCGGCCCGTCGGCGTCGGCCAGCTTCTGCTGGATGTACGGCACCCGCGGCTCACTGCCCGGGTTGAGCAGGTTGTGCTCCTCGCACTCCACCGCGTCCCGGCGCAGCTCGGTCCAGGAGGTCACCGACCAGACGTCGGCGGCCACCCCCCAGTCCTGGGCGAGCAACTGCTGCGCCCTGAGCGCCCACTGCATGCCGGTGCCGGAGGCCAGGATGTTGGCCTTCGGCCCGTCCCCGTTCACCTGCGGCGCCGGGGAGTAGCGGTAGATGCCCTTGAGCAGCCCCTCCACGTCCACGTCGGACGGCTCCGCCGGCTGGTGGATCGGCTCGTTGTAGACGGTGAGGTAGTAGAAGATGTTCTCCTGCCCCTCGCCGTACATCCGGTGCAGGCCGTTCTCCATGATGTGCGCGAGCTCGAACGCGAACGCCGCGTCGTAGGCGACCACCGCCGGGTTGGTGGCGGCGAGCAGCAGCGAGTGCCCGTCCTCGTGCTGCAGACCCTCACCGTTGAGCGTGGTCCGGCCGGCGGTGGCACCGAGCAGGAAACCGCGGGCCATCTGGTCCGCCGCCGCCCAGAGCCCGTCGCCGGTGCGCTGGAACCCGAACATCGAGTAGAAGATGTACATCGGGATCATCGGCTCGTCGTGGGTGGCGTACGACGTGCCGGCCGCGGTGAACGAGGCGACCGAGCCGGCCTCGTTGATCCCCTCGTGCAGGATCTGCCCGGTGGTCGACTCCTTGTACGACAGGAACAGCTCCCGGTCGACCGAGGTGTACCGCTGGCCGTGCGGCGAGTAGATCTTCGCGGTCGGGAAGATCGAGTCCAGGCCGAAGGTGCGGGCCTCGTCCGGGATGATCGGCACCCAGCGCTTGCCGAACTCCTTGTCCTTCATCACGTCCTTGAGCAGGCGGACGAAGGCCATCGTGGTGGCCACCTTCTGCTTGCCCGAGCCGCGCTTGACGTCGGCGAACCGCTCCGGGCCCGGGATGGTCAGCCGCTTGCTGCTGGTCCGCCGGGACGGCAGGTAGCCGCCGAGCTGCTGGCGCCGCTCCTTGAGGTACGCGATCTCGTCGGACTTCTCACCCGGGGTGTAGTACGGCGGCAGGTAGGGGTTGTCCTCCAGCGCCTTGTCCGGGATGTCCAGGTAGAGGCGGTCGCGGAAGGTCTTCAGATCCTCCAGCGTCAGCTTCTTCATCTGGTGGGTGGCGTTGCGGGCCTCGAAGTGCGAACCGAGCGTCCAGCCCTTGATCGTCTTGGCCAGGATGACCGTCGGCTGCCCGGTGTGCTCGGTCGCCGCCTTGTACGCCGCGTAGAGCTTGCGGTAGTCGTGGCCACCCCGCTTGAGGTTCCAGATCTCGTCGTCGGAGAGGTGCTCGACCATCTTGCGGGTCCGCGGGTCACGGCCGAAGAAGTGCTCCCGGACGTACGCCCCGGACTCCGCCTTGTAGGTCTGGTAGTCGCCGTCGGCCGTGGTGTTCATCAGGTTCACCAGCGCGCCGTCGGTGTCCGCGGCGAGCAGCGGGTCCCACTCCCGGCCCCAGACCACCTTGATCACGTTCCAGCCGGCGCCCCGGAAGAAGGCCTCCAGCTCCTGCATGACCTTGCCGTTGCCCCGGACCGGGCCGTCCAGCCGCTGCAGGTTGCAGTTGATCACGAAGGTGAGGTTGTCCAGCTCCTCACGGGCGGCCACGCCGATCGCGCCGAGGGTCTCCGGCTCGTCCATCTCGCCGTCGCCGAGGAACGCCCAGACGTGCTGCTGGGAGGTGTCCTTGATGCCCCGGTGGTGCAGGTACCGGTTGAACCGGGCCTGGTAGATGGCGTTCAGGCCGCCGAGCCCCATCGAGACGGTGGGGAACTCCCAGAAGTCCGGCATCAGCCGCGGGTGCGGGTACGACGGCAGGGCGCCGCCCGGGTGGGACAGCTCCTGGCGGAACCCGTCGAGCTGGTCCTCGCTCAGCCGCCCCTCCAGGAACGCCCGCGCGTACATGCCGGGGGAGGCGTGACCCTGGTAGTAGATGTGGTCGCCGCCGCCGGGGTGGTTCTTGCCCTTGAAGAAGTGGTTGAAGCCCACCTCGTAGAGCGAGGCCGAGCTGGCGAAGGTGGAGATGTGCCCGCCGACGCCGATCTCGGGGCGCTGCGCCCGGTGCACCAGCATCGCCGCGTTCCACCGGACGTACGCCCGGATCCGCCGCTCCACGTGCTCGTCACCGGGGAACCACGGCTCGCGCTCCGGAGCGATGGTGTTGATGTAGTCGGTGGTGGTCAGCGACGGCACCCCGACCTGGCGCTCGCGGGCCCGCTCCAGCAGGCGCAGCATGACATAGCGGGCGCGTTTGGTTCCGCGCTCGTCGATGACACCGTCGAGCGACTCGACCCATTCGCCGGTCTCGTCAGGGTCGATGTCCGGAAGCTGGCTCGGCAGACCAGCGGTGATCACCGGGCGCTTGCGTTCCGTAGCCACAGGCGTTCCCTCGGTTGTGTGTGGGATAGGTCTCTAGCGCCATCCTGCCCCCTGGTGGCACCCGTCGTCACGTCTAGCTCCCCCAGACGCGACGCTCAACACAGGTACCCGTCAGTAACTTTGCGCAACCGGCCGATGCGCTAGCCGACCGGTCGCTTGTCCGCCGTCTCTACCCTTCGGGCATGCGATCGCGACTGCTGCTCCTGGGGCTCGTGACGGCCGTCGCCGGCGTGGCCGGCGTCGGCGTGGGGCTGGCCGGCCTGGTGGCGGGAAGGCCGGAGATGGTGGGGTTCCTGGCACTGGGCGCGCTCGCGCTGCTGCTCGTCGTCGGACTGGCCCGCGACGCCCGCCGTCCCCGCCGCCGGTCCCGCGCCGACGACGCGGCGGCCGGCTGGTACACCCCGGGGCCGTACGGGGACGTCGGCGCGGATCCGGACGGCGGCGGCCGCGACGGTGGAGCGGACTCCGGTCGGGGCGGCGGCTCCGACGGTGGCGGCTTCCGGGACGGGGGTTTCCGGGGCGACGGCGGCTCGGGTTCGCTCAGCGGCTCGGACGGTGGCGGATCGAGCTGGGGCGGCTCGGACGGCGGAGGCGGCGGCAGCTACTGAGCCGGTGCGGCAGAATGCGCCGTATGCGCAGTGAGGTGATCACCGTCCGGACCGGGTCCCGGCCGACCGTCCAGGACATCACCGCAGAGGCCGAGCGGTTCGTCGCCGGCCAGGGCGACGGGCTGCTGCACGTCTTCGTGCCGCACGCCACCGCCGGCCTGGCGATCATCGAGACCGGCTCCGGCTCCGACGACGACCTGCTGCGGGCGCTGGACGACCTGCTCCCCACCGACGACCGGTGGCGGCACCGGCACGGCTCGCCGGGGCACGGACGCGACCACGTGCTCCCGGCGTTCGTGCCCCCGTACGCGACCCTGCCGGTGCTCGACGGCCGCCTGGCGCTGGGCACCTGGCAGTCCCTCACCCTGGTCGACACCAACGGCGACAACCCCACCCGCCAGGTCCGCTTCTCCTTCCTCCCCGCCTGACCGGTCCCGCCCGCCCGCAACTGCGTCCGAAGGCCCCTCTTTCACGGAAAGAGTGGCCATCCCGCGCGGAATGGCCACTCTTTCCGTGAAAGTGCGCCCAGAGGGCGCCCCGGGGGTGCGGGGGCGGCGGGGTCAGGGGCGCGAGGTCTCCGTGTCGACCGTGTAGCGGTCCTGGTCGATGGCGGGGGCCAGGCGGGCGGTGGGCGCGGGAGGCCGGTCGTACGTCTGGTGCAGTCCGGGCACCCGGTCCTCGATCACGAACGAGGCCCGGGTGTACGCGGGCGCGTCCGGCCGGCTCACGTACGGCAGCACCGCGAAGTCGGCCTTCAGCTGGCCGGGGGTGATCGTGGTGCGCACGAAGCCGCGCAGGTTGTTCTGGAAGCGCAGGTGCGGATTGGTCTTCAGCCACGGGTGCGAGCCGCTGGCGGAGTCGAAGCCGTCGCCGCCCGAGGTCACCGAGGAGCAGACCAGTTCGCTGCCGACCGTCCGCGAGGTCGGGTCGGCGTAGTCCAGCTTCAGGTCGCTGGCCCAGTGCGCGTGCACGTCCCCGGTGAGCACCACCGGGTTGCGCACCCCGGCGGCGACCCAGCCGCGGGTGATCCGGTCCCGGGAGGCGACGTACCCGTCCCAGGCGTCCATGCTGGTCACGGTGACCGGCCCGGCGTCCCGATCGCGCTGGGCGAAGAAGACCTGCTGGCCGAGGAGGTCCCAGCGGGCCTCGGAGCGGCGGAACCCGTCGAGCAGCCAGGCCTCCTGCTCGGCGCCGGTGATCGACCGGGCCGGGTCGGCCGCCGCCGCGCAGTCGCGGTAGCCGTCCCCGCAGGCCTGGTCGTCGCGGTACTGCCGGGTGTCGAGCAGGTGGAAGGTGGCCAGCCGGCCCCACCGCAGCCGCCGGTAGAGCTGCATGTCGATGCCGCGCGGCACCGAGCTGCGGCGCAGCGGCATGTTCTCGTAGTACGCCTGGAAGGCCGCCGCCCGCCGGGCCGGGAAGTCCGGGTCCGGCGTCTCGGGCACCTCGTCGGCCCAGTTGTTCTCCACCTCGTGGTCGTCGAAGACCACCGCCCAGGGAGCGACCGCGTGCGCGGCCTGCAGGTCCGCGTCGCTCTTGTACTGGGCGTGCCGCTGCCGGTAGTTGGCCAGCGTGCGGGTCTCCGGGCCCTCGTGGCCGCGCGGCCGGTTCGGCCCGAACTCCCGCGCGTACTCGTACTGGTAGTCGCCCAGGTGCAGGATGAGTTCCGGCTCCGTTTCGGCCAGCCGCCGGTACGCCGTGAACCAGCCCTGCTCATAGTGCGAGCAGGAGACGAAGCCCATGGCCAGAGCGGCGGGCAGGGTCCACGGCGCCGGGGCGGTCCGGGTCCGCCCGGCCGGTGAGGTGTGCCCCTCGGCGTGGAAGCGGTAGAAGTACTCCCGGCCGGGCAGCAGACCGGCCAGCTCGACGTGCACGCTGTGCGCCGATTCGGGGCGGGCGGTCGCCGTGCCCCGCCGGACCACCTGCCGGAAGCGTTCGTCCGCGGCGACCTCCCAGCGCACCTCCACGGGCCGGCGGGGCATCCCGCCGAGGCCGTCCTCGGCCAGCGGCTGCGGCGCCAGCCGGGTCCACAGGACGAAGCCCTCGTGGTCGGGGTCGCCGGAGGCCACGCCGAGGGTGAACGGCCAGGCCAGCCGGCGGAACGTGGCCCCGCCGACCGGTCCCGCCGAGTGGTCCGCGCCGGCGGCGGCCGCGGCGGGCAGGCCGGTTGTCGCGCCGACCGCACCGAGCGTCGCGCCGGTGATCAAAACAGCACGTCGGGACAGTGCCATGTTTCCTCCCCAGGGTCCGGTTCCGTACCGACCCGGGAAGCGTCGCGAGCGTGCGTGACCGCCAGGTGACGCCCAGCGCCCCACCCCGCCGACACCTGAGGAACAGCAGAACGTCCACCCCGGTGATCCCGACGCCGCCTTCCCCGGGGCCGCCTCGGCGCCCTCTTTCACGGAAAGCGCGGCCATTCCGCGTCGAATGGCCACGCTTTCCGTGAAAGTGCGCCCGGGGAGGGGTGGGTGGCGGGTCAGGCGGTGGCGGCGGCGAGCTGGGTGACGCGGATCTTGGTGACCAGGGCGTCGAGGAGGGCGCGCAGCAGCGTCTCGGTCGTCTCGTCCTTGACCGCGCCGTCCTCGGTGAGCTTCTCGTGGGCGTTGGTGACGATGATCTCCGGCTTGGTGACCACCGCGGAGTCGGTCCAGAGGAAGAGCTGCCGCAGCTGGAGCTGGGCGCGGACGGTGCCCATCCCGGTCGGCGCGGCGCCGACGATGGCGATCGGCTTGTGCGCCAGCGGGGAGACCCACGAGGTGATCGGGAAGCTGGGGCGCGACGCCCAGTCGAGGGCGTTCTTCAGCACGCCCGGTACGCCGTAGTTGTACTCGGGGGTGGCGATGAGCAGGCCGTCCGCCGCCGCGATCCGCTCCCGCAGGTCCAGCACGGCCGCCGACGGCTCGGCCTCGACGTCCTGGTTGAACGGTGGGATCGCGCCGAGGCCGGTGTACTGCTCGATGGTCAGGCCGGCCGGGGCGAGCCGCTGTGCGGCCCGGATCAGCGCCGTGTTGAACGACGCCTCGCGGAGGCTGCCGGAGATGGCGAGGACGGTGAGGTCGGACATGGTGGAGCCTTTCGGTTGAGATGCGTGAGCTTGCCAATAGTAGAGCTGCTCAACTATTTGCCCGCAAGTAGGATGTGAGACATGACGCAGAGCACCGCCGCCACCGGATCCGACCTGGGCGACCGCTCCGGGCTGGCGGGGGACGCGGTGCGCCGGATCATGCACATCGCCTCCGCCATCCGGCACTACCAGGACGTCGAAATCGGCGAGCTGGGGCTGACCCCGGCGGCGGCCCGCGCCCTGGACGAGCTGGACCCCGACCGGCCCCTGCCCGCCCGCGACCTCGCCGAGCAGTTGCGCTGCGACCGGTCCAACGTGACCGCGCTGGTCGACAAGCTGGAGCAGGCCGGGCTGGTCGAGCGCCGGGTCGACCCGGCCGACCGGCGGCAGAAGACGCTGGTCGTGACGGACGCCGGCCGCCGGATGCGGGAGCGGGTGCACCGGGTGATGAGCGACTCACGACTGCTCGCCGGCCTGAGCACCGACGAGCTGGCCACCCTGCGCGAGCTGGTGTGGAAGGTCTCCGACGGCGGCTGCCCGGAGCAGTGCGGCCCGGAGTGAGCCCGGCCGGGCGGATCGTGTCCGAGTGGGCGACCCTGGCCTCCGTCGGTAATGCTGATCGACGTGACCACCCCGCAGCATCTCGACGACCGGTTCCGGGAGAGCCTGGGCGCGCTGCCCGAGCCCGAGCGGCGACGTGACCCGGCGCAGCCGGTCCGCGACGGCGCCGCGCTGACCGGGCACCAGTTGCTCGCTCTCTTCGACGCCCAGGTCACCAGCCGCCAGCTCGACCTGGCCGGCCGCTGGCTGCGCAGCTTCGGGGAGGGCTTCTACACCATCGGCTCGGCCGGGCACGAGGCCAACGCCGCCGTCGCCGCCGCGCTGCGTCCCACCGATCCGGCCCTGCTGCACTACCGCTCCGGCGCCTTCTACTGCGTCCGCGCCGCCCGGGCCGCCGGCGAGTTCCCGGCCGCCGGCGGCGACGAGGCCACGCCCACCTCCGGCGCCCCCGATCACGCCACGTCGCCGGTGTCGGGTGACGAGCCGTCCGACGAGGGGGCGACCCGCCCGGACCCGTCCCTGGTCGGCGGTGCACCCACGGGCGCGGCCGCCTACCAGGTCGGCGCGGACGGCACCGCCGAGGCGGTCCCCGCCCCCGCCGACCCGGTCGCGGACCCCACCGACGCCGACCCGGCTGCCGGTGGCGGCGCGACCTCGGGCGACCCGGCGTTCGGTGCGGTCCAGCCGGACGCGTACGCCGCCGCCGCGCGGGACGTGCTGCGCGGGATGGTCGCCTCGACGCGGGAGCCGCTCGCCGGGGGCCGGCACAAGGTCTTCGGCCGGGCCGACCTCGCGGTGGTGCCCACCACCTCGACGATCGCCTCGCACCTGCCCCGGGCGGTCGGCCTGGGTCTGGCCCTGGAGCGGCTGCGCCGGGTGGAGACCGCCGGCCGTCGGGACGGCGCCGACGCCCCGCCGCGCTCGCCCTGGCCGCGGGACGCCATCGTGGTCTGCTCCTTCGGCGACGCCTCGGTCAACCACGCCAGCGCCGCCGCCGCGCTGAACACCGCTGGCTGGTACGACCACACCGGGCTGCGCATCCCGGTGCTCTTCGTCTGCGAGGACAACGGGCTGGGCATCAGCGTCCGCTCGCCGCAGGGCTGGGTCGAGCGGACCCTGCGGGCCCGGCCCGGGCTGCGCTGGTTCGCCGCCGACGGCGCGGACCCGGTCGAGACGTACCGGGTGGCTGTCGAGGCGGCGGCCTGGGTGCGCCGGCACCGGCGGCCGGCGGTGCTGCACCTGCGCACCGTACGGCTGCTGGGGCACGCCGGCGCGGACGCGGAGAGCGCCTACCGCAGCGCCGCCGAGATCGCCGCCGACGAGGCGCGCGACCCGCTGCTCGCCACCGCCCGGCTGCTGGTCGAGGCGGGGCTGGCCACCGGCGGGGAACTGCTGTCCCGCTACGACGAGCGCGGCTGGCAGATCCGCCGGATCGCCGAGGAGGTGCTCGACGAGCCCAAGCTCGCCACGGCGGCCGAGGTGGTGGCCCCGCTCGCGCCCCGCCGGCCGGCCCGGGTCGCCGCGGCGGTGGCGGAGGTGGCGGCGCGGGCCGGCGGGTCAGCGGCCGGCGCCCGCGTCGAGGCGTTCGGCGGCAAGCCGCCGGAGCTGGCCGGCCCGCTCACCCTCGCGCAGAGCATCAACGCGGCCCTGGCCGACGGGCTGCTCGCCCATCCGCACATGGCGGTCTTCGGCGAGGACGTCGCCGCCAAGGGCGGGGTGTACGGGGTGACCAAGGGGCTGCGCGAGAAGTTCGGCCCGGCGCGGGTCTTCGACACGCTGCTCGACGAGACCTCCGTGCTGGGGCTGGGCCTGGGCGCCGGGCTGGCCGGGCTGCTGCCGGTGCCGGAGATCCAGTACCTGGCGTACCTGCACAACGCCGAGGACCAGCTGCGCGGCGAGGCGGCCACCATGCAGTTCTTCTCGCAGGGGGCGTTCCGCAACCCGATGGTGGTGCGGGTGCCGGGGCTGGCGTACCAGGAGGGGTTCGGCGGGCACTTCCACAACGACAACTCGGTGGCCGTACTCCGGGATGTGCCCGGCCTGGTGATCGCGGTGCCGGCGCGGCCGGACGACGCCGCGCCGCTGCTGCGCACCTGCCTGGCCGCCGCGGCGGTGGACGGCAGCGTCTGCGTCGTCCTGGAGCCCATCGCGCTCTACCACACCCGCGACCTGTACGAACCCGGCGACGGCGAGTGGCTGGGGCAGTACGCGGAGCCCGGCGGGTGGGCGGCCGGGCACGTGCCGATCGGCCGCGCCCGGGTCTACGGCGTCGGCTCGGCCCAGGATGTCACCATCCTCACCTTCGGTAACGGGGTGCGGATGTCGCTGCGGGCCGCCGCCGTCCTGGCCGACGAGGGGATCGGCACCCGGGTGGTGGACCTGCGGTGGCTGGCCCCGCTGCCGGTGGCGGACATCATCCGCGAGGCCTCGGCGACCGGCCGGGTGCTGGTGGTGGACGAGACACGCCGGTCCGGCGGCGTCGGCGAGGGGATCATCGCGGCGCTGGTCGACGCCGGATATGTGGGTGCCGCGCGACGAGTAGCCGGAGTCGACTCGTTTGTACCATTAGGTCCGGCCGCCCGTCAGGTTCTGGTCTCCGAGGAAGCCATTACCCAGGGTGCCCGTACGCTGCTGGCACGGTAAATTCCGTTCCACCCGGTGCGCCACTTGCGCGTGGGCCCGCAACTGTGTGGACTTTGCCTGACGGCGTCGCCCGACGCCGCGAGCAGGGATGAGATGAGGAGGCACGCGACAGTGAGCGCGACCGCAGGTCAGGCCGCCGACGGGGTACGCAGCCTGGCGGACCGGTTCGGGATCGAGCCGGGGATGGTCGTCATGGAGATGGGGTACGACGACGACGTCGACCAGGATCTCCGCGACGCCCTGACCGACCGCTGTGGAGATCTGGTCGACGAGGACACCGACGAGGTGGTCGACGCGGTGCTGGTCTGGTACCGCGACGGCGACGGTGACCTCTTCGAACTCCTCGTCGACGCCCTCGGCCCGCTGGCCGACGCCGGAGTCGTGTGGCTGCTGACCCCGAAGGCCGGCCGGGACGGACACGTCGAGCCGAGCGAGGTCGCCGAGTCGGCGCAGACCGCCGGGCTCCAGCAGACCTCGACGATCAACGCCGGCCGGGACTGGAGTGGTGCCCGCCTGGTGCTGCGGCGGGGGTCCAAGGGCAAGAAGTAGCCCCCCGCCTGTGGCCCGCCGGCGGTCGCCGCCGGGTGTGGCAGGCTGTTGCCACCTCCAGACTCAACCCAAGGAGCTCGCATGCCCATCGAGGTTGGCGCCGAGGCGCCGGACTTCGTGCTCAAGGACCAGAACAACCAGGAGGTCCGGCTCTCGGACTTCCGGGGCAGGCGCACCGTGCTGCTGGTCTTCTACCCGCTCGCCTTCACCGGCATCTGCCAGGGCGAGCTGTGCGAGGTGCGGGACAACCTCAACGAGTACGTCAACGACGATGTCCAGGTGCTCACCGTCAGCGTCGACTCGGTCTACAGCCACAAGATCTGGGCCGAGCGGGAGGGTTACCAGTTCCCGCTGCTGGCCGACTTCTGGCCGCACGGGGCGGTCGCCCAGGCGTACGGCGTCTTCAACGACGTCGCCGGCATCGCCAACCGGGGCACCTTCGTCATCGACAAGGCCGGCGTCGTCCGCTTCGCCGAGATGAACATGCCGGGCGAGGCGCGCGACCAGGAGGGCTGGCGCAAGGCCCTCGCGGAGGCCGTCGCCGCCTGACGCCCGACAGCCGCTAACCGGGCACACCGTTCGACCGGGCCGGAGGCCGGCAGGTAAGCTTGCCACCCTCCGGCCCGCCGTACGGGGCGTTCCGGGCGCGTAGCTCAGTGGGAGAGCACCCGCCTTACAAGCGGGGGGTCGCAGGTTCGAAACCTGCCGCGCCCACCACTCACCGCAGTACGAGATCCAGTGCGAGCCAGTCGGCCAGATCCCTGAGCTCACCCCGGACGGCGGCGGTCACGGCCCGGTCGAAGGCGACGTCCTCGTGGATCGCGTCGACCCGGAGCGCCCCGGCCCCACGGTCGACGGTGGCGTCGACCTTTCCCACCAGCCGGGTAGACCCGCGCCGCCAGGTCCCACAGCCGGTCCCGGCCCTTCCGCCCGGCGACCGCGACCTCGCCCCGCCGCACCATGAACTCCAGCAACTGGGTGACGTTGCGGTTGTTGGTCCACCCGCTCGACTTCCACGGCACCGCGCAGGTGTCCGGAAGATCGCGTGACGGCAGGGGCCCCATCGCACCGAGCCGGTCGAGGATGTCGCGCCGACACGCGTCGTTGGCCCGTACCCAGTCCCGGTTGGCCTCCTGCCAGTCGCGCCGCTCCCCGCGCCCGGGCCACTCGGCCATCTCCGCGCGGTAGAGGGCCAGGTCTTCGGCGGGCCGGATCATCGCCCGAAGTTCGAGCAGGGTCCGGTCCGCCAGGGCCGCCTCCATTTCGGCGGGTGAGTACGACGACCCGAGGCGACTCCACGCCGCGAGATCGGCGCTCGGCGCGACGGCGGCGGTCGGGTCGATCTGGAGCAGCGTCAGGCGGCGCACCAGGTCGAGCAGGTGGGCCGGCCGCGAGCTGTCCAGGAGCTGTGCCCGCACGGCGATGCGGCGCGCGTCGATGCGGGAGAGCTCGTGGACGGCCACGAGCCGAGGCTAGACGACGGGTCCGACCGGAAACCGTCTCCGGGGGCATCTCGTGACCGGTGCCCGCGCGGTGTCGTACGGCGTTGTCAGGATGGGGGCGGCACGGGGACGAACGGGAGGCACCGCCGGTGAGCTACGCGGACGTCAACGGTCTGCACCTCTGGTACGAGACGCACGGCAGCGGCCGGCCGCTGGTGCTGCTGCACGGCGGGTACGGCGCGGTGGAGATGTTCGCCCCGGTCCTGCCCGTCCTCGCGCAGCGGCGGCAGGTGATCGCCGTGGACCTCCAGGGGCACGGGCGCACTGCCGACGTCGACCGTCCACTGCGGTACGAGACGATGGCCGAGGATGTCGCGGCGCTGCTGCGGCACTTCGACCTGCCCGGCGTCGACCTGCTCGGCTACTCCCTCGGCGGCGGGGTGGCGCTGCGTACCGCGATCCAGCATCCTGGGCTCATCCGGCGGCTGGTGCTGGTCTCCACCCCGTGCCGGCGGCAGGGCTGGTATCCCGAGGTGCTCGCCGCGATGGCCGGCCAGGACGAGCGGGTCGGTGAGCGGATGCGGGGCACGCCCCCACACGAGCTGTACGCGCGGGTCGCGCCCCGCCCCGAGGACTGGCCGCGGCTCTGGGCCAAGGGTGGCGACCTGCTGCGCCGCGAGTACGACTGGTCGGCCGAGGTCGCCGCCCTCACCGTGCCCACCATGCTGGTCTACGCCGACGCCGACTCGATCCCGGTCACCCACATGGCGGAGTTCTTCGGGCTGCTCGGCGGCGGCCGGCGGGACGCCGGCTGGGACGGCACCGACCGGCCGGCGTCCCGGCTGGCCGTGCTGCCCGGCCTCACCCACTACGACATCGTCGCCGCACCGGCCCTGCCCGCCGCCGTCCTGCCGTTCCTCACCCACGAGGTCCGCGCACCGCAGTGAGCGACCCGGCCGGCTCCGGCCCGCTCGGGGCCGGTCCCGGCTCCGACACCGATCACCGCCCCGGGTGACCGAACCCGAGCTGATGGGCCCGGGTGACCGTTGAGCGGGTGATACCTCAGAGGTATCAATATGCCGCTGAGGTATCACGCTCGTGGTTCGGTTCGCCCTGAGCGCCGGGGGGGACGCCGCGGCACCGGCTCAGCCCTCCGGCGCCGCGCCATCCGCCCCCCGGGCTCAGCTGGTGAAGCCGCCGTCGACGGCGATCACCGCACCGGTGACGTAGCCGGCGTCGTCGCCGGCCAGGTGGGCCACCGTGGCGGCGATCTCCTCCGGCGCGGCGTACCGGCCCAGGGCGGTGAACCCTCGGATGGCGTCGGCGTTCGGTCCGTCGGCGGGGTTGGCGTCGGTGTCGGTCGGCCCGGGGACGACCAGGTTCACGGTGATGCCCCGTGGCCCCAGCTCGCGGGCGAGGCCCCGGGTCAGCCCGGTGAGCGCGGTCTTGCTCATGGCGTACGCGGCCAGGCCGGGGAAGACCGCCCGCTCACCGACGTTGCTGCCGATCGAGATGATCCGGCCCCCGGTGGTCATGTGCCGCACGGCCGCCTGGGCGGCGACGAACGGCGCCCGGACGTTGACCGCGATGGTGCGCTCCAGGTCGTCGGCGGTGAACTCGTCGATCGCGCCGACCAGGAAGGCCCCGGCGTTGTTGACCAGGATGTCCAGCCGGCCCAACTCGTCCGCCGTCCGGTCCACCGCCTCCCGCAGCGCGGCCGGGTCGGCGCTGTCCGCCCGCACGGCGATCGCCCGCCGGCCGAGCGCCTCGATCTGCTTCACCACCGTCGCTGCCCGCTCGGCGTCGCGCTGCCAGGTCACCGCCACGTCGGCGCCGTCGGCGGCGAGGCGCAGTGCCGTCGCCGCCCCGATGCCCCGCCCGCCGCCGGTCACCAGGGCCACCTTGCCGTCCAGAAGTGTCGTCGTCATGCAGCTCAGCATCGGCGCGGAGGGGCCGGAGGTCTGGCGGCGATCGGACGCCTCGTTCGGGTGGTCAGGTGTCGGCCTGCTCCCCGGCGAGGCTCAGGCCGCGATCGCGCAGCGCCGCCCGCAGGACGCCGATCGCCTTCGGTCCCATGCCGTGCAGGGCCCGCAGTTCCCGCTCGGTGACGGCGGTCAGCTGGTCCAGCCGGGTCCAGCCCGCGCCGGCCAACGCCCGCCGGGCGGGCGCGCCGACCGCCGGCGGGATGTCCACGTCGCTCACCTGACGGCTCCTCCCGGGTGGATCACAGGTCATGGTGCCACGGGCCCGGACCGGTGTCGTGCCGGTCGGCGACCTGCTGATCAGCCCAGTCGGCGGCGTACCCAGGGCAGCAGGGCGTCCGCCTGGGCCTGCTGGAAGGCCCGGACGGTGGGGATGCCCGGCGGGGGCGGCTGCCGGGCGCCGTCGGTGAAGAAGCCGGCCAGGCCGGCGTAGACGCCGGTCAGCGCGTCCGGGTCGACGACGGCGGTCAGCGGGAGCCGGCGCAGCAGCGCTTCGGTGTCGTGCCCGCCGTGCAGCGCGACGTTGACCAGCAGCAGCGCGGTGTCCAACCAGGCCGGACCCCGGCAGGCGTGCGGCCAGTCGACCACGGTCACGCGGCCGGCCGGATCGACGAGCAGGTTGTCGGCCCGGAGATCGATGTGGCAGAGCGTGTCGCCGTCGAGGGCGGCCAGCCCCCGCGCGGCCGAGGCGCGCAGGTCGTCCAGGTGCGCGCGGGCCCACGGGTCGAGGTCGGCGGGCGGGTCGGCGGCGATCCGGTCCCAGCCGGTGAAGTCGTACGTCAGCCGCTCGACGGCGGTCGGCGCGTGCCGGACCGGGTCGGGGGTGAGCGCCGCGGCCATCGCCGCCAGCGTGTCGAGCACGGCGGTCAGCTCGTCGGCACGCCAGGGGGTGGCCGGGTGCCGGCCTTCGACGTCCGCGAAGACCAGCGCCACCCATTCGCCGTCGTCGTGGCGCCCGAGCAGCCGGGGCGTCGGGGCGGACGGCGGCAGCGCGGCGGCGACGGCCCCCTCGGCGCGGTGCAGCGCGACGCTGTGGGCGTTCCGCGCCCGGCTGACCGCCTTGACGAAGGCGCGCCGTCCGTCGGCGGTGCGGACCCGGTCGGCGGTGCCGGGGGAGAAGCCGCCCGGCTGGGACACCGCCTCGACCACCCGGTCGCCGAGGACGTCCTGCACCGCCGACCGGACGTGGTCGGGCAGGTCGGCCCAGCCGATCCGGGTCCTCACCAGCTCACCCATCCGTCCAGCGTGGTGCAGCGCCGGGCCGGCGGGCAACCGCGTTACGCGGCGAGGTAGCGCAGCACGACGACCCCGCTGTCGAAGGGCCGGGTCTCCACCAGCCGGAAGGGGCGCGGGTCGAACTCCCGGTCCACGATCGGCACGCCCCGGCCGATCAGGAACGGGTTGAGCTTGACCACCAGCTCGTCGACCTCGGGCAGCAACTGGCCGGCGAGCTGTCCACCGCCGGCGAGCCAGATGTCGCCGCCGTCGCGCCGCTTCAGCTCGCGGACGAACTCGACCGGGTCGGCGTCGACGAGCTGCACGTCCGGATAGTCCGCCGGGGGCAGCGAGCGGGAGAAGACGTACTGGGTCAGGTGGGCGTACGGGCTGGTGACGCCGATGGCGAGCCCCGGGTCGTAGGTGGCGCGGCCCATCACCACCGCGTCGAAGCGGCCCTGCGGCCGGTCGATGCCGAACCGTTCGTGGGTGAAGGTGGGGAACGTCTGGGGCCAGTTCGCCACCAGGTGCTCCAACACGTCGGGATCGAGCGGGATGAAGTCATACGACCCGTCGGGAGCGGCGATGAAGCCGTCGAGCGTGCTGGCGACGTAGTACACGAGCTTGCGCAAACGAACTCCTCAATCACTACGGTTGTCGTGGTTGAGAAACTACAACACCTGTCGTGGTTTGCGCTAGGGTCATTCCGTGGCGAGAAACGTGGAACGGCGGGCGGCGCTGGCGGACGCCGGGTTGCGAGTGCTGGCGGCGACCGGGGCGCGGGGGCTGACCCACCGCGCCGTGGACGCCGAGGCCGCCGTTCCGCTCGGTACGGCCTCCAACTACTTCCGCTCCCGCGACGCCATGCTCGGCGCGCTCGGCGAGCGGATCATGGAGCGGTTCGCCCCGGACGAGCGCACCCTCGCCGAGCTGGGCGCCCGGGAGCCGTCACTGGAACTGTTCACCGACTACGTCCGCTACATCGTCGAGCGCACCACCGCCCAGCCGGAGCTGACCCGGGCGCTGATCGAGCTGCGGCTGGAGGCGGTGCGCCGGCCGGAACTGGCCCGGATCCTCGGCGACACGCTGCGCCGCGGCTACCGCGACGACGTCGCGTTCCACGTCGCCGCCGGGCTGCCCGGCGGGGCGTTCGAGGTGGCCCTGCTGCACTACGCGCTGGACGGGCTCCTGCTCGACCTCCTCACGACCTCGATCGACGCCGGTTTCGACCCGGACGAGGTGGTCTCCGCCCTGGTGTCCCGGCTGGTCGCCCGCGCCTGAGCACACCCCCGCCGCCCGGTGCGCCCGAGGTATGCCACCGGCCGCAACGGGAAACCGCCTGCGACGTACCCCGGGAGGAGTGACGGATGAGGGACGGCGCCAGCCTGACCATCGGTGTGCTCGGCTCGTACGGCGGACGCAACCTCGGCGACGAGGCGATCCTGACCGGTCTCCTGGCCGACCTGCGTGAACAGGAACCCAACGCCCGGATCATCGTCTTCTCCCGCAACCCGTCGCACACCGCGCTCGCCCACCCGGACGTGGAGGCGGTGCCCTGGGAGGGGGTCAGTCGGGTCGACTCCGCGGAGGTGCTCGGCCAGCTCGACCTGCTGATCCTCGGCGGCGGCGGCATCCTGTACGACCGGGAGGCCCGCCGCTACCTGCGCGTCGTCCGGGTCGCTCAGGAGCGGGGTCTGCCGCTGCTGACGTACGCGGTGGGGGTGGGACCGCTCAGCGACGGGGTCGACACCGGCATGGTCCGGGAGACCCTGGCCGACGCCATCGAGGTGACCGTGCGGGACCAGGAGTCCCGGATGGTGCTGGAGGAGGCGGGGCTGCTCAATCCGATCACCGTCACCGCCGACCCGGCGTTCCTGCTGGAACCCGAGGACTTCCCCGCCGAGCTGCTGCGCGAGGAGGGCGTGCCCGCCGGCAAGCGCCTGGTCGGGCTGAGCGTCCGCGAGCCAGGCCGGGCCGCCGAGCGGCTCGACATCGACGGGTACCACCGGCTGATCGCCCAGATCGGCGACTTCCTGGTGCAGCGGATCGACGCCTACGTCCTCTTCGTCCCGATGGAGCGCGACGACATCCGGCACTCGCACGGCGTGATGTCCCACATGATCGCCGCCGACCGGGGCCGGGTGCTGCACGGCGACTACTCGCCCCGACAGGTGCTCGGCCTGATGCGGCACTTCGACCTGGCGGTCGGCATGCGGCTGCACTTCCTGATCTTCGCCGCGATGGCGGGCACGCCGTTCCTTCCCCTGCCGTACGCGGGAAAGGTCTTCGACCTGGCCCAGCGGCTCGGGGTGCCGGCGCTGCGGGGCGTGGAGCGGGAGGTGGAGGGCCCGCTGCTCGCGGAGGTCGACCGGCTCTGGGACGAACGCGAGTCCCGGGCGGAGTCCACCGCCCGCCTGGTCGCCGAGGTCTGCGACCAGGCCCGGGGCACCTCGCAGGTCACCAAGGCCGTGCTGGAGAGCCTGCGGTCCCGGGCGCTGGCCCGGATGGAAGCCTGACCGCCGGCGCCACCCCGGACCGCTCAGACCGCCGGGCCGCGCCAGCGGTAGCAGTACTCGCCGCCGACGGACTCCAGCTCGTAGATCTGCGCGTCGGCCAGCCCCTCGGGGCCGAGGTGGTGATGGGTCAGCGGCGGACGGTTGTTGCTGTCCAGCTCGACGACGACCGACTCGCCGTCCGCCGGACCGTCCGCCAGCGGGATCCGCACCGTTGATGCCATGGGCCCATCCTGCCCCGGCGATCGCCGCACCGCAGGATTTGCCGGCAGCGGCCCGGACGGGCCGGGGTCACGGTCCAGGATCCGCCGCGAGCTGACCGGCGTGCTCCGGGTCAGCCGCGCGGCAGCAGCCCCGGCGGGTACTCCATCCCGTCGTGGGTGCAGGCCGCGGCGGCCACCGCCGCCGCGTAGGCCGCCGCCTCAGGCAGCGCCGCGCCGCGCAGCCGGCCGGCGACCAGCCCGGCGGCGAAGGCGTCCCCGGCCCCGTTGGTGTCCACCACCGGCGCGGCCGGCACGGTGGCGGGCACCCGCACCAGCGCGCCGCCACCCGGATGCAGGTCGGCGCCGTCCGCGCCCCGGGTCACCACCACCGTGCGCGGCGCCAGCCCGGCGCCCACCGTCGGGGCCCGGTCGCCCAGTTGTACGCCGCTGACGAGGACCAGGTCGGCGGCCTCGGCGAACGGACGGTGGTAGGGGTTCTGCCCGTCCCAGTCGTGCAGGTCGGTGGAGAGCGGCACCCCGTCGGGCAGCGCGGCGCGCAGCACCGGCAGCCGGTCCCGGGCCCAGTCCATGATCGAGACGTGCACGTGGGCGGCGTCGCGCACCAGCTTCGCCAGCTCGTCGTCGGCGAACGGCGCCGCCGCGCCGGTCCAGGGGGACGGGTCGTACAGGGACATCCGCCGGCCGGCCGGGTCGACCAGGTTCACCGACTGCCGAGTGCCGCCCGGGTTGTCGACCAGCACCGTGTGCACCGAGGTCCGGGCCAGCGCCGCGCGCACCACCTGGCCGGCGGGATCGGTGCCGAGCACGTCCACCAGGGCGACCCGCAGCCCGAGCGCGTGCGCGGCGAGGGCCACCCCGGCGCCGGTGTTGCCGATCCGGGCCTCGATCGGCGGGACGATGAGCGAGTCGGCGGCGGGGGGCGGGATCGCGGGCACCCGTACCCGCAGATCCACCCCCAGGCCGCCGACCACGAGCAGGTCGAACATGGCGCCGACGCTAGCCGGTGACCGCCGCCTATCCTTGGGCCGGGCGTCGACGAGGGGGAGAGCGCTGTGCTGGTCATCCACGGGTTGTGGCTGGTCGGCGTCGGTCTCGCCGTCTGGGCGGAGGACAGCACCGCGCCGGCCCGGGCGCCGCGCCGGCCCGGCCGGGCCCCGCGCGAGCGCGCCCACCCGTTCGCCGCCGGCCACGCCACGCTCGCCGCCGCGCTGGGCGACGTCCCGGCCGAGGCCGGTTCGCTGCCGCTCACCCTGCCCACCCGGGCCGGATCCCCGCTGGACTCGCCCGAGCTGGTGCGGACCACCGTCGCCGAACCGGTCCGCGGTCCGGTCACCCTGGCCGGGTGGCGGGTGCCCGTCCTGACGTACGCCCCGGACGAGGCGCTGACCCTGCTGCGCGGCCTCGACGGGGCCGCCGCCGTGCCGGGCGCCACCCTGCGCCACCTCGCCGAGCTGGCCGAGTTCGCGGTCGACCTGGTGTCCCGCGGGCGGCTGCTGCCCGGGCTGGCCGAGCCCGCCGCGGACGAGGGCGGCGCGGTGGCGGTGGCCCGGGCGCTCTGGCGGCCACTGCTCACCGGCACCGACGCCGGCTGGGCCCGCTCGCTCGCGCTGGCCCTGCCTCCGGCCGCCCGGTCCGCCGCGTCGGGCGGTGCCGGGCCGGTGGATCCGGGGCCGGGCGCGCTGGTCGCCGACGCGTTGGACGCGCTGACCGACGCTGCCGCCCGGGCCGCGCTGGCCGACACCGACCTGGCCCGGGGCGGGCGCCGCGACGGGGTGGTCGCCGGCTGGCTGACCGCGCTGTCCGGGCCGGACCGGGAGTTCACCGCCGACCCCGCCGCGCTGGCAACCCTCCGCGCCGAGCTGGACGACTGGCAGCGCGACGCCGCCGGCGGCGCGGTACGGGCCAGCTTCCGGCTGGTCGAGCCGCCGGCCGAGGAGATCGTCGAACCGCTGGTGGTGGTGCCGGCCGACCCGGCCACGGTGGTCCGGCCCGCCGGCCGCTGGCGGGTCGAGTTCGGCCTCCAGGCCGCCGACGAGCCGAGCCTGCACGTCGACGCCGCCCAGGTCTGGCGGGCGCCGGAGACCGTACCCGCGCTCGCCGGCCGGCGGGACGACCCGCAGGAGACCCTCCTGGCCGAGCTGGGCCGGGCCGGCCGGCTCTGGCCCGCGCTGGACGCCGCGTTGCGCACCCCGGCCCCGGAGGAGCTGGAGCTGGACGCCGAGGGCGCGCACCGGTTCCTGCGCGACGGCGCACCGGTGCTGCACGCCGCCGGCTTCGGGGTGCTGCTGCCCTCCTGGTGGCAGCGGCCGTCGACGCGACTCGGCGCCCGGTTGCAGGCCCGGGGGCGTACCGCCCCGGGCACCGTCGCCGGCGCCGCCGGCGGGCTCGGGCTGGACGCCCTGGTCGACTACCGGTGGGAGGTGGCGCTCGGCGACGAGACGCTGGACGCCGACGAGCTGGCCGCGCTGGCCGCGCTGAAGACCCCGCTGGTGCGGCTGCGCGGCCGGTGGGTGGAGCTGGACCCGAAGCGGCTCGCCGCCGGGCTGCGGCTGCTGCGGTCCTCCGGCGAGCTGACCGTCGCCGACCTGCTCCGGCTCGGCCTGTCCGGCGCCGACCGGCCCGAGGCGCTGCCGGTGCTGGAGGTGACCGCCGACGGTCCGCTGGGTGACCTGCTCGCCGGGGAGGCCGAACGGCGGCTCACCCCGCTCGACCCGCCGCCGGGCTTCAAGGGCACCCTGCGTCCGTACCAGCGGCGCGGGCTGGCCTGGCTGGCCTTCCTCCAGTCGCTCGGGCTCGGCGGGGTGCTCGCCGACGACATGGGGCTGGGCAAGACGGTGCAGCTGCTGGCCCTGCTCGCCGGGGACCCGCCGGCGGCCGGGCCGACCCTGCTGGTCTGCCCGATGTCGCTGGTCGGCAACTGGCAGCGGGAGGCGGCGAAGTTCACCCCCGGGCTGCGGGTGCACGTGCACCACGGCGCGGACCGGGCACGCGGCGCGGAGTTCACCGAGGCGGTGCACGCCGCCGACCTGGTGGTGACGACCTACTCGGTGGCGGCTCGGGACGCCGTCGCGCTCGCCTCGGTCGGCTGGCACCGGGTGGTGGTGGACGAGGCGCAGGCGATCAAGAACGCCTCGACCCGGCAGGCCGAGGCGGTCCGGTCGCTGCCCGCGCGGCACCGGGTCGCGGTCACCGGTACGCCGGTGGAGAACCGGCTGGCAGACCTCTGGTCGATCATGCAGTTCGCCAACCCGGGGCTGCTCGGCCCGGCCGCCAGTTTCAGGAAGGCGTACGCGGTGCCGATCGAGCGGCACGGGGACGCCGAGGTCGCCGCCCGGCTGCGCCGGATGACCGGCCCGTTCGTGCTGCGCCGGTTGAAGACCGACTCCTCGATCATCTCCGACCTGCCGGAGAAGCTGGAGATGGAGGTGCTCTGCAACCTCACCGCGGAGCAGGCGTCGCTCTACCGGGCCATCGTGGACGACATGCTGGCGAAGATCGAGTCCAGCGACGGGATGGAGCGGCGCGGCCTGGTGCTGGCCACCATGACCCGACTCAAGCAGGTGTGCAACCACCCGGCGCAGCTGCTGCGCGACGGCTCGGCGCTGCCCGGGCGCTCCGGCAAGCTGGAACGGCTGGAGGAGATCCTCGACGAGGTGCTCGCGGCGGGGGAGAAGGCCCTGCTCTTCACCCAGTACGCCGAGTTCGGCGGGATGCTGCGCGGGCACCTGTCGGCCCGGTTCGGCCGCGAGGTGCTCTTCCTGCACGGCGGGGTCGGCAAGGCGGACCGGGACGCGATGGTCACCCGGTTCCAGTCGCCGGACGGTCCGGCGATCTTCGTGCTGTCGCTCAAGGCCGGCGGCACCGGGCTGACCCTGACCGCCGCCAACCACGTCGTCCACGTCGACCGGTGGTGGAACCCGGCGGTGGAGGACCAGGCCACCGACCGGGCGTTCCGGATCGGCCAGCGTCGCCGGGTCCAGGTACGCAAGTTCGTCTGCGCCGGCACGGTGGAGGAGAAGGTGGCCGCGATGATCGCCGACAAGCGCAGCCTGGCCGCCTCGGTGGTCGGCAGCGGCGAGCAGTGGGTCACCGAGCTGTCCACCGCCCAGCTGCGCGAGCTGTTCGCGCTGGAGGCCGGGGCGGTGGTCGAGTGACCGGCCCCGACCGCACGCCACCGCCCGGCGACCCGGCGCCCGACGGCGACGCGGGCGCGGCCGGCCGGTTCGCCGACTTCGGACCACCCCGGCGGGTCGACGGCGGGCTGAAGGCGCGCAGCACCCGGGGCGCGATCGGCGTCTCCTGGTGGTCGCGGCGTTTCCTGGAGGTGCTGGAGTCGTTCGCCCTCGGCACCCGGCTGACCCGCGGCCGGTCGTACGCCCGCAAGGGCCAGGTGCTGCGGCTGGACGTGACGCCCGGCCGGGTCGAGGCCACCGTGCAGGGCTCCCGGGCCGAGCCGTACCGGGTCGGCATCGAGCTGCCGGTGTTCCCGGCGACGCTCTGGGAGCGGGTCGAGCGGAACCTCGCCGCGCAGGCGTTCTTCAGCGCCCGGCTGCTCGCCGGTGACCTTCCGGCCGAGCTGGAGGAGGTGTTCGCCGACGCCGGCGCCCCGCTCTTCCCGAGCGGCGTGGCGGAGCTGACCCAGCGGTGCAGCTGCCCCGACTTCGCGGTGCCCTGCAAGCACCTGGCGGCGACCTTCTACCTGCTCGCCGAGGCGTTCGACGCGGACCCGTTCCAGCTGCTGCACTGGCGCGGCCGCGGCCGGGCCGAGCTGCTGGACCGGCTGCGTGCCCTGCGCGCCGGCGCGACCGACCCCGCCGGTACGCCCGGACCGTCCGGTCCGGACACCGGCACGCCGGACGCGGCCATCGCCGGCCCGACATCCGGCAAGGAACCGGTTCCGGCCGCCGGGGCGGCGCGGGTGCTCGCCGGACTGCCCGCCATCCCGCTGGACGAGGCGGTGGACCGGTTCTGGCTGCCGCCGGTGCCGCTGCCGGACCGGCCGCCCACCCTGGCGACCGGCCCCGAGCTGCTGCTGCGGCAGCTCGGCGCGCCCGCGCCGGCCATCGGCGGCCCGGGTCTGCTGGAGCGGCTGCGCCGGGCGTACCGGACCTTCGGCCGCTCCTGACCCCGCCGCCCGCGGCGGATCGTGGACAGTCGCCGTCCGCACTGGGCGCCGACCGCCCACGATCTCGATCCGGGCGACGTGGCGCCGGTGCCGGGCCGTGGTGGCCGGCGGGTCATAGCCAGCGGCGGCGGAAGCGCCACATCAGGGCGGCGTTGGCCGCCAGTACGACGGCGCAGATCGCCCCGGCCATGCGTCCGGCCAGCACGGTCATCGCCGGCAGTGACGCCCAGAGCACGATCGTCAGGATCATCAGCCAGCGCCCGCGTCGGGCTCGCGCCCGATGGTCGAGTCTCGCGAAGAACTTCGGGTCGCTCTCCCGGAGCTGCCGGGTGATCTGTTCGAATCTGCGCTGATCCTCTTTGCTGAGCATGGCGATGCCTTCCCCTCACGGCTTCAGCGGTCCGGCGGCTTACCCGCTGTTGCGGCGGCTCACGCCCTCCCGCTGCTGCCACTTTGCGCCGCCGGTGGGGTGGCGGGGACGCGGGTCAGGAACGGCTCAGCACAGGCTTATCCCTTCCTTAAGTTTCGCTGTGCCTCTGAACGCGGCTAAAAGCGTCGCGTGGGCCGGAAACGTTACGTCCCGGCCCTGGGGGAAAGAGTCGCCCCTGCTCCGGACGTCGGTGCCCGGCAGGGCGGAAACCGGGCCGCCGGAGGGCCCGCTGAGCGGTGTCTTAAGTGCCGTCCGGAGCCGCTGGTGAGCGCCTTGAAGGCCCCCCACCCCTTGGTTACCTTCCCGTACCAACCCCCTCAGGCAACAGTCGCCGCACCCTCCGCCCCGCTCCGGTCGCAGCGTGTCGGCGCCTTGAAGAAATCGGGATTGGTGCATGGCCGACCAGAATGTGCCACCGCGCGGACCGTGGGAAGACCGCGGCTGGACTGCTGGACAACACCCCACCCCGGACGGATACCGCGACGTCCACCGCTCCACCCCGTACGCCGTGCAGTACCAGGGCCAGGTCGACCCCGGCCAGCCGCACGCCGGGTACGCCACCCAGCCGGCCCCCCGCGGCCCGCAGTGGGTCGGCCCGGAGGGCCTGGGCCGGCAGTCGTTCCACCAGCCGGCCGGCACCGGACTGCCCCCACTGGACGACGGCGACGAGCCCGGCGGCCGGGTCGGCCGGCGGCGCGCCCTGGCCGCGATCGGCGGCACCGCCGCCGTGGTCGCCGGCGGCGCCGCCCTCGCGATGAACTCGTCGGTGCGCGGCTTCTTCGGCGGCGACGGCGCGGTGGCAGGTGACGCCACCGGCACCACCGTCACCGACGGCACCGCCGCCCGTCCCAGCGGGCAGCAGGCGAGCACGGTGCGCACCTACACCGAGCAGAACGAGAGCTACATGGGCTCCCGGGCCGGGGCGGCGCTGAAGAAGAACGCCCCCACCGGCGGGCGGACCTTCTCCGGCCCGGCCGCCGCCGCGGCGGAGACGCCGGTGACGGTGAAGACGGTGCTGGCCAAGGACCCGGTACGGCACCTCGCCAGCCGGGCCACCTTCGGCGCCTCGCCCAGGACCCTCGCCGACATCCGCCGGATGGGCATCGACGGCTGGCTCCGCTGGCAGCTCGACCCGGAGAAGATCGCGCCGAGCCCGGCCGAGCTGAAACTGGCCGAACTGCCCAGCCTCAAGCTGAGCCCGGTGCAACTGCGCGAGCAGCGCGACCAGCTCAACGACAAGGGCGTGCAGCCGGAGAAGGAGATGGTGGACGCCACCATCGCCCGCCAGATCTGGTCCGAGCGGCAGCTCTTCGAGGTGATGGTCGACTTCTGGAACGACTTCCTGCACGTCGCCGCCGACTTCGACGGCGGCGAGGTCTACCGCAACTCGTTCGACCGGGACGTCGTGCGGGCCAACGCGCTGGGCAGCTACCCGGACATGCTGGTCGCCGCCAACAAGCACCCCGCGCTGCTGCTCTATCTGAGCCAGAACGACTCCCGCAAGGACGCCATCAACGAGAACCTTGCCCGGGAGAACCTCGAGCTGTACTCGGTCGGCGTCGACGGCGGCTACACCGAGAAGGACGTGCGGCAGGCGGCCATGCTCCAGACCGGCCGCGGTGTCCAGGACGGCAAGTATGTCTTCCGCGCCGACCAGCACTACCTCGGCAAGGTCAAAATTCTCGGCTTCAGCCACGCGAACGCCTCGGCGGACCCGAAGAAGGCCGACGCGGTCATCGACTCGTACCTCCGCTACATCGCCCTGCACCCGTCGACCGCCCAGTACGTGGCACGCAGCCTCGCCACCCGGTTCGTCTCGGACACCCCGCCGAAGTCCCTGGTGGACCGGCTGGCCAAGACGTACACGGTCAACAAGGGCATGGTGAAGCCGCTGCTGATGACGCTCTTCAGCTCCTCGGAGTTCTGGGCGGCGGTGGGGCAGAAGGTGCGCCGGCCGATGGAGTACCTGATCGCCACCTACCGGACCCTCAACGTCCGGCCGGAGGCGTCGCGGGGCTTCAAGTCCGACGGCGGGCGCCCCGCGTTCGCCCGGGGGCTGCGCCAGGTCCACGACAAGCTGCGCGAGCTCGGCCAGTACCCGATGGGCCAGCCCACGCCGGACGGCTACCCGGACGTCTACGTCGCCTGGACCTCGGCCGGCACCATGGTCAACGGCTGGAACGAGGCCGGCGACCTGCTCAACGGCCACCGCACCGAGTTCACCTACACCAGCGCGGAGAACCTGGTGGCGAAGCCGCCGGCGACCGCCGGGGCGTACGTGGACGCGCTCGCCCAGCGGCTGGTGCACCAGAAGCTGAGCGCCAAGGAGAAGGCGCTGATCCTCGGTGTCGCCGGCGTGCCGGCCGGCGCCAAGGTCGACGCGACGTTCAACGGGGCCGTCACCGCCGTCGCGCGGGCGATCCTCGCTTCCCCCCAGCACCACCTCCGGTGAGGCACCCGATGGAGAAGACTGTGCACTCGTTCCCCCTGCACCCCGAATGCCCCGACCTGCGGCGGCTGGCCGACAACCCGGCCGAGGCGCTGCTGCGCGCCGAGGCCGACGTCGTCGCCGCCGAGAGCGCCGCCGAGGCCGACCGCTACCGCCGGCTGGAGGACCTGGAGGAGGCCCAGCAGGACGGGCGGGGGGTGACCCGGCGGACCTTCGTCGCCGGCGCCGCCGCCACCGCCACCGCGCTGGCCACCGCACAGTTCGTCACCACCTCGGCGTCGTTCGCGGCGACGAAGACCGGCACCCTGATCCACGTCTTCCTCTACGGCGGGCTGGACGGGCTCAGCCTGGTCGCTCCGGACAACGACCCGGTGCTGGCCAAGGCCCGGCCCGACCTGCTGCTCGGCAACGACTCGCTGGCGCTGGGCCGCGGCTTCAAGCTGACCAGCGCGTTCCAGCCGCTGGAGCGGTGGCTCAAGGCCGGCCAGCTCGGCTTCATCCCGGCGGTCTCCGACGAGCGGCTGTCCCGCAGCCACTTCCAGGCCGCGGACGCCTGCAACCTGGGCGGCCTGCCCAACGAGACCGGCGGCCGGGGCTGGCTGGACAGCCTGGTCGACGCCCTGGGCAAGGGCACCGCGTTCCGCAGTGTCGGCATCGGCAGCACGCTGCCCCGGTCGCTGGTGGGCACCAACGGCGCGCTGTCGATCAACAATGTCGGCTCGCTGCGGCTCAACGGCGACGAGAAGTACCGGGCGGCCACCGAGAAGGCGATCCGGGGCCTGTTCACCGGGATCAACCACCCCGTCGAGGAGGCGGTGCTCGACGGCATGGGCGCGCTGGCCACGGCGCAGCGGCTGGCGGCCAAGCCGTACCAGCCGGCGGCCGGGGTGACGTACGAGGGCGTCGGGTCGGCGTTCCAGCAGCTCGCCCAGCTGATCAAGGGCGGGGCGAACGTCCGGGTGGCCACCGTCGGCATGGGCGGCTACGACACCCACGAGAACCAGGGCACCCGCGACGGCGGCCAGCTGCACCGGCGGCTCAACGAGCTGGCCACGGCGATGGCCGCGTTCTTCACGGACCTCGGTGACCGGGCCGCCGACGTCACCATCATGGTGTCCAGCGAGTTCGGCCGCCGGGTCGCCTCCAACAGCGGCGGCACCGACCACGGCCACGGCGGCGTGGTCACCCTGCTCTCCGGCCGCAAGCTCGCCGGCTCGCTGCTCGGCACCTGGAACGGATTGAACGATCTCGACAGTGGCGACGTACCTGAGTACAACAACATGTTCAACGTCTACGGAAGCGTGGCGCAGGGGCGGTTCGGCCTGACCAACGCCGAGGTGGACAAGATCTTCCCGAGGCAGAAGTACACCCCCATGAAGCTGTACGCGTGACGTACCAGGAGACGTACGCCGGCGGCCGCCGTACCGGGAGCTCGTCCCGGCACGGCGGCCGTTCGGCCGCCCCCGTACCCCCGACACCGGCGCTGCCCCGGCGTGGGCCCGGCGGCCGACGGGCGGTGTCCGCGCTGTTCTGGCTCGGCCTGGTGGCCAGCGTGCTGCCCTGGTGGCTGGACACCCCGGCCGGCGCGCTGGCCGACACCGGCGACGTGCTCACCGCCGCCGGGCGGATCACCGGCCTGGTCGCCGGCTACCTGCTGCTGGTGCAGGTGCTGATGATGAGCCGCCTCGGCGTGCTGGAACGCTCGCTCGGCGGCGAGCGGATCTCCCGGCTGCACCGGGACGTCGGCGCCACCCTGCTCGTCGCGGTGCTCGCCCACATGTCGCTGCTCCTGGTGGCCTACGCCGAGGCCGACGAGCAGTCGGTGGTGGGCGAGGTGGGCGTGCTGCTGCGCGACTACGAGGACATGCTCGCCGCGTTCGCCGCCGCCGGCATCATGGTGCTGGTCGGCCTCACCGGCGTCCGGGCGATCCGCACCCTGCTGCCCTACGAGCTCTGGTACCACCTGCACCTGACCAGCTACGCGGCCCTGCTGCTGGGTTTCGGCCACCAGTTCAGCAACGGCGCCCAGCTCTTCCAGCCTGGGCCGGTGCGCACCGGCTGGATCGCCGCCTACCTGCTGGTGGTCGCCGCCCTGGTCTGGGGGCGGCTGGTCGCCCCGCTGCGCTTCAACCTGCGCCACCGGCTCCGGGTGGCCGACGTGATCGCCGAGACCCCGGACACCATCTCGATCTACCTGACCGGCGCGCGGCTCAACCAGATCGACATGCTCGGCGGGCAGTACTTCCGCTGGCGGTTCCTCACCCGCGGCTGCTGGTGGCAGTCGCACCCGTTCTCGCTCTCCGCCGCCGCCAACGGCCGCTGGCTGCGGCTGACCGTCAAGGTGGTCGGCGCGCACACCGCCGACCTGCGCGACCTCGACGCGGGGACCCGGGTCTGGGCGGAGGGACCGTCCGGCACCTTCACCGCCGCGCACCGCACCCGGGAGCGGGCCCTGCTGATCGCTGGCGGCAGCGGCATCGCCCCGCTGCGGGCGATGCTGGAGGAGCTGCCGCCCGGCGCCGCACTGATCTACCGCGCCCGCACCCCCGCCGACGTGCTGCTGCACCACGAGCTGGACTGGCTCGCCCAGGCCCGTCAGGTCTCCGTCTGGTACGTCATCGGCTCCCGCGACGACGCCGGCCCCCGCCAGGTGATGAACCCGGAGGGGCTGCGCCGGCTGGTGCCCGACGTGGCCCGCCGCGACGTCTACCTCTGCGGCCCGTCCGGGCTGGTCGAGGAGTCGGTGCGGGTGCTGCGCGCCGCCGGCGTGCCGCGCCGGCAGATCCACCTCGCCACGTTCGAGCTGTAGAAAGGCACCCGACATGCGTCGCGCGATCCTCGCGATCACCGGTCTGGCCGCCAGCACCAGCGCGCTGGTGGTGCTCAAGGGCTCCCCGGGCGCCAGCCTGGTCGCCCAGGACCTCCCGGCCGACCAGGCGTCCGTCGCTCCCGCGGCCGGCGACCCGGGCACGGCCGGCGGGGTCCGCCCGACGCCGCGCCCCGCCGC
Source organism: Micromonospora sp. L32 (assembly GCF_052068055.1). Lineage (NCBI taxonomy): Bacteria > Bacillati > Actinomycetota > Actinomycetes > Micromonosporales > Micromonosporaceae > Micromonospora > Micromonospora sp. L32. The sequence goes on along the minus strand of NZ_JBQHDD010000004.1, from coordinate 362,266 downwards.
TTCCGGACGCGCCCCGGCGGCGCGCCCCACCACCGGCGCACCAGGCACCCCGGCCGCGCGGTCCACCACCGGCACCCGGGCCCCCGCCGCGCCGCGGACCACCACCGCCGCGCCGAAACCCGCGCTGCGTACGGTAAGCGGCCCGACCGTCAACTACGAGTACGGTTCCCTGTCGGTGCAGATCACCCTCTCCGGCAGCCGGATCGTCAACGTCACCGGGATCGGCCTGCCGCAGAGCGGGCAGTCGGGCCAGCGCAGCGACGACGTGCAGCGCACCTACAGCGGCACCAGCGGCGAGGTGGTGCAGAAGCAGAGCGCCGACCTGAACACCGTCAGCGACGCCACCGCCACCAGCGACGCGTACCAGCAGTCGCTCCAGGCGGCGATCGACCGGGCCGGTTGAGGTGCCGGTCTCGCCGGTCTCGCCGGCCCGTCCCGGTCTGCGCCGGGTCGAGCACGTCATGGGTACGGCGATCAGCCTCGACCTGGCCGACGACCTGCCCGCCGCGACCCTGCACGACCTCGCCGAGGAGACCTTCGGCTGGCTGCGCGAGGTCGACGCCCGGTTCAGCACCTACCGGGACGACAGCGAGGTGTGCCGGCTGGACCGGGGCGAGCTGCGGCTGGCCGACGCGTCGGCGGACCTGCGGGCGGTGCTGGAACGCTGCGCCGACCTGTGGGCAGCCACCGACGGCTACTTCGACGCGTACGCGACCGGCCGGCTCGACCCGTCCGGGTACGTCAAGGGCTGGTCGGCGCAGGTCGCCTCGGACCGGCTGGTCGCCGCCGGTGCGGCCAACCACTGCCTCAACGCCGGGGGTGACGTGGTGGTCCGGGGACTGTCACCGATCCGGGAGCCGTGGCGGATCGGCGTCGCCCACCCGTGGAACCCGATGGCCACCTGTCTGGTCCTCGCCGGCAGCGACCTGGCCGTCGCCACCTCCGGCGTGCAGCACCGGGGCCAGCACGTGCGGGACCCGCGCCGGGGCGAGCCGGCCCGGGGCCTGCGCTCGGTCACCGTGGTCGGCGCGGACCTGGGCGTCGCCGACGCGTACGCCACCGCGGCGGTGGCCATGGGCGAGGCCGGCATCGGCTGGCTGGACCGCCTCCCCGACCACCTGCACGCGGTCGTCACCGACGACGGCCGCCTGCTGCACTCCACCCGCCTGCCGCTGACCGACTGACCGGCCCGGGTCAGCGGGCCGGGCGGGGGCTGCCGGCCGGACGGGAGCCGGCGGGGCGGGCGCGTTCCGGCCGGGAGCCGCCCGGGCGCGTGCCCGACCGGCGGCGCGACCGCCGGTGGTGCGGCGGCGGCTCGGCGCCGCCGGCGGGCCCCGTCGCGTCGTCCCTGGCCATCACGTACCCCTGCTCCCGGCGCGTCCGCGCCGTCACCGGTTCAACGACCCTGGCACCGGCGGGGACGCTGCCGTGCACCGATTCGCGGATCAGTGACCCCGTCGGGGGAGCGGGAGCTGGCCGGGAAGCAGCTCCGGGGCGAGCGTCACCCCGGTGGCCCGCAGCGCGTCGACCAGGGTGTTCTGCAACAGGTACGAGTCGGGCAGCTGCCAGCGTGCCTGTTCCGGGGCGACCGCCCAGCGCACCGGACCCTCCGGCAGCCGGGTCGGCGGCGCCGCGATCCACGAGCCGGGCCCGTGGCGCACCACGTGGAAGCAGTGCTCCAGCTCCGGGCGCAGCGGATCGCCGGGGCGGACGAGGAACATCCAGCGGCCGGTCGGGGTCACCAGCACCGGACCCCGGACCGCGGCACCGGCCGGGTGGGTCGGGAGCGCGTCGAGTACCCGCCGACCGAGGTGGGCCGGCACCTCCAGCACGTCGAAGGCCCGCCCGGTGGGCAGCAGCACCGCGTGCGGCCGGCTGTGCCACCAGGTGGCCACCCGGGCCGGGTCGGCGCTGGCCGCCTGCTCCCAGTCCTCCAGAGCGGGGTGGCAGCCGACGGTGGGGCAGCCGGCCCGACCGCAGACGAAGCGGCTGCGGGCCAGGCAGGCGCCCGGGGTGACCTCCCAGCCGTGCATGGCGTACCGGACAGCGATCCGGCGCAGCCGGACCCGCTCGATCGGCGACAGCTGGGCGACCCGAGGTCCGACGTTCCCCCACATAATCCGTGATCTCCCCTCGCCCCGACCGGACACCCGTCAGGCACGTGTCGAACACCGTCACTGCCGTAACCCACGATCGTTGAGCTGTCGAACGGCCCCGTGCAACTTGCACGAAAACTACGAGGACTGGCCGTATGGCCGACGTACAACCTGTGCGACCAGCGAAAACCTGAGACGGACGGAGCGCCGCACCCGCGGGGGACCGTCCGGGAATCCGCCGGACGGGCGACGAGGGGGAGGAGCAAGAGGATGGACGAGCTGCCCATAGGCCGGCGGGTTGCCTACTGGCGAGGCCGGCGCAAGATGTCGCAACAGGTCTTCGCCGACCGGCTGGGCAAGTCCAAGAGCTGGGTAGACAAGGTCGAGCGCGGGGTACGCCGGCTCGACAAGTTCTCCGTCCTCTACGAGATCGCCGACATCCTCCAGGTCGACGTGCAACTGCTGCTCGGCAAGGACCCGGAGCGGCGTACCGACGCGCTCAACTGCATCGACCAGATCGAGGTGCAGGAGATCCGGGCCGCCCTGGAGCGGTACGACTCGATGAGCGCCTACTTCGACGCCGCGCCGTACCCGCCGCCGCTGGCCGACATGCGCAAGGCCGTCAACCACGCCTGGCTCACCTACCAGTACGGCCGCTACGGGATGCTGACCCGGGCGCTGCCGAAGCTGCTGCGCGACGCCCAGGCGGCCGACGCGGGCTACCGCGGCGACCAGGCGTGCGAAGCGGCCCACCTGCTCGGGCAGGTCTACCAGATCGCCTCCTCGGTGCTGCGCAAGCTGGGCGAGTGCGACCTGGCCTGGCTGGCCGCCGACCGGTCGATGGCGGTCGCCCAGCGGGCCGACGACCAGCTGCTGGCCGGCGTCGCCACCACCCGGGTCTGCAACGCCCTGGTCGCCATGGGCCGGGCCCGGCCCGCGCTGGAGCTGAACGTCACCATCGCCAACCGGCTCGCCCCGGGCGGGAGCAACGACGCCTCCCCGGACCGGCTCTCCGTCTACGGCATGCTGCTGCTCCAGGGCGCGATGGCGGCCGCCCGGATCGGCGACTCCGCCACCGTCGACGACCTGCTCAACGGCGCCCACGAGGCGGCCACCCTGCTCGGCAGCGACCAGAACCACTACTGGACCTCGTTCGGCCCGACCAACCTGGAGCTGCACCGCGCCGCCGCCGCGGTCGAGCTGGGCGACGGCGGCCGGGCGGTGGAGATCCACCAGCGCCTCCCGGAGCCCGCGTTCAACGCGCTGCTGCCCGAACGCCGGGCGCACCACCTGCTCGACATCGCCCGGGGTTTCGCCCAGATCGGCGACGTGGCCAACGCCGGCGAGATGCTGCTGCGCGGCGACCGGCTCGCGCCCTCGGAGATCCGCTGCCGGCCGATCGCCCACGAGGTGATGTCGGACGTGCTGCGTCGCACACGTGGTGCGCCGCCTCCGCCGATAGCGGAGTTGGCTGAGCACATGGGAGTCGGGGTATGAACACGGTGCCGGCCGGATGAGCGGCCCGCACCCGAGCAGCGAGCGCCGCGCGGTGCTCTACGTCATCGCCTGCGGTTCGCCGCTGGCCCGGCACGTCGGTCGCCTGGTCGACCTGGCCCAGCAGGACGGCTGGGAGGTGTGCCTGGTGACCACGCCCGACGGGGCGAAGTTCGTCGACCGGGCCGCGCTGGCCCGGCAGACCGGCCACCCGGTACGCACCCACTACAAGAACGCCGGCGACCCCGACCTGCTGCCCCCGGCCGACGCCATGATCGTCTGCCCGGCCACGGTCAACACGGTCAACAAGTGGGCGGCGGGGATCACCGACACCCTCGCCCTCGGCCTGCTGGTGGAGGGGCAGGGCATGGGGCTGCCGGTGGTGGCGGTGCCGTTCACCAACGCCGCGATGGCCGCTCACCCGGCATTCCGGGCCGGCCTGGCCCGGCTGCGCGAGTGGGGCACCACGGTGCTCTTCGGCGACCACGTCTTCCCCCTGCACGCCCCGGGCACGGGGGAGCGGCACCTCCAGGCCTTCCCGTGGGAGGTCGGGCTCGTCGCCCTGCGCGACCGCTCGCGCGTCACCTCGGCCGCCTGAGCCGCCCGCCCCGGCTTTGATCCCCCCCGCATCCCTCGCCCCCTGCATCCGTCGCCCCCGTTTTGCGGCGTGTCGCGGTGTCCCCGCGCCCGCCTGCATCCACCGCCCCCGTTTGCGGCGTGTCGTGGCGTCCGGGGCCCCGCACACCCCGACACGCCGCAAACGGTGTGGATCACGCCGGGCGCGACCGGGGCCACGCCGGGCGGCGGCCCGGGGGCGTGGCGGGTGCGATCAGCCTGGGCGGGGTGGGCTGTGCCGGGGGACACGGGCGGCGGGCGAGGCCGTGGCGGCCCGTCCGCGCCGGTAAGCTGACCGGCCGTGAGCACAACCGCAGCCCCACCGACCGTCGCCGACGTGGTGGCGGTCCTGGAGCGCCGGTATCCGCCCTCCTGGGCCGAGGAGTGGGACCGGGTCGGCCTGGTGCTCGGTGAGCCCGCCGCCGCCGTACGCCGGGTCGCCTGCGTGGTCGACGTGGTGCCCGAGACGGTCGCCGAGGCGCGCGCCGCCGGGGCCGACATGATCGTCGCCCACCATCCGCTGCTGCTGCGCGGCGTCTCCTCGGTCGCCCCGACGACGTACAAGGGGCGGATCGTGCACGACCTGATCCGGGCCGGCGTCGCCCTGTACGTCGCGCACACCAACGCCGACGTGGCGGCCCCGGGCGTCTCCGACGCGCTGGCCGCCCGGTTCGGGCTGACCGGGCTGCGCCCGCTGCACCGCCCGTCGCCCGGCTCCCCGGCGGACGGCCCGGGCCGGGGCATCGGCCGGATCGGGGAGCTGCCCGCCCCGCTGACCCTGGCCGAACTGACCCGGCACGCCGCCGCCGTACTGCCCGCCACCGCCTGGGGAGTTCGCGCCGCGGGCGATCCCGCGCGTATCGTGCGTACCCTCGCGGTCAGCGGCGGCTCCGGCGACGCCTTCCTGGCCGAGGCGACCGCCGCCGGGGTGGACGCCTTCCTCACCGCCGACCTGCGGCACCACCCGGCGGGCGAGCACCTCGCCGCGGGTGGGCCCGCCCTGCTCGACGCCGCCCACTGGGCGACCGAACGACCCTGGTTGGACGACCTGGCCGCCCACCTGCGGGACGACCTCGGCGTCGAGACCGTGGTGTCCGACCTGGACACCGACCCGTGGACCGTGCACGCCGCCGCGCCCGTACTGGACGACAAGGAGCCCCGACCGTGAAGGCTGAACCCCAGGTCCAGCGCCGCCTGCTCGATCTGCAGGCCATCGACACCTCCCTCGCCCAGCTGGCCCACCGCCGCCGCACCCTGCCCGAGCGGGCCGAGCTGGAGGGGCTGGCCCGTGAGCTGTCCGCGCTGGAGGACGAGCGGGTCCGCGCCCAGGTCGCCGTGGACGACCTGGACCGGGACATCGCCCGGCTGGAGAAGGACATCGACCAGGTCCGCGCCCGCAAGAGCAAGGACGAGGCGCGGCTGGCCGCCGGCTCCGGCCCGGCCCGCGAGCTGGAGGCGCTCCAGCACGAGCTGGTCTCGCTCAACCGGCGGCAGGGCGATCTGGAGGACGCCGAGCTGGAGCTGATGGAGCAGCGGGAGACCGCGCAGGGCGTGCTCGACGGCATCGAGGCCCGGATGGCCGAGGCGCGCGAGCGCCGGGTGGCGGCCGAGCAGCGTCGGGACGACACGCTGGCCGAGATCGCCAAGGAGGAGGAGTTCAAGAAGGCCGCCCGCAAGCCGCTCGCCGGCGACCTCCCGGCCGATCTGGTCACCCTCTACGACAAGGTCCGCGAGGACACCGGCCTGGGTGCGGCGCTGCTCACCGCGGGGCGCTGCGGCGGCTGCCGGCTGGAGCTCTCCGGCGCCGACCTGTCCCGGATCCGCAAGGCGGCGCCGGACGACGTGGTCCGCTGCGAGGAGTGCCGCCGGATCATGGTCCGCACCAACGAGTCGGGTCTGTAGCCGGTGGCGGTGCGCGCGGTCGTCATCGAGGCCGACGGCGGGTCCCGGGGCAATCCGGGCCCGGCCGGCTACGGCGCGGTGGTCCGGGACCCGGACTCCGGGGAGGTGCTGCTGGAGCGCTCCGAGGCGATCGGGGTGTCCACCAACAACGTCGCCGAGTACCGGGGGCTGATCGCCGGGCTGGAGGCCGCCGCCGAGCTGGGCGCGGCCGAGGTCGAGGCGCGGATGGACTCCAAGCTGGTGGTCGAGCAGATGTGCGGCCGCTGGCAGATCAAGCACCCGGGGCTGCGCCCGCTCGCCGCGCAGGCCGCCGCGCTGGTCGACCGCTTCGAGTCGGTCCGGTTCAGCTGGATCCCCCGGGAGCGCAACCGGCACGCCGACGCGCTGGCCAACGCCGCGATGGACGCCGCCGCCGGCAGGCCGCCGAAGCGCCCCGCCGTCGCCGAGCCGCCGCGCGAGGTCGCCGCCCGCGCCGCCACCCGGACCGCCGCGACCGATCCGGCGACGATGAAGCCCTCCTGGGAGCCGCGGCCCAGTTTCACCGCCACCCGGCTGATCCTGGTCCGCCACGGCGAGACCGAGTGGACCGTGCAGCACCGCTACGCCGGCCGCGCCGACGTCCCGCTCTCCGACCAGGGCCGGGCCCAGGCCCGGGCCACGGCCGCGCGGGTGGCCGAGCTGGCCCCGTCCGTCGCGGCCGTGCTCAGCTCACCGCTGTCCCGGTGTACGGCGACCGCCGAGGCGATCGCCGGGGCGCTCGGCGGCATCCCGGTACGCCCGCAGGACGACTGGATCGAGTGCGACTTCGGCGACTGGGACGGCAAGACCTTCGCCGAGGTACGCGACCAGTGGCCGGGGGAGCTGGACGCCTGGCTCGCCTCGACCCGGATCGCGCCGCCCGGCGGGGAGTCGTTCACCGTCGTCGCCGAGCGGGTCGACCGGGCGGTGGCGGCGCTGCGCGAGGCGTACCCGGGGGAGACCGTGGTGGTGGTCTCGCACGTCTCGCCGATCAAGCTGGCGTTGCGCGACGCCCTGGCGGCCGGCGACGCCTTCTTGCACCGGCTCTACCTCGACGCGGCCGGCATCTCGGTGCTGGACATGTGGCCCGACGGCGGCGTGGCGGTACGCAGCATCAACGACACGGCCCACCTCGCGGCGCGCTGACCGGCGGGGGACCGGTAGGTCAGCCGCGACCGGAGCGCAGCAGCCAGCGCATGAGGTAGAGGCACGGCAGCGCGACCGCCAGCCACATCAGGCCCACGGCGAGCCGGACCAGGCCCGGCAGCCCCGGCTGGAGGGCGAGGAAACCCAGGCCGATGGTGGCCACGACGAGCAGATAGCCGAGGATCGCCGCGTTGCGGCGTGGCGAGCGGGGTGGGCGGGGTGGGCGGGTCACGGGCGGGGCGTCCCTTCGGTCAGCCGCGACACCAGTCGCAGGGGGTCGCGCAGCACGTCACCGACGGCGTGGTCGCCGACCCGCAGCGAATCGAGCAGCTCCTGGCGGGCCTCGTCCACCTGTCGGCCGGCCGCCCGGATCGTCTCGGTGACCAGCTCGCCGAGGGTCAGGTTGTCGACGGTACGGCGGGCTCGGGGGTCGATGCGGATGTCCAGCAGCTCCCGCGCCCCGGACATCTCCACGGTGACCTCGCCGTCGGGCGAGGAGACGACGTGCCGCCGGTGCGCGGCCCCCTCCGCGAACTCGACCGCGGCGGTCATCGCCGAGGTCATCTGCCGGGCCAGGGCGCTCAGGTCCGGTCGTTGCATCAGCCCACCGCCCCGGTGCCGCGGAGGAACTCGTCGAGCGCCTGCCGGGGTGCGGGCGGCTGGTCGACGCCGTCGTTGCCGGTGATCTCCCGGATCCGGTCGGTGAGGGTGGTCGACAGCCGAATCTGGGCCTGGCGTACCGCCTCCAGGCAGGCGGCCCCGAGCTGGTCGGCGTCGAGGTCCCGGACGGCCTGCGGGCTGAGGTAGACCTCGGCCACCTCGCCGTCGCCGGTCACCCGGGCGGTCACCGTGCCGGTGGCGTCGCTGGCCTCGACGCTCTCCTCCCGCAGCGCGGCGATCCGGGCGGCCAGGCCGTCCACCCGCTCCCGGACGGCGCGCAGCGAGGGGTCGGTGTAGCCCTGGCGGCGCGCCTCGTCCGCCGCCGCCGCGATGGCCTCCGCGTCCGCGTTCACCGCTGCACCCACTCGGCCGGATCGCCGATGACGATCTTCAGGGACTCGGGCAGCCGGATGCTGGCCGTGTCGATCCGCCCGCTCCGGTCGGCGAACTTGTTTGCCAGCTCGTCGTTGGCGTCGCCGAGGGTCTTGGCGGAGAGCCAGACCGTCATGACGAAGCCGGCCAGCAGGCCGATCACGGCGACCGCGAAGGCCGCCCAGGAGGCGAAGATGCCGATCTTGACGGCCGGCGAGACCGGGCCGGCGGCGTTGGCGGCCACGGCGGCGACGGCGGCGCTGACCGTGGCGACCAGGAACGCGCCGAGGGTGGTGATCACGCCGGCCGCCAGCTGCGCGCAGTACGAGTCCATCAGGGAGCAGGTCTGCGCCAGTCGCTCCAGGGCCGGCAGCAGGTCGCCGGTGGCGAACGCGTGGAACTGGGTGGCCGCCGAGTCCTGCCAGAACCCGTCGACCTTCTCGATCTGGCTCAGCAGTTGGGCGTGCATGCTGTCGTACGCGTTCTTCAGCTCGCCCCAGGTGCCGGAGTTGCTGATCCACGGCTCAGGATCGACGACGTTCGGCATCACCAGCAGCCCGGTCAGGGCGGCCGCCGCCATACCGGCCCCGGAGGGCTCCAGCGCGACGATCAGGCCGCTGGTGGCGGCGACCACCAGCCCCCGGATCAGCAGTGTGTCGAACGCGTCGCTGTCGGTGTCGGTCCAGCCGCCCTCGTCCCAGCCCGCCGGCATCCGTCCCCCTCGGTCAGTCGTGACTGCGCTGGAAGCCGGCCGCCTGGTCGGCCTCCAACTGCTCGTAGTGGCCGGCGACCCGGTGCAGCGCCGTGCCGATCGCGTCGAAGGTGTCACGCAGCGCGGTGGTCACCGCGCCCACCGCGGCCAGGGACTGCGCGTAGTCGTCCGCCGCAGACATCGCGAAGAGCGGGAAGGCCCCCTGCGGCAGCTCCAGCCCGGCCAGCGTCGGGCGGGTCTGCTGGTCGAGCTCGTCGACGTACGTCGAGAAGGAGGAGCCCAACGCCCGCATCGCCTCGGTCGCGTACAGCGACACCCTGCGCCACCCCCGTGTCAGTGCGTGAGGCCCCAGGTTAGCGGCGCGCGGCCCGGCCGGCTGCCCCGTCCAGGGCCGGGCACGTCATTCGGCGCAGCGGACTTGCCGCTCGGCGCAGGGTGCGGCGACGAGTGGCGTGACGGCAGTCACAGGGTGGTTAGCCTCCGCGCGATCACACCGACCCACGACCCTTCGGAGACGCAGATGAGTGATCCCGGAACACCACCGGCCGAGCCGGGACCGGATCCCGCGGCGGGCACGGCGTCGTCCAGGGCGAAGGACCACAGTCCCTGGAACTGGCTGCTCTTCGTCCCGATCCTGGTGCCGCTGATCCCGGCGTTCTTCAACGCGGACTCGCCCCGGCTCTTCGGCTTCCCGCGCTTCTACTGGCTGCAACTGGCCTACATCCTGCTCGGGGTGGCCACCACGACGCTCGTGTACCAGATGACGAAGAAGCGGGGTGGTCGGTGATGTGGCGTGACCATTTGACCGAGATCATCGTCTTCACGATCCTCTTCCTGCTGGTCAGCGCGATGGGCTTCGTCGCGGCCCGCTGGCGGGCGCCGCGGGACATGGCCCACCTCGACGAGTGGGGGCTGGGCGGGCGCAACTTCGGCGGCTGGATCACCTGGTTCCTGGTCGGCGGTGACCTCTACACCGCGTACACCTTCGTCGCGGTACCGGCGCTGGTGTTCGGCGCGGGCGCGATGGGCTTCTTCGCCGTGCCGTACACCATCGTCATCTATCCGCTGGTGTTCCTGGTGCTCTGCCGGCTCTGGTCGGTCTCGCACCGGCACGGCTTCGTCACCCCGGCCGACTTCGTCCGGAACCGGTTCGACTCGCCGGTGCTGGCACTGCTGGTCGCGATCACCGGCATCGTCGCCACGATGCCCTACATCGCGCTGCAACTGGTCGGCATCGAGGCGGTGTTGAAGACGATGGGGGTGACCGGCGAGAGCACCCTGGCCCGACACCTGCCGATCATCATCGCCTTCGCCATCCTGGCCGCGTACACGTACCAGTCCGGGCTGCGGGCGCCGGCGCTGATCGCGTTCGTCAAGGACACGCTGATCTACATCGTGATCCTGGTGGCGGTGCTGTACCTGCCCTACAAGCTCGGCGGCTGGGGCGAGATCTTCGACGCGGCGGACGCGAAGTTCAAGGCGTCAGCGGCGCCGGGCGACGGCATCCTGCTCAACGCCAACAACCAGCTCCAGTACATCACCCTGGCGTTCGGCTCGGCGCTGGCGCTGTTCCTCTACCCGCACAGCATCACCGGCGTGCTGGCCAGCCGGAACCGGGACGTGATCAAGCGGAACATGTCCGCGCTGCCGGCGTACAGCCTGCTGCTCGGGTTGATCGCGCTGCTCGGCTTCATGGCCATCGCGGCCGGGGTGAAGCCGCTGCCCGGGGCGACGGCGGGGAGCGTGGACAACAACACGGTGGTGCCGGTCCTGTTCGACCAGCAGTTCCCCGACTGGTTCGCCGGGGTCGCGTACGCGGCCATCGGCATCGGCGCGCTGGTGCCGGCGGCGATCATGTCGATCGCGGCGGCGAACCTGTTCACCCGCAACATCTACAAGGAGTACCTGAAGCGGGACGCCTCCCCGGCGCAGGAGGCGCAGGTCTCGAAGGTGACCTCGCTGCTGGTCAAGGTGGGCGCGCTGGCGTTCATCATCTTCCTCGACCCGCAGTTCTCCATCGACCTCCAGCTCATCGGCGGCGTGATCATCCTCCAGACGCTGCCGGCGGTGGCGCTGGGCCTGTACACCCGCTGGTTCCACCGCACCGCGCTGATCGCCGGCTGGGCGGCCGGCATGGGCATGGGCATGTGGATGCTCTACCAGATCGCCAACCCGGTGACCGGGAAGAAGCACTTCGCCGGCTCGGCCTTCCCGCTGTCCGAGTTCGGCTTCGACACCAAGAAGACGATCTACGTGGGCATCGTGGCGGTGCTGGTCAACCTGGTGGTGGCCGCGCTGCTGACCCTGGTCCTGCGGGCCGCGAAGGTCACCAACGGGGTGGACCACACCACGCCGGACGACTACTTCGCCGACGAGGGCGACCCCCGGGTCACTCCGGGCCCCGAGCGCGACGCCGACTCGGCCCGCGAGCCGGTGGCGTAAGGGTCGATCCGCCCCGGGTGCCCGCTGCGGTGGGTACCCGGGGTCCCGCGGCCGGCCGCTGTGCCGAGACGCTGTGGAGCTGATGACGTGAACGGATCGGTGGCGACGCCCGGCCGCTGAGTCGTTCACGTCATCAGCTCCGTACCGTCCGCCGCCCGTCCTTGCCGGTGCGGGGCGAGGGGTGGCTTTCGTTCAGCGGCGGCGGTTGCGGGCGCTCAGCGCCTCGTTGAGCCGGCCCAGCAACCGCGCCAGGGTGTCCCGGTCCTCGGCGTCCCAGTCGCCGAGGATGTCGCCGTAGAGCCGGGTGCGCGCCGCCCGCACCGCCGCCATCCGTTGCAGGCCGGCCGCGGTGGGGGAGACCACCGTGCCGCGCCCGTCCGCCGGGTCGGGGGCGCGGGTGATCAGCCCGTCGCGTTGCAGGGCCGAGACCTGCCGGGTGACCGTCGAGCCGTCCAGGTTGAGCTGCGCCGCGAGCGCGGAGACGTTCTGCGGGCCAGCCGCGTCCAGGTGCCGCAGGATCACGTACGCCGCCCGGTCCAGCACCCGGTGCTCGGCGGTGCCGGTGGCCCGGCGGGTCGCCTCGCCCAGGCGCATCAGCAGGGCCACCTCGGTCTCGATCCGGCCGAGGGTGGCCTGGTCGTCCGCTCCCGCGCGCTGGTCGTCGCTCATAGCTGTATCGTACAAACAAAACTATCTGTACGATACAGCCATCTGGGCGGCGGAGTGGATCGGCGTACCGAGATCAGCCCAGCGCCCGCCAGAGCAGGTAGAGGCCGATCACCGTGCCGAAGGCCACGATCAGCATCTTGAGGAGCACCGGCGGCAACCGGCGGACCAGCCGGGCGCCGGCGTACCCGCCGACCAGCGTGGCCGGCGCGACCACCGCGACCGCCGCCCAGTTCACCGGCCCGAAGAGCGAGAAGACCGCCACCGTGGTCAGCCCGACCACCGCCGAGAGCAGGTTCTTGATCGCGGTGACCCGGGCCAGCGTCGCGTCCAGCACCAGGGCCAGGCCGGCGACCAGCATCACCCCGAGGGCCGCGCCGAAATAGCCGCCGTACACCGCGCCGAGCGCGACCATGGCCTGCACCGCGACGGTACGGCGGCGCGGCGACAGGTCGCGCGGATGCCCGACCAGCGCGCGCAGCGGATCCTGGAAGGCGAGCATCGCGGTCGCGCCGAGCACCAGGAACGGTACGACCACCTCGAACGTCCGGGCCGGGGTCGCCAGCAGCAGGAGGCAACCGACGATCGTGCCGACGACCGTGGCGGGCGCCAGCGTCACCAGCGAACGCCTCGGCGGCAGGTCGGCCCGGCTGCCCGCCACGCTGGCCAGGTAACCGGGGCAGACCGAGACCGAGTTGGTGACGTTCGCCGGCACCGGCGGTAGGCCCACCGCGATCAGCGCCGGGAAGGTGATCAGCGAACCGCCCCCGGCCGCCGCGTTGACCGTGCCCGCGGCGAGCCCGGCGGCGAGCAGGAGCGCGGCGTCGGAAAGATCCATGGTGCCCCGAGGCTAGTACGCCCCGCGCGACCACCGCGCCCCGACCACCCCGCCCCACCGTCCGCCGCGACCTGCGCGGGCGCGTGCTGTTTGCGGCGTGTCGGGGTGTCCCGGCCCCCGGACACCGCGACACGGCGCAAACCGGACAGCGGGGACTCCCCGGAGGTCGTCCGGGGCGGAAATGGGCGGGGAGCCGGCGTCGTTAGGATGAGGGTGCGACGGACGAGTCGACCGGGCGGTCGCGTCGGCGGGCTCCGGCCCGCCGCCGAGGAACGTCCGGACTCCACAGGGCAGGGTGGTTGCTAACGGCAACCCGGGGTGACCCGCGGGACAGTGCCACAGAAAACAGACCGCCGGCCCATCGGGTCGGTAAGGGTGAAACGGTGGGGTAAGAGCCCACCAGCACCCCGGGTGACCGGGGTGGCTCGGTAAACCCCGCCCGGAGCAAGGCCAAGAAAGGGTCGTCACCGCAAGATGGCGACCCGGCGCAGACGCTTGAGGGTTGCCCGCCCGATGTCTGCGGGTAGGCCGCATGAGCCTGCCGGCAACGGCAGGCCGAGATGGATGGCCGCCGCCGGCCCGTACCCCGCGAGGGGTACGCGCCGCGCACAGAATCCGGCGTACAGGTCGACTCGTCCGTCGCCCACCAGGTCGCAGCCTCGACAAGGTTGCGACCTGCTTGTATTCCGGGCTGCCTATGGTCGTCGTTGGCCATCGCTGGTCGCCGTCTGACGCCCTGCAGACGCCCTCACGCCCTGGCGACGCCCTGGCCTTGCTGTCGCCAGTCACAATGGGTGGGTGGTGTTGATGGGTTGCGCTGGGGGCGAAGTCGCGGGTTCAAGGCCCGCCGCTCGCGGTGCACTCCTCGCCTGCGTACGGTGGCCGCAGCGCTCGTTGCTGTCCTCGCCGCCGTCATGCAGGGGGGCCTCGCGGCGGAGGCCGCGGCCAGTGGAGCGGAAGCGTCTCGCTGGATCTTCTACGGTGGGTCTGCGGCCGCCATGATCGGAGCGGTCGCCGTCAACATCATGACCACGTTTGCGGGCGTACCTCAGTTGGCAGAGGACGCCCACAGCGGAGCCCATCAACACCACGGGCAAGAACACTCGTGCTTCGCGTCACGGCCCATAGCCGCCTTTGATCCGTAGCTCCGGGCAATGCGGTCCTCTACGGCTACCCGCGATGGCCGATCGCCCTTGGTCGCCCCGCGAGGGACGCTGCGGGCCGGTGGGTTGCTGTACCTCGCTGCTGTACGGCGCTTGCGCGCCATGCGGGGGCATTGCCTTGAAGCGTGCCAGCAATGCGTGGTCTTCCCGCCGAGTACCGCACCAACCTTGCCATACTTAGTCCGACTGCATATTCTCTCGCCATGGCTATCCGCGAACAGAGCTATTACGCGCTCGCCGCGCTGATGGACGGCCCACTCCATGGATACGCAATCATCAAGCGTGCCGAGGAGTTGTCGGGCGGTCGGGTACGCATGGCGGCCGGCACCCTCTATGCGGCGCTCGACCGGCTCAGCGCCGAAGGGCTCCTCCGCATGGTCGACGAGGAGGTGGTCAACGGGCGGGCCCGGCGGTACTACGACCTCACGGACGAGGGCGTTGCCGTGCTCCGTGCCGAGGCCGATCGGATGATCCAGGCGGCGCGCGTCGTGACCGACCGATCGGCACTGCGGGTGCGGGCGGTGAGGCCGGCATGACTCAGGAGACACTTGAGGCGCGGTACCGGCTGCTCCTGTGGGCGTACCCGAAGCGCTACCGGCGTGAGCGCGGCGCTGAGATGATCGGCACGCTCATGGAGGCGGCCGGCCCTGATCAGCGGCGCCCGACGGCGCGGGAGGCGGCGATCCTGATCCTGCGGGGATTGCAGACCCGTGCCGGGACGCGCGACGCGCGTTCGACAAGCCGGGGCTTCCGTGGGTCGCTGCGGCTGGCCGTGCTCCTGCTGTTGGCATACGCCACCGCCGGCAGCCTGGCCGAGACCGGCAGAGTCCTCCCTCGCGTCGTCCCGGACGGTGTGGATTATCCACCTGAGCTCATCCATCCACTGGTAACCGTCATCGCCGCCTTGGCGGTCGTCGCGGTAGCCGGCGGGCGATACGTGCTGGGCCTGCTGGCGACGCTTAGCGCGCTTGCCGCGACGCTGGTCGTCCTGCGCCTCAGCTTCGTCGGCGTCGACAGCGTCACCGGCGAGCGCCACTATCCACCGATCGAGTTCGTACTCAACATGGCCATGGCTGACTCGGCCCTCTGGCCGCTGCCGATCGCCGTGCTGCTGATCGTGCCGTTGATTCTCTGGCCGGCGCCGGGCACGCGGCGGCCGATGGCCTGGCTGCTAGCCGTGCCAGTCGCGGTGTTCCTACTACCCACCGACTACGACGTGACGATCAACCTGCAACCAGGGGCCACCGTCGTCGTGATGGCCGGCTTCCTGCTGTGGGTTGCCGTCGATGCCCGGGCGACCATCGCGGCCGCGGTGCTGCTCGTCCCGCTGATCATCGCCATGCTGTCGCTCGGAGCCTGGGGCGCTTGGGGCCAGCCCGAGGTACTCGGCGCCACGTGGTTCTGGACGTTCGTCATCGGGGCCCTCGTCCTGCTAACCGCCGGCGCCCTCGGCCTTCGCCGCCAGGCCCGCGTCTAGCAGGCTCCGCGCCACGTCGTCGTTGGCTGTGGCGGAGGGCTAGTCGCCGGGCTACTTCGGGCGCTGGCGGCCTGTAAATCCGTCGCGAAAGCTACAGAGGTTCGAATCCTCTACCCGCCACCAGGTTCAGAGACGGGCCCCTGACCAGCAGAGATGCCGGTTGGGGGCCCTTCTCGTGGGGTCCAGCCCAGTCCAGTCTGATCCGGTGCTCCCTGAGCCTCCACGGGAACATGACGGGAACGTGGTCTTGTCTGGGCGTGGCGAGCCTGGCCTACCCTGACGCGGTGCTGGCCGCTGAGGATCCAAAGATCACCGACTGGATGCAGGCATGGGGCAGCGTTGCCGGCTTGGCGATGTCGACGCTGGCCGTGCTGCTTACCGGACTTCTGTTTCGCCATGAGATCCGCGTGCGCCGCGACGAGAAGGAGAGCGCAGAGTCAGCCCAGGCTCAGTTGGTCGTTGTGGGTGTGGACCGATTTTTGGGTAACGACGATAAAGGATGGACTGGGGCTAGCTGGTTCGTTCGGAACGAGAGTGCAGCGCCGATTTCCAATCTAATTGTCCTCCCTCGCTTCGACGATGACATTGAGTACGGGCTGTTTGCCGGCCACAATACGGTTCACAAAAGTTTGCAGATCGTCACGGCAGACTCAAGAGTCACGGGATTTTGGGAATTCGGCGATCCAAGGCCTTGGCGGAGTTGGGAGTCGGGGGAACCGCGTTCTTTCGAACTGGAGATAATGTTCGTTGATGCCGCGGGTGCCCGCTGGTTCAGGAGTGGAAGCGGGCAGCCGAGGAAATCATTCTTCACGCCAGAGACGGAACAATCCATCATCCAATTGGCAGCAGAGGCCTACGGCGTACCGTTCTGGGTCAGGCAACCAGTCCGTTGGCTTAAGCGCCACGCACATGTGCGGCGGAACCGCATCGTGAAACGCTTAGAGGCGCGCATAGAGAAGCGCTGGAAGGACTGACCCTCGTGCCCGTCTTCCTCTGGCCTCGTTTCAACGAGAGGGCTTCGCGGTGGCGCCAGGGTAGAGGACTGTGGACGAAGGCTGACCAATGCCACCGCGCGGGGTAGCGCGGGGAAGACAAGGGGTGCGCGGAGTGACATCCTCTGTGGATGCTTGCGATCCTCGACGCACCACAGGGCGGCATCACACCAGGTGACTGGCTAGGCGCAGGAGTAGGCCTAGCGTCATTGGCGGTGACCAGCGTGCTGGCGTTCCTCGTTTATCAGCTACAACGGCGCGACCGAACCTTTGAGCTTGCACAAGAACGGGTCCGACAGGAGCAGGAAACCCGCGGACGTGAGCAGCGTGACGAGATGCGGGTCAAGGAGGAGCGCGAGCGAGAACTGCGCGGAATTAGGCGTGAGCGACATCGCGAAGACTTTCAGATGGCCAGCCAAGCACTAAACGCAATTGCTGAAATCCTTGACGAACTGGAGGACGGTGCCCTCAATGATGAGTTGACGCACGTAGAGAGCCTTCGCGCTGCGGCGAGGAATCTGGAAAGCGTCAACAGCAGAATAGAGAGCCTTGCCGTTCTCGGCACGCTGGCCTCGCAAGCTGTGCTCCTAGCCATCCTTGCCACCCGTATGCCCAGGGATGACTCCTTCGCTCAAGCGGCCGGGGAGGCTGCGGCTGGCCAGGGCTCCGCATTGCACAACCTGGTGCACCGGATGATCAACCTATCAATGACACAATCTCGCCTAGGAGCTCAGATGGCGGAGAAGGTGAAGGAGTGTAGACGGGCTCTTGCAAAGGAGTGGGGCGAATAGCTCGCTCTGTATAGGCTGTCATCCCGTCTGCCGCCGACCCACACTCCGTGGAGCGGGCCAGGGCCAGGGCGACAAGGTGGAGCGCCCTACCGGACGTACGACCTTGTCGCCCTGGCCCTGGTCTGCTCGGCTTGCCTGGGTCGGTGGTGGACGGGATGGCAGCTCCTCAACCACTCCACCACCGCAACTCATGGTCAACTCCATCCCGGAGTCGTCTGGCCCCCGCCGGAGGCAGCTCTAACCCCGCCCCTCCCTCACCACTCACCCTCCCCACTTCCTCCCCCTGGTGCGGGCCCCCAGTGGCCCGCGTAAGCCGTTCGGCAACTCCGAGCCTGCCCCGTGGTCAACTAGGAGCCTTCGGGCGCCACCTGGATCGTGGGAACGGGTGAGGCATGTCCGCCCTGCCTTCGGTCACTCCTGGAATCGTCACCGGATCTCCTGCCTATGGAGGCGGACGCGCGGGGCGGGGCGTGGGTTCCGGGCCGGCTGACTTTCCGCCCCGGCGCCGTAGGCAGCCGGGGCGGCGGCTCCGTAGGAGCCGTTTGCCGCGCCCCGGCCCGCGCCGCGCGGAGCGCCTTGATCTAGTACAGGCCAATTCGGCAAGCCGATTACTGCTAGCTGATGGGTGGGAAGAAGCCGTACCGGCCCAGACCCTTCTGCTTCTGCCGCCGGTCGCGCCTCAGCCATCGACACCAGGCACCCCCGTACGTCTGGACATGTGATCTCTGTCGCGGGTCCACACAGGGTAGCGGATCAAGCGCCTGGTGTAGAAGTCCAAGCTGGGGTCGCCGACCAACGGCGAAGGGGCACTCGTGGCGGCATGACTGGCTGCGTGACCTTTGGACCTGGAAGAACGGGCCCGGCCTCGTTGTGGTCAGCGGTCAAGTCCTCCGGCGTGCATGACTCGTAGCCCCTCCCTCTGCACGAAGACGCTGCGGCGGGCGACGGCGTCTCCCTTGCGGTCGAGTTCGTAGCCGTCGAGCCATGTCCAGTGGTCATAGGTAGGCCAGTCGAGTACGCGGATGACGCGGAACATAATGGGGTTGATGAACTGCACGCTCGCGGCTCGGGTGAGGTGGACGACGTCCCCGGCTTTTGGGAGGGTCACTGCCACCGTCCGTTGAGTGCGCGGAGTCGGCAAGGCCAAATGAGGGACGGGGCTGGGCGGGTCGCGGCATGGGTCAGGTGCAGCACGTCACCGGCCTCCACGGTGGCTCTTTCTGTCTCGCCAAGTGCGTAGGGTCTCGCCGGCCGCCACCAGGCGCGGGCATCCGTCGTCAGAGCACTTCGAGCAGGCCGATCGGTGATGGAAGTCGATGACGTAGCCGGCCATCAGGACGGGGAACGGGGGCTCTGGTTGCCGTTGAGGGATCAGCACGGTTCACCTCTGGTTGAGGCGCTTGAGGGCCTTCGACGAACGCCAGGCGGCGGCCATGGTCATCAAGGGCTGATCTAGAACCGGGACAGCGGCTCGGCCGATCCACCGCTGCGTCTCCGGACGGGGGTGCTTGGATGCGACTGGCTCGCCGGCTACATAGTCCACCGGCTGACCAGGGCGCTGGAACCACTTGAACCTAGTCACCCGTCAAGAGTAAGTGACTAGGCGTCAGAGAGCTAGGCGTCCATCAACTTGATACATGCCTAGTCGACGCATGCCTAGCGTCAGCGTCATGGGCAAGAAGCTGCGGTTGGTGGGTTCGGGCGAGATCCGGATCATGCTTGGCGGCGTCTCCCGACAGCGCGTCTACCAGATCACCAACCGGCGCGATTTCCCTGAGCCTGTGGCAACGCTTCAGATGGGCAACGTGTGGCTCGCCGAGGACGTTGAGGCGTGGATCGCCACGAGGCGCGGAGACCTGGACTAGCTCGTAGCCGCTGTCCTTCGCGCTGTGCGTCGAACTCAGGACTGAGGCAACGAGAAACGCCCCGGTGAGGATCTCCCGGGGCGCTCGTGTGCGGTGGTTGCGGTGCTTACAGCTCGTCGACGGCGAACGCCGCCACCATCTCGGCCATGCTGTCGATGACTGCCTCTGCGGAGGTGAACCGTTCGCGCTTGCCGGGCTTGTTGGCGTACCCGATGGCGGCGATTCCGGCGGCGTGGGCGGCCTCGATGTCGGTAAGGGAGTCGCCGACCAGCACGCATTCTGCTGGCTCGGCGCCCAACTCGCGGACGGCTGCCAGCACCGGGAACGGGTCCGGCTTCATCCGCTCGGGGGCTGCCTCGGGCCGGCCGATGACCGGATGGATGTAGCCGGTCAACCGGCGAGCGGCCAGGTAGGCATGGACGGACTCAGCCGAGTTGTTCGAGACGACGGCGACTCGGCGGCCAGTCTGGTGGGCGGCGACGATGACCTCTCGGCCGTACGGCGTGGGCTGGGCGGTGCAGGCCGCGGTGACCTCCTCGCGGGTCATCGCCTGGTCGATCAAACGAACGACCGCCGGGCGTCCAAGCGCTGCGGTGAAGCGCAGCACGGCGAGCGGGTCACGTTCGGCCAGGATCTCGGGCGGCAGGGTCACGGCCTGGTCGACGAGCAGCCGGCGCAACTCGTGAGCGACGGTCGACGCGGGATGCTGAGCGAAGATGCTGCACACGGGGCCGTCGAAGTCGAGCAGGATCACGCGGACGCGGTCGATCACCTTGGCCAGGTCGGCGGCGGTCACGACGCGTACTCGCGGGCGATGGTGCCCCACACGCTGTCGAACCAGGCGCGGGCCTGCTCGCTATAGAGGGCGTCATTGCTGGTGTCCTCGTCGCTGGGCGTGAAGGGGAAGAGGATCGCGTCCTTGCCCATCGCGTCGTAGATCGCCATCGGCTTGCCGTTGCCCGACTCGGTGGCCCGGTCGCTCAAGGAACACGCCACGAAGTACGACCCGCTCTCGATCACCCTGCCGTGGGAAGACCCGTTCAGCGAGGAGCGGCTGACCGTGCCGCTGATCTTCACCACCACCCGCCGAGGTGCGATCAAACGAGCCACCTTCGACGACAAGAGCTGGCGTCCAGCGGTGAAGGCGGCCGGCATCGTTCCGACCCGGTCTACCGGGATGCACGCGCTGCGCCACTACTACGCCTCGGCGCTGCTCGACGCGGGGGAGAGCATCAAGGCCCTCGCCTCGTACCTCGGGCACTCCGACCCCGGCTTCACGCTCCGGGTCTACACCCACCTGATGCCGGCCAGCGAGGAACGTACCCGCCGCGCAATCGATGATCTCTTCCAAGAACCCCCGTCCACAGGCTGATCTACGACCTAGCCGAGTGGCAGCCGTACGAGTGATTTTCCGCGTTGCGGATGTCGTTCTCCGCGCGTCATCCAAGGGCACGTATCAGTGCCGGGGCGGCCGCCGCGTCGGCTGCGAAATTCGCTGTCCGGTCGTTGGAGCACAGTGATAGAAAGCCGGGTGCACAAAATTCTCACGTTCTCTGATCATCTGCGGCTGATCAACGAACGGTCGACCGCCTTCCGCGCTGCGGTCGCCGCGGCACCCAGCCTCGACCTGCAGGTGCCGACCCATCCCGAGCGGACGCTGTTCGATCTCGTGCAACACGTGGGCATGGGCCGCCGCAAATCAGCCGCCATCGTCGCCGCAGGGCCCGCAGACGCGCCTCCGGAGAAGTCGGCTTGGGAGGACGGCATGGGTGCGCCTCGGGAACGCGAGGCTCTGCTGGCCTGGTGGACCGAGTCCGTCGAGCAGCTGACGAGCGCGCTGCGTGAGGCCGGCCCGGATCGCCCTTGTTGGACGTGGTGGGGTGACTCGCCGTCACCGCAAACCTCTGGTGCATGGGCGCGGCGCCAGGTTCCCGAGATCGCGGTGCACACCTACGACGCCCAGCTCACGGTGGGTGCCCCGCATCCGCTATCGGAGGAGGTCGCCCTCGACGGTTTCGACGACTGCCAGTTCACCCTCTGCGCGACGACGGTCGCCTGGCCACACGACCCCGCCATCGTCGATTACCACGCCACCGAAGGCCACTCCTGGCGCCTTCGGCTTTCCCACGACGGCGCACAGGTCGCCCACCTCACGCCCGCTGCCGGCGAGGACCCCGACACGGCCGACGTCTCCGCCCGGGGCACGGCCAGTGACCTGGTCCTGTTCTTCTACGGCCGCATACCGCTGGATTCGCTGAAATTCGAAGGCGACCGTCGTATCTTCGATCAGCTCGCAGCCTGGGACCCGTCCGTGTGACAACCGACGACATGCGATCTCGTGCACCCGGGGCCCATGACCCCGTGGCAAGCGGCTGGAGCTCTTCCGCGATGTGGTCGATCACGAGATGGTTGGCAGAGAGATGCACGGCGAGCGGCCTACGGCGCGATGACCCGCAATCGATCTCGGTGGAGGCGATGAAGATCGCGTTTGACCAGGGCTTCACTCAGGAGTCGCGCGAAGCCCCGGGCGAGCCGTGGAGGCGTGGATACACGTTTGGCGATGCGGTCGACGCCGAGTGGTTCGCGGAGATCTACAGCGACGTGGTTCTTGATAAGGACCGGTGGAGCCTGCGTGAGCCTGTAGATCGGATCCTCGTTGGTGCGCCGTTGTGGTGCGGACTCCACGGGCGGCGGCGCGGAGGTACCGCGACTTCCGTCGGGGCATGAATGTCAAGCGCTACCAGTGGCACGCCTCTGGCCCTGCCGCTGGCCTTCGCGCCTGCGACGCCTGACGGCCTGGGTGTCGGGCTTGTTGATGTCGGCGGGGAACCCGGCGGCTTCGATGCCCCGGCTCCGACGATGGCTGGCCGATGTCAATGCCGCTCTGCGGAGTCAGGTTCTCTTCGGCCGGGTGGTGGCTGGCGATGGGACTTCTGGTGGTCGACCCCGGGCCTGTCGGGCGTCGGCCAGGGCCATGCCGAGGAGTATTGCGAGGGCGCCTGTCGCCACGATCAACGGTGTGGTGAAGGCCAGCGGGAGTGCCACGGCCGCTAAGGCCGCGATGCCGATGAGCCTGCGCCGGGAGAGCCGGTTGAAGACCACGCGTTCCAATCCGATCCGGCCGACGATATAGACGACCGGCCCGCCGAGGGCCGCGGCCAGCCAGGCTGGGCGCACATGGTCGACTGGGTTGGTCACGACGATTTCGTAGCCGGCCGCCACGAGCACGATGCCCAGGACCATCAGCACGTGGGCGCGTCCGACGGTCTGGCCGGCTCTGACCTGGTCTCCGGCCAAGTCGACGGCTTCGGGGAGCACCTGCCCCACCCGGTAGTAGTAGATCCGCCACAGGAGCACTGTGGTGACGAAGCCGACCACCAGAGCCAGCGTCGTGGCCAGCGACACCGGCGTATCGGTGTAGGTGATCCCCAGCGACAGCACGCTCTCGCCGAGTGCGATCAGCAGGAGTTGCTCGTACCGGTCGGCAAGGTGATGGGTCTTGCTGGGTTCCCAGGCGCTGTCCGATTGCCGGCTCAGGCCGGGCACTGGCCAGGAAAAGCGGGCCGACACGAGGTCGATCGTGATGGCCAGCGCCCACAGGCCTACCCGGGCACCGCCCTGAACCGGGATGCCTGCCAGCCATGGCACGGCCGATACGGTGAACCAGATCGCCGACCGGGCGTAGAGGACTCGTTGCGCACGATCGCGCGACAGTCCGATGAGGACCAGTGGTCGCCCCACCTGGAGGGCTACGTACGGTACGGCGAACGCCCAGCCGCGCCCAACGAACGCGTACGGCAAAGACGACGCCATGAACACCACGCCGAATGCGGTGAGCAGCACCATCACCTGGACGGCTGGCCGGCGCGGGTCGAAGCGGCTCGTGATGTGGGAGGTGGTCGTCCACAGCCACATCATCGGTAGGACCAGCACGAGGATGTACAGCAGCGCCGCCCACTGCCGGGCGAAGGTGTCGGCGGACAGGTCCGACACGACCCGCGAGACGACTCCCGACAAGGCAAAGACCAGCACCAGATCGAAAAACAACTCCAGGAAGTTCGCCCGGCGCTTATCTCCCGCGGTGCTCCCCGTACTTACCACTTCCTGGCCGGGCGGTTCCTGATTCGGCCGTCCACGTCCGGCCCGCCGGCCACCGGTCCCACCCTCGATCACCGACTCATTCTTCAGCCTGACAGGTCCGAACACGGAGAAAGCGCAAGAAACGCTGCCGGCCGTTCGAACATGTGTGTGACCAAGGTATCGGTAGTGGAAATAGGTGGTCGCTGGTGGAACGGCGCGTGGGACCGCACGGCCCGACGGGACATATGGATGGTCTACGACGGCCGGCTCTGGCGAATCCGCAGCCGTCTCGGTGGCGACGGAGGACACGAGGTCTCGTACGACTTTTCGGACGATGCGCCCGCCCGCTCGATGGTGGACCGAATGATGAAAACCTCGGCCGGCGCCTGGCGCTCTCTCACGGAGGCGGACCGGCAGGCGTCCGATCAGAGGCAGGTGGGCCGGAGATCCCGAGGCGTATAGAAGACCTGCACGTGGTACGTCCCCTCGGCGGTGCTGACCACCTGAAGCCGCCACGTGCACCTGGTGTCGTCCGGCTTGCCGGCGTCGTAGACGTGGACGCCATGGTCGAACCTCTCCCAGCCGCTGGAGCGGCCGAGGTCCGCGTAGAAGCGCGACACGTCGTCGGCGGTGCCGGCCCCGGTCACCTCGCGGTCGAGCATTCCGAAGCTGGGTGGCTCATCGCCGCAACTGACGGTCTCGGTCGTCGGCCCGGCGGTGGCGCCGGGTGGCGTCCGGGTCAACACCGGCTCCTGGCGCAGTGCGGCGACCGTCTCCGGATCGGGGTGGCAGGCGCGGTCGGAGAGGTCCCCCGATATCGCGTCGCCCAACCGGCCGCACCCGCTGACGGCGAGCGCCAACGCGGCCAGCACGACCGCGCTGTGGAAAACGTCGAGCCGCCTCACCGGCACACCCCAGACTCATCGATCTTCAGGCGGTGAGCATAGGTCCGCCGTCTTCCGGCGCACCATCCCGATCCGGCGACCGACCCCCACTGTCGAAGACGTACCGCTACGACACGATCGGTTCGGCCCAGGCGGCGTGCCCGAACTCCCAGGCCCAGGAGATGCCCTCCGCGTCGCCCCTGGAGAGCCGGACGGACGCGGCGATCAGGTGTTCGCCGGCCGGCACGACGCGACCCGCTGGCGGACCCGTTCGGCGTGCAGGATCCGGTACCGCGCCGCGGCCCCACCTGGGGCAGGAACACCGCCTACAGTCCACTCGTGCCGATGCTCGCCGCGCCCGCCGTACCGCCCGGATCGATGGCCGCGCTGGCGCAGCCGGAGCTGCGCGCCGACGGCGTACACCTGCGTCCGTGGCTGCCGGCGGACCGTGCGGTGGTGGTGGCCGCGTACGCCGACGCCGCGATCCGACGTTGGCACTGCCGGTCGATGATCGACGACGAGGCCGCCGACTGGATCGCCGCCTGGCCGGGTCGGTGGCGGGCGGAGACCGGCGCCGGGTGGGCGGTGCGCGACGCCGGGGTGGTGGTCGGGCAGCTCAGCCTGCGCCGGGTCGTCCTCGCCGACGGACTGGCCGAGGTGTCGTACTGGGTGCTGCCGGCCGCGCGGGGCCGCCGGGTCGCCCCACGGGCGCTCGCCGCGGTGTCCGCCTGGTGCTTCGACACCCTCCGGCTGCACCGGGTCGAGCTGTGCCACTCCACGGCGAACGAGGCGTCCTGCCGGGTGGCGCGCCGCGCCGGCTTCACCGCCGAGGGTACGAAGCGCGGCGAGGGGCTGCACGCCGACGGCTGGCACGACATGCACCTGCACGCCCGCCTGCACACCGACGCCTGACACCCGGCCGCCCTCATTGATCCATCGGCCTACACTCCCGCCGGTGACCCCCCGTACGGCACGCCTGCTCGCGCTGCCCTTTGCCCTGGCCGCGTTCCTGCTGCGGATCGGCGTCGAGTTCTGGCTGAAGCCGCTCACCTGGCGGATCGACTCCACCGCCGTGGCCCTGCTCGCCTGGGCGGCGGGCATCGCCGGCAGCATCCTGGTGCCGGCGGTGGGTCACCTGCTGCTCACCCGCGAGGCCCGCCGTCGGCCGGCCACCTTCCGGATCGACTCCGCCGGGCGGCGCTTCACCGCACCGGCCGCCCCGGCCTGGGCCGGACCGTGGTCGGCGATGGTGAGCTGGCTGGCGGGTGGGCTCCTGATCACCGAACGGGTGCCGGGCGAGGACCGGGTGCGGTTCTTCGAATCCGGCGACGCCCTGGTCTGGAACGTGCTCGCGGTGGTGGCCGTCCTGGTGGTCGTGGTGCTGGTGCTGCTGGACGACCGGCCCCGCCTGACGCTCGACGAGACCGGTATCACGGTGCGGGGCCTGGTGCGGCGCAGGACCGTCCGGTGGGACCGGCTGCTTCCCGGCGGGCCGCCCGCGCCGGCCGGGAAGGCCTTCGCGACGCTCGTCCTCTCCGAACAGCCGAGGACGCCGGCGGGCCGGCCGGTGCCGCGATCGCTGGCGGTCGGTCCGGCGCACGTGGACGCGGTCTTCCTCGCCGGCAGCGTCCGCCACTACGTGGAGCATCCGGAGCCGCGGTCCGCCATCGGCACCGCGCCGGAACTGGACAGGTTGCGGACGATCGTCGGCGGGACCGGCTCCTGACCAGTTGTCGGCCGTGCCGGCCGAGGGCGGTCGGCGGAGCAGGGCGGTGGCCGCCTGACCGGCGAGCGCCGAAGACGGGGCAGCACCCTATGTAGAGAACAGATATAGTCCGCCGCATGCGGATGACGATTCCGGTGGCCAAGGTGCTCGCGGCGCTGCTCGCCGAGCCCGACGCCGCGCGCTACGGCCTCGACCTGATGAGGGCGACCGGCCTGCCCAGCGGCACCCTCTACCCGGTGCTGCACCGCCTCCAGGACGCCGGCTGGCTCACCGCCGACTGGGAGGAGGTGGAACCGGCCGCCGCCGGCCGGCCGGCCCGGCGGTACTACCTGCTCACCGCCGAGGGCGTGACCGCCGCCCGGCAGGCGCTCGCCGAGCTGCGCGCCCTCGCCCCCAGGACCGGTCCGGCCCTGAGCGGGCCGGCCGGAGCGCCGGCATGGTGACCCGGCGGGTGGCCGAGGCGCTGCTCCGCGCGGCCGCCCGGCGCTGGCCCGTGGCGCTCCGCGACGACCTGCGCCGGGAGTGGACCGCCGAGCTGCACGTCCTCGCCGAGGCCGGGCAGCGGGTCCGGATGCTGCGCTTCGCCGCCAGCCTGGCCGCCAGCCGCGCCGATGCCCCGATGGTCGACCGGGCCGTGTGGCGACGGCAGGTGCGGCGTACGGCTGCCGCGTTGCTGCTCGCCCCGCCCGCCTGCGTCGCGATCGTGGCGGTCGCCCTGTTCGCGACGGCCGCCGTGCACGGTGCGCTGGAGCTGCGATTCGGGTGGGCGCAACGGCTGCAACTGCCGCTGTTCTCGACGCTCTGCGCCGGGCTCGGAGTGCTGCTCGCCGTGGTGGCGGCCCGGGCGGCCCGACACGGCGTACGGGTGGGGCCGTCGGCCACCGCGGTCGGCGTCGGGCTCGCCGTCGCGATCACCGTCGTGCCGGCCGAGGTCGCCCTGCTCGACGACGCGCGGCAACTGGCCCGCGTCCTGCCCGGCGTACTGGTCTGGCTGGCCGCGCTGACCCTGGCGCTCTGGGCCGCGGCGACGCTGGCCCGGCGGGGACGGCTCCGGCTCGCCTGGACGGTCGGCGTGCTCGCGGCGTTCGCCGCTGCCGACGTCGCGGTGGTGGCCACCGTGGTCGCCGCCATCCCGCCCATCGACCCGGGGCAGCCGGTCACCGAGCTGCCGCCGGACGGCGTCGACCGGATCTCCGCCCCGCTCTGGCTGCTCAACTGCTGGACCGACTGGTCCTTCGGCCTGCCCCGGCCGACCGACTGGGAACGGTTCCTCATCACCGACCTCGTGCTGGTCGAGCCCAACTTCTACCTGGCCTGCACCCCGTACGCGCTCACCTGGGCGATCCGGACGGCGCGGGCGGAACCCGCGGCGGAGGCGGCGACGGCGCAGGCCACGGCCTGAGTCCCGACCGGCAGCCGGGTCAGCGCGCGCCCGAGAACTCGTCCCAGGTCGCGCCCGCCGGCAGGTACCAGGAGGCCGGCTCGTCGGCGAGCGCCCGCGCGATCACCAGCCGGGCGTGCGCGTCCAGTTCGGGCAGCCGGTCCGCCCCGAACCACTCGACCGCCACCGACTCGTCGTCGTTGACCCGGGCGGTACCGGAGACGAGTCGGCAGTGGAAGCCGAGGTTGAGGTACTCGCAGCGGTCACCGTTCGGGTAGGTGTGCGGGTGCGACACGACGCTGCTGAGGCGTACCGGCTCGACGCGCAGGCCGGTCTCCTCCTCGACCTCGCGCACCACGGCGGTGGCCGGCTGCTCGCCCGGCTCGACGAAGCCGCTCACCACCGACCAGCGACCGTCGTCGGAGCGCAACCCCAACAGCAGCTCGCCGGCGTCGTTGCGGACCACCGCGCTGACGCTCGGCAGCCAGAGCAGGTCGTGGCCGACGTGTTCGCGCATCCGCAGGATGTAGTCCGGTACGCCCATCCGGCGACCCTAACCGGCACGGCCCCGCCCGTGCCGACCGATGGCCGCGCCGTCGGCGTCAGCCGGACCAGGCCACCGCCCGGCTCACCCGCCCCAGCGGCCCGGTCACGCCGGGCAGGGCACCCGCTCCAGCGCGGCCGGACCGGTGCCGGGGCGCACCAGCTGCGCGAAGCACCGCTCGGTGGTGGCCCGCTGCCAGCCGAAGACGCTGGCCGCGGTCTTCGCCACGCGTACCCGGAAGACCAGGCGCACCCCGGCCTCCCGGCGCTGCGCGCCACCCTCCACGGCCAACACCTCGACGCCGTCGACCCGCTCCGCGGCGCGGCGCAGATCCGCCTCTGCGGCCGCCGGATCGGCCAGCAGTTCGCCCCGCGCCCGCTGCGCGATGGCGGTCACCTCCCGCTCGGCCCGCCGCTCCAGCCGCTGCTGCGACCGGTCCCGCAGCAGCGGTGCCGCCACCGCCACCGCTGTCACGGCGAAGACTGTGACCACGGCCGCGGCGAGCAGGCCGCGGCGTACCCGTGCCGATGTTCTGCCCCCGAGACGCACCGGGGAATTCTCCGCCACCGACCGCCCTTCCGGCTGCCCCGTCCGTCCGGGTACGGCTTACCGCATTCCGCCGCGCGGCCCCCACCAGCACGTCTACTGTGGAGGTCGTCGCGACTATTTGCGCGATCCGGTGGCGGCCGGGCTGCTCCCGGTGCACAGTGATCTCATGAACGACAGCGGAAGTGGTGGGCACTACTACTGGTGCACCCGACACCACCGGGTCGAGACCGATGCCGACGTGTGCCCTGCGAAGCACGTTCTCGGACCGTACGCCTCGTCCGCCGACGCCGAGAACGCCCTGCAGACGGTGCGGGAGCGCAACGAGGCGTGGGAGGCCGAGGACGCCCGCTGGGCCGGGGAGGGCAGCTAAACGGCGCGGGACGGCCCGTGTCGAGGAACTCCGTGCCTCCGCACCGGGGGCGCGCGAGCGCATGTCCCCAAGGAGGGAACCGAGATGGCCGAAGCACAACAGGCCACCACCCGCCCGGCCGCCAGGAAGTCCGCCGCGGCCACGCGGACGGCGGGCGCCACCCGCAGCACCGCGGCACGCCGGCCCACCACGACCACCGCGGCGGCCCGGAAGGCGCCGGCCGGCCGGGCGGCGACGAGTGCGGCGGGCGCCGGGGCGGGACGGACCCCGACCACCACGGCGACCGCCGCGAAGAAGACGGCGGCCAAGAAGGCCCCCGCTTCGAAGACCACCGCCAAGAAGGCGCCCGCCACCAAGACCACCGCCAAGAAGGCCCCCGCCGTCAGGACCACGGCGAAGAAGACCGCCGCGTCGAAGGCGACGGCGACGAAGGCCCCCGCCCGCAAGGCCGCCGCGAAGACCACGGCCGCGGCGAAGAAGACCACCACCACCGCCGCGAAGAAGACGGCACCCGCGGCGAAGAAGACCACCACCGCCGCCGCGAAGAGGACCGCGCCCGCGGCGAAGAAGACCACCACCGCCGCTGGGAAGAAGACCGCGCCTGCGGCGAAAAAGACCACCACCGCCGCGAAGAAGACCACGGCCGCGAAGGCCTCGACCGCCGCCCGCAAGGTCACCTCCACGGGTAAGAAGGCCACGACTGCGGTCAAGAAGACCACCGGCGCGGCGAAGAAGACCACCGGCACCGCAGCCAAGAAGACCACCGGCGCGGCGAAGAAGACCACCGGCGCGGCGAAGAAGGCACCGGCGAAGAAGACCACCGCCGGGACGGCGCCGGCGTCGAAGACGACCGCCAAGAAGGCGCCGGCGAGAAAGGCGACCGCCACCTCGGCGACCACCACCCGCAAGGCGACCGCGAAGAAGGCGCCGGTGACGAGGACCACGGCCGCCAAGAAGGTGACCGCCCGCAAGGCACCGGCCCGCCCGGCCGCCGCTCGGGCCACCGCGCCCACCAGCGCCCGGTCCCGGGCCCGCAAGGCCACCGGCTGACCGTACGGCGACCGCCGTCGCATCGCCGGAGGGCGGATCACGCGCAGGACTGCCAGGATTGACCCCGTGGTCATCCGACGCGTACTGGCGCCCCGTATCGACTTCGGCGCGCTGCGCCGCGAGCTGGGACTGCCCGAGGGCTTCCCGGACGCGGCGCAGCGCGAGGCGGACCAGGCCGCCGCCGCACCGCCGGCCAGCGGGGTCGACCGTACCGACGTCCCGTTCGTCACGATCGACCCGGCGGCGTCGCGCGACCTCGACCAGGCGATGCACCTCGCCCGCCGCCCCGGTGGCGGCTACCGCGTGCGGTACGCCATCGCCGACGTCGCCGCCCACGTACGCCCCGGCGGCGCGCTGGAGGAGGAGACCTGGCGGCGCGGGCAGACCGTCTACCTGCCCGACGGCAACGTGCCACTGCACCCGCACACCCTCAGCGAGGGCGCGGCCAGCCTGCTGCCCGACGTCGACCGGGCGGCGGTGGTGTGGACCATCGACCTCGACGCCGACGGCGCGACCACCGGCGTCGCGCTGGAACGCGCCCGGGTCCGCAGCCGGGCCAAGCTCGACTACGAGGGGGTGCAGGCCGCCGCGGACGCCGGGCGGCTGCCCGAACCGGTTGCCCTGCTGCCCGAGATCGGCGCCCTGCTCACCGCCCGGGGCCTGCGCCGGGGCGCGGTCAACCTGCCCCTGCCCGAGCAGGACGTCGAGCCGGACGGTGACGGCTGGCGGCTGGTGCTGCGCGGTCCCGTCCCGATGGAGGACCACAACGCGCAGATCTCCCTGCTGACCGGGATGGCCGCGGCCGACATCATGCTGGCCGGCCGGATCGGGCTGCTGCGCACCATGCCGCCGCCGAAGCCCGAGGCGGTGGCCCGACTCCGCGCCGCCGCCGCCCCGCTGGGCGTGCCGTGGCCCGACGGCGTCGGCGTGGGCGAGGTGCTCGCCGGGCTGGACGCCTCGCAGCCTCGGGCCGCCGCCTTCGTGGACCAGGCGGCGGAGTTGATGCGGGGCGCCGCGTACACGGCGTTCGACGGCGAGCTGCCCGAGCAGCCGGAGCACGGCGGGGTCGCGGCGGCGTACGCCCATGTCACGGCCCCGCTGCGCCGGCTGGCCGACCGGTACGCGACGGAGGTCTGCCTGGCCCTGCACGAGGAGCGGCCGGTGCCGGATTGGGCCCGCGCGGCGCTGCCGAAGCTGCCCGAGGTGATGGCGGCGACCGACCGGACGGCGGGCGCGGCCACCCGGGGCGCCATCGAGCTGGCCGAGGCGGTGCTGCTGGAGCACCGGGTGGGGGAGGTCTTCGAGGCCGCGGTGCTGGACGTGGACGCCCCGCCGAACGGCCAGTCGAAGCCCGGCCGCCCGCCCGGCGGCTCGGTGGCGCTGGACGCCCCGCCGGTGCGCGCCCGCTGCACCGGCGAGCTGCCGCTCGGCGAACGGATCCAGGTCCGCCTGGTAACCGCCGACCCCACCCAGCGAAAGGTCATCTTCGAACGCGCCTGAACCCGCCGCACCCACCCGCCCCGAGGGGCGGGGGAGCGGGTGGGTAGCGGGGATTGTCACAGGGGCGGGCGGTGCTGGGGGCGGGGACGGTTTGCGAGGATGACCGCATGGCTTACGACGCGACCACGCTGCCCGACGTCTCCGGGCTGACCGTCGGCATCATCGGTGGCACCGGCGACCAGGGGCGGGGCCTCGCCTACCGGCTCGCCCGGGCCGGGCAGACCGTGCTGATCGGTTCCCGTTCCGCCGAGCGGGCCGCGGCGGCCGCCGCCGAGATCGCGGCGCTGCCCGGCGTACCAGCCGGAGTGGACGTGACCGGCGCCGACAACGACGAGGTGGCCCGCCGCAGCGACGTGGTGATCATCGCGGTGCCGTGGGACGGGCACGCCGCCATCGTCGCCGCTCTCGCCGAGCCGCTCGCCGGCAAGATCGTGGTCGACTGCGTCAACCCGCTCGGCTTCGACAAGCAGGGCCCGTACGCCCTGCCGGTCCCCGAGGGCAGCGCCGTGCAGCAGGCCGCCGCCCTGCTGCCGGACTCCCGGGTCTGCGCGGCGTTCAACCACGTCAGCGCGCCGCTGCTGGCCGACCCGGAGATCGACCGGATCGACCTCGACGTGCTGATCTGCACCGAGGACCGGGAACTGGTCGACATCGTCGGCGCGCTGGCCGCCCGGATCCCCGGCATGCGGGGCATCTACGCGGGCCGACTGCGCAACGCCCACCAGATCGAGGCGTTCACCGCCAACCTGATCGCCATCA
Source organism: Micromonospora sp. L32 (assembly GCF_052068055.1). Classification (NCBI taxonomy): domain Bacteria; kingdom Bacillati; phylum Actinomycetota; class Actinomycetes; order Micromonosporales; family Micromonosporaceae; genus Micromonospora; species Micromonospora sp. L32. Next base: position 330,174 of record NZ_JBQHDD010000004.1, on the reverse strand, counting down.
ACAAGCGCTACAAGGCGCACGCCGGCATCCGCGTCACCGACGTCTGACCGACGCCCCCCACCATCGGGCCCGTCCGCGACGGCACCCACGGGCGCGGCGGCGGTGTCCCGCCGCCGCGCCCCGGGGCGTACGTCAGAAGGTGTGCTCGGCGGCGGGGAACTCGCCGCCGCGTACCTCGTCGGCGAAGCGCCGGGTCGCCTCCGACAGCGTCCCGGCCAGGTCCGCGTAGCGCTTCACGAACCGCGGCGCCCGGCCGGTACGCAGGCCGGCCATGTCCTGCCAGACCAGCACCTGCGCGTCGGTGTCCGGGCCGGCGCCGATGCCCACCGTCGGGATCGGCAGCTCCGCGGTGATCCGCTTGGCCACCTCGCCCGGCACCATCTCCAGCACCACCGCGAACGCCCCCGCCTCGGCCACCGCCCGGGCGTCGGCGATCACCTCGTCGGCGGCGTCGCCCCGCCCCTGGACCCGGTAGCCGCCCAGGGTGTGCTCGCTCTGCGGGGTGAAGCCGATGTGCGCCATCACCGGGATGCCGGCGCCGACGATCGCGGCGATCTGGTCGGCGCAGCGCCGGCCGCCCTCCAGCTTCACCGCGTGGCAGCCGCTCTCCTTCATGAACCGCACCGCCGTACGCAGCGCCTGGGTCGGGCCCTCCTCGTACGAGCCGAAGGGCAGGTCCCCGACGATCAGCGAGTGCCGGGTCGCCCGGACCACGGCCCGGACCAGCGGCAGCAGCTCCTCGGCGGTCACCGGCAGGGTGGTCTCGTAGCCGAACACGTTGTTCGCCGCCGAGTCGCCGACCAGCAGCACGGGGATGCCGGCGGCGTCGAAGATCGAGGCGGTGTACTGGTCGTACGAGGTGAGCATGGCCCAGCGGTCGCCGCGCTCCTTGGCGGCGATCAGGTCGCGGGTGCGTACCCGCCGGGTGGCCGGGCCGCCGTAGAGGGCGGTCACCTCGGTCGGGGTGGACTCCACCATGACTGTCTCCTTTCCTCGAGGCCGCCGTCGCGGTCCCCGGGTTCCGCCGCGATCGTCGCACCGGACGACCGCCTCACGGCAGGGCACAGTGCAGGATTTCACTCGGCGCAACCGGCGCGGCGGGACCGGGACCGGTCGCGGCCGCGCCGGGAACAGTTCCGCTCAGCCCTGCTCGCGCCAGCGGTTGGTGATCGGCAGCCGGCGGTCCCGGCCGAACGCCTTGATGGAGATCTTCGTGCCCGGGGCGGACTGCCGGCGCTTGTACTCGGCGGTGTCCACCATCCGGAGCACCCGGTCCACGACGGCCGGGTCGTGACCGGACTCCAGCAGCCCCTTCCGGCCCAGGTCGCCGTCGACGTAGCCGATCAGGATCGGGTCGAGCGCGTCGTAGTCGGGCAGGGTGTCGCTGTCCAGCTGGCCCGGGCTCAGCTCGGCCGACGGCGGCTTGCCGATCGAGCTCTCCGGGATCGGCGGGGTCTCGCCCCGGCCGGCCGCGTCGGCGTTGCGCCACTTCGCCAGCCGCCAGATCAGCGTCTTCCAGACGTCCTTGACCGGGTTGAAGCCGCCGACCGAGTCGCCGTAGAGGGTCGAGTAGCCGACCGCCAGCTCGCTCTTGTTGCCGGTGGTGAGGACCAGGTGGCCCTCCTGGTTCGACAGCGCCATCAGGATGACGCCCCGGACCCGTGCCTGGAGGTTCTCCACCGTCACCCCGGACAGCGACATGTTGGCCAGGAAGGTGTCCACCATCGGCTGGATCGGCTCGACCCGGTAGTCCAGGCCGGTCCGCTTGCCCAGGTCCTCCGCGTCCGCCCGCGAGTGCTCCGAGGAGTGCTGGCTGGGCAGCGACACCCCGACCACCCGCTGCGGCCCGAGCGCGTCGACGGCGAGCGCGGCCACCACGGCCGAGTCGATGCCGCCGGACAGGCCCAGCACCACCGACGGGAAGCGGTTCTTGTTGACGTAGTCGCGCAGGCCGAGCACCAGCGCCTGCCACACCTCGGCCTCGTCGGCGACCGGCTCCATCACCCCGCCGGCGGCCGCCGGGCCCGTCGGGGCCGGCGGGAGGGATCCGACGGTACGGCGGACGACCCGCATCCCGTCGGCCAGCTCCTGCTCGTCCGCGCCGCGCTCGCCCGCCTCGGGCAGCTCGACGTCGTGCACCAGCAGGTGCTCGACGAACTGCGGGGCGCGGGTGAGCAGGGTGCCGTCGGCCGCCACGATCATCGAGTCGCCCTCGAAGACCAGTTCGTCCTGGCCGCCGATCATGTTGACGTACGCGATGGTCGCGCCGGCCTCGGCGGCCCGGCGGCGGACCAGCGGCAGCCGGATGTCGTCCTTGTTCAGCTCGTACGGCGAGCCGTTGATGTTGACCACCAGCCCCACGCCGGCCTGCCGGGCCACCGCGAACGGGCCGCCGGCCTGCCAGAGGTCCTCGCAGATGGTCAGCGCCACGTCCACCCCGCCGACCCGCACGACGGTGAGGGCGTCGCCGGGAAGGAAGTAGCGGTCCTCGTCGAAGACGCCGTAGTTGGGCAGGTGGTGCTTGAAGTACGTGGCCACGACGCCGCCGGAGTGCAGCAGTGCGGCGGCGTTGCGGGCGCCCCGGCCCGGCTGGGCGTCCCCGCTGACCTGCGGCGGGCCGTCCGCGTCCAGGTAGCCGACCACGACCGGCAGGTCGCCGAGGCCGTCGGCGGCCAGGTCGGCCGCGAGCTGCTCCAGCGCGGCCTTCGAGGCCGCCACGAAGGAGCGGCGGAAGACCAGGTCCTCGACCGGGTAGCCGGTCAGCATCATCTCCGGGAAGGCGACGAGCTGGGCGCCGGCGTCGGCGGCGCGGCGGCTCCAGGTGCGGACCAGTTCGGCGTTGCCGGCGAGGTCGCCGACGGTCGGGTTGACCTGTGACAGCGCGAGACGCAGGGTGGGCATGCCCTCATCTTGCCCCAGCGTCGGCTTACCGAGGCGGTGGCCGGGACGAGACGGCGGCCACCCTCCCGGGATGGCCGCCGGCGGGCGGGACACGACGGGACGGGCGGCGGTGCTTCGCGTAACGTCGGCGTAACGAGGCCCGGGGAGACTGGGCGGTCAGGTCGGGCGCAGCCCGGTCGAAGGCGGACAAAGAGTGTCGCGAGAGGTTGGGGAAGTGGACCGTCAGCAGGAGTTCGTCCTCCGTACGCTGGAAGAGCGGGACATCCGGTTCGTCCGGCTGTGGTTCACCGACGTGCTCGGCACGCTCAAGAGCGTGTCGGTCGCCCCCGCCGAGCTGGAGGCCGCCTTCGAGGAGGGCATCGGGTTCGACGGCTCCGCGATCGAGGGCTTCGCCCGGGTCTTCGAGTCCGACATGGTCGCCATGCCGGACCCGACCACCTTCCAGGTCTTCCCGTTCGAGGGCGGGGTCAGCGGCGAGAGCGCCCGGATGTTCTGCGACATCCTGCTCCCCGACGGCGGCCCCTCCTGGGCGGACCCGCGGCACGTGCTGCGCCGGATGCTGTCCAAGGCCGCCGAGAAGGGCTTCACCTTCTACACCCACCCGGAGATCGAGTTCTTCCTGCTGGAGAACGGGCCGATGGACGGGTCTCTGCCGGTGCCCGTGGACACCGGCGGCTACTTCGAGCACACCACGCACGCCGTCGCGCGGGACTTCCGCCGCCAGGCCGTGCTGGCCCTGGAACGGATCGGCATCTCGGTGGAGTTCAGCCACCACGAGGTGGCCCCCGGCCAGCAGGAGATCGACCTGCGCTACGCCGACGCGCTGACCACCGCCGACAACATCATGACCTTCCGGCACGTGGTCAAGGAGGTGGCGCTCTCCACCGGCGTGCAGGCCACCTTCATGCCGAAGCCCTTCACCGACCAGCCAGGCAGCGGCATGCACACCCACCTGTCGCTGTTCGAGGGGGAGCGCAACGCGTTCCACGACGCCGGCGACCCGATGAAGCTCTCCAAGGTGGCCAAGTCGTTCATCGCCGGCCTGCTGATGCACGCCCGCGAGTACACCGCGGTCACCAACCAGTGGGTCAACTCGTACAAGCGGCTCTTCCCGCTGGCACTGCCGGACCGGATCACCGAGAGCCCGGCGTACGTCTGCTGGGGCCACCTGAACCGGTCGGCGCTGGTCCGGGTGCCCGCGTACGGCAAGCCGAACTCGGCCCGGGTGGAGGTCCGCTCGCTGGACTCGGCGACGAACCCGTACCTCGCCTTCGCGGTGCTGCTCGGGGCCGGCCTCAAGGGCATCGAGGAGGGCTACGAGCTGCCGCCGGGCGCCGAGGACGACGTCTGGTCGCTGACCAGCGCCGAGCGGCGGGCCATGGGGTACGAGGCGCTGCCGGAGAACCTCGCCGAGGCGATCGACGTGATGGCCGGCTCGGAGCTGATCGCCGAGGTGCTCGGCGAGCACGTCTTCGACTTCTTCCTGCGCAACAAGCGCGCCGAGTGGGAGCAGTACCGCCGCGAGGTCACCCCGTACGAGCGGCAGCGATACCTGTCGCTCTAGATCGGGGTGGCGCGGTGCCGCTATCGTCTCGATCACCGCGCCGGCACCCTCGCCGGGCGTAGGAGGCCGGGAGGCAGTCGGTGCTGGAGGATCTGCTCAGCGGGGCGTGGCAGAGCGTGGTGTTCGGGGTCGTCGGAGTGGCCCTGATGGCGGCCGGCTTCCTGCTGGTCGACGTGCTGACCCCGGGAAGGCTGCGCGAGCTGATCTGGGTGCGGCGCAACGGCAACGCCGCGCTGCTGCTCGCCGCCAACCAGCTCGGCATCGCCGGGATCGTCTTCACCGCGATCCTGACCAGCTACAGCGACTTCGCCAAGGGGCTCGCGTCCACGGTGATCTTCGGGCTGATCGGGCTGGCCATCATGGCGCTGGCCTTCTTCGTGCTCGACCTGCTCACCCCGGGCAAGCTGGGCGAGATCGTCTGCTCCGACGAGCCGCACCCCGCGGCCCGGGTCAGCGCCGCCACCCACTTCGGCGCCGCGCTGATCGTCTGCGCCTGCATCGCCTGAGCGCCGCTGTCGTACCCCCGGCCTAGGTTGCGGGGGTGAACCGGACCGACCGCCTCTACGCCCTGGTGGAGGAGCTGCGGGCGGTGTCGCCCCGGCCGCGCAGCGCCCGCTGGCTGGCCGGGCGCTTCGAGGTGAGCACCCGCACCATCGAGCGGGACATCAGCGCGTTGCAGGGCTCCGGCGTGCCGATCTGGGCCGAGCCCGGCCGCACCGGCGGCTACGTGGTCGACCGGGCGCACACCCTGCCACCGGTCAACCTGACCGCCGCCGAGGCGGTCGCGATGGCCGTCGCGCTGCACCGGCTCGGCGGCACGCCGTTCGCCGGGGCGGGCGCCACCGCCCTGCGCAAGCTGCTGGCGGTCATGCCGGCCGCCGACGCGGCCGAGGCGCACCGGCTCGCCGGCCGGGTGCACCTGATCGGCGAGGGGCCGGCCACGCCCGTCCCGGCCGTCGTCGCCGACGCGGTCTCCGCGCGGCGCGTGCTGCGCCTGCGGTACGCCGACCGCGCCGGGGCGGCGTCGGCGCGCGAGGTCGAACCGCTGGGCTACCTCGGCAACCCCCGACACTGGTACCTGCTCGCCTGGTGCCGCCTGCGCGACGGGCTGCGCTGTTTCCGCACCGACCGGATCCTCGGGGTGCAGGCGCTGCCCGAGGTGGTCACCCGCGAGCTGCGCCTCGACGACCTGGACATCCCGCACGAGCGGGTGCGCGCGCTGAGCCTGGTCTGATATCCGACAGCGCCGGTCGGCTGGACGCGGGATGGTGGCAGGTCTGCAGTTCCCGGGGAGGACCGCGTGCCCGACACGCTCAGCTACGCCGACGCGGTACGTCTGCTCGGCGGGGAGAAGAGCAGGTTCGTCGACTGGTTCGACAAGCTGACCGGCGGAGCGCTGCTGGCCGCCGCGGTGCCGTTGCCTGCGCTGCTCAGCATCTTCGACGCAAAGGGCGAGCTGGTCCGGCTCGGTCATGAGCTGATGCGGAGCGTGGCGGAGAAGCGGTCCGGGCTGTCCCGTTACGGGCGGACGCAGCGGCTGGAGGCCGCCCACGCGGTGATCGCGGTGACCGCGTTCTTCGAGGCGCTGAGCGAGGCCGACCTGCCGTTTGACTTCGCCGATCTGGAGCTCCGCAGGCCGGAGCAGTTGTCGTTGGCCGGGACGGGGCCGGTCGAGGCCCGCGCGGTCGTCCGCACCCTGTTCGAGATCCCCGCTCCCCTTCCCGGGCCGGAGCTGCCCTACCCGGCGCTGCGGCAGGCCCTCTTGCAGTACTTCACGACGATGGCCGGACACGTCGACGTGTTCGTCGACGGCCTGGCCCTGCGGAACCGGATGATCCCGCACGGGGAGCGTGCCTTTCAGGAGGCACTGGGACGGGTGCCGGCTGTGGCGGTCGACCGCCACCGGGACCTGCTCACCGCGTTGGCGGTGGACTTCGCCGAGGTCGCCTACTGGTCAGGGCTGCACGAGCATGAGGCCACCCGGGGTGAGGTGCGCGCACTCGCGGTCGGCCTCGTCGAGCTGCGCGAAGCGTTGGCGGCGATGTCCACGGGGCGGGTCCCGACCGATCGGCGGGACGCGCTGGCCGGCGCTTATCGGGCGCAGCTCGACCGGCCGATCATCACCTCCGGGGAGGTGCCGGACGGGCTGCGGGTGCCGGCGCTCGGCGAGGCGTACGTCCCGCCGCTGTGCCGGCTGGCCGCGATGGGTGAGCGGGCCCGGCCCAGCGACGAATCCTGGTGGGCGGAGCAGCCGGTTCGGGACGACCTGGTCGATTTTCTGACCGGATACCTCACCTCGTCCAGGGCGACCAGGGCACCGCTTCTGGTGCTGGGCCAGCCCGGGTCCGGCAAGTCCGTGCTCACCAGGGTGCTCGCCGCTCAGCTTCCGGCCACCGACTTCCTGGTCGTCCGGGTGGTGCTGCGCGAGGTACGGCTCGAAGCTGACCTCCAGGACCAGATCGAGCAGGCCATCCGGGATGCCACCGGGGAGCGGCTGGACTGGCCGGCGCTGGCCCGCTCCGCCGGGGACGCGCTGCCGGTGATACTGCTCGACGGCTTCGACGAGTTGCTTCAGGCCAGTGGCGTGACTCAGACGGACTACCTGCTCAAGGTGGCCGCGTTCCAGCGGCGGGAGGCCGACCAGGGGCGGCCGGTGGCGGTGTTGGTCACCACCCGGACGAGCGTCGCGGACCGGGCGAAGCCGCCGTCCGACACGATCGCCCTACGGCTGGAACCGTTCGATCCGTCGCGCGTCGCCCGTTGGGTGGCCACCTGGAACGCGGTCAACGCCGACCGGTTCCCGACGCTCGGCGTGCCGCCGCTCGACCCGGCCGCTGTGCTCGCCCACCGCGAGCTGGCCGAACAGCCGCTACTGCTGCTGATGCTGGCCCTCTACGACGCCGACGGAAACGACCTTCACTCGGCCGGGACGCTGCGCCGGGGCGAACTGTACGAGCGTCTGCTGCGCAGTTTCGCCCGTCGGGAAGTGCTCAAGCACCAACCGGGACTGTCCGAGCGAGAAACGTCCCGCGCCACCGAGCGCGAGCTGCGCCGGCTGGCGGTGGTGGCGTTCGCGATGTTCAACCGGGGCGTCCAGTGGGTCACCGAGGAGGAACTGGAAGCCGATCTGGCCGCACTGCCGTTCCTGGCGGGTGAGTCGCCGGGCATCCGGACCGATGGGAACCTGCGGGCGCCGCTGCGGGCCGCGGAGATCGTGCTCGGGCGGTTCTTCTTCGTGCACCGCGCCCAGGCCGTCCGAGGTGACCGGCGGGCGGAGACGTACGAGTTCCTGCACGCCACCTTCGGCGAGTTCCTGGTCGCCCGGACCACCGCGCTGGTGCTCGGTGAGTTGGCGGCGCGGGAGGCCGCCACCAGCATGCTGCGCGGCGCGTCGGTCGACGACGACCCGCTGCACGCGCTGCTGTCCTTCGCCACGCTGACCGGGCGGGCGCCGATCGTCGGCTTCCTCGCCGAAGCGCTCCAGACCTGCGGCCCGGACCGCAGGAGCGACATCGTCGAGGTGCTGCTGCGTCTCTTCCGAACCGTCCACGACGCCCGTCCGGCCCGACACCTCACCTCGTACCTGCCCCGCGCGCTGTCGGTTCCCGAGCGGCACGCCGTCTACAGCGCGAACCTCTTCGTGCTCGGGCTCTGCGCGGCGGGTGAGCTGTCGGGCGGGCAGCTCTACCCGGCGGCCGAGGACGTGCGTTCGTCGTGGACCCGGCAGGCCCTGCTCTGGCGCGCCCAGCTCGCCGAGGGGGAGTACCGCAGCCTGGTGAACGCGGTCGCGCTGGACCGGCTCGGTGACGCGGCGCACCGGGAGATCCGGTTGCGACTCGCCGACGAGTCCTGGCGGCCGCCGACTGCCGAGCTGGCGTGGACGTACCAGGCGACGCCGTCGTCGGACCGGGCCTGGTTCCAGGTGCAGTCGGACCCGGACCCGGAGATTGTGCGCCGGATGGCGAACTTCGAGTGCGGTGTCACCAACGACGTCGCCCAGCACGCGCTGGAACCGCTCGTCGAAGTGCTTCCGCCGGCGCTCAACACGGTGGTGTTCGCGCCCGGTCCGCAGCGGCAGTCGATGGCCCGGGTGCTGCTGGCGATGCTGCTGAGGTCGCGGCAGGTCGAACCGGCCGACCGGGCCTGGCACTACCGGACGGTCGCGTCGCTGCTCGTCGAGATGCGCAGCACGGCCGGCCCGTACCTCGTCGATCTGGCGGTACTGCTGTTCGACCGACTCGCCACCGACGGCACCGTGTCCCGGGCTCTCGCCGCGGAGTTGCTGGGGAAACTCGATTTCCTGTTGGTCCGTGACGAGCAGATCGGCTTCGCCTACCTGCGCTGCTGCCTGGCGTTGATCGAAGCGGACGATCCGGTTACCCGGGAGGTCGGCCACCTGGTGAAGAAGGCGGTCCACGCCGACCAGGGCTCGTGGGGGCCGCGCACCGAGGAGTTGGCGGTGGATGCTCTGGTGCGGCTCTCGGAACTCGGGGTTGCCCAGTACCACATCACCCCGGACGAGGCGGCCCGGCTGGCCCTGCTGCTGGCGGAGCGCCGCCCCGACCTGATCCGCCGGATCCAACCGCTGGTGCTGGATCCCGTTCCGGTCCGGTCGTCGCCCGGCACGCTCGCGCTGCCCGGCGCCGGTCCGGCCGACTGACACGGAAACACCGACAGGACGGTGTCGCGGACGACCCCGAGGCTGACCCCTGACGAGCCCGGCCGACCGGCCGGTGCCTGCGACGGGAGGCGACACATGTCCACGATCACCAACGCGGTCAGCTGGTTCGAGGTCGGCACCGACCGGGCCGAGGAGACCGGGCGGTTCTACACCGACGTGTTCGGCTGGGCGTTCACCGAACAGGGCAGCCCGGAGACGTCGTACCGGGTGGTGGAGCCGGGGCCGGAGGGGTCGATCCAGGGTGCGATCCGGGCCACCGGCGGGGCCGGCCCGAACTACGCGGTGTTCTACGTGCAGGTGGCCGACGTGGCCGACACCTGCCGGCGGGCCGAGGCGGCCGGCGGCAAGGTGCTGGTCCCGCTGAAGTCGAACGACAACGGCCTGACCTTCGCCCACCTGCTCGACCCGGCCGGCAACCACTTCGGCGTCTTCGCGCCGCCCGCCGGGGCCTGAGCCGCCCGCCGGTCCGCCCCGGCAGCGCCGCCGGGGCGGACCACGTCGGGCGCGGTCGGATCGGGTACGGGGATGGCCCCGCCGGGGTCGCCGGCCGGGAGGAGACCGACGGGCGGGGGGAGGGGGACGGCGGGGCCACCCGGGTCACCTGCCGGTCGTACCCATGCCGCCGTGGCGGCCACGGCCGCCCGGGCCCGGGAAGACGCCGGCCTCGGCGGCCTTGGTGATGGCGTCGGCCTGCTCCTGGGTGAGCTTGCCGTCCTCGACCGCCTGGGCCAGCCGGTCCTTGAGCGCCGCCTGCCGGTCCTCGGCGGAGGGGCGCTCCGGGCGGTCGGCCTTGCGCTGCTCGCGCAGCTTCTCCAGCGCGGCGGTCACCTTCTCGGTGGGCACGCCGAGCTCCTTGGCCAGCGCCTCGGCGAACTCGCCCTGGCGGTCGGCCTTCCGCTGCTGCCGGTCGGTGCCCTGATCGGCGCTGCTGCTGGCGCTGGGCGACGGGGTGGCGTCCTCGGCGAAGGCCACCGTCGGGGCGGCGATCCCCACGCCGAGCACTCCGGCGGCGGCGAGCCCGGCCAGCAGGTGCTTCTTCGACATCGTGCGCGACATCAGTCCTCCAGTGATCGGTGGTTGGTGCGATGACCTCACCGACAGTGACCACCAAACCTGGGCCGCACCCGTGCCGACCCTGTCACCCAGCTGAAAATCCCACCCGGTCAGCGGACGGCGGGGGCCACCGTGAGGGTGCCGGCGTCGGCGTCGAGGGTGGCGCGGGTGCCGACCGGGACGGTGAGCTGGCCGACGCCGTGGCCGACCGGGAGGCCGCCGAGGACCGGGACGCCGAGCTCGCCCAGGCACTCGGTGAGCACGTCGGTGACCGTGGTGTCCCAGCCGTCGGCGCACTCGGTGAACTGGCCGACCGCCACCCCGGCCACGCCGTCCAGCACGCCCGCCCGGCGCAGGTGGGTCAGCATCCGGTCGACCTTGTACGGCGGCTCCTGCACCTCCTCGATCAGCAGCACCGCGCCGGTCAGGTCGGGCATGTCCGGGGTGCCGATGGAGGCGGTGATCAGGCAGAGGTTGCCGCCGAGCAGCGGACCGACCGCCCGGCCGGGCACCCGGACGGCGAAGGTCTCCTCGTCCGGCGTGGCGGCGACGGTCACCGGCTCGGTGGTCATCAGCGCGGCGTGCAGCGACTCCGCCGAGCGCAGCGGGAGGCGCTCATCCAGCCAGGCCGCGCCGGGGCCGTGCACGCCGGCCAGCCGGGCGCCCCGCCAGAGCGCGAACTGCAACGCGGTGATGTCCGAGAAGCCGGCGACCACCTTCGGGTCCCGGCGTACGGCGGCCATGTCGAGCAGGTCGACCACCCGCTGCGCGCCGTAGCCGCCCCGGGTGCAGATCACCCCGCGCACCTCGGAGTCGGCGAAGGCGGTGTTCAGGTCGGCGGCGCGCAGCGCGTCGTCGCCGGCCAGGTAGCCCCGCCGGGCGTACGCGTTCGGCGCCAGCACCGGGCGCAGCCCCCAACCGGTCAGCAGCTCGACGCCGCGGGCCACCCGCTCGGGCCGGGTCGGGCCGGACGGCGACACGAGCATCACCGTGTCACCGGGGCGCAGGACCGGCGGGCGCAGGCATTCGTCGGTGATCACAGCGGCCGAGCCTAGTCGGCGCCGGGAGCGGCCGAGCCGTTCCGGGTCGGCGCCGGCGCACCCGATAGCCTCGACACCGTGGCGACCGCGCTGGTGATCGAGAATGACCCGACCGACGACCTCCGCCGGCTGGGGGAGTGGCTGACCGAGGGGGGCCTCGACCTGCGGGTGCTCCGCCCGCACGCCGGCGACGCGCTCCCCGCCGACCTGGAGGGGTACGTCGCGCTGGTGGTGCTCGGCGGTGAGCAGCAGGCGTACCCGCTGCCCGACGGCAGCCCCGGCGCGCCCTGGTTCCCGGCGCTGGAGGGGCTGCTGCGCAAGGCGGTCCGGTACCGGGTGCCGACCCTCGGGGTCTGCCTCGGCGGGCAGCTGCTCGCCACCGCGCACGCCGGCCTGGTCGAGCGGAGCCCGTCCGGGCCGGAGATCGGCCCCGGCGTGGTCGGCAAGCGGGACGCCGCCGACGCCGACCCGCTGTTCCGGTACGTGCCGCTGATCCCGGACGTGCTCCAGTGGCACACCGACGAGATCACCGAGCTGCCCCGGGGCGCCACCCTGCTGGCCGCCTCGACCCGCTACCCGAACCAGGCGTTCCGCCTCGGGGACCGGGCGTGGGGGCTGCAGTTCCACATCGAGTGCGACACCGCGATGATCGCCGACTGGGCCCGCGACTCCGACGTGCTGGCCGAGCTGGGCTACGACCCGGAGCTGGTGGTCGCCGCCTGCGACCGGGTGATGGCCGACGTGGAGGAGGTCTGGCAGCCGTTCGCCGTCCGCTTCGCCGCGCTGGCCCTCGGCGAGCTGGACGACGACACCCCTCGGCGCAGCCTGCCGCTGCTCGGGCAGTGAGATGACCAGACCGGCCAGGGGGCGGCTCGCCCGGTACGGCTTCGGCACGGCGCAGGGGGACGGCGGCTCCCGCGCGGCCGACCTGCTCGGCCCGGACGGTCTCGGGCTGTGGCGCGTCGAGGAGCAGGAGCCGGTCGACGAGCCGGCCGCCGAGCTGCTGGGTGCGCTCGCCCGGGCCGCCGACCCGGACCTGGCCCTGCGCCAGCTGCACCGGCTGGTCGAGGCGGAGCGCCGAGCCGTCGAGCCGCCCGTGCTGCTCGACGCGGTGCACGCCGACCCGGGGCTGCGCCGCCGGCTGGTCGCCGTGCTCGGCGCCTCGTCGGCGCTCGGCGACCACCTGGTCGCCAACCCGGAGCAGTGGGCGGTGCTGGCCACCGCCCCGGACGGGCTCGCCCCCACCGCCGACGGCCGGCTGGACCTCGCCGCCGCCGGCCGGCTGACCACCGCCACCGCGCCGGTGGCGGTGCTGCGGCAGGCGTACCGGTTGGCGCTGCTGCGGATCGCGGCGGCCGACCTGACCGGCGGGCGCGGCCTGGAGCAGACCATGGCCGCGCTCTCGGCGCTGGCCGACGCGACCCTGGCGGCGGCGTACGAGATCGCCGTCGACGAGCTGCCCGCGGGCACACCCCGGCCCCGGCTCGCAGTGGTCGCGATGGGCAAGTGCGGCGGCGACGAGCTGAACTACGTCTCCGACGTCGACGTCATCTTCGTGGCCGCCGACGACGCGGACCTGACCGTCGCCACCACCGTCGCCGCCCGGCTGATCGGCGTCTGCGGGCTGGTCGCCTGGCCGGTCGACGCCGCGCTGCGACCCGAGGGCAATCGGGGGCCGTTGGTGCGTACCCTCGCCAGCCATCTGGCCTACTACCAGCGCTGGGCCCGGACCTGGGAGTTCCAGGCCCTGCTCAAGGCCCGGCCGGCTGCCGGCGACCTGGCCCTGGCGCGGGAGTGGATCGAGGCGCTCGCCCCGCTGGTCTGGACCGCCGCCGAGCGGCCCGAGGCGGTCTCCGACGTCCGGGCCATGCGCCGCAAGATCATCGACAACGTCCCGCCGAAGGAGCTGGAACGCGAGATCAAGCGCGGGCCGGGCGGGCTGCGCGACATCGAGTTCGCCGTCCAGCTGCTGCAACTGGTGCACGGCCGCGGCGACGAGTCGTTGCGGGTGCCCGGCACCATCCCGGCGCTGCGCGCGCTCGTCACCGGCGGCTACGTCGGCCGCGCCGACGGCGAGGCGCTGCTGCGCGGGTACCGCTTCCTGCGCGCGGTCGAGCACCGGCTCCAGCTCCAGGGCCTGCGCCGGACCCACACCGTGCCGACCGATCCGGCCGCGCTGCGCTGGCTCGCCGCCGCGCTCGGCTGCACCGCCACGCCGGGCCGCAGCGCCGTGGAGAGCTTCCGCGCCGAGTGGGTCGCCCACGCCACCGAGGTACGCCGGCTGCACGCCAAGCTGCTCTACCGGCCGCTGCTGGAGTCGGTGGCCCGGGTACCCGCCGACGGGCTGCGGCTCACCCCGGAGGCGGCCCGGCACCGGCTGGAGATCCTCGGCTTCGCCGACCCCGCCGGGGCGCTGCGCCACCTCCAGGCCCTCACCGGCGGGGTCAGCCGCACCGCCGCCATCCAGCGCACCCTGCTGCCGGTGCTGCTCAGCGAGTTCGCCGACGCCCCCGAGCCGGACCGCGGCCTGCTCAACTACCGCCAGGTCTCCGACAAGCTCGGCAGCACCCCCTGGTACCTGCGGCTGCTGCGCGACTCCGGCCCGGTGGCCCGCCGGCTGGCCCGGGTGCTCTCCTCCTCCCGGTACGCCGCCGACCTGCTGGCCCGGGAGCCCGAGGCGCTGCGCCTGCTGGCGGAGGAGAGCGAGCTGGCCCCGCGTACCCGGGAGGTGCTCTGCGACGGCTTCGCCGCCGCCGCGGGCCGGTACGCCGACCCGGAGCAGGCGATCCGGGCGGTACGCGCGCTCCGCCGGCGGGAGCTGGTCCGGATCGCCTGCGCCGACCTGCTCAGCCGAGCCGGCGGGCTCGCCCCGCGCCCGGAGCGGAGCTCGCCGGCCGCGCCCCTGGCCGACGTCACCGGGGTCGGCACCGCGCTCTCCGACGTCACCGACGCCACGCTCACCGCCGCGCTGCGCACCGCGCGGGCCGCCAACCCGGGGCCTCCCGGACTGCGGTTCGCCGTGATCGGCATGGGCCGGCTCGGCGGGTACGAGTCGAACTACCTCTCCGACGCCGACGTGCTCTTCGTCTACGACCCGCAGGCCCCCGGGGCGGACGAGCAGGCGGCCAGCGCCGCCGCCCACGGCATCGCCGAGGAGCTGCGCCGACTGCTCGGCGTGCCCGCTCCCGACCCGCCGCTCGGCGTCGACGCCGACCTGCGCCCCGAGGGCCGGCAGGGCCCGCTGGTACGCAGCCTCGCCGCGTACGCGCAGTACTACGCCCGCTGGTCGAAGGTGTGGGAGGCGCAGGCGCTGCTGCGCGCCCGGTTCGTCTGCGGCGACGCCGACCTGGGCGCCGAGTTCGAGGCGCTGGTCGAACCGGTCCGCTGGCCGGCCGACGGGCTGAGCCGCGAGCAGGTGGTGGAGATCCGCCGGATCAAGGCCCGGGTGGAGCATGAGCGGCTGCCCCGGGGCGCCGACCCGGCCACCCACACCAAGCTGGGGCGGGGTGGCCTGGCCGACGTCGAGTGGGCGGTGCAGCTGCTCCAGCTCCGGCACGCCGGGGCGTACCCGCGACTGCGGGGCACCCGGACCCTCGACGCGCTGGCGGCGGCCCGGGACGCCGGCCTGGTCGACCCGGCGGACGCCGCCGGGATGGCCGCCGGCTGGACGCTCGCCGCGCAGGTCCGCAACGCGCTCATGCTGGTCCGGGGCCGCGCCGGCGACCAGCTGCCCCGGCACGGCGTGGAGCTGGCCGGGGTCGTCCGGCTGCTCGGCCGCGACGACCCCGGCGAGTTCCTCGACGAGTACCTGCGCACCGCCCGCCGGTCCCGAGCGGCCATGGAACGGGTGCTGGAGGCCTGAGCGCCGTCAGCGGCGGCGGACCAGCACCAGGTGGTCGACCAGGGTGGCGGGCTGCCCGTCCGGGTCGGTGACCGCGCGCCGGGGCGCGTCCAACCGCTCGGTCCGCCACCCGTCCGGGTCTAGGTCCAGTTCGGCCAGCGTCTCCTCCGGGGTGGGGAAGCGCACGTGCGGGTGGGCCAGTCGGGACCACGGCGGGACCTCGCCGTGCTCGACGATCAGCAGCCGGCCCCCGGGCGCCACCGCCCGCGCCGCCGCCCGGAGCACCTCGGCCCGGGGGAACTCCAGCGGCGACTGGAGGAACTGCGCGGAGACCAGGTCGAACACCCCCTCCGGGAAGGTGCGGGTCAGGTCGTGCCGCTGGAAGTCGATCCGGGCCGCCACCCCGGCCGCGGCAGCCTCGGTCGCCGCCCGGTCCAGGGCGGTGGCGGAGACGTCCACGGCGGTCACCCGCCAGCCGCGACCGGCCAGCCAGATCGCGTCGGCGCCCTCGCCGCAGCCGAGATCCAGCGCGGTGCCCGCCGGCAGCGGGTCGACGACATCGACCAGGTGCGGGTTGGCCCGCCCGCTCCAGATCCGCTCCCGCCGCTGGTAGAGCTCGTCCCAGTGCCGCGCCGTCTCGGCGTCCACGGCGTCCACGGCATCCGCGCCGCTCCCGGCGTGGTCGTGCGTGCCGGTTCCGGCGTGGTCGTGCGTGCCGGTTCCGCCGTGGTCGTGTGCGCCGGCGTGCGCGCCCGCGCGGGCGAGCCGGGCGACCGCCCGGTCGGTCTCCTCGGCGATCAGGTCGGCGTTGAGCGCCGCGCCGGCCTTCACCCCCGCCGCCGCAGCGGCGATCACGGTGGCCTGCGGGTCGGTCACGTTGCCGGCCACCCAGACCCCCGGCACCGCGGTCGCCCCGCTGGCGTCGGCGGCCACGTGGTCGCCGAAGACGTGCCCGCCGACGACGAACTCGCTGGTCGCCAGGCCGAGCCCGGCCAGCAGGTCGGCCCGCGCGGCGAACCGGGGTCCGACCACCAGCGCCTGCCGGGCGACGAGTTCCCCGGAGCGCAGCCGTACGCCGGTGAGCCGGTCGTCGGTCACCTCCAGCCCCGTCACCTCGCCCTCGACCACCCGTACGCCCCGGGCGGCGAGCTGCTCGGCCTGCTCCGCGGCCAGCGGCGGGCCGGTGTGCGTGAACACCACCACGTCGTCGGTGAGCTGGCGGAACAGCAGCGCGTGGTGGGTGGTCATCGGCCCGGTGGCCAGCACGCCCACGGCCTGGTCCCGCACCTCCCAGCCGTGGCAGTACGGGCAGTGCAGCACGTCCCGGCCCCAGCGTTCGGCCAGCCCCGGGATCGCGGGCAGCTCGTCGACCAGCCCCGTGGTCACCAGCAGCCGCCGCGCCCGCACCAGCTCGCCGTCGGCCAGCTCCACCTCGAACCGGGCCCGGTCGTGCCCCTCGACCCGGTGCGCCTTGGTGACCGTGCCGTCGACCACCTCGACGCCGTACCGGGCGACCTCGGCCCGGCCCGTCGCGTACAGCTCGGCGGGGGCGACGCCCTCGCTGGTGAGGTAGTTGTGCACTCCTCCGGCGGGGGCGTTGCGCGGCGCCCCGCCGTCGATCACCAGCACCGACCGGCGGGACCGGCCCAGGGTGAGCGCGCCGCTGAGCCCCGCCGCGCCGCCGCCGACCACCACCACGTCGTAGATCCGGTGCTCCCGCATCCTCGTTCCCCCTCCGGGCGGGTCCGTTCCGCCCATGCCCCGGATCGTCCGCGCTACTTCCCGGGTCGACAAGTATCGTTGCTGAGATGGCAAACGGACGGATGGCGGACGACAGCGCGGCCCAGGACGAGGTGCTGACGGCGGTCGGGCCGCGCCTGCGGGCCCTGCGCCAGCAGCGCGCCGTGACGCTGGCCCAGCTCTCCGCCGCCACCGGCATCTCGGTGAGCACCCTGTCCCGGCTGGAGTCCGGTGGCCGCCGGCCCACCCTGGAGCTGCTGCTCCCGCTGGCCCGGTTCCACCGGGTGCCGCTGGACGACCTGGTCGGCGCGCCGGAGACCGGCGACCCCCGGGTCCGGCTCCGGTCGGTGGACCGCAACGGGGTCACCATCGTGCCGCTGACCCGCCGTCCCGGCGGGGTGCAGGCCTACAAGATGATCTACCCGCCCGGCGGCCGGCCGGGGGAGCCCGAGCAGCAGGTGCACGAGGGGTACGAGTGGCTCTACGTGCTCTCCGGGCGGTGCCGGCTGCTGCTCGGTAGCCACGAGCTGACCCTGGAGGCGGGGGAGGTCGCCGAGTTCGACACCCGTACGCCGCACTGGTTCGGCAACCCGTACGACCGTCCGCTGGAGATCCTCAGCCTCTTCGGTCCGCAGGGGGAGCGGCTGCACGTCCGCGCCCGCCCCTCCCCGGTACGCCGCGACCCCGGCTGACCGGCCTGGCCCGTCCTGGCCGGGCCGGCCGTGCGGCCCTGTGGAGCTGATGACGTAGACGAGTCAGCGGGCTTTCCGCCCTACGGATCCGGCGCTACCGCCGTGAATCGTCTACGACATCAGCTCGAAAGGGCGTGCAGGGGACACCCGGCAGCGTCCGCCGGCCGGCGGTCCGTCACCCGCTCAGCGTGTAGGTGCCGGCGCGCGGCACGGTGACCGTCGTCCAGTCCCCGTCCGCGGCGACGGTGGCGCCGCCGGAGGCGGCCAGCCAGCGGGTGTGCCACACCCGGACCGGCACCGTGCCGGCGGCGGACGT
Organism: Micromonospora sp. L32; assembly: GCF_052068055.1. Lineage (NCBI taxonomy): Bacteria > Bacillati > Actinomycetota > Actinomycetes > Micromonosporales > Micromonosporaceae > Micromonospora > Micromonospora sp. L32. The sequence continues at coordinate 312,346 of NZ_JBQHDD010000004.1, read as the reverse complement.
GCGGAACGTCAGCGAGGCCCCGTCCTGCCCGACGAACTCGCCGGGCGGGCCCACGACCGGCGTCGGGTCGGCCACCGCGTAGAGCCGCCACCGCTCGTCCGACCAGACCTCCGTCAGGTACGGCAGGCCGGCGGAGACCAGCTCGGCCTCGGCCCGGCCGACCCAGGACAGCGGCGCGTCGGGCACCGCCACGTACTGCACGGCGAACTCGTCGAGCCAGGCCCGGTAGCTCTCGGCGGTCAGCGATACGCCCGTGCCGGTGGCCCCCGGCACGGTGCTGAAGAAGAGCGGGTTGCGGGCGATGTCGGCCTGCCGCAGCCAGCCCCGGGCCAGCGGCACCTCGCCGAGCCGGGCCGCCTCCCAGTAGTTGCGGGTCGGCGGGACCTCCACCCGGCCGGTGAGCCCGCGCCGCGCCAACTCGGCTCGCAACGGCGCGAAGAACGACCGGGCGGCGGTCGGGTCGTCGACGCTGCCCAGGTCGGCGGCGACCACCGGCGGCTGCCATGCGCAGACCGCCGCCAGCAACACGGCGAGCGCCACGCCGCGGGCCACTCGGCCCCACCAGGCCACCCCGGTCAGCCAGCGGGGCGGACGGGCGGCGGCGGCCAGCACCGGCAGCGCGAACATCACCGCCAGCCGGGTGGCGTTCAACCCGACCGGGGTGTGCACCAGCGCCGCCGCCAGCACCCCTGCCGCCGACAGCAGCGCCCCCACCCGCACCGGCCGGTACGCCACCAGCGCCGCCACCAGCAGACTGGTCAGCACCGCCCGTAGCGTGTCGGTGCGGCTGATGTTCATCCAGCCGCCCTCGCCGAAGAGCAGCCCGGTCACCCCCAGCGGCAGCGCGGCGGCGACGCCGAGCAGCAGGCCGTCGGCGTACCGGCGGGTGAGCAGCAGCGCGGCGCCGGCCAGGCCGACGAAGAGGCCGGCGACGGGGCTGGTCGCCGAGGCCAGCAGCGCGCCGGCCGCGACCAGGACGGGGCGCGCCCAGCGCCGGCCCGGCGGGCCGTGCGTCGGCAGGGTCAGCGCGAGCAGCGCGGCCAGCCCGAACGCCACGCCGAGCGCGTAGGTGACCCGGCCGGAGATCAGGTTGCCGGTGATGGTGAGCACCCCGACCAGGCTGCCGAGCAGGGGCCGGGGCACCGGGGTGCGCACCAGCAGCGCCGCGAACGCGGTGGCCGCCGCGACCAGGGCCAGGACGCCGGTGACGGGCACCCCGAGGGTGGCCATCAGCGGCGGCGTGACCAGGCTGTAGCCGAGCGGGTGGATGCCGGCGTACCAGCGCAGGTCCACCAGGGCGGTGCCGTGCGCGGCGAAGAAGTCGGCCCGGGCGACCTGGGCGGAGAGGTCCGAACCCATCGGCGGCAGGGCCAGCCACACCGCGCCGGCCACGGCGGCGCAGCCGGCGGAGAGCCACACCACCCTGCTGCGCCGCATGCCCACCTCCGGTCCGCGACCACCGTACTGGCAGCATGTCGGACGTGCCTCACCACCTCTCGCGCTGGATCGGCCTGGCCGGCTCGACGCTGCTCGCCGTCGCCGCGTACCTCGGTGGCGCGCTGCCGGAATCCCCGCTGCGCCCCACCCCGGTCAGCATCTGGCAGGGCCGGCATGGGCCGCTGGTCATCGGCCTCTGGCTGGCCGGCACCGCGCTGATGGCGTGGGCCTGGTGGTCGCTGCGCGACCGGGTGCCGTCCGCCCGCTGGGCGCTGGTCACCGCCGGGCTCTGGCTGGTCCCGCTGCTGGTCGCGCCGCCGCTGGGCAGCCGGGACGTCTACGCGTACGCCTGCCAGGGCGCGAGCTACGCGGCCGGGATCAGTCCGTACGAGCAGGGCGTCTCCGCGCTGCCCTGCCCGTGGTTGGACACCATCTCGTACATCTGGCGGGACACCCCCGCGCCGTACGGGCCGCTGTTCGTCATGATCTCCGGCGCCATCGTCAAGGCCACCGGCTCGCTCACCGCCGCCGCCGCGCTGTTCCGGCTGCTGGCGCTGGCCGGGGTGGCGCTGACCGCCTGGTGCCTGCCGGTGCTGGCCCGTCGCTGCGGGGTTCCGGTGCCGCGGGCGCTCTGGCTGGCGCTCGCGTCCCCGCTGGTCGGCGTGCACCTGATCTCCGGCGCGCACAACGACGCGCTGATGGTCGGCATGATGGTCGCCGGGCTGGCGGTGGTGGCATCCCGGCCCGGTCGCCGCTGGGCGCTGCTGGCCGGGGGAGTGCTGCTCGGGCTCGCCGCCGCCGTGAAGATCACCGCGTTGGTGGTGGTGCCGTTCGCCGCGCTGGCCGCGATGGCCGGGCCGTACCGGATCCGGACGCTGATCCGGGACGGCGGCCCGGTGGTCGGCGGGGCGCTCGCCGCGACGGTCGCGGCGACCCTCGCGTCGGGCCTGGGCTTCGGCTGGATCAGCGGGCTGGAGCAGGGGAGCCTGGTGATCGCCTGGACCTCGCCGTCCACCGCGGTCGGGCAGACCGTCGGGTACGTCGCGGCGCTCTTCGGCGCGCACGTCGACGCGCTGCCGGTGACCCGGGCGATCGGCGTGCTGGTGCTCGCCGTGCTGCTGGTGTGGCTGTGGTGGCGGGCCCGTACCCGGGACCCGCTCTGGCACGCCGGGCTGGCACTGGCCGCCACGGTGGCCCTGTCCCCGCTCTTCCACCCCTGGTACTGGATCTGGCCGCTGACCGTGCTGGCCGCCACCGCGCGGCGTACCGGATGGTTCTCGCTGGTCGCGCTGGTGTCGTCGTTCCTGGTGCTGGCCGATGGCACCGGCCTGGCCCGGTACACCAAGATGCCCGGCGCGCCGCTGATGACGCTGTTGGTGATCGTGGTGGCCGTCCGGTTGGTACGGTCGGCTCGGGCGGCCCGCCGGCCGGCCCTCGCGGACTGAGGAGAGGTTGCCGGTGAGCGACGCCGGGCCAGGGCTTGCCGGCCGGGCCCGGCTCGCCCGGTACGCCGGCCTGCTTGGCGCGGTGCTGCTCACCGTCGCCGGTTGGCTGGGCGGGGCGCTGCCCGACATCCCGCCCGCCGGCCCCTGGCGCGCCGCAAACGCTCCCTGGGCGCTGGGCTGCTGGCTGCTCGGCACGGCGCTGCTGGTCGGGGCCTGGTGGTCGCTGCGCCGAGGCGCCCCGTCGACCCGGTGGGCCTACCTGACCGCCGGGCTGTGGCTGGTCCCGCTGCTGGCCGCGCCGCCGCTGGGCAGCCGGGACGTCTACTCGTACGCCTGCCAGGGCTGGGGGTACGCGGCCGGCCACCACCCGTACGAGATGGGGGTGGCGGCGGCCGGCTGCCCCTGGGTCGAGTCGGTCGCGCCGATCTGGCGGGACACTCCCGCGCCGTACGGCCCGTTCTTCATGCTGCTCGCCGCGCTGGCCGCGACCCTCGGCGGCGGCCTGGTCGGCACCGTCGTGCTGCTGCGGCTCGTCGCGCTGGCCGGGGTGCTGCTGGCCGCGCTCTGCCTGCCCGGGCTGGCCCGGGCCGCCGGAGTCCCCACCGCCCGGGCGGCCTGGCTGGCGCTGGCCTGCCCGCTGGTCGGGGTGCACCTGGTGGCCGGGGCGCACAACGACGCGGTGATGCTCGGGCTGCTCCTGCTCGGCCTGCTGGTGCTGGTCCGGCTGCCCGGCAAGCCGAAGGCGCTGATGGTCGCCGGGGTGCTGCTCGGCCTGGCGGTGACGGTGAAGGCCACCGCCGTGGTGGTGCTGCCGTTCGCGGCCCTCGCGGCGGTGCTCGGCCGGTACACCCCGCGTGGGCTGCTGCGGGACGGGGGCTGGCTGGCCGGCGGCGTGCTGGCCGCGCTGGCCGCCACCTCGGCGCTGTCCGGGCTCGGCCTGGGCTGGCTCGCCGGCCTGGCCCGCAGCGGCGACACCGAGCAGTGGACCTCCCCGCCCACCGCCGTGGGCATCGTCGCGGACTACCTCGGCGAGTGGGCCGGGCGGGAGCCGGCCGCGGTGGCGGTCACCCGGGTGGTGGCGCTGGTCCTGCTCACGGTGCTGCTGGTGGTGCTCTTCTGGCGGGCCTGGACCGTGCTGCGCGCCCTCAACGACGTCCGGCAGCGGGTACGCCGGCTGGCGGCGGCCCGTCCCCGGGTGACCCTGCACGCCGCCGGCGTCGCGCTGGCCGCCACGGTGGTGCTGGCCCCGGTCTTCCACCCCTGGTACGCGACGTGGCCGCTGCTGCTGCTCGCCGTGTCGGCGACCCGGACGGGGTGGTTCGTGCTGCCCGCCGCGGTGGCCACCTTCCTGGCCCTGCCGGACGGCACGTCCCTGGCCCGGTACACCAAGGCGCCCGGCGCGATCGCCATGACCGTGCTGGTGGTGGTGCTCGCGGCACGGGCCTGGCGCGCGTGGCGCCGAGGCCGCCTCGCCCCGCCGGCCGCCCGACCCTGACCTGCACCCCCGTTTGCGGCGTGTCGCGGTGTCCGCGTCGTCCGACACCCCGACACGCCGCAAACGGGGTCGATCAAGGGGGCCGTACGACGGAACGGGCCGGCTCCGCGAATCGCGGAGCCGGCCCGGGCCGGTGTCGGTCGACTGTTCAGCAGTCGAAGTACATGGCGAACTCGTGCGGGGTCGGGCGCAGGCGGACCGGGTCGACCTCGTTGGCGCGCTTCCAGCCGACCCAGGTGGAGATCAGGTCGGGGGTGAAGACGCCGCCGTCGAGGAGGTAGTCGTGGTCGGCTTCGAGGGCGTCGAGCACGGCCGGCAGCGAGCCCGGCACCTGCTTGACGTCGCCCCACTCCTCCGGCGGCAGGTCGTACAGGTCCTTGTCGATCGGCGCCGGCGGCTCGATCTTGTTCTTGATGCCGTCCAGGCCGGCCATCATCATCGCGGAGAAGGCGAGGTACGGGTTGCTGGACGGGTCCGGCACCCGGAACTCGACCCGCTTGGCCTTGGGGTTGCTGCCGGTGACCGGGATGCGGGTGCAGGCGGAGCGGTTGCGCTGGGAGTAGACCAGGTTGACCGGCGCCTCGAAGCCCGGCACCAGCCGGCGGTACGAGTTGACCGTCGGGTTGGTGAAGGCCAGCAGCGACGGGGCGTGGTGCAGCAGACCACCGATGTACCAGCGGGCCGTGTCGGACAGGCCGGCGTAGCCGGTCTCGTCGTAGAACAGCGGTTCGCCGTTGAGCCAGAGGCTCTGGTGGGTGTGCATGCCGGAGCCGTTGTCGCCGAACAGGGGCTTGGGCATGAAGGTGGCGGTCTTGCCGGCGGCCCAGGCCTCGTTCTTGATCAGGTACTTGAACAGCTGCAGCTGGTCGGCGGAGTGCAGCAGGGTGGAGAACCTGTAGTTGATCTCCGACTGGCCGGCGGTGCCGACCTCGTGGTGCGAGCGCTCGACGGTGAAGCCGGCGTCGATGAGGCGGCGGACCATGCTGTCGCGCAGGTCGGCGTAGTGGTCCACCGGCGGCACCGGGAAGTAGCCGCCCTTGTAGGCGGTCTTGTAGCCGCGGTTGCCGCCGTCTTCCTCACGGCCGGTGTTCCACGCGCCCTCGATCGAGTCGATGTAGTAGAACGACTGGTGGGCGGAGGTCTCGTGGCGGATCGAGTCGAAGATGTAGAACTCGGCCTCGGCGCCGAAGTACGCGGTGTCGGCGATGCCGCTGGCCGCCAGGTACGCCTCGGCCTTCTTCGCCACGTTCCGCGGGTCCCGCGAGTAGGCCTCGCGGGTGAACGGGTCGTGGATGAAGAAGTTCAGCGCGAGGGTCTTCTGCGCGCGGAACGGGTCGATGAAGGCGCTCGCGACGTCCGGGAGCAGGAGCATGTCCGACTCGTGGATCGCCTGGAAGCCGCGGATCGACGAGCCGTCGAACGCGAGGCCGTCGGTGAAGACGCTGTCGTCGAAGGACTCGACCGGCAGGTTGAAGTGCTGCATCACGCCGGGCAGGTCACAGAAACGTACGTCGACGAACTTCACGTCCTCGTTCTTGAGGTATCGCAGGAGTTCCTCGGGATTGGCAAACACACGTCCTCCTGGCACGTCCACTCCGGTGGCTGGGCACTGACGACGCTATGGCCGTGCGGTTGCCCGGCCGTGTCTCCTCTGTTTCCGCCGTGTTACGTCGCTCGCGGAGCGTCATCGGCGCCGCTCAGCCCTCGGCGGGTCACCGTTCGGACGATACCCGCTGGGAGGGTGTATAGCTAATTGATGCGGTTGGCCCGATTCTGCGATACGTGCCGATCCGGCGTCCGCCGCCCGCCCCGGCCGCCGTCGGCGGGGCGCTGACTACCCTTGACCGTCGTGACCAACCCGCACGCCGCGGCACCGGTGCCGCCCGCCGCCGACCCGTCCTTCACCCCGCCGAGCCTCGGCCGCCGGTTCGGTGCCCTGGTGATCGACTGGGTGCTCTGCCTGCTGGTCGCCCGCGGCTTCGCCGACCCGGTCAGCGACGGCTGGGCCCCACCGCTGGTGCTGATCCTGGAGTACGGCTTCTTCCTCGGCCTCTTCGCGCAGACCCCCGGCATGTTCGTCACCAAGGTGCGCTGCGTCGGCTGGGCCGACGGCGGCCGGATCGGGCTGCTCCGGGCGCTGCTGCGTGGCCTGCTGCTCGCCCTGGTGGTGCCCGCGCTGCTCATGGACGAGCACCGGCGCGGCCTGCACGACCGGCTCACCGGCTCGGTGATCACCGACGCGCCCCGCCCCACCCGCCCCTGACGCGCCGCCGGCCGGTTCCGGGGCATGATCGACTCCAGGTCGCCGACATGGGCCTGTCCCGGTCGTCCGGATCCCGCCGTATCGGCGGAACGGAGTGGATCACCGCCTCCGGGCGGCACGAAAGAGCCGGGCCCCCGAAGGGGCCCGGCTCTTCGCGTACGTCGGGGGTCAGCGGCCCCGGGTCTGGCGGAACGCGCGCGGCGGCCGCATGTTCTTCGGGATCGCGCCCTTGGGCATCTGCGGGCGGGCGGTGAGCGCCTTGAGCCGCTTGTCCAGGGCGTTGACGTCCTTGCCCTGGAGGTTGCGCGGCAGCCGCATCAGGGTCGTCCGCAGCTTGCGGATCGGCAGCTCGCCCTCGCCCTGGCCGATCACGTAGTCGTAGAGCGGCGCCGAGCCGATCACCTTGGCCAGCCGGCGCTTCTCCTGGCCGAGCAGGCCGCGCACCCGCTGCGGGTTCCCCTCGGCCAGCAGGATCACGCCGGGGCGGCCGATCACCAGGTGGACCATGTCCATCTGGGTGGTGGAGCTGACCGCCGGGGTGACCCGCCAGTCGCCGCGCATGCTCTCCATGATCTGCGCCGCCGCGCCGGGCTGCCCCTCGGCCGCGTTCATCATCGCCTTGTTCGACCGCAGGTTGAGCACGATCAGCACGGCGAGCAGGGTGATCAGGATGCCCACCGGCAGCCAGATCCAGCTCCAGAGGATCACCGCGACCACGGTGAGCGCGAGCGGGATCAGCACCGCCGCAGCGGTCAGCGGCGCGAACCACCTGTCCTGCTTGGCGGTGAACCGGAACACCATCCCGATCTGCTTCAGCCGCTGGCCGAACGAGACCTTCTCCTGGGGCTTTGCCATGCCCCAGAGTCTAGTGGTCCCCGCCGCCGCGAATGATCCGCGGCCGGCTGAGTACCTTACGCCGCCTCAGCGGGCGTTTCCGGCCCCGGTAAGGAGGGCGCAGGCCCGAAGATCAGGCAGCGCACCCATGCCCCGGGGGCACCTTCGCGCGGAAAGTCGACATCAGCGAACGACGACCCCGAAGGAGCCCGACATGTTCGGCAACGACGCAGACTTCCTCCTCTCCATCCACCGCAGCCACGCCGCCGAACTCCAGGCCGACGCCGAGGCGGCCCGGCTCGCCCGGTCCCTGCCGCGCCGGCACGGCCGTAGCTGGCTGAGCCGCCGCAGCCGCCCGGGCCGCACCGACGCCGCCCGCCGGTGACGACCGTGGCCACCGCTGCGGCGGCGACCACCGGCCCCACCGCTGCGGCGGCGACCACCGGCCCCACCGCTGCGGCGGCGACCACCGGCCCCACCGCTGCGGCGGCGACCACCGGCCCCACCGCTGCGGCGGCGACCACCGGCCCCACCGCTGCGGCGGCGACCACCGGCCCCACCGCTGCGGCGGCGACCACCGGCCCCACCGCGGCGGCGGTCGCGGACCGCCCGGTCGGTGGGGCCGGTGCCGGTGGCGGGCGTGGCATGCTCGGTGCCGTGACCGTACGCGCCGCCAGCACCGTCCTCGTCGGCCGCCAGGGCGAGGTCGGGTCGCTGCGCACCGCCCTGGCCCGCGCCCGGGCCGGGGAACCCACCACCGTCCTGGTCGGCGGCGAGGCCGGCGTCGGCAAGACCCGGCTGCTGGAGGAGTTCGGCGCGCTGGCCGGCGCCGCCGGCGCCCGACTGCTGGTGGGCCAGTGCCTGGAGCTGGGCGAGGCCGGCCTGCCCTTCGCGCCGTTCGCCGCCGCGCTGCGCGAGGTGCTGCGCCGCGACGGTCCCGGCGTCTTCGACGGGTACGAGCCGGAGTTCGCCCGCCTGCTGCCCGAGCTGGGCCGGGGGCCCGCCGCCGTCGCCGCGCCGGCCGGGCCGGCCCTCTCCGACGCCCCCCGGGGCTACCTGTTCGACCTGGTCGGGGAGCTGTTCCACCGGCTCGCCGCCGACCAGCCGCTGGTGCTGGTGATCGAGGACCTGCACTGGGCCGACCGGTCCACCCGCGACCTGATCGGCTTCCTGGTCCGGGCCGCCCGCACCGCCCGGGTGCTGCTGGTCTGCACGTACCGCACCGACGAGCTGCACCGGGGTCACCCGCTGCGGCCGTTCCTGGCCGAGCTGGACCGGGTCCGCAGCGTCGAGCGGATCGAGCTGGGCCGCCTCGACCGGGACGGCACCGCCGCGATCCTCGCCGACATCCTCGGCGCCGAGCCGGCCGCCCGCGCCGTCGACGACGTCCACGAACGTACCCAGGGCAACCCGTTCTTCATCGAGGAGCTGGCCGCAGCCGGCGACCCGGTCGGCTGCGCCACCCTGCCGGAGACCCTGCGCGACCTGCTGCTGGCCCGGGTCGACCGGCTCCCCGACGCCGCGCAGCGGGTGCTGCGTATCGCCGCCGCCGGCGGCACCCGCTTCGCGCACCAGCTCCTCGCCGAGGTCGCCGGCCTGCCCGAGCCCGAGCTGGAGGACGCGCTGCGCGCCGCCGTCGCCGCCCAGCTGGTAGTCGCCGACCCGGACGGCGACTACGAGTTCCGGCACGCCCTGGTCCGCGAGGCCGTCCACGACGAGCTGCTGCCCGGCGAGCACGCCCGGCTGCACGCCCGGTACGCCGCCGCCATCGAGGCGCAGCCGCACCTGGTCGCCGCCGGCCGCGCCCCGGCCGAGCTGGCCCACCACTGGTACGCCGCCCACGACCACCCCCGCGCCCTGGTCACCGCCCGCGCGGCGGCCTGCGCCGCCGCCGAACGGTACGCGTACGCGGAGCAGAGCCGGCTGCTGGAACGGGTGCTGGAGCTGTGGGAGCTGGTGCCCGACGCCGCCGACCGGCTTGGCATGGACCACCTGGCGGTGCTGGAGGAGACCCTGGGCGCCGCCACCACGGCCGGCGACTACAGCCGCGCGCTCACCCTCACCCGGGCCGCGCTGGCCGAGGTGGACGCCGACGCCGCGCCGCTGCGCGCCGCCCGGCTGCTGGACCGGCGGGGCCGGCTGCTCGCCCTGCTCGGCAAGAGCGACGGCAGTGCCGAGCTGCGCGAGGCGTACCGGCTGGCGGGCGGGGTGCCGGACGGACCGGAGCGGGTCCGACTCCTCGCCGACATCGCCGCGCACCTGGTGAAGATCGATCCGCAGCTGGCCGCGGCCGTCGCCGCCGAGGCGCGCACGGTCGCCGAGGCGGTCGGCGAGGACCTCGCCCTGCTGCCCACCCGGATCGCCATGCTCTGCCGCACCGACCAGGCCCCGGACCTCGGCCTGGCCGAGCTGCGCCGGGCCGAGGCGCTGGCCCGCGCCGCCGGCAACGCCCCGGCGCTGGTCAGCGCGCTGGTCCACCTCTCCGACGTGCTGTTCGAGCTGGGCCGTTACGCCGAGTCCGCCGACGCGGCCGCCGTCGGGGTGAGCGAGGCGCGGCGGGTCGGCATCAGCCGCTCCGGCGGGGCGTACCTGCTGTCCAACCAGGCCGAGGCGCTGCTCGCCCTGGGCCGCTGGGACGAGGCCGACGCGGCCTGCGCCGATGCGGCCCGGATCGACCCGCCCGGCGTCTCCGGCCTGCACTGGCTCCAGCTGCGCGCCGGGCTGCGGCTGGCCCGGGCCCACCCGGCCGCCGACGAGCTGGTCGGCCGCGCGTTGGGCTTCCTCGCCCGGCCGTACCTGTGGCCGAACCACCGGCTGCCCCTGCACGAACTGCGGATCGAAGCGGCGCTGGCGGCCGACGACAAGGTCGAGGCGGTCCGGGCGGCCCGCGCAGCGCTGGCCGACGACCGCCTGCCGCACCTGCCCCGCGAGGGGTGGCCGGTGCTCAGCGCCGTCGCCCGTACCGCCGCCCGGGTCGAGGACCGGGAGCTGGCCGCGGCGGTCACCGCGCTCGCCGCCGAGCTGCCCGTCCGGCAGCCCGCCGAGCAGGCCCACGCGGCCCAGGTCGCCGCGCTGCTGACGGCCGGCGGTCGCGCGCTGCCGGCCTGGCGTACGGCGGTCGCGGCGTGGCGGGCCGACGGGCAGCCGTACCCGCTGGGCCGGGCCCTGCTGGCACTGGCCGAGGCCGCCGCGTCGGCGGGGGAGCGGGACGAGGTCGCCGAGGCGGTGGCGGAGGCCGCCGGGATCGCCCAGCGGTTGGGCGCGACCCCGCTGGCCGAGCAGGCCGCCACCCTGGCCCGCCGGGTCGGTTTGCGCGGGGCGAGCCGGGGCCGCCCCGGCGCGGACCTGCTCACCTCCCGCGAACAGGAGGTGCTGCGGCTGGTCGCCGAGGGGCACAGCAACAGCCGGATCGCCGAGCAGCTGTTCATCTCGCCGAAGACCGCCAGCGTCCACGTCTCCCGGATCATCGCCAAGCTCGACGTCACCAACCGCGTCGAGGCCGCCGCCCTGGCCCACCGCCTCAACCTCCTAACCCCTCCACCCTGACCTCCAGGGGCCGCACCTTCAGAGAAAGCGTGGCTATTTCCGCCCAGGAGGCCACGCTTTCTCTGAAAGTGCACGGCGGAGGAGTGCACGGCAAAGGAGTACGCGGCGGTGGGTTAGGGGTGGGGGAGCCAGAGGCGCCAGCCGGCGACCGTGTGGGGGTGTCGGGCGGGGGGCGGGGAGCGGTCCAGGCGCCGGGCGAGGGGGGAGCCGACCGGGGCGACGTAGGTCGGGGCCGGTGAGTCGCGGACGGCGCGGGGGTAGGCGGGCAGCCGGTCGAAGCCGGGGCGCAGCGTCTCGTCGAGCACCGCGCAGACGATCTCCTCGCCGGTGGCGTAGGTGAGCCGGTTGCAGGTCCAGTACTCGCCGTACACGTGCCGGACGCCCCGCTCGCGCAGCGCCTCGACCAGCGCGCGGTGCCGCTGCGCCTCCGCCCGGTTCGTGGGCACGGTGGCCAGCGCGCCGGCGGTGGCGACCGTGGCGGTGCCGAGCAGGGCCACCAGCGCGCCGACGGCCGCGAGTCGCGGGAGGTCGACCGGACCGCGTCGCCGCGCCATGGTCCACAGCGGCCAGAGCAGTGCCGGGAGCGAAATGGCCAGGCAGGACAGGTAGCGGGAACTCTCCACCGGTGTCCGCCCGGCGGCGCTGCTCACCGTGTACGCCGCCAGCGTGCCCACCGCCCCGGCGAGCAGCCCGAGCCGGACCGCCGCGCCGGCCCGCACCACCCGAGCGCCGTCAGCCCGCACCGCCCGAGCGTCGTCAGCCCGCACTGCCCGCACGCCGTCGGCGCGCACCGTCCGCCAGGCCGACAACCCCGCCAGCACCAGCAGCAGCGGCAGGGCGAGCGCCCACCAGAGCTGCCAGGTCGCGCAGTGTCCCGGGGAGCAGAGGCCCATGCCCAGCGCCGGCCCGAGCACCAGCCCGCCGTGCAGCCGGTCCGCCCAGCTCGCCACCGCGTCCCCGCCGCCAGCCGTGACGGCCGCGGCGAGCGGATTGTGGCCGTGCGCCAGGCCGTACCCGAGCAGTGGCGCCGCCCCCACCAGCGCGGCCCCGGCCAGCAGGACGCCGTGGCGCCCGCGCAGGTCCCGCCAGGTGATCGTGACGAGCACCGCCCCGAGCGCCAGCACGTACGGCAGCAGCAGCGGGTCGACCCAGACGGTCAGCCCGGCGAGGAAGCCGAACCCGGCGAGGCGCCACCGGCGTCCCGCCGGCCGGCCGGCGACCAGGTCGAGGGTCAGCAGGGCCAGGCCCGCCCCGATCGGGTTCAGCTCGGGATAGCCGCCCCCGGCGATGAGCTGGTTCTTGACGATCCGGTCCGCGCCCAGCGCCAGCAGCCCGACCACCAGCAGCGCGAACCAGCGGTCCCCGCCGAGGCGGCGGGTCAGCCGCCAGCTCAGGAGCAGGAAGAGCGCGTACAGGGCGAGCAGCGGCAGCCGCAGCGCGAGCACCGAGGGCCCGGCCAGCGCGACCAGCGGCGCGGCCAGGTACGCCTCCAGCGCACCCATGTACGCCTGCCCGTAGAAGAAGACCGGGAAGTCCTCGCCCCGGGCGATGTGCAGCGCGGCGAGCCCCATGGTCGCCTCGTCGCTGTTGGTGCGCGGGGTGTCCCCGAGCAGCAACGCGAGCCGGTACCCCACCCCGGCCAGGCCGACCAGCAGGGCGAGCACCACCGGCGCGGGCCACCGGGGCGCGCGCGGGCGGGTGGCGTCGCGCGCCGCCTGGCGTACCCCGGTGGTCATGCCTGCGATCATGGCATCCGGACCGGGGCCGGCGGCCGGTGACGCGGCCGTCGGCCGGCCTCAGCCGGCGGCGGTGACGCCCTCGCGGGCCTCCAGCGCCTGCTTGTAGAGCCGCCCGGCCCGGTACGACGAGCGCACCAGCGGCCCGCTCATCACGCCGGCGAAGCCGATCTCCTCAGCCTCCTCGCGCAGCTCGACGAACTCCTCCGGCTTGACCCAGCGGGTGACCGGGTGGTGCCGGGGGGAGGGGCGCAGGTACTGGGTGATGGTGATCAGCTCGCAGCCCGCCTCGTGCAGGTCGCGCAGCGCCTGGGAGACCTCGGCGCGCTCCTCGCCCATGCCCAGGATCAGGTTGCTCTTGGTGACCAGGCCGTCGGCGCGGGCCTGGCGGATCACGTCCAGCGAGCGCTCGTAGCGGAACGCCGGCCGGATCCGCTTGAAGATCCGCGGCACCGTCTCGACGTTGTGCGCCAGCACCTCGGGACGGGAGCTGAACACCTCGGCGAGCTGCTCGGGGACCGCGTTGAAGTCGGGGATCAGCAGCTCGACGCCGCAGCCGGACTGCAGGGCGTGGATCTGCCGGACCGTCTCGGCGTAGAGCCAGGCCCCGCCGTCGGGCAGGTCGTCGCGGGCGACGCCGGTGATGGTGGCGTAGCGCAGCCCCATCGCGGCGACGGACTCGGCGACCCGGCGCGGCTCGTCGGCGTCGAACTCGGCCGGCTTGCCCGTGTCGATCTGGCAGAAGTCGCAGCGCCGGGTGCACTGGTCACCGCCGATGAGGAAGGTGGCCTCGCGGTCCTCCCAGCACTCGTAGATGTTGGGGCAGCCGGCCTCCTGGCAGACGGTGTGCAGCCCCTCGCGCGAGACCAGGCCGCGCAGCTGGGTGTACTCCGGGCCCATCTTGGCCTTGACCTTGATCCACGGCGGCTTGCGCTCGATCGGCGTCTCGGCGTTGCGGGCCTCGATCCGCAGCAGCCGCCGCCCCTCAGGTGCGGCAGTCGCGGTGCGGCCGGCCTGCTCGGTCGTCGGCGTGGAGTGCTCGATCGTCACGAAACCGAGACTACGCCCGGCGGTGGCGGTCGATGAACCGCGGGCGACCGGCGTCACGCCGCAGATGTTGTGACACCGGACACCGGGGGCCGAAAAACCACGTCACACCGGTCCCGGGAGTGGTGCTAGCGTCTGCCGCAGAGCTGTGACGGAGCCGAGTAGGGCCCCGACCCGCCAGTGCAGAGAGCCGCCGGATGCTGGAAGGCGGTCTGGCGCCGGGGCGCGAAGACCCTCCTGAGCTGCGGGAAGAACGGCGTTCGCGCCCAGTAGAGCCCGCCCGGCCGGCCCCGGTGAAAAGGCGACGAACGAGGCCTCCGCCCGCGGGGGCGAAGGTGTGGTGGCACCGCGAGGTTCCCGCTCGCCCACACCTCCCTGGGATCGCGTTGCGATCGATCGAGGAGGTACCACCGTGCAACGCATCCTCTCCACCCAACTTCCCGCCCAGGTGGGCGAGACCGTCCGGATCGCCGGCTGGGTGCACCGCCGCCGGCTGCTCAAGTCGGTGGCCTTCCTGATCGTGCGGGACGCCGCCGGCCTGAGCCAGGTCGTGGTCACCGACCCGGCCGTCCGCGCCGCGCTGGAGAAGCTCACCGAGGAGACGGTCGTCGAGGTCACCGCCACGGTGGTCGCGAACCCGACGGCGCCCGCCGGGGTCGAGCTGACCGACCCGACGGTACGACCACTCGGCCCGGCCGCCGTGCCGCCGCCGTTCAACCTGTACCGGCCGACGCTGACCGCGACCCTGCCCACCCAGCTCGACCACGCGCCCACCGCGCTGCGGCACCCGACCCGCTCGGCGGCGCTGCGGATCTCGGCGGCGGCGGTGGCCGGGTTCCGGGCCACCCTCGACGCCCGTGACTTCGTGGAGGTCCACACCCCGAAGGTGGTCGGCTCGTCCACCGAGAGCGGGGCGAACGTCTTCGCGCTGGACTGGTTCGGCCGGCCCGCGTACCTGGCGCAGTCGCCGCAGTTCTACAAGCAGCTGATGGTGGGGGTCTTCGAGCGGGTCTACGAGGTCGGTCCGGTGTTCCGGGCCGAGCCGCACGACACCGTCCGGCACCTGGCCCAGTACACCTCGCTCGACGTGGAGCTGGGCTTCGTCGCCGACCACCGGGACGTGATGGCCGTGCTGCGCGCCACCCTCGCCGGGATGCTGGCCGGCGTGGCGGACCGGGCCGGCGCGGCGGTGGCGACCCTCGGCGTCGGGCTGCCCGAGGTGCCGGCCGAGATCCCCGCGGTGCACTTCACCGAGGCGTTGCGGATCGCCGGCGCGCCGGCCGACGAGCCGGACCTCGCCCCCGCCCACGAACGGGCGCTGGGGGAGTGGGCGCGGGCCGAGCACGGCTCGGACTTCCTCTTCGTCACCGGGTACCCGATGGCGAAGCGGCCCTTCTACACCCACCCGGACCCGCGGCGGCCGGCGTACTCCAACGGCTTCGACCTGCTCTTCCGGGGGATGGAGCTGGTGACCGGCGGGCAGCGGCTGCACCGGTACGACGACTACCTGGCGGCGCTGGCCGTGCGCGGGGAGCCGGTCGAGCCGTACGCCGGCTACGTCGACGCGTTCCGGCACGGCATGCCCCCGCACGGCGGCTTCGCCATCGGCCTGGAACGCTTCGTCGCCCGGCTGGCCGGCGCCGCGAACGTCCGCGAGGTCACCGCCTTCCCCCGCGACCTGCACCGCCTCACCCCCTGACGGGTCCCCGCCCCGGCCCGGTCGGCACCGGGCTGGGGCGGGTCAGGTGTGCGGGCGGAGTCTGGCGCGCAGGGTACGGCGGGCCAGCGGTCCGAGGTCCTCGACGACCTCGATGAGGACGGCGAGGCGTTCCAGGGCGTCGAACGCGTCGTGGGCGCCGGCCGGGTCGACGCCCTCGAAGAGTTCCAGCCCGATGAAGGCGGCGGAGATCGCGCGGGCCAGCCCGGCCGGGTCGACGACCGGGGCGACCGGCGAGTCGCGCAGCAGCCGGCGCAGCACCGTCTCGATCTCGGCCGTCCAGAGCCCGAGCGCGGCGGCCGTGGCCGGCGCGAGCGTCGGGTCGGTCTGCGCCCCGGCGAGCAGCTGGGCCAGCACGGCCACGTTGCCCGCGGAGCGTTCCTGCTCGTGCAGCGCGCGCCCGAGGTCGAGCAGCTCGCGCAGCGATCCGACCTCGGCGAACCGGTCCCGGTAGACCGCCACCCGGGCCGCTGTCGCGCTGCGGCACGCCTCGGCGAGCAGCGCGTCGACGGTGCCGAAGTGGTAGAAGACCAGGGCCTGGTTGACCCCGGCGGCCGCCGCGATCGTGCGGGCCGAGGCGCCGGCGATGCCGTGGGACCGGATCGCCGCGAGCGCCCCGTCGATCAGCTTCTGCCGGGTGGCGGCCATGGTGATCCTCTCCGTCAGTCCCGGGGATTCTCCCGCAGCGGCCGCACGGCGGCGGGCACCGGTGCCCCGTCCGGCGGCACGTAGTCGACGGTGAAGCTGCCCGTGTACCCGAACAGCGGCCCGAAGCGGCGGTTGGTGACCCGTACCTCGATGTGGAACCGCCCGGTTCGGTCGTCGTACCACTCGCGCAGGTGGGCCTCGCCGCTGAGCGCCGGCGGGCAGGGCAGCCCGCCGCGGAAGCGCTGGGCGCCGCTGCGGATCGTCAGCGCCCCGGCGGCGTCGACGCCGAGGTGCAGGTCGACCGCGAGGTGCTGGTGGGTGCCCAGGTAGTCCACCAGGACGCCGCGCCGGGGGCTCCACACCATCGTGGCGTCGAACCGGCGGCGGCGGTGCGCGGCGACCTCGAAGGTACGCACGAAGGTCAGCGTCGGGCGGCGGTACGAGTCGGTGTAGGCGTAGTTCTCGATGGTGAACGGCACGCCGGTGCCGGTCTCCGGGAACAGCACGTGCCGCAGGGTGCCCAGCCGCAGGAACGGCGCGGTGAAGGCGGCGCCGCGCCAGACCCGGTCCATCACGCCGGTGCCCACACAGCCGAGGTCGGTACGGCCGTCGACGCCGAAGCGCCGCCGCAGTCGGGGGTGCAGCCGGTCGAAGTCGGCGCCCAGGGCGCGCTGGAAGACGGAGGTCACAGCTGCTCCAGCAGCGACGGCGTCCGGGCGGCGAGGCGGTCCGCCGGCCGGCGTCGGCACCGGCGGGCGGCCGGGGTGTGCGGGTGGGGCGGCACCGCCAGCGCGACCGCCGCCGTGGCGAGCACCGTGCCGGTGAGGCCCGCGCCGCCCGCGCCCAGCCGGGCGGCCAGCGCGCCGACGCAGGCCACCGCGAGCGCCCGCAGGGCCACCTCCCGCCACGCCTGCCGCCGGGCGCGCTCGGGCGGTACGCCCCGTTCCAGCCAGAGCCGCAGCCGGTCGAACGACCACGCGGTCGCCCAGCCGAACAGCGGTCGGAAGGCGAGATCGGCCAGCCGGCCGGCGAGCCCCCAGCGCGGGGTGTACGTGTAGCCGGTCAGGAACCGCACGCCGTCCGGCCCGGGCAGGTAGCGCCAGTACCCGGACCCGGTGGCGATCAGCGAACGCGGGTCGTCGGAGCCGAAGCGCAGCGCCGACGTGCGGGTGCCGTCCGGGCGGTGCTGCTCACCGGCGTGCGTGCCGTGGCCGGCGATCCGCACGCCGGGCAGCACGGTGGTGGCGTACCGGAACCGGGCAGGGGTGTTGCCCGGCACCGGGTCGATCCGGCCGAACCGCGCGTCCCAGCGGCGGTGCGCCGCCGGGTCCTGGGTCGCCTGCCAGAGCCGTTCCACCGGCGCGTCGATCAGTGTCTCCACGTAGATGCCCCGCACGTCAGCCTCCCTTTTGAGCGGTCGCTCAACGAACGGTATCGGCGGTTGAGCGACCGCTCAATCCCTCGCGTGGGGGAGCGTGGCGGCGCGGGCGGTCCACCGACAACTTGCATTGTCTTGACAAGAAATATTGTCGGTGGGAGGCTGTGGGCATGTTCGACATCGCAGTGATCGAGGACCCGGCGGCCGCCGAGGCGTCGCTGGACCCGGTACGCGCCCGGCTGCTCGCCGCGCTCGCCGAGCCGGCCTCGGCGACGATGCTCGCGGCCCGGGTCGGGCTGGCCCGCCAGAAGGTCAACTACCACCTTCGGGCGCTGGAGCAGCACGGCCTGATCGAGCTGGTCGAGGAGCGCCGCAAGGGCAACGTGACCGAGCGGGTCATGCGCGCCACCGCGGCGTCGTACGTCATCTCGCCGGCTGCCCTCGGCGCCGTGCGCCCGGACCCGGCCCAGGCACCCGACCGGCTCTCCGCGCGGTGGCTGCTGGCGCTCGCCGCCCGGCTCGTCCAGGACGTCGGCGCGCTGATCACCGGCGCGGACCGGGCCGGGAAGCGGGTCGCCACCTTCGCGGTGGACGCCGACGTCCGGTTCGCCTCGGCGACCGACCGGGCCGCGTTCGCCGAGGAGTTGGCGGCCGCCGTCGCCGGCCTGGTCGGCCGGTACCACGACGAGCAGGCTCCCGGGGGCCGGCGGCACCGGGTGGTCCTCGCCCTGCACCCCAGCGTCGACCTCCCGACCGGCGCCGCCGAGGACTCCTGACGATCACCCCGGCCCGCGCCAACTGAATCCCGCTCGACGACCCACTCCGCACACCTCACAGAGAGAGGCACCACCATGGGACACCCGTTCGAACTCGGCAAGGACATCGCGCTGCCCGGCACGCCGGAGCAGGTGTGGGCGGCGATCGCGACCGGCCCGGGCATCGACTCCTGGTTCATGGGCCGCAGCGAGGTCGAGCCCCGCGAGGGCGGCCGGACCCGGTTCACCATGGCCGGTGAGGTCGCCGAGTCGACCGTGACGGCCTGGGAGCCCGGTAAGCGGTTCGCGTACCGGAGCGACCCGGGGCCGGACGGCACCTTCATGGCCATCGAGTACCTGATCGAGGGCCGCGAGCAGGGCGGCACCGTGCTGCGGCTGGTCCAGAGCGGCGTCCTCGGGGACAACTGGGAGACCGAGTACGAGGCCATGCGGACCGGTTGGGACATGTACCTGGAGACGCTCGCGGCGTACCTGGCGCACTTCGCCGGTCGGTCCGGTACCCCGGTCGCGGCGTTCCGGCCCGGGGCGGGCGAACCGGATGAGGTCTGGGCGGCCGTGGCCGGCGCGTTCGGGCTCACCGGCCCGGTCACCGGGGGTGAGCCGGTCCGGCTCGAGCTGCCCGGGCTGCCGCCGGTCGACGGCGTGGTCGACCTCGTCGGCCTGCCGACGTACTTCGGCGTACGGACCTCGGACGCGCTCTACCGGTTCCTGCACTCCGGCACGGACCGGGGCAACGTCCTGGTGCTCGGGCACCACCTCTTCGCCGCCGACCCGGACCCGGCCCGCGCCGAGCAGGCCTGGCAGGACTGGCTGACCCGGCTGCCGATCGGCTGACCGGGTCCGGCCCGGGTCCGGCCGGGGCTCGCCTCGTCCGCGTCAGCTGCCCGGGATCGGCTGCCCCGCTCGTGGGCGCCACCCGGGCGGCGGGTCCTCACCGGTCAGCCCGTCCACCGCCTCGCGGAGCAGGTCGGCGTGGCCGGTGTGCCGGCCGTACTCCTCGATCAGGTCGCAGACGAGCCGGCGCAGGCTGGCCCGGGTGCCGTCCGGGGCGGAGGCGTGGACGAGCTGGTCGAGCCCGCCGTCGGCGAGGGCCGCCGCCAGCCGCGCGCGGGACCGGGCGACGGCACCGTCCCAGAGCGCGTAGAGCTCGTCCGGGCTGTCGGCGGCCGCGGAGGTGAACGGCCACGCCTCGCTGTCCCAGGCGGCGATATCCCACGGCGGGCCCAGCGGCACGCCGCTCAGCCGGACGGTGAACATGTGGTCCTCCACGACGGCGAGGTGCTTGAGCAGGCCGCCGAGGGTCAGCGCGGAGGCGCCGACCCGGGCCCGCAGCCCGGCCGCGTCGAGGTCGTCGGCCTTCCAGCGGAAGGTGGTACACAGGCGGTCCAGCGCACCGACCAGCTGCGCGACCTCGGTGCCCGCGAGGGGCGGCTCCCAGGGGGTGTCGTTGTCCGTCATCGCACCACCGTAGAGCCGGGGTACGACCGTCGGACGGCCCTACGCGGGGCCGAGCAGGTCCCAGCGATTGCCGGCGATGTCGCGGAAGACGGCGACCCGCCCGTACGGCTCGGTGCGCGGCGGCCGCACGAACTCGACGCCCGCGTCGACCATCCGCCGGTGCACCGCGTCGAAGTCGTCGACCTGGAGGAAGAAGCCGACCCGACCGGCGACCTGGTCGCCCACCGCGCGCTCCTGGCGCTCTCCGTCTGCGCGGGCGAGCAGCAGGCCGGTCTGCGCCCCGGGCGGGCGGACGACGACCCAGCGCTTGGGGCGCCCGTCGGTGGTCAGCGAGGGGGAGTCCTCGACCAGGTCGAAGCCGAGCACCTCGGTGAAGAAGGCGATCGCCGGGTCGTACTCGGCGACGACGACGGTGACGAGATCGACGTGCACGCGGCTCAGCCGAGCAGGGTGGGCAGGCGACGCTCGACCACCGGGAGGACGTCGGCGACGCTGACCGGTCGGCCCAGCTCGGCGGTGAGCGAGGTGACCCCGGCGTCCCGGATGCCGCAGGGCACGATCCGGTCGAAGTACGTCAGGTCGCAGTCGCAGTTGATCGAGAAGCCGTGCAGGGTCACCCCACGGGCCACCCGGATGCCGATGGCGGCCACCTTGCGGGCCGGACCCCGGTCGTCCTCGGGCACCCAGACGCCGCTGCGCCCCTCGACCCGGCCGGCGGCCAGCCCGAACTCGGCGCAGACGTCGATCAGCAGCTGCTCGGTGCGGCGCACGTAGGCGACCACGTCCACCGGGTCCGGCAGGCGCAGGATCGGGTAGCCGACGAGCTGGCCCGGCCCGTGCCAGGTGATCTTGCCGCCCCGGTCCACGTCGACGACCGGGGTGCCGTCCATCGGGCGGTCCCACGGCTCGGTGCGCTTGCCGGCGGTGTAGACGCTCGGGTGCTCCAGCAGCAGCACGGTGTCGCCGCGCTCACCCGCCACCACCGACTCGTGGAGGCGGCGCTGTTCGTCCCAGGCGGCCTGGTAGTCGAGCAGGCCGGCGCGGACGGCCGTCAGGCCGGAAGTCGTCGCGGTCACCTCACCAGCCTAGACCCGCCACCGGGGCTCACCGGGGGTGAGCCTCGTCGCGTCGGGCGGCCGGAACCTCCCAGAGCCAGACGTCGTCGACCCGCCGCGGCGGACCGAGCAGGGCCGTCGCGGTACGGCGCAGGGCGTCCTCGTCGAGGTCGTACTTGGCCCCGTGCACCTCGTCCGGCAGCACCACCGCCTCGACGCCCCAGTACCGCAGGTCGGCCAGGCAGAGCTGGATGCTGCCCTCGGTGACGATCGGCACCAGGCCGGTGCGGCCGGCCTGGTCCATCAGCGTGTCGAAGGTACGCGGCGGCGGGCCGATCCGGCCCCGGCCGTCCGGGCCGCCGGGGCCGAGGAAGAAGCCGGCCGGGATGCGGAACTCGCCCTGCCGGTGCGCCAGCGCGTACGCCTGCCAGCGCTGCCCGTCCGGCGTCACGTCCAGGGTCAGCGGCAGCGGGGTGAGCACCCCGCCGGGCGAGACGTGCTGTCGCCAGGTTCCGGCCGTGATGAATTCCGGCACCGGCGGCCGGGCGCTGGTCGCCAGCGGCGTGGGCAGCAGCGGCAGCAGCGCGACCGCGAAGCCGGCAGCCCACGCCGTCGCCACCCCCCGCCGCCTGGGTGGGTCGGCCCGGAGCTGGTCGACGGTGTACGCCAGCAGCAGGCCGATCACCGGCGCGACCACCAGCGCCAGCCGGGACGGCAGCGCGGCGTTGACCACCGGCAGCCCGTCCAGCAGGCCGAACGGCAGCAGTTGGTCGGTGCGCCGCCCGTCCCACTTCGCCAGCGACCCCCAGGAGAGCACCGAGAAGAGCGCGGCGGTGACGCCCAGCGCGGCCAGCGTGGCCCGGCGGCCCGGGTCGGCCCGCCGCCACAGCGCCACGAAGCAGGCGACGGCGAGCAGCAGCAGCGGCAGTCCGAAGAAGGAGTTCTCCTCGGTCGGGTTGGGTGCCAGGTTGGTGCCCAGGCCCGCCGCGCCGGCCAGCGACCGTTGCGGGTACGCCCCGAACGCGGCGATGTCCTCGGAGTGGATCACGGCGTCGAAACCGGTGCCGTGGAAGCGCTGCGGGCCGGCGAAGTGCAGCCAGAGCGGGTACGCCAGCAGCGCCCCGGCCACCAGCGCGGTGACGCCGAGCCCGCGTAGGAAGGTGGGCAGCGCCGCCCGCGCCTCGGCCCGCCGGGCCGGGTGCAACGCCCAGACGGCGAGGAAGACGGCGAGCGCCAGCGCGGTGAAGAAGAGCCCCTCGGCGGCGATCGAGAAGGCGACCGCCACCAGCACGCCGAGCACGATCCCGCCGCGCAGCCAGCGCCCGGGCCGGCGCAGCGCGAACACCCCCCAGGTCAGCAGCGGCACCAGCCAGCCGGCGGTCCAGTTCAGGTGCGCGTTGGCGTGCGAGACCATGCCGGGGGAGTAGGCGATGAACAGCGCCCCGACGCCGGCGGCCAGCCGGCTGCGGACCAGGTGCCGGGAGAGCAGCCAGTACCAGGCGAGCGCGGTGGCGACCAGGTTGAGGGTGAGGATCACCAGGAACGTCGCCGGGGGCCCGATCAGGTACGTCAGCGGGGCGAAGACCGCCGCGTAGACGGTGATCGAGGTGTTGACCGCGAGGTTCACTCCGTCCGGGACGTTGACCAGCTGGGTGAAGAACGGGTTCTCCCCGTGGGTCAGCGCGTGCCCGCCGAAGGCGAGCAGCCACTCGAAGAGGGCCTGGTCGCTGGAGTTGACCGTGATCGCCCGGCTGTTCGGGTCGCGCCAGAGGCCGCTGGTCACCCAGACGGCCAGCACCACGGCGGCCAGCACCACGCTCAGATCGGCCCGGCGACCTTGGCCGGTGGCGGGTGCGGCGGCGGGCGGCTGGTCGGCGGCCAGGGTCGGGGAGGTCGGCACGGAGCGGACGTTACCAACCGGATCTGGCGGCACCGCTCAGACACGAAAGCCGGTCGGACGCAGAATCTTGATTCCTTGTTGGAAATGACTTCCAATTGCAGGAGTTGCGCCATCGCGCAGATCGCGCGTCAGTGCGCAGATCGGAGGAGCACCATGTCTCTCGACGTACCCACCGCCCTGTTGGAGCGGGCCGAGGCCGGCCGGGTGGACGACGAGGAGTTCGTCGACTGTGTCCGGCGGTCCCTGCCGTACGCCTGGTCGGTGGTCGCCGACGTCGCCGCGCGCGCGGCCGACGGCGGCCGGATGGCCGAGCACGCCGTGCCGCCGCCGTCGGAGGCCGAGCGCGGGCAATTGCTGCGCGCGCTGGCCAGCGACGCCATCCGGGGCGGGCTGGAGCGGCACTTCAACGTGACGCTGGCCTTCCAGAACTGTCACCGGGTGGCGGCCTTCCCGCCGGCGCTGGTCGGCGGCGACGCCCACCGGCAGTTCGTCTCGCCGCTGGCGCAGATCCGTAACCAGAGCCCGGAGCTGCGCAACTGCTGAGGGGTCGGGTCGGGGTCCGGGCTGCCGGGCCCCCGACCGCCACATCGGCGACGACGAATGTGTGAGCGGCGACCATGTCGCTGGTTTGAAACACGGACGTAACGTCTCGGCAACTCGGGGGTGACCCAGTTCACACGCCGCAACAGGAGGTCGCCGTGCACCGTTCCCCATCCGTCCTCGCCCGGCTCGCCGGGGCACTGGCCGGGGCCGTCGTCGCCGCGGCCGCCCTGGTCGCGGTCGCCGTGCCCGCCCAGGCCGCCACGCTGACCCAGGTCACCGGCTTCGGCTCGAACCCGGGCAACCTCGCCATGTACGCCTACCGCCCGGACGGGCTGCCGGCCAACGCACCGGCCGTGGTGCTGCTGCACGGCTGCACCCAGAACGCCACCGGCTACTTCGCCAACTCCGGCTGGCAGAAGTACGCCGACCAGTGGAAGTTCGCCCTGATCGTGCCTCAGCAGTCCAGCGCCAACCAGTCGCTGAGCTGCTTCAACTGGTTCGTCGAGGGGGACATCAGCCGGGGCCAGGGCGAGGCGCTGTCGATCAAGCAGATGGTCGACCACGCCAGGACCAACTACGGCCTCGACGGCAACCGGATCTTCGTCAGCGGGCTGTCCGCCGGCGGGGCGATGACCTCGGTCATGCTGGCCACCTACCCGGACGTCTTCGCCGCCGGCTCGGTCATCGCCGGCCTGCCGTACCGCTGCTCGCCGCCGGCGTCGACCAACACCTGCCAGTACACCGGGGTGGACAAGAGCCCGGCGGCCTGGGGCGACCTGGTCCGCAACGCCTACCCCGGCTACACCGGCCGCCGCCCCCGGGTCGCCATCTGGCACGGCACCTCGGACACCACCGTGGTGCCGATGAACGCCACCGAGTCCCGCGACCAGTGGACCAACGTGCTCGGTGTGTCACAGACCCCGACCAGCACCGCGTCGCTGACCGGCGGCACCAGCCTGGAGGTGTACGGCAACGACGCCGTCCGGCTCTACCGGGTCTCCGGCATGGGCCACGGCACGCCGGTCGACCCCGGCTCGGCCGCCGACCAGTGCGGTACCGCGACCGCGTACTTCCTGGACACCATCTGCTCGACCTACCGGGACGCCCTCTTCTTCGGCCTCGGCGGCGGCGTCACCCCCACCCCCACCGCGACGGCCTCCCCGACCCCGACCACCGCCCCCACCTGCGTCACCGCCAGCAACTACGCCCACGTGACCGCCGGCCGCGCCTACCAGTCCGGCGGCTACGCCTACGCCCTCGGCAGCAACCAGCGGATGGGCCTCTACAACACCTTCAACACCAGCACCCTCAAGCAGACCGCCCCCTCCTACTGGGTCATCGGCTGCTGACCCCCCGTCCCCACCCCGTCGATCATGAAGTTGTTGCCCCGCGCATCGGCGGGTCGGGGCAACAACTTCATGATCACCGCCTCGGGCGGAGGGTCACTCCGTCAGCGCCGCGTGTAGCGCACCGGCCAGATCGGGGTGGGTGTAGCGGAAGGTGGCCTTGGTGAGGACGCCGGGGAGGACGCGGGTGCTGGTCAGGGCCTCCTGGGCGAAGCCGCCCAGGGCGACCTTCAGGGCCAGCGCGGGGATCGGCATGATCGCCGGACGGTGCAGTTGGCGGGCCAGCTCCCGGGTGAACTCGGCGTTGGTGACCGGGGCCGGACCGACCACGTTGACCGGGCCGCCGATGTCGTCGCGGTCGAGCAGGAACAGCGCGGCGTCCAGCCAGTCCCGCATCGAGATCCACGGCAGCCACTGCCGGCCGCTGCCCAGCTTCCCGGCGATGCCCAGCTTGAACGGCAGCAGCTGCGGCTTGAGCAGCCCGCCGTCGCGGTGCAGCGGCAGCCCGGTGCGCAGCCGTACCACCCGCACCCCGGCGTCCTCGGCCGGCCGGGTCGCCGCCTCCCAGACCCGGCAGACGTCGGCCAGGAAACCCTCGCCGGCCGGGGAGTCCTCCTCGACCGCCCGGTCACCGGTGTTGCCGTACCAGCCGACGGCGGAGGAGTTGAGCAGCACCGTCGGCCGGTCGGCGGCCGGCAGCCCGGCGATGGTGATGGCCAGGGTGGTGGTGGTGTCCACCCGGCTGGACCGGATGAGCCTCCGGTAGTCGTCGTTCCAGCGCTTGTCGCCGACGCCCGCGCCGGCCAGGTTGACCACCGCGTCGGCCTCGGCCACCACGGCCGGGTCGAGCTGCGCGGCGGACGGGGTCCACTGTCGCTCGTCGGGGGTACGCGGCGGCCGTCGCACCAGGCGGGTGACCTGGTGCCCGTCGGTGGTGAGGCGGTCGACCAGCCGGGTGCCGAGGAAGCCGGACGCGCCGGCCATGAGGATCCGCATGTTCATATCTTCGGGTACGTGGCCCGATTTGGATTCGGATGAAGGACATCACAAGTCCGGGCTGTCCGCCGTACGTCAGATGGACGGCAGGCGGGGCCGAGGCTGCCGGGTGCTGCAGCCTTGCTCCTCGGGATCGCCGGCACCATCGCCACGGTCCGCCAGAACACCAATTCGAATGACGAGGGCTGAGCCCGCCGGTGGCAGATCCCCAGAGTGACTACGACCCCTCAGGTTCGTCTGCGGGGCAGTGCCCAGCCCAGGAAGCGGTCGAAGAGCTGAGCCGGCTTGGGGTACTCGTGCGGGTTGAGGGTGTGAAGTTGGCCGGCCGCGTCGTGCAGCAGCCCGCCGAGGTAGACCAGCAGCGCCACCCGGTCGTGCGCGTACTCCCGCAGCAGGGTGAGTCGCGCGGTCGCGCACGGCCAGGGCGCGGCGCAGATCCGGCAGAGCCAGAGCGGACGGATCGGCAGGTGCGGGCGTGGCGGGCTCACCAGCGGCCGCTTTTGGCCCGCCAGGTCTGCGCCGGGGTGAGCCGCCCGACCCGGCCGACCTGTGGGTTCGCCCAGGTCGCCTCGTCCCACCAGCGGGTGTTCAGCGGCGGCGTGGGCGGCTCGGTCGGGACCGGCGCGTGCCGGTCCGGGCAGGCGGCCCAGCGCAGGCCGCACGAGCACCAGCGCCGCCCGCGCCGCCAGGTCCGCCGGTGCCGAGGCCCGAGCGGCACTGGGCCGTCGTTGCGCCGCCGGCCCGGCCACACCTCAGGGCCGCCCTTCCGGTACGCGGAGCTGCCGCTCGGCGCGGGCCGCCAGCTCGTCGACCGCCCGCTCGGACAGGCCCCGCGAGTGCAGCACCCGCCGCCCCCAACGGTGCAGGCGACACGGGTACGGGGTCCGGTCGCTGCGGCACATCGGGCCGGCCGGCCAGGACTCGGGGGAGTGGACCACCACCGCCCGCACGGCCAGCCGGACGTGTTCGCCCGTCACGTACGGGGGCATCGGCAGCTCGCCGAGCACCTTCTCCACCGCGTCGATCGGCTCGTTGACCAGGGGCTGCACGCGTACGGCCGTCCTCTCGCTGATCAGGGGTGCGGCACCGAGGCGGGCGGGGTCGGTCGTCCGCCCCTCCACGGATGACCGGTGGCCCAGCACCCGCCCCGGGCCTGCTCTGAGCCCGTCGACCTGGGGTCGCGGGCATCCTTGGCACCCGACCGACCTCCGGGGGAGGGGTCGGCCGGGTGCGTCCTGCAGGACAACCAGCTCCGGGTTTGCAGACCAGGGAGCCAGCCGCCACGAACTTGTACTTAGTACTGCTCATAGGTCAACTACCGACTACCTCTTACTTGTCGGTAGAAGGAAGGCGTGATCAAATGGCGGTGCAGACCAGGGAGATGACATGCCCGCCAAGCCCAAGTGGGCGCAGCTCGCGGACCTCATCCGCGAGCAGATCGCGTCCGGAGAACTCGCCCCCGGCGACAAGTTGCCGTCCACGTCCCAGCTGTGCCTTGAGCACAGCGTGTCAGCCGGCGTGGTCAATCACGCCATGATCGTGCTCAAGACCGAGGGACTGGTCGAGGGCGTCCATGGCCTGGGCGTCTTTGTGACCGAGCGGCCCAGGGACTGACAGCACGATGCAGGACCGGGTGAGGGCGGACCGGCTCGTCCTGCTCAACCAGGTCGAGTAGTTCAACCTCGACCGACCGGTGCTGGTCTGGCCAGGCCAGACCTACTGGATCGACCGGGACACCGACGAGCTCTGCGTCGACCGCGGCGACGGCCGGGTCACCCGTGCCCCCGGCTGGGTCTGCCGCTGACGCCGACGCCGCCGACCCTGAATCGTTTACGTCATCAGCTCTAAAGCGTCTCGATGAGACGCTCGGCTCCCGGGCCGGCGTCGGCTCGCCGCTGACAACCGGCCGCCAAACGCCAGCGGTCAGGACAGCCGGGCGAGCACCGGAGCCAGCGGTTCGAGGGCGTCCCGGCGTACCACGAAGCGGGTGACGCCCCAGCGGCGCCGGTGTTCCGCGACCGCCGCGACGATCTCGTCCGCCGTTCCGATCAGCACGAACGGCGTGGCCAGCACCTCCGCGACGGTCAGCCCGACCTCGCGCGCGGTCTCCGCCGCGGCGGCCTCCGCGTCGTCGGTGACCACCACCCTCTGCACCAGCGCCTCCAGCGCCGGCGGGTCGTCCCGACCCGCTGCGCCGGCGGCGACGTGGTCGAGCTGCGCCTCGATCTGGTCGGTCCGCCAGCGCACGTCGTGGGCGTGGCCGTCGACGAGGGTACGCCCGAAGCCGGTCAGCCCGACCACCTCGGCGTGCGCGCCGGCCCAGCGCAGCAGCGTCGAGTTGGCGGTGCCCATGGTCAGCGGGATCCGGTCCTGCACCGGGCGGGGCGCGGTCAGCCGGGCCTCCCGGACCGCCAGCTCGGGGGTGTCCACGGTGATCTCGTCGCCGTCGAGCAGGGCGCGGACCGCCTCGGCGACGGCCACGCAACGGCGTACCCGGCCGGCGACGTCCGGGCGCTCGCGGCCGACGGCGCGCCACTCGGCCGGGGTGTGGCCGGCACCGACGCCGAGCCGGGCCCGCCCGCCGGAGACCAGGTCGAGGGTGGCCACGTCGGCGGCGAGCAGCATCGGCTCGCGGACGCCGAGATTCGACACGTACGACCCGAGGCCGATCGTCGAGGTCACCGACGCGGCGGCGGCCAGCGCCACGAACGGGGACGTCACGGCCCCGGGGTGGTCGGCGGCGAGCAGCGCGTCGAAGCCGGCGGCCTCGGCGCGGCGGGCCAGGTCCAGCCAGCTCGCCGCGTCGGTGGGGGTGGCCTGGAGGCAGAAGACGGTCACCGGGCCAGCCTGCGCCGTCGGGGACCTCGCCGGCCAGCCCGGAGGGGCCGATTCTGCTGACCGGCGAATCCTCACTCGGGCAGCGGCACGCTGAGCAGCTCTTCGGTGGCCCCGTCGCGCACCGCGTTCAGGGCGGCCACCAGTTTCTTCTCCTCGTAGAGGAAGTGCGATTCGAGCAGCGCGCTCAGGCCGTCCAGTTCGGCGCGTACCCCGTCGACGCCGGCCGGGTCATCGGCCAGCTCCTACGTCGAGGTGCCCGTCTCGTCCGTCCCGGTCTCCTTCCACCGGGCCCGGAAGGCCGCCTCGTGCGCCTCGTAGGTGGTCCTTTCGTGGAAGACCACCTCGTGCAGCGCGCGCCGGCCTTCCTCCATGGTCACCACCTCGACCACCACCAACCCGACGCAGATCGCGGTGAGCAGAGTCAGGGTGGCCAGCCCGGGCAGGTGGGAGCCGACCGGGATGCCGAGGGCGAGCAGGAGCACCGCGGCGACCCGGGTCCAGGACAGCGTGCGCAGCGTGCGCAACTGGAAGAGCATGTTCCCGCACAGGTAACAGATCACCCCGCCGAAGAGCAGAGGCACGCTCGGGCCGTGCGCCGGCTCCTCGAGGGGCACGGACGGATCGGCGATCTCGTGCACGATCCCCTCCGAGCCCAGGGCGAACAGGATGATCCCGGCGATCATCGGCAGGTACAGGTAGGCATACGCGTCCCGCGCCATCGCCACCCGTTCTCGCCCCTCCGCGACGTGCAGGGCGATCCGGGCGGCCGGGCCGATGACGTCGTAGTGGGCCCACCAGAGCGCGGCGGTGAAGAAGATGCCCAGCGTCGCCGCCGCGACCGCCGGCCAGGTCGGCGGCTGGCCGAGCAGGTTGCTGCCGACGCCGACCGAGATGACCGATTCGCCCAGCGCGATGATCAGGATGAGTTCGTAGCGCTCCGTCCAGTGCTCGGCCGAGGCCACCCCCCAGCCCCCGGTGCCGCCGAGGAGTCCGGACCCGTACTGGAGCAGCACCACGCACAGCCAGAGGCCGTCGCGCACCATCCCCGCCATGTCGGGGTCGTCGATCCGGGTGGGGATCAACGCCGCGCCGAGCAGCAGGAGGGTGCTGAACACCAACTCCGGCGCGAACCGGATCAGCTGCTTGCGTTCCCGTGGGCTGTCCCGTACGACGTGCAGGTAGAGGAGGAAGTGCACCGCGCGGATCACCACGTAGGTGACCGCTACGACCACCGGCCCGGCCGCCGCCGCACGGGGGTCGCCGAACGCCTGCGGCAGGGCCAGCGCGAAGCAGAAGAGCGCAGCCATCCCGACGACCATCAGCACCGGCACGAAACCCTCGCCGAGCCGCACCCGGGTGGCCACCACGCTGTGCACCACCCAGGCCCACCAGAGCACCGCCAGCACCAGCATGCCGTGCAGCAACGCCGAACCGGTGATCTGGACGGCGGTGGCCCGGGTGATGATGAAGAACGAGAAGACGAAGACCAGGTCGAAGAAGACCTCGAAGCGGTCCACCCGGGCGCCGGGGGCGACGGAGATGGCGGGCCCCAGCGTCCCGCGCCGCCTCCACCGCCCGCTGCCCACCCGTCCACTCTCGCAGCGTCGGCTCGGCCCGGAGGCGATTCCCCTCAGCCTGCAGACCGTCCATCAGCAGGTCCAGCCGCCGGCCGGCGAGGTCGCGCTGGCCCGGCTGCCGACGTCCGCGTTACCTCCGCGCCCTGGTGGGAAAACGCCCGCACCGCGGCGTCCAGCAGCCGCCCGCCCCCGCCTCGGACAAGGATGGATCATGACCACCAGCACACCTGTCAGCACGCCGTTCTCCCGCGAGTCCACCGCCATGGAGGTCGTGCGCGGCATCGACCTCACCGGTCGACGGGCCGTCGTCACCGGTGGGGCGTCCGGCATCGGCGTGGAGACCGCCCGTGCGCTCGCCGCCGCCGGGGCCGAGGTCACCCTCGCCGTACGCAACCTCGACGCCGGCCAGCGGGCCGCGGCGGACATCACGGACACCACCGGCAACGACCGGATCCTCGTCGCCCCGCTCGACCTGGCCGACCAGTCGTCGGTGGCCGGGTTCGTGCGGACCTGGGACGGGCCGCTGCACATCCTGGTCGACAACGCCGGCATCATGGCCTCGCCCGAGATGCGCACCCCGCAGGGCTGGGAGATGCAGTTCGCGACCAACCACCTGGGCCACTTCGCCCTGGCCACCGGGCTGCACCGGGCGT
Organism: Micromonospora sp. L32; assembly: GCF_052068055.1. Lineage (NCBI taxonomy): Bacteria > Bacillati > Actinomycetota > Actinomycetes > Micromonosporales > Micromonosporaceae > Micromonospora > Micromonospora sp. L32. Next base: position 281,658 of record NZ_JBQHDD010000004.1, on the reverse strand, counting down.
TGGCGGCGGCCGGGGGCGCGCGGGTCGTGTCGGTCAGCTCGGCGGCCCACCTGCGCTCGCCGGTGGTCTTCGACGACATCCACTTCACCCGGCGTCCGTACGACCCGTGGGAGGCCTACGGGCAGTCCAAGACGGCCAACGTGCTCTTCGCGGTGGAGCTGACGAGGCGCTGGGTCGACGACGGCATCACCAGCAACGCGTTGATGCCCGGGGCGATCCGGACCAACCTCCAGCGCTACATCAGCGAGGAGGAGCTGAACCGGATGCGCGCGCAGAGCGGCGGCGGCGCGGCCTACTGGAAGAGCGCCGAGCAGGGCGCGGCCACGTCCGTGCTGGTCGCCACCTCACCGCTGCTCGACGGCATCGGCGGGCGCTACTTCGAGGACTGCCAGGAGGCCGGGCCGAACCAGCCGGGCACCCGCACCGGCTACGCGCCGTACGCGCGCGACCCGGAGGCCGCGGAGCGGCTCTGGGCGGTCTCCGAGGAGACCCTCCGGGCCTGACGCGGGGTGCGGCGCCGGTTCCGCGGTCGCCGCACACAGGGCGGAACGGCGCAGGGCGCCCCGGTCGGTGTGACCGGGGCGCCCTGCGCGTACGGGAGGATCAGAGGCCGAGGTCGGCCTCGAAGTTGCCGCCCTCCAGGCGCTCCTTGACCGCGACCAGGAAACGGGCCGCGTCGGCGCCGTCGATCAGCCGGTGGTCGTAGGAGAGGGCCAGGTAGATCATCGAGCGGACCGCGATGACCTCGCCCAGCTCCGGGTCGTTGACCACGACCGGGCGCTTGACCACGGCACCGGTGCCGAGCATCGCCGACTGCGGCGACGGCACGATCGGGGTGTCGAAGAGCGCGCCCCGGCTGCCGGTGTTGGTCAGCGTGAAGGTCGCGCCGGCGATCTCGTCCGGGCTGATCTTGTTGGTCCGGGTCCGCTCGGCCAGGTCGGCGACCCGCTTGGCGATGCCGCCCAGGTTCAGGTCACCGGCGTTGTGGATGACCGGGACCAGCAGACCCCGCTCGGTGTCCACGGCGATGCCCAGGTGCTCGGCGTCCGGGTAGGTGATCGTCCCGGCCTCGAGGTCCATGCTGGCGTTGACGATCGGGTACGCCTGCAGCGCCTCGATGGCCGCCAGCGCGAAGAACGGCAGGAACGACAGCTTGACGCCGTGCCGCTGCTGGAACGACTCCTTGGCCTGCGCCCGCAGCTTGGCGATCTTGGTGACGTCCACCTCGATCACCGTGGTGAGCTGCGCCATCTCGTGCAGCGACTCGTGCATCCGCTTGGCGATGGCCTTGCGGATCCGGGGCAGCTTCTCGGTCGTGCCGCGCTTGCCACTCGGCTGCGGCTTCGCGGCCGGCTTGGCCGGGGCAGCCGCGGCGGGCTGCTGCGCGGGGGCCGGCGCGGCCTTGGCCGCCTTGGCCTTCTCCGCCGCCTCCAGCACGTCCTGCTTGCGGATCCGGCCGCCGACACCGGTGCCGTTGACCGAGGACAGGTCGACACCGTGCTCGCCGGCCAGCTTGCGCACCAGCGGGGTCACGTAGCCGGCCGCCTCCTCGCCGCCCTGGGCCGGGGCGGTGGGCCGCTGCGGGGTCGGGGTCGGCGCGGACGGCTGCGCCGCCTGCTCGGCCTTGGCCGGCTCGGCGGCGGTCTCCGCCTCGGCCGCCGGCTCGTTGTACGACAGACCCGGGGTCGGCTCCTCGACCTTGGGCTCCGGCTTGGCCTCGGCCTTCGGCTCCGGCTTCGGCTCCGGCTTCGGCTCGGGCTTCGGCTCGGGCTTGGCCTCCGCCTTGGGCTCGGGCTTCGGCTCCGGCTTCGCCGGGGCGGCCCCGGCGGCACCGATGATCGCCAGGTCGGCGCCCACCTCGGCGGTCTCGTCCTCGGCGACCTTGATCTCCAGCACGGTGCCGGCGACCGGCGACGGGATCTCCGTGTCGACCTTGTCGGTGGAGACCTCCAGCAGCGGCTCGTCCACCTCGACGGTCTCGCCGACCTGCTTGAGCCAGCGGGTGACCGTACCCTCGGTGACGCTCTCGCCCAGGGCCGGCATCTTCACCGCGGTGCCCTCGCCGGACGGCGCCGGGGCGGCCTCGGCCTGCGGCTGCGGCGCGGCGGGCTGCTCCTGCTCCGGCTCCGGGCCGGTGCCCGCCGCGGCGGCGGTGGGCTCGGCGGCCGGCTCGGCCGCCTGCTGCGGGGCGGCCTCGCCGCCACCGGCCTGCTCGCCCTCACCGGCGATGACGGCCAGCTCGCTGCCCACCTCGGCGGTCTCGTCCTCGCCGACCACGATCCGGCTCAGCACGCCCGCCGCGGGGGACGGGATCTCGGTGTCGACCTTGTCGGTCGACACCTCGAGCAGCGGCTCGTCGACCTCGACGGTGTCGCCCTCCTGCTTGAGCCAGCGGGTGACGGTGCCCTCGGTGACGCTCTCGCCGAGCCGAGGCATGGTGACCGATACCGGCATCTCTTATGACTCCTTCATTCCCCTGGTGCGATCTCGCCCGTCTGCCGCCGGACGCCGCGGAATCAGTTCTCGATCAGGCGTGCGCGTGCAGCGGCTTGCCGGCGAGGGCCAGGTGCGCCTCGCCCAGGGCCTCGTTCTGCGTCGGGTGGGCGTGCACGAGCTGCGCCACCTCGGCCGGGTACGCCTCCCAGTTGTAGATGAGCTGCGCCTCGCCGACGAGCTCACCGACCCGGGCGCCGACCATGTGCACGCCGACCACCGGGCCGTCCTCCACCCGGACCAGCTTCACGAAGCCGGCCGTCTTGAGGATCTGGCTCTTGCCGTTGCCACCCAGGTTGTAGTTGTAGGTCTTGACCTTGTCCGCGCCGTACTGCTCCTTGGCCTTCGTCTCGGTCAGACCCACCGACGCCAGCTCCGGGTCGGAGTAGGTGACCCGCGGGATGCCGGCCTCGTCGATCACGGCCGGGTTCTGGCCGGCGATCTCCTCGGCGACGAAGATGCCCTGCTGGAAGCCGCGGTGGGCGAGCTGGAGGCCGGGCACGATGTCACCGACCGCGTAGACGTTCGGCACGCTGGTGCGCAGCCGCTCGTCGGTCAGCACGTAGCCGCGGTCCATCTTCACGCCCTGCTCCTCGTACCCGAGGTTGGCGGTGTTCGGACCACGCCCGACGGCGACCAGCAGCAGCTCGGCCTCGACGGTCTCGCCGCCGGCGATGGTCAGCTTGACGCCGTTGTCGGTCTTCTCGACCTTCTCGAACGGCTTGCCGACCTTAAAGTTGATCTTCCGCTTGCGGAAGGCCCGCTCCAGCGCCTTGGACGACTCCTCGTCCTCGGCGGCGACCAGGCGGGGCAGCGCCTCGACGATCGTGACGTCCACGCCGAAGGACTTCCACACGCTGGCGAACTCGACGCCGATCACGCCGCCGCCGAGCACGATCACCGACGCCGGGACCCGGTCCAGGGTCAGCGCGTGGTCGCTGGTGATGATTCGCTCGCCGTCGATCTCCAGGCCGGGCAGGCTCTTGGCGTACGAGCCGGAGGCCAGGACGACGTTGCGGCCGGTGTAGCGCTTGCCGTCGACCTCGACGACGTTCTTGCCGACCAGCTTGCCGGCGCCGGCCACGAAGGTGATGTTCTTGGCGCTGCCCACCAGGCCCTGCAGGCCCTTGTAGAGGCGGGAGACCACGCCGTCCTTGTACGAGTTGACCCCCGCCATGTCGATACCGACCAGTTCGGCCTTCACGCCGAACTGCTCGGACTCGCGGGTCTGGTCGGCGATCTCGGCCGCGTGCAGCAGCGCCTTGGTGGGGATGCAGCCGTTGTGCAGGCAGGTGCCGCCGAGCTTCCCCTTCTCGATCAGCGCGACCGAGAGATCCAACTGGGCGGCGCGCAGCGCCGCCGCGTAGCCGCCGCTGCCACCTCCGAGAATGACGATGTCGAAGGTCTCGTTCGGCTCGCTCACGTCCAACTCCCAGGTCGCGTCGCTGCATCGGGGGTCACGGAGGGGTAACAGGGACACACCCCACCTCGGTCATCTTGTCACTAGGGGATGCGGGGCGCGTACCGAGGTGCCCAACGACACGTCGTCGACACGTACTCTTGGCACCGTCTTCGATGACGGACGGGGGAGGAGACAGTCGGTGGGGCTATTCCGGCGACGAAAGCAGACGGGCGCGGTCAGTCGTGGCCGCCCCGCCGACCGGGCCGATCTGGACCATCTTGAGGACTTCGTCCGGACCCGGCGGGGCGTCGAGGCGTACATCGAGCCGCGGACCACGGTCACCGAGACCACGGTCATCCTGATCGCCGACGACGGGGAGTGGACCCGCCGCCGCGTCGACGGCCCCGAGGGGGCCCGCCGCTTCGCCCACCGGCTGGCCATCCCCATCTACGACGTCCGCCTGATGGGCTACCCGCAGCGGATGCGCGACTACAACGAGCGCCGCAAACGCCGCCCCGAACTCTTCTGACCCCTGCCCGGCCCTGCCCGGCCCTGCCTCGCCCGGCCGGGCGTCGCCGTGCGCCGTCCCGCGAGATGCGGCGTGTCGCGGTGTCCGGGCGGGCTGACACCGCGACACGCCGCAAACGGGGTCGACCTTGGCGCGGGGCGTGGGAAGCGGGGCCGGCTGCCGGGTGGAATGCGGGCGGGGCGCCTCCCAAGTGTGGGAGGCGCCCCGATCGTGGGTCGCGGGTGGGCGTCAGCCGTTGGCGGCGACGTCCTCGACGAGCTGCACCAGGGTGCGGACCGGGACGCCGGTGCCGCCCTTCGTCCAGTAGCCGGTCGCCTCGCCCGAGTGGTAGCCCGGGCCCGCGATGTCGATGTGCGCCCAGGCCACGTCCTCGGTGACGAACTCGCGCAGGAACACGCCGCCCTGCAGCATGTGCCCGGCCCGGTCCATGCCGGCGTTGACCTGGGAGATGTCCGCGACGTCGGAGTCCATGCCCTTGCGCACGTCGTCCGGCAGCGGCATCGGCCAGGCCGGCTCGCCGACGGACTCGCCGACGGCCCTGACCCGCTCGCACAGCTCCGGGGTGCCCATCACGCCGGCGATCTTCTTGCCCAGCGCGATGACCTGCCCACCGGTGAGAGTGGACGTCTCGAAGAGGTAGTCGGTGCCGTCCGCGCAGGCCCGCGCCATCGCGTCGCCCAGGATCATGCGGCCCTCGGCGTCGGTGTTGAGCACCTCGACCTTCTTGCCGTTGAACATGGTGATCACGTCACCCGGCCGGTAGCTGGTGCCCGACGGCATGTTCTCCGCCATCGGCAGGTACGCGGTCACCGCCACCGACGGCTTCACCGCGGCGATCGCCAGCATCGCGGCGCCGACGGCGGCCGCCCCGGCCATGTCCGACTTCATCTCCCACATGCCCTGCGCCGGCTTGATCGAGATGCCGCCGGTGTCGAAGGTGATGCCCTTGCCGACCAGCGCCACCCGCTTGCCGCTGCCGCCGCCCGACGGGGTGTACGTGAGCTTGACCAGGCGCGGCGGGGCCTCCGAGCCCTGCCCGACGGCGACGATGCCGCCGTACCCGCCGGCGCGCAGCGCCTCCTCGTCCAGCACCTCGACGCCGAGCCCGGCCGCGCGGGCGGCCGTCGCGACGGCCTCGGCGAAGGCCGGCGGACGCAGCTCGTTCGGGGCGGTGTTCACCCAGTCCCGGCTGGTACGCACCGCACCGGCCACCGCGGTGGCCCGGTCGATCTCGCCCCGGGCGGTCGCGTCACCGGCGTCCGGCACGGAGATCAGCACCTCGGCCACCGGCGTACGCCGGGTCGGCTGCGGCTTGGTCTTGTAGCCGGCGAACCGGTAGCCACCGAGCAGCGCGCCCTCGGCGACCGCGCGCAGCGCGGCCGGGGCGTCGGCGTCGTCGGGCAGCGGCATGCTCAGCGCCACCCGGGGCGCGCCGGCGAGCGCCCGGACGACGGCGCCGGCGGCCCGGCGCAGCGTCTCCGGGGCGGGGGCGGCGCCGGTCGGCTCGGGGCCGAGCCCGACCGCGGCGACGATCGGCGCGGTCACCGTGCCCAGCGTGGCCAGCTTGGTCACCTCGCCCGGAGCGCCGGTCGCGCCGAGCAGCGCCAGCGTCTCGGTCAGCTTGCCGTCGAAGGCGGCGGCGATGCTCTCCGCGCCACTGGCGAGCAGCAGGGTGCCGGCGAGGCCGCTCGTGGCGTCCTGCTCTCCGGTCTGGCTGTGCACGCCGATCACGATCGCGTCGACGGCAAGCTCGGCGGGGTCGGTGTCGACCAGGCTCAGGGTGGTGCTGGGCGATGTCACTGAAGCTACTCCGGGCGGGCCGGGCCGGTCGCGTCGTCGCGTACCGGCGATGAAGGTCTCCGGCGGCAACCTACCCGCCGGAAGCTTGGCTGTCCCGCCGATGGCTGTCGCGGCGGGTCCCGCCGATGCTAACCAGCGGCGGGTACCCCGGTAAGTTGCCACCCATGACGGACGTGACCTCCGACGCCGCCGCGACCCGGCTGCGCCGTTCCCCGCTGCACGAGCGGCACACCGCTCTCGGCGCCAAGTTCGCCCCCTTCGGGGGTTGGGAGATGCCGCTGGAGTACGCCGGCGGCGGCGTGCTGAAGGAACACACGGCGGTGCGTACCGCCGTGGGTGTCTTCGACGTCTCCCACCTGGGCAAGGCGCGGGTCACCGGGCCGGGCGCGGCGGACTTCGTCAACGCCTGCCTCAGCAACGACCTAAGCCGCATCGGCCCGGGCCGGGCGCAGTACACGCTCTGCTGTGACGACGCGACCGGCGGCGTGGTGGACGACATCATCGCCTACCTGCACGCCGACGACCACGTCTTCCTCATCCCGAACGCGGCGAACACCGCCGAGGTGGTGCGCCGGCTGCGCGCCGCCGCGCCGGCCGGGATCACGGTCACCGACGAGCACGAGGCGTACGCGGTGCTGGCCGTGCAAGGCCCGCGCTCGGCGGAACTGCTCGGCGGGCTGGGCCTGCCGGTGGAGCACGGCTACATGAGCTTCTCCGCCGCCACCCTGGCCGGAGTGGAGCTGACCGTCTGCCGCACCGGCTACACCGGGGAGCTGGGCTACGAGCTGGTGGTGCCGGCGGAGCACGCCGTCGCGGTCTGGGACGCGCTGTTCGCCGCCGGTGCGGCGTACGAGCTGCGGGCCTGCGGGCTGGCCGCCCGGGACACGCTGCGCACCGAGATGGGCTACCCGCTGCACGGGCAGGACCTGTCGCTGGAGATCACGCCGGTGCAGGCCCGCTCCGGCTGGGCGGTCGGCTGGGACAAGCCGGCGTTCTGGGGCCGCGAGGCGCTGCTCGCCGAGAAGGCCGCCGGCCCGCGCCGTACGCTGCGCGGCCTCGAGGCCGTCGACCGGGCCATCCCGCGCCCCGGCATGACCGTCTACGCCGGCGACACCGAGCTCGGCACGATCACCAGCGGCACGTTCTCGCCCACCAAGAAGCAGGGCATCGCCCTGGCCCTGCTCGACACGGACGCCAAGCTCGCCGACGGCGACCTCGTCGAGGTCGACATCCGCGGCCGCCGCGCCCAGATGCGCGTCACCCGCCCCCCGTTCGTGACCCCCTCGGTCAAGTAGTTCGGTCGATCATGAGGTTGGCCGCGGTCCGGGAGATCGACATCGCCGTCAACCTCATGATCGACGCGGGCCGGGGGCGGGTCAGGGGGTGGAGGTGACCTCGGTGGGGGTGTAGTGGCGCATCTCCTCGATGTCCTGGATCCAGGGGCGGATCTCCGTCAGGAAGCCGGGGAAGTGCGGGCCGGTGCGGAAGGCGTCGAGGTGGGCCTCGGCGGAGGTCCAGCGGATGCGGAGGATGTGGGCGGCCGGGTCGTCCACGCAGCGGCTCAGCTCGTAGCCGAGGCACTCGGGGGCGGCGTCCAGCGCCTGGGCCGCCCGGGCGTACGCCGGGACGAACTCCGCCCGGCGTTCCTGCGGTACGCGGTACCTGATGTACTCGACGATCATGCCGACAGCCCACCACCCGATCCGACGCGTGATCAAGTACGCACTTTCCGGTAAGTAGGGTGCCCGATGCCGAAGCGCTATCACTGCGCGGTGGAGCTGGCCGTCGACGTGATCGGCGGCAAGTGGCGGCCGGTGATCCTCGCCCACCTCAAGGAGGGCGTGCACCGCTACGGCGAGCTGCGCCGGCGGATGCCGGACGTCAGCGAGAAGATGCTCGTCCAGCGCCTGCGCGAGCTGGAGGCCGACGGCCTGGTCACCCGGGTGGACCGCGGCACCCCGCGCGCTCCGCACGTCGAGTACCACCTCACCGACGAGGCCCGCACCCTCGTTCCGGTGCTGGAGGCCCTCCACGCCTGGGGCGCCGCCCGCGCCGCCCGCACCAACACCCTGATCGCCCCACCCCCGCTACCTGACCCACGTTGACCAAGAGGTTTGCGTCGCCCGGACCCCCGGATCCTGACGCGAACTTCTTGATCAACAAGGTCGGGCGGGGCAGGTCGGGCGGGGCAGGTCGGGCGGGTGGGGAGGGGTCAGTGGGTGGGGCCGGGCCGTTCGCCGGCGTCGAGGACGGCCTGGGTCCAGCCACCCTCGATGACGCCGGTGCCGTCGAGGAGGGCCCAGTCGACCACGTCGGTGGCCTCGATCACGACGGGGGAGCCGATCCGGACGGTGGGGTCGGTGTTGGCGTCGCTGGCGCTGGCGCCGACGAGCCGCTCCGGCACCTCCCAGGAGGTCACCCCGGCCCAGACGAACTCGGGGCCCTCGTCGCCGGGCAGGCCGTACTTGACCACGAGCTGCGACTCCGGCGGCAGCTTGCCGGCGAGGAACCGGGCCCGGATGTCGTCCAGCCCGGCCCGCGCGGTGGCGATCGCCTTGCTCATCGCGTCACCCGGCCGGGCGTAGCGGACGTCGGGCTGGATGCCGGAGAAGAGCGTCGCGCAGGCCGCGGCGAAGTACTTCCCGGGCGGGCCGGGGTGCCCGGGCGGCGGGCGCAGGCTGAGGAACGAGTCGGCCTCCGGGTCGGTGGCCGGGTCCAGCTCCAGCCGCAGCAGCACCGGGGCCGTCGCGCCGTGCTGCTCCGGATTGCCGTACGCCACCGCGATGTCGTGCCCGGTCACCGTGGCCAGCACGGGCAGCTGCACGAACGCCGGCACCTCCTCGCCGGCCAGCCCGTCGGTCCAGTCCCGCAGCAGCCGCCGGGCGGCCCCGGTCATCACCGCGCCCCAGGCCCGGGTGAGGTGGTCCGGCACGCCCTGGGTCTGCAACTCCAGCAGGCCGAATCGGCGCAGCCCCTTGGTGGTGAACCAGAGCCCCTCCGCGTCGGAGGAGTAGGGCACCAGCACCCAGTCGACCAGGCGTACCCGGCCCTCGGCGTCCGGCAGCGAGCGCAGCGCGGCCGCCGGGTCGAGGAACTGCAACCCGAACACGTCCACCACGTCGCCGTCGACGGACTCGGCGACCGCGGCGGCCACCGCGCGGGCCGCCCACTCGTGCGCCGGCGGCCAGCCCGGCCGGTACTCGGCCTGCACCACCACCAGATGGCTGGCCGCGGCCAGCCGACCGAGCTGCGCCTCGGTGGCGCCGAACGCGGTGAGCAGGTCCGGCGGCAGCTGCGGAAACTCGTCGATCGACCGGGTGTCCACCGTCATCAGCGGGCTGTCCAGCATCTGCGTTGCCAGCCCGTGCACCGGCTCGGCCAGCCGGCCCTCCAGCGCCCGTACCGCCGTCTTCGGGCTCACCCGGGGCAGCCCCGCCATCGGCACCAGGTACGTCGCGCTCAGCGACTCCGGCACCGGGATGGGGAGGAAGTCGTCCGTGATGAGCAAGTCGTCCCCCGGAAGGCCGTGCCGGTGCTGTCGGGGCAAACGCTACCCGCCGCCGGGTGCCGCGTTCAGCCGGACAGCACCAGTCCCAGGTAGACCAGCGTGGTGACCACCTCGACGGTGGCGCCGAGCACGTCGCCGGTGACGCCGCCGAGCCGGCGTACCACGTGGCGCAGCAGCCCCACCGCGACGGTGAGCGCCGCCGCGACGGCGAGCGGCCCCTGCCACGGGCGGCCCGGCACCGCCGCCACCGCCGCCAGCGCGACGGCGACCGCGCCGACCGCCGGCGCCACCGGTCCCACCGTCCCGGCGACCAGCGCGCCCAACCCCTCCGGCCGGGCCGCCGGCACCCCGCGCCGGCAGGCCACCGTCACCGCGAGCCGCCCCGCCGCCGTCGCGGCCACCACGCCCGCGAGCACCGCCGGCCACGACCGCCCCGCCAGCTCCGCGAGGGCCGCCGTCTGGAGCAGGAGTACGACCACCAGCGCGACCACCCCGAACGGCCCCACGTCCGGCTTCTTCATGATCTCCAGCGCCGCCGCTCCCCGCCGGTACGACCCCAGCGCGTCCACGGTGTCGGCCAGCCCGTCCAGGTGCAGCCCGCGGGTGAGCAGGGCGGCGCAGCCCACCGTCACCCCGGCGGCGACCAGCGGGGGAGCGAACGCGGCCAACAGCAGCAGCACCCCGGCGAGCACCGCGCCGAGCACTGCCCCGACCAACGGGGCGAGCGCCATCGCGGCGCCCGCCGTCGGGCGGTCGATCCGGCCGGCGCGCACCGGCAGTGTGGTGAAGGTGGTCAGCGCCAGCCGCAGGCCGTCGACGACCCGCGACTCAGCCGGCACGCCGGCCGGACGGGTCCGGCTCCGTGGTCGTCGGCCCCGGGCCGGCGGGCTCCGGCTCGCTGAAGTCTGGCTCGCTGAAGTCGGGCTCGGTGCCGTCCGGCTCCACGGTGGTCGGGCCGGGGCCCGCCGGTTCCGGCTCGGCGAAGTCCGGCTCGTCGGAGTCGGGGTCCCCGCCGCCGAGCCGGGGGTGCGCGGGCAGCGCGGCGGCCAGCGCCAGCACCGAGCGCAGCAGCGGCAGCGCGGTCAGCGCGTTCGCCCCCTCGCCCAGGTCCAGCCGCAGGTCCAGCAGCGGGGTCAGGCCGAGCACGTCGGCGGCGAGCCGGACCGCCGGGTGGCCGCCGTGGTCGGCCAGCACGCACCAGTGCCGGGCCTGCCCGGCCAGGTCGCGGCTGATCATGCCGGCGGCCACGCCGACCGGCCCGTCGAGCATCACCGGCAGCCGGCGGGCGGTCGCGCCGAGCAGCACGCCGGTGGCCACCGCGATGTCGCCGCCGCCCAGCTCGGCCAGCACGTCCTTGGCGTCGCGCGGGGAGCGGCGGGTCCGGTGCAGCGCGTCCCGGACCGCCGCGCAGCGGGTCATCCACGCCGCGTCGTCGATCTCGCCGCTGGCGGTGATCACCCGGCCGAGCACCGCCGGGGCCTCCGCGCCGGCGGTCGCCGCCAGCACCGCCGCGGCGGCCGCCTCCGTGCCGGCGCCGCACGCCCCCAGCACCAGCAGCTGTACGCCCGCGTCGGCGGCCTCCTCGGCCAGCCGCCAGCCGTAGCGCAGGGCCGACTCGACGGCGGCGCCGGCCAGCGCCGGCTCCTGCTCCATCGGCGCCGAGGACGGGGTGTCCACCACCTGGAGGCTGGCGCCGTTCTCGGCGGCCAGCCTCGCCAGCGCGCCCCGGCCGGCCCGCGCCTGCCGGGCCCGGCGCGACGACTCGCCGGGGACCGTGCCGGCGGCGGCGCCGCCCTGGTGGTCCCCGTGCAGCAGCAGCACCCGCACGCTCGCCCACGGGGCGGGGGTCGCGGTGCCCTGGGTGGCGGCGGCGAAGCCGACGACCCGTTCCAGCTCGCCGAAGCCGGCCCCCGCCAGGTCCAGCGTGGCGAGCCGGTCGACGGCCTGCGGGCCGGCGTACTCGTCCGGCATGGGCAGCTCCATGCCGGGCTGGATGACCAGGCCGGTGGCGACCATCGGCAGCGCCATGGTCGGCGCCGCCCAGGCGGTCCCGTTGGTCTCCGCGGGTGCGGCGGGCGCGGCGGGTGCGGTCGGGGTCAGCACGTCCGGCAGCGGCGCCTCGGCCGGCGCGGCGGCGGCGGTCACGTCGTGGCGGGCCGGGCCGGCCTGGGCGGGCACCCCGGCCGCGCGCGGAGTGACGGCAGGCTTGAGCCAGGTCGGCTGACCGGCGACCACCAGCACCACGGCGTCGCAGGCGTCCGCGACGGCCCGGTTCGCCGCGCCGAGCGCGTCGGTGAAGGCCCGACCCAGCGGGGTGGTCGGCACCAGCGACAGCCCCACCTCGGGGCTGACCAGCACGATCCGCGCCTCGCTGGCGCGCACCGCCGCGGCCAGTTCGGCGATGGTGGCCACGTCGTCGGCGGGCTGGTGCGCCGGGTCGAGCAGCACCGTCACCCAGCCACCCAGGTCGTCCACCAGCAGCGTCTCGTTCGGCCCGGCGGAGGCGATCACGTCGGCCAGCCGGCGCGGGTCGTCGGCGGTCTCCTCGGTGGTCCAGCTGCCCGGCCGGCGTTCCCGGTGCGCCGCCAGCCGGGCGGCCCACTCGGTGTCGTCCGGGTCCGCGTCGGCGGAGGTCGCCACGTAGCGCACCGACGGGGCGTCACCCACCAGGGACTCGGCGAACTCCGACTTGCCCGAGCGGATACCGCCGAGCACCAGGACCGTGTTCCAGCCGTCAACGGACATGCCCGTACCTTAAAGCCGCCCGGGCTGCGGTCGCCGCCCGGCCCGGGCTCAGCCGCAGTGCTCGAATCCGCTGGCGTAGCTGGCGCCGCCGGTCGCCCCGCCCCACTTCACGCAGGTCCCGCCGGCTCCGGCGCGGACCGGGCCGGCGTAGTACTCGAACGCGCCGCTGTCGGTGGCGCGGGTCTTCCCCTGCACCTCCAGGAACGCCGACGCCGTGGTGCGCTCGCCGACCGCGGTCACCTTCATGGTGACCACGCAGTTGGCCTTGGCCGCCTCGTTCCACAGCAGGTAGACCTTTCCCCGCCGGACCCCGTTCGCGGTCAACGAGGCGGAGTCGATCACCTGGTAGCCGCTGCCGCAGACCTGGGCCGGCGTGTACGGGTTGGTCCTCGCCGGCGGGGTGGTGGTCGTCCCCGGCTGCGGAGCGGAGGTGGTGGGAGACGCGCTCGGTCCCGGGCCCGTCGTCGTGCCGGTCGACCCGGCGGTCGGCGTCGCCGAGGCCGGCCGGGAGCCGGTGGCGCTCGCGCTGGGCCTCGGCTTCCCGCCCCGGGTGCTGACGCTCGGGCCCGGCAGCACCGGTGCCGCCGACTCCGACTCGGCGGTCAGCGCCGGGCCGCCCCGGGCGGGCTCGTCGGGCTGGAGCGCCACCACGGCGGCCACGGCGGCCACCACGGCCACCACCCCGCCCGCCGCGCCGGCCAGGGCGAGCCGGCGCCGCCGGGCCGCGCCGCCGGCCCGGTCCTCCCGGGTCGGGGTGGTCTCCGGTACGACGAACCGGCTGGGGTAGCCGGCGGGCGGGGTCGCCTGCTGGCCGCCCACCACGGCCGGGTACGGCCCGCCCGGATACGGCTGCCCGGGGGCCGGGAAGGGCGCGCCAGCCGGGTGCCCGGTCGGAGCGGGTGTGCCGCCCGCCGGTGTGGCGGGTGGGCCGCTCTGCTGCCACCGCGGCGCCACGGTTCCGGGGCCGACGCCAATCCCCTCACCGCCCAGTTGCCCCGCCGGCGTAGCGCCACCGTGGGCGGGCCCGGGTCCGCGTCCGTGCCCTGGGCCGGCAACCTGTGCCGGGCCGGTTCCAGGCCCGGCGGGCGGGAGGGGAGCAGCGCCCGGGCCGGAACGCCGGTCGGGGCCGGCGGGCGGCGCGGGTGGCGTGGAGACCGCGCCGGACAGCGCCCCGGTCCCCGCGGCGGGCGGCGTCGGCGGTCCGGCCGGAAGTGCTCCCGAGCCGGTCCCCGTGCCGGTGTCCCGCGCTCCGGCGGACGCCGCCTTCGACGGGTCGCCCGCCGGGCCGGACGGCGTCAACGGGCCGGACGGCGTCAACGGCCCGGTCGGCGCCGGCAGGGCCGGACCCGCCAGCGCCCACGGCGGACGCGGCGGCACCCGCAGCACGGCCAGCGTGGCGTCCCGGGCGTCCAGGGCGGCGTCGGCCAGGGCCGCGGCGCTGGGCCAGCGGTCACCGGGGCTCTTGGCCAGGGCCCGCGCGACCACCTCGGCCACCGCCGGCGGGGTGCCCGGCGGCAGCGGCGCCGGCTCCTCCTGGGCGTGCCGCAGCGCCACCTGCAACGGGTTCTCCCCGACGAACGGCGGCTGCCCGGTCAGGCAGTAGTAGGCGACCGCCCCGAGCGCGTAGACGTCGGTGGCCGCCGAGACCGGCTGGCCGACCGCCTGCTCCGGCGACATGTACGAGGCCGTGCCGAGCACCATGTGCGCGGCGGTCAGCGAAGCCATCGTGCTGGACCGGGCGATGCCGAAGTCGACCAGCACCACCGTCCCGTCCCGCTTCACCAGCAGATTGCCCGGCTTGACGTCCCGGTGCACGATGCCGGCGGTGTGCGCGGCGTGCAGCGCGGCGGCGGCCTGCGCCACCACCGACATGGTCGACGTCGGGTCGAGCCGGCCGGCGCGCCGGATCCAGGTGACCAGCGGCTCGCCGTCGACGTACTCCATCACCAGGTAGCTGACCTGGCTGCCGTCGGCCAGCGTCGCCGAGCCGAAGTCGTGCACCGCGACGATGCCCGGATGCCGCAGGGCCGCCATCATCCGGGCCTCGGCGTGGAACCGGCTGGTGAACTCCGGGTCCTCCACCAGCGCCGGGAGCAGCACCTTCACCGCCACCTCGCGGTCCAGCAACGTGTCGACACACCGCCAGACCGCGCCCATGCCGCCGGTCGCCACCCGTTCGCCCAGCCGGTACCGGTTGCTGAGCACCACTCCTTGAGTCAGCACCGCGCCACCGTACCGGCCGGGGACACTCATGGTGATCACCGGCCGGCCCCGGCGGGGGTGAGCGTCGGGCCGGCGCGCGGACGGCCGACTACGCTTGCGGGGGTCCGTCCCCGGGGGACGGTGTAGCGGCGAGGGGAGACGCGGCATGGCGTGGAGCTGGCGGTACGAGGGCGCGAACGGCGCGTCGGTCGATGGACCGGCGGAGTCGTTCGGCAGTCAGGCGGACGCCGAATCGTGGATCGGCCAGACCTGGCGGGAGCTCGCGGCGTCCGGCGTCACCTCGGTCGCGCTCGTGGAGGACGACCGGGTGGAGTACCGGATGAGCCTGCTCCCGACGGCGGAGTGATGGGCTACGACCGCCCGGGCGGCGAGCCGCTCGTGCTCGGCGTGCCCCGGGCGGCGTTCCGGCCCAGCCCGGTCTTCCTGGCCCTGGTCGCGCTCTTCGTGGCCAGCGGGGTGATGGCCTGGAACCGGTTCGGCAACGTCAAGTTCGACGTGTTCCTCTTCGTGGTCTCGGGCTGGCTGGTCTCGCTCTGCCTGCACGAGTACGCCCACGCGGTGGTCGCGTTCCGGGCCGGCGACCGGGACATCGCCCACCGGGGCTACCTGACGTTGAACCCGTTCAAGTACACCCACCCGCTGCTGTCGATCGTGCTGCCGGTGGTGGTGGTGCTGCTCGGCGGCATCGGCCTGCCCGGCGGCGCGGTCTGGGTGGACCGGCACGCCATCCCGGGCCGGCTACGGCACACCCTGGTCAGCCTCGCCGGCCCGGCCACCAACGTGCTGTTCACGCTGCTGCTGGTGGCGGCGCTGCGGATCGGCACGGGGACCGTCGGCGGGCCGATCGAGTTCTGGGCCGGGGTGGCGCTGCTGACGTTCCTCCAGCTCACCGCGAGCGTGCTCAACCTGCTCCCGGTGCCCGGACTGGACGGCGGCAACATGATCCAGCCCTGGCTGAACCCGCAGTGGCGGCGGATGTACGACATGTTCGCCCCGTACGGCTTCATCCTGCTCTTCGCGCTGCTGTGGAACCCGCGCATCGGCGGCTGGTTCTTCGACGCGGTCTTCGCGATCGGCGACCTGCTCGGCCTGCCGAGCTGGCTCTACGGCCTGGGGCTGGACCTGATCCGCTTCTGGCAGGGCTGAGTCCGCCGAGCCGGCGGGGCGCTGCGCGGCCGGCGTACCCGGGGAAGAGCCCGGGCCGGCGCGGACGCCGCGCCGGCCCGGGGGAGCGTCACGGCCGCTGGGCCGGGCTCTCGGTCTTCGCCGCGTTTCGCTCGGTGACCGGCTCGACGATCTCGTCGATCGCCTTGAGCAGGTCGGCGTCGAGCTTCACGCCGGCCGCCTTGACGTTGTCGTGCACCTGCTCGGGGCGGGACGCCCCGACGATCGCCGACGAGACGTTCGGGTTCTGCAGCACCCAGGCGATGGCGAGCTGCGGCATGGTCAGCCCGGCCTGCTCGGCCAGCGGCTTGAGCCGCTGCACCCGGGTCAGCACCTCGTCGGTCAGCCACTGGGCGATGAACCCGGCGCCGGACTTCTCGTCGGTGGCGCGGGAGCCGGCCGGCGGCGGCTGGCCCGGCAGGTACTTGCCGGAGAGCACACCCTGGGCCATCGGCGACCAGACGATCTGCCCGATGCCCAGCTCCTCGCTGGTCGGGACGACCTCGGTCTCGATGACCCGCCAGAGCATCGAGTACTGCGGCTGGTTGGACACCAGCGGGATGCGCAGCTCGCGAGCGAGCTGGTGGGCCTCGCGGATCTGCGAGGCCTTCCACTCCGAGACGCCGATGTAGTGCGCCTTGCCGGCGTGCACGATGTCGGCGAACGCCGACATCGTCTCCTCCAGCGGGGTGCTGTAGTCGTACCGGTGGGCCTGGTAGAGGTCCACGTAGTCGGTGCGCAGCCGGCGCAGCGAGCCGTCGATCGACTCCATGATGTGCTTGCGGGACAGGCCCCGGTCGTTGCGGCCCGGCCCGGTCGGCCAGTAGACCTTGGTAAACACCTCGAGGCCCTCCCGGCGCTCGCCCGCGAGGGCCTTGCCGAGCACCTCCTCGGCGCGGGTGCCGGCGTAGACGTCGGCGGTGTCGAAGGTGGTGATGCCGGTGTCCAGGGCCGCGCGGACGCAGGCCAGCGCCGCGTCCTCCTCGACCTGCGAACCGTGGGTGATCCAGTTGCCGTACGAGATCTCGCTGACCATCAGGCCGGAACGGCCCAGGTGTCGGAATTCCATGCCCCGACCCTAGTCCGCTCCGATCATGACCAGGGGACGGCGCGGCGGCGGCGTGGTTCAGAGCACCGGATGCGCGTCGGTCAGCAGCAGGTCGATCTCGGCCAGCACCGCGTCCGGGCCGGGGTGCACCGGGTCGATGAGCGGCTCGCCCCGCCGGTCCAGCGCGCCCCACCGGCCGGTGCGGTCGTTGGCCAGGAACGCCACCGGGTGGATCACCAGATCCGGGTGGGCCGGTGCGACCAGCACCCGGCCCGTGCGGTCCACCACGCCCCGGAAGCCGCCCAGTTCCACCACGGCCAGCCCCTCGTCGGTGAAGCCGTCGAGCCGGCGGCCGTCGGCCAGCGCGGTGCGGAAGCCGTGGTAGCGGGTCGGGACGACCAGCCGGCCGTTGCGGTCCACCGCGCCCCAGCCGCCCCGGCGCACCGCGGCGACCCCGGCGGTGAACGGCCGGGCGTCCTCGAAGCCCGCCGGCACCACCACGGTGTCCTCGGAGTCGATCGCCATCCAGTCCGCCTCGCCGCGGCGCGAGACCCAGGCCAGACCGTCGGAGAAGGCCCGCACCGCCGCGTACGAGGGGCCGATCAGGGTGCGGCCGGCCTCGTCGATCAGCTCCCAGCCCGGGGCGTCGGGGCGGCGTACCCAGGCCAGGCCCTCGCGGAACGGCTGCGCCTCGGCGTACCGGTAGTCGAGGACCAGCTCGCCGTCGGCGTCCGCGTACCCCCACCGGCCCAGGCCGCCGTCGAGCGTGGGCACCGGGGAGGTGCGCCCACGCAGCACCTCCTCCCGGCTGCGGGGGTACGGCCCGAAGCCGCCCCGGGCGGTGGCCCGGGTGTGCACCGCGTCCAGGCAGACCCGGATCCGCTCGGTCAGCTCCGGGTCGTCGGCCCGGCGCAGGTCCAGGGCGCGCTCGAAGTGCTCGCAGGCCTCCATCAGCCGGCCCTGGTCGTAGCAGGAGCGGCCGGCGTGCTCGTGCAGCGCCGCCCGCAGCCGGTCCGGCAGCTCGGCCGAGTTGGCCTCGGCGAAGAGCCGGTCCGCCTCGGCGAACTCGCCCTTCCAGCGCAGCACCTCCGCCAGCCGGGCCCGGGCCAGCGCGGTTCGCCGCAGCTCGCCGGTCGCCTCCGCGTAGGTGAGGGCGAGCCGGCCGTCGGCGAGCGCGTCGTCCAGGTCGTGGACGACCCGGGAGACCACCGCGCGCAGGCTGAGCAGCCGCGCCCGGGCCCGGTTGTCCAGGGACGCGCCGAGCTTCTCGGTCAGCCGCCGGCGTAGCGTCCGCAGCTCGTCGGCGTCGTCGACGACCTCGCGCAGCGTCTCGGGGTCCAGCCGCCACCGGTACGCGGCCAGGACCTGCTCCGGGTCGGCCGGCGGCTCGTCCGGCACGGTGGTGGTGGTCTCCGCGGCGGTGGTGGCCGGCGGGTCCGCCGGGGCCGGCTCCGCCTCGGCGACCGGCGGCGCGGTCACGTCGGCCGGCGGGGTGGCCGTGTCGGCCGGCGGGGTGGCCGTGTCGGCCGGGTCCGGGTCGGGTGCCGCTTCGGTGGTGGCAGCGGCGACCGGGGGCGTCGGAACGAGCCCGGCGGACTGCTCCGGAGCGGTGGCGGGCGGCGTCGACGCCTCGGGTGCGGTCGGACCCGCACCGGTCGGCGACGGCGGAGCCGAGACCGGATGGACGGGCTCCTCGTCGGTGTCCACCCCGGGCGGTGCGGATACCGGCCGGATGGACGGCGCATCGCTTGCGTCGGCCACCGGCGACGGGACTTCCGGCACCGGCCGGGCGGACTGCTCGGGCGTGCCGGCCGGCGGTGCGGAGACGGGTCGGGTCGACGTGCTGATGGCGTCCGTTCCGGCCGGGTCGGGCTCGGCCGGCGTTGCGGTGACCGGTCGGGCCGGTTCGGCTGCGTCGGACGCGTCTGATTCGGCCGTACCGGCCGCCCAGTTGTCGGCCGGTGGCACGGAGACGGGTCGGGCCCTCTCCAGAGCCTCGGCCGGTGGCGCGGAGATCGGTCGGACCGGCTCCAGGGCATCGGCGGGAGGTGCGGAGATGGGCCGGGGCGACTCCACAGCGGCGTCCGCCGGCGGCGCGGACACCGGGACCGACGGCCCCGGGATCTCGGCCCAGGGCGCGGAGGTGGGGTGGTGGGCGTCGTCGGAAGCCGGGCCGGCGGGAGCGTCCGAAGGCACCGGTGGTGCCGAGCGCGGCCGGACCGCCGCCGCGTCATGGTGGGCCGCGGGGACCGGTGCCGGCGCGGCGGAGGTCCCCGGCGCGGACGCGGTGGCCTCGGCCGGCAGCGGTGCGGCAATCTCGTCGGCGGTGTCCCGCTCCGGCGTCGGAGCCGCGGGCTCGACCGGTGCGGCGGCCGGCCCGGAGCCGGCCGCGACCGGAGGCGCCGCTGCCGGTGCCGTGACGTCGGACGCGGCCCGGTCGGCGACCGGCCGGAACGCCGGCGGCGCGGAGACCGGCCGGTACGGCTCGGCGTCCGGCGACGGCACGGGGGACCGCTCGTCCGAGGGGTGGGTGGCCTCGGCCGGCTGCCCGGGCGGCGCGGACACCGGGGCTGCCGACCGGGACGCGTCCCGGGGCGGATCGACCGGGGTCGGCCGGTCCGCGTCCGGGGACGGGCGGGCCGCCGGCGCGGACGGGCCCGCCGCGCCGGACGGGGCGGACACCGGGCGGTCGTCGGCCTCGTCGGCCGGCGTCGGGCGGGCAGGCCGGAACCA
Source organism: Micromonospora sp. L32 (assembly GCF_052068055.1). Lineage (NCBI taxonomy): Bacteria > Bacillati > Actinomycetota > Actinomycetes > Micromonosporales > Micromonosporaceae > Micromonospora > Micromonospora sp. L32. The sequence continues at coordinate 262,013 of NZ_JBQHDD010000004.1, read as the reverse complement.
CGCCTCGGAGCTGTTCGGCTCCGTGCTGCGGGCCACCGGGGGCACGGGAGTGGTGGGCTGCGGCGCCGGCGGGATGTAGCGGCGCGGCTTGTCCGGCGTGATCTCCAGCGACGGGCCGGCGGCCGAGCCCGTGCTCGCCGGGGTGGACGGTGCGGGGGCCGGGCCGGCGGGCCGCTGCGGGGCGACCCGGGCCTCGGGCGGCGGGGGCGGGCCGACGGGCGGCCCGGAGACCGGCCGGTGGCCGACGGACGGTCCCGGCACGGGCTGGTGCCCGACGGGCGCTCCCGACACCGGGCGTCGGTCGGGCGTCGGACCGGGCGTCGGCTGCTGGCCGGGGAACGGCCGGCCGTGCGCCGGCGGCACCCGGTCGTCGGCGGGGTACCGGAACCCCGCACCGGGGGCACCGGAGACCGGTCGCGCGTCGGCCGGAGGCGCGGACGCCGGCCGGTGGTCGGCCGGGACGGGGCGCTGGGCGGTCGGGCCGGCATCGCCGGGCGCGATGGGGCGCGCCGCGCCCTCCTGGCCGGGCCGGAACTCAGACCGCGGCCGGGCCGCCGGGGGCGACGAGATCGGCGCGTCCCGGTCCGGGCCGGGCGGGGCCGAGGTGGGTCGGTCGTCGCGGGTCCGGCCCGGTGAGCCGCCGGTGGCCGGTGGCGCGGGGCGCGGCGGACCGGAGACCGGGGGCATGGTCCCGGCGAAGGGCGGCGTGCCGGCGGCGCGGGGCGGGAACTGGTCCCGGCCGTGCGGGGCACGCGAATCGGCGACCGGGCGGACGGGAGCGCCGGAGACCGGCGCGCCCGAGGTGGGGGCGGGGGAGACGGGTGTGGCCGGGGCCGGGCCGCCGGACGACGGCGCCCCGGAGACCGGCGCGGGAGAGATCGGACGCACCGGGCCGTGGGCGGCGGGCCGCTCCTCGTGCCACGAGGGGCGGGCGGGCCGCTGCTCCGGGTGCCGGCCGTGTTCCGGGCCGGGGCCGCCCCGGCCGTCGCGGTCCGCGCCGGGCCGGCTCCACTGCTCGCGGTACGCCTCGGCGGGCGGCGTCGCCTCGCGCGGCCGGCGGTCCGGGTACGCCTCGGCGCGGGCGGCCGCCTCGCGCGACGGTCCCCGCTCCTCGGGGTGGCGGCGCTCGTCGTACCCGCGCTGCCAGCGCTCGTCCGACCCTCGGGACGAAGGGCGGCGCGCGTCGTCGTACCCGTTCGGCGCGGGCCGCTGTTCGGCGTACCCGTTCGGTGCCGGCCGCTGCTCGGCATACCCGTTCGGGGTGGGCCGGTCCGCGTACCCGTTCGGTCCGGGTCGGTGGCCGGCGTGGTCGCGGGCGGGCGGGCGGTCGTCGTATCCGGGCGGGCCCGGCGGGCGCTCGTCGTGGCGCGCCGGGCGGCGCTCGTCCGGCTCGCGGTACCGGCCGGGGACCTCCTGGTCGGGGCGGGTCCGCCGGTCGGCCGGGAACTGCTCGTGACCGTCCCGCCGGCGGCCGTCGTCGGCCGGACGGCGGTCGTACCCGGTGCCGGGCCGGCGCGCCGGCGGCGCCTCGTCGGGTTCGGGCACCCAGCCGGGCTCGACGCCACGGGCCGGCTCGTGCCTGGGCCCGGGGGAGACCGGGGCGACGCCCGGGGCGGGGCGCTGCGGACGGCCGTCGTACCGGTCGGCGGCGCCCCGGTCGCGGTGCCACGCCGCCTCGCGCGGCCGGTCGGCGCCCTCGCGTGGCCGGTCGGCACCTTCGCGTGGCCGGTCTGCGACATCGGGGTGGCGGTCGGCCCAGGCGGTACGGGCGGTGCGCGGGGCCGGGGCCTCCGGCTCCGGCCGGCGGCGCTCGCGCTGCCAGGTCAGGTCGGAGGCCGGCCGCCGGTACAGGTCGTCGTCGCGCCGGTGCGCCTCGTCGGCGTGGGGCTGCGGATCGGCGACCGGGGGGCCGCCCCAGCGCGGCGGTTCCTCGTCGTGGTCGTCCCAGGACCGCCCGAGGTACGTCCCGTCGGGACGGGTCGGGGCGAGCGGCGGCACCTCGGCCCGGCCGACCACGGCGGCCCGCCCGCGCGGGGGCGGTGCCGGGAGGTGCCGGGCGCCGATGTCGCCGGGGTAGCGCTGGCCGGGGAACTGCGGCTGCCACTCGGTGGTCGGCTCGACGACCCAGGAGGGCTCGGCCGGGTCGTGCCAGCGGTCGCGGTAGCCGCCCGTCATCGAGGGCCCTCGTCGCCGCCCGTGCGGCGCGGCCCGATGCCCGGCTCGCGTCGCTCGCTCACGGCGGTGTCACCTCGTTGGAAATTGTCGTGCCGGGGCCTCCACCTGCCGGTAGAGTCGCCCGACCCGGCACGGCATGGCTGCGGATGGAGGGTAACGGCGTGGGCTCGGTCACCGCCACTGTGGCACCGTCCACGGACTCAAACGTTATCCTATGGTTTCGGACATTTTGGGCGATATCCCGATCCGGCTTCCGACGATACGCCACCTATCGTCAGGCCGCGCTGGCCGGTGCCGTCACCAACTCCGTCTTCGGGTTCCTGCACTGCTACGTGCTGCTCGCGGCGGCCGGGACCGCCGGCAGCGTCGGCGGGTACGACCGGGCCCAGCTCGCCACCTTCGTCTGGGTCGCGCAGGGCCTGCTGGCGGTGATCCTGCTGTGGGGCTGGAGCGACCTGGCCGACCGGATCCGCACCGGTGACATCGCCGGCGACCTGCTCCGCCCGGTGCACCCGGTGACCAGCTACCTCGCCACCGACCTGGGCCGCGCCGGGTACGCCGTGCTGGCCCGCTTCCTGCCGCCGCTGCTCATCGGCCCGCTCTTCTTCGACGTGTACCTGCCCACCCGCTGGTCGACCCTGCCGCTCTTCGGTGTCTCCGTGGTCACCGCGCTGGTGCTCTGCTTCGGCTGCCGGTACCTGGTCAACGCCACGGCGTACTGGTTGCAGGACGTCCGCGGCCCGATGATCCTCTGGACGCTCGGTTCGGGGGTGCTGGCCGGGCTCTACTTCCCGCTGCGCTTCCTGCCCGAGCCGCTCCAGCTCGCCCTCTGGCTCGGGACGCCCTTCCCGAGCCTGCTCCAGACCCCGCTGGACGTGCTGGTCGAGCGCGACCCGCCGGCCACCCAGCTCGGGCTGGTCGCCCTTCAGCTCTGCTGGGCGGTGCTGATCCTGGCCGCCTGTCGGCTGGTGCAGCGGCGGGCCGAACGGCGGCTGGTGGTGCAGGGTGGCTGAGGTTGGCGGCGCGGCCACCGCGTACCGGGCGCTGCTGCGGGCGCAGGCGAGGTCGCAGACGGCGTACCGGACGTCGTTCGTGGTGGACCTGCTGGGCAACGTCGGGGCCACCGTCTTCGACGTGGTCACCGTCCTGGTGCTCTACGGGGTGACCCACGAGCTGGGCGGCTTCACCCTTCGCGAGACGCTGGTGATGGTCGGCCTCTCCTCCTGCGCCTTCGCCACCGCCGACCTGCTGGTCGGCAACATCGAGCGGCTGCCGCGGTACGTGCGCACCGGGCTGCTCGACGCGGTGCTGCTGCGACCGCTCGGCGCGCTGCCCCAGCTGCTGCTGATGGACCTGCCGCTGCGCAAGGTGTCCCGGGCGCTGTTCGGCCTGGCCGTGCTGGTGGTGGCGCTGGCCACCGCCGGAATCGACTGGACGCCCGGCCGGGTGGCGCTGGCCGTCGTCGCCCCGCTGGCCGGGGTGGTCTTCTTCGGCTCCCTCTTCGTGGCCACCGCCACCGTCTCGTTCTACTGGGTGGAGTCGGGGGAGCTGGCCAACTCGGTCACCTACGGTGGACGGGACTTCACCTCGTACCCGGTCACGATCTTCGAGGGCTGGTTCCGGGCGGCCTTCGCGTACGGGCTGGGATTCGCCTTCGTCAGCTACCAGCCGGCGCTGGCGCTGCTCGGCCGGGCCGACCCGCTGGGCCTGCCGGCCTGGGCCGGCTGGGCCGCGCCCGGGGTCGCGCTGGTCGCCGCCGCCGGCGCGGCGGCGGCCTGGCGCGTCGGTGTCCGCCACTACCGGAGTACGGGATCATGAGCCTGGTGATCGACGCGCAGGGGCTGCGCAAGGAGTTCACGGTCCGGGTCAAGGTGGGCCGGCTGCGCCGCGAGAAGCGGACGGTCACCGCCGTCGACGGCGTGGACCTGCGGGTGGAGCGCGGCGAGACGCTCGGCTACATCGGCCCGAACGGGGCGGGCAAGTCCACCACCCTGAAGATGCTCACCGGCGTGCTCACCCCATCCGCCGGGCAGGTACGCGTCTGCGGGCTGCGCCCGGTCGCCCAGCGCACCCGGCTGGCCCTCGGCATCGGCGTGGTCTTCGGGCAGCGCTCCCAGCTCTGGTGGGACCTGCCGCTGCGCGACTCGTTCGACCTGCTCCGGCACGTCTACCGGGTGCCGGCCGGCGACCACGCGACCCGGCTGCGCCGCTGCCGCGCGCTGCTGGACCTCGATGAGTTCCTGGACACCCCGGTGCGGCAGCTCTCCCTCGGGCAGCGGATGCGCGGCGAGCTGACCGCCGCCCTCCTGCACGGCCCGCGGGTGCTCTTCCTCGACGAGCCCACCATCGGCCTGGACGTGGTGAGCAAGCAGGCCGTCCGCGACTTCCTCGGCGAACTGCGCCAGGCCGGCGACACCACGCTGGTGCTCACCACCCACGACCTGGCCGACATCGAGCGGCTCTGCCGCCGGCTCGTGGTGATCGACCACGGCCGGGTGGTGCACGACGGCTCGATCGCCGCCCTGCACAGCCGGTACGGCTCCCGCCGGCTGGTCGTCGCCGAGCTGGACACCGCGCTGGCCACCCCGCCGACGCTGCCCGGCGCGCCGCTGGAACGCATCGAGGCGGACGGGCGCCGGCTGGTCTACGCCTGCGAGTCGGCCGGCGCGGCGGAGGTGGTGGCCGGGCTCGCCGGTCTGGCCACACTCCGCGACATCTCGATCGTCGAGCCGGACATCGAGGAGGTGGTGACCCGGCTCTACCGGTCCCCGGCGAGCCGGGCGGCCCCGGTCACCGGCTGACCCTGGGCCCGGCCGCGGCGGCGGTCAGGGGTGCTCCATCACGAGGACGGCGAAGGTGCCGGGCGCCAGCGCCTCGTACCGGTGCGGCGCGTCGCCGGGGAACGTCGCGTAGTCGCCCGGACCGAGTTCGACCAGGTCCGGCTCCGGGCCGACCCGCATCCGGCCGGCGGCGACCACGATGTGCTCGACGCTGCGCGGCGTGTGCGGTTCGGCGATGCGGACCGCCCCCGGCTCGAGCTCCATCAGGTAGACGTCGCGCCGGCTGTGCGCCGAGCCGGCGGCGAGCAGGGTGGCGGCGAAGTCGGCGTGGTCCGAGCGGACCCGGGGGCCCTCGCCGGCCCGGATGACCCGGACGGTGGCCGCGGGTGGCTCGACCAGGCGGCTGAACGGTACGCCGAGTGCGACTCCCAGCGCCCACAGCGTCTCGACGCTCGGGTTGCCCACCCCGGATTCGAGGTGGGACAGGGTGGACTTGGCGATGCCGGCGCGGCGGGCCAGCTCGGTCAGCGAGATGCCGGCCCGCTCGCGCTCGCGACGCAGGGCGGCGGCGATGGTGGCCAACGGCGGAGCGGGTTCTCCGGCCATTTGTTCGCTCCAGAGGTCTGTTTGTTCGGTTTGACGAACACGGGGGCTGTGTTCATCATAATGGACCATGCGTACGGTAGAGCGAACGGCCGGCAGCGGCATGCTCCGCGATGTCGCCGCCATCGGCGCGGCGATGATCGCGGTCGGCGCCTCCTTCGGCGCGGTCGCCGTCGCCGCCGGCCTGCCCGCCTGGGCGACCGTCGCGATGTCGGTGCTGGTCTACGCCGGCGGAGCCCAGTTCATGGCAGTGGGGCTGGTGGCGGCCGGCAGCCCGCTCGCCGCCGTCCTGGCCGGCCTGCTGCTCAACGCCCGGCACCTGCCGTTCGGCCTGACCCTGGGCGACAGCCTCGGCGGGCAGCGCTGGCGGCGGCTGGTCGGCAGCCATCTGATGACCGACGAGGCGACCGCGTTCGCGCTGGCCCGACCGGCCGGCCCCGCGCGCCACCGGGCGTTCTGGCTCGCCGGGGCGCTGCTCTTCCTGGCCTGGAACGCCGGCACCCTGCTCGGCGTGCTCGCTGGTGGGGCGGTCGGTGACCCGACCACCCTGGGGCTGGACGCCGCGTTCCCGGCCGGGCTGACCGCCCTGCTGCTGCCAACGCTGCGGGACCGGGAGACCCGTCAGGTCGCGCTCTCCGGCGCTGCGCTTGCGGTGCTCGCCACGCCGGTGCTGCCGGCCGGGCTGCCGGTGCTGCTCGCGCTCACTGGCCTGGTCGTGCCGTTGGTACGCCGCCACCGGCAAGGCCAGGCAGCGGTCGGCCCGGGCCCGGAGAGCGGAGCGGACGCCCCGGCCACCGTCGGTTCGCTCGCAGGAAGCGGACCCGCCGACGGGCTCGCCCGGGAAGCCGGCCCGGGACAGGCCGTCCGGACGGAGGAGACCTCGTGCTGATCGCCGTGATCCTTGCCCTGGCCGCGGGAACGTACGGCTTCCGGGTCGCCGGAGTGCTGCTGCGGGACCGGCTGGACCTGCCCGAGTGGTCCCGGCGGTTGCTGCCGGTCGGGGCCGCCGCCCTGTTGGCCGCGCTGGCCGCGACCGCCGCGCTGACCGAGGCGGGCGGCTTCGCCGGCTACGCCCGGCCGGCGGGCGTGCTGGTCGGGGTGCTGCTCGCCTGGCGGCGGGCACCGTTCGTCCTGGTGGTGGTCGCGGCGGCCGGCACCACGGCCCTGCTGCGCCTGCTCGGGGTGCAATGACGAAGCCCCTCCCCGTTTACGCCGGGAAGGGGCCAGGTCCGGACCGGGTGGGGTCAGATCTTGTCGCCGATGTTGACCTGCGGCGCGGGCGCCCGCATCCGGCGGAAGGTGATCGAGCGCATGATCGCGTAGAGGTAGAGCGACCCCATCCGCTCGCCGCTGTTCGGGAAGCGCTCCCGCACCAGCTTCTTGATCTTGCGAGAGATCAGGATCGAGTCGATCACCACACCGAGGGCGAGCGCACCCCAGACGATGTTCGACGCCAGCCGGATCGCCGGCGGCATGGCCTGGTTGGAGCCGATCAGCACGATCAGCGCGCCACCGAAGAACCAGGTGCCGACCGTACGCCGGGAGTCGACCACGTTGCGGGCCAGCAGCCGCTCCGGGCCGCGGTCGCGCGGGCCGCCCTCGCGGCGGAACTCCGCCGCCGCCTCGGCGCGGGCCAGCCGGCGCTGCTCCCGCGCCTCCTCCTTGGTCAGCGGCTTCGTCGGCCCGGCGGGGCGACGACCGGCGACCGGCCGCTTCGGGGTCTGCAGGCCCAGTTCCTTCTTGCTCGGGGTGTAGCCCCGGGGGTGCGCGGAGGGCTGCTCCTCGGTCACCACGTCGGTGGCGGAGGAGTCGGGGTCGGCGGACTTGCGGCGAAACAGCGACGGCACGAGGTGAAGGGTAGCCAAACGACGGCGCCCGGTGCACATCACGGTGCACCGGGCGCTCGTTCGGAGCTCAGGGGAGTTCGGTTACGGCCGCTCGACGTGCGCGCCCAGGCTGGCCAGCTTCGCCTCGAAGTCCTCGTAACCGCGGTTGATCAGGTCGACGCCGTACACCCGGGAGGTGCCCTCGGCGGCGAGCGCCGCGATCAGGTGGCTGAACCCGGCGCGCAGGTCCGGGATGACCAGGTCGGCCGCGTGCAGCTTGCTCGGCCCGGCGATCACCGCGGAGTGCTTGAAGTTGCGCCGGCCGAAGCGGCACGGGGTGCCGCCCAGGCAGTCCCGGTAGACCTGGATGTTGGCGCCCATCGTGTTCAGCGCCTCGGTGTAGCCCAGCCGCTGCTCGTAGACCGTTTCGTGGACGATCGACAGGCCGCGGGCCTGGGTCAGCGCGACGACCAGGGGCTGCTGCCAGTCGGTCATGAAGCCCGGGTGCACGTCGGTCTCCAGCGCCACGGCGTTGAGTTCGCCGCCCGGGTGCCAGAACCGGATGCCGCCCTCCTGGCCCGGGTCGCCGAGCTTCGGCGCGCGGGCGTCGGTCACCTCGTACGCGCCGCCGACCGAGCGGAAGATGTTCAGGAAGGTCATCATGTCGACCTGCTGGGCGCCGAGCACCTCGACGTGCCCGCGGGTGGCCAGCGCCGCCGCCGCCCAGCTCGCCGCCTCGATCCGGTCGGGGATCGGCCGGTGGGTGTAGCCGCTGAGCCGCTTGACGCCCTGGATCTCGATCACCCGGTCGGTGTGGACCTTGATGATCGCGCCCATCTTCTGCAGGATGCAGATCAGGTCGATGATCTCCGGCTCGACGGCGGCGTTGCGCAGCTCGGTGACGCCCTCGGCCATCACCGCGGTGAGCAGCACCTGCTCGGTCGCGCCCACGCTCGGGTACGGCAGCGCGAACTTGGTGCCGTGCAGCCCGTTCGGCGCCGACAGGTGCAGCCCCTCCGGGGTCTTCTCGACCGTCGCGCCGAACTCGCGCAGCGCCCGGAGGTGGAAGTCGATCGGGCGCGGCCCGATGTGGCAGCCGCCCAGGTCCGGGATGAAGGCGTGCCCGAGCCGGTGCAGCAGCGGGCCGCAGAACAGGATCGGGATCCGGCTGGAGCCCGCGTGCACGTTGATCTGGTCGGTGCTGGCGCTCTCGACGTTGGCCGGGTCGAAGACCAGCTCGCCCTCCTCCGCGCCGTCGGTGACCTTGACCCCGTGCAGGCCGAGCAGCCCGCGGACCACCTCGACGTCACGGATGCGCGGCACGTCGAACAGCCGGCTGGGGGTGTCGCCCAGCAGGGCGGCGACCATCGCCTTCGAGACCAGGTTCTTCGCGCCGCGCACGCGGATCCGCCCTTCCAGCGGCGTGCCTCCGTGTACGACCAGGACGTCGTCGGTCAACGCAACCTCCAGCGCGCGTCGGGTGGTGCTGTGTCGAGGGTGGGGTCGAGCTGTCCAGCTCTTGCCGGCTGTTCAGCTACCCGGAATGGGACCGGCGCAAAACGGTCCGCGATGTCGTCGCCCCGGCAGCATAGCCCTCGGTGACGAAAACGGAATCGGTCACATCGCCAGGCACGGAACGAACCGGGGATTCCGGCATGTTTCCGTACCAGCGATGTGACCGTGGGTGATCAGCGGGCGGTGGGCGGCGGAGTGTCCGCGCCCGGCAGGGCGAGCATCTGGTCCAGCGCCACTCGCGCGTGGTGCGCGGTGTCCGGATCGACGGTGATCTGGTTGACCACCCGCCCGGCGACCAGTTCCTCCAGCGCCCAGACCAGGTGCGGCAGGTCGATCCGGTTCATCGTCGAGCAGTAGCAGACCGCCTTGTCCAGGAACATGATCTGCTTGTCCGGGTGGGCCAGCGCCAGCCGGCGGACCAGGTTCAGCTCGGTGCCGACCGCCCAGGCCGAGCCGGCCGGAGCCGCCTCGATGGTCTTGATGATGTATTCGGTGGAGCCCACGTGGTCGGCGGCGGTGACCACCTCGTGGCGGCACTCCGGGTGCACCAGCACGTTGACCCCGGGCACCCGCGCGCGCACGTCGTTGACGCTGTCGAGGGTGAACCGGCCGTGCACCGAGCAGTGGCCCCGCCAGAGGATCATCTTCGCGTCGCGCAGCTGCTGCGGGGTGAGCCCGCCGCCCGGCTTGTGCGGGTCGTACAGCACGCAGTCGTCCAGCGAGAGGCCCATCTCCAGCACCGCCGTGTTGCGGCCCAGGTGCTGGTCGGGCAGGAAGAGCACCTTCGACCCCTGCTGGTACGCCCAGTCCAGGGCGCGCTTGGCGTTCGACGAGGTGCAGACCACGCCGCCGTTGCGTCCGACGAAGCCCTTGATGTCGGCCGAGGAGTTCATGTACGTCACCGGGACGGTGTCCGCCGCGACGCCCAGCTCGGTCAGCACGTCCCAGGCGGTCTCGACCTGCGACAGCACCGCCATGTCCGCCATCGAGCAGCCGGCGGCCAGGTCGGGCAGGATCACCTTCTGCGCGTCCGAGGTGAGGATGTCGGCGCTCTCGGCCATGAAGTGCACGCCGCAGAAGACGATGTACTCCGCGTCCGGCCGGGCCGCCGCCTCCCGGGCCAGCTTGAACGAGTCGCCGGTCACGTCGGCGAACTGGATCACCTCGTCGCGCTGGTAGTGGTGACCCAGCACGAACACCTTGGTGCCGAGCGCAGCCTTCGCCGCCGCCGCCCGGGCCACCAGGTCGGGGTCGCTCGGCGCCGGCAGGTCGCCCGGACACTCCACGCCACGCTCGGTGGCGGGATCGCTGCCGCGGCCGAGGAGCAGCAGCGCAGTGGCGGTGTTGGAGGGTTCCACCCAGGTCGAAGTCACGCCTCCCATGGTCCCACAGCGTGGCTGCCGCGCAGCCTCCGCCGGTGTGGGCTGCCACACTGCCAGGCATGCGCGTGCTGCTGTGTCCGGACAAGTTCGCCGGCACCCTCGCCGCCCCGGAGGTCGCCGCCGCCGTCGCCGAGGGCTGGCGGGCCGTCGCCGCCGGCGACGAGCTGCTGATCCGACCGCTCGCCGACGGCGGGCCGGGCTTCGTCGCGGTGCTCGCCGACGCCCTCGGCGGGCGGCGGATCCCGGTGCCGACCGTCGACCCGCTCGGCCGGCCGGCCACCGGTGAGATCCTGCTCACCGACGACGGCACCGCCTACCTGGAGAGCGCCCAGGCCTGCGGGCTGCACCTGCTCTCCGCCGCCGAGCGGGACCCGAAGGCGACCACCTCGTACGGGCTGGGGGCGCTGGTCACCGCGGCCGTCGAGCACGGGGCGCGCACGGTGGTGGTCGGGCTGGGCGGCTCCGGCACCAACGACGGCGGGGCCGGCCTGCTCACCGCGCTCGGCGCGACGCCGCTGGACGACGCCGGCCGGGCCCTGCCGTACGGCGGGGCGGCGCTGGCCGCGGTCGCCACCCTCGACGGCGCGCCCCGGCTGCGCGGGGCCACCCTGGTCGCCGCCACCGACGTCGACAGCCCGCTGCTCGGGCTGCACGGCGCGAGCAACGTCTACGGCCCGCAGAAGGGCGCCACCAGGGCGGACGTGCTGCTGCTCGACGCCGCGCTGGAGCGCTGGGCGGCGGTGCTCGAACGGGACCTGCCCGGCTGCCCACCCGGACTGGGCGCGCTCCCGGGCGGCGGCGCGGCCGGCGGCCTCGGCGCGGCGATCCTCGCCCTGGGCGGACGCTGCGAGTCCGGCATCGACCTGGTGACCCGGGCGATCGGGCTGGACGCCGCCCTCGACGCCACCGACCTGGTGATCACCGGGGAGGGGTCCTTCGACCACCAGTCGCTGCGCGGCAAGGTGGTCGCCGGGGTGGCCGGGGCCGCCCGCGACCGCGGGGTGCCCTGCGTGGTGCTGGCGGGGCGGGTGAGCACGGGGCGGCGGGAGGCCGCCTCGGTCGGCGTCACCGAGACGTACAGCCTGGTGGAGCACTTCGGCGGGGAGGAACGCGGCGGCGTCGAGGCCGCGATGAGCCGCCCGGCCGAGGGGCTACGGGCGCTGGGCGCCCGGCTGGCCGGGCAGTGGAGCCGTTGAGCACCCGGCCGGAGGTGCGGACCTGCGGCGCGGGTGACGACCGTCTGGTCACGCCCCCGGGTCGCGCCGGCCGGGACGGCGTACGATCGGATCTGGACCACACCGGGAATCACTGGACGACGCGCGACGTTGGCCAGTGCGTCCGGACCCATACCGCGCAGGGAGATTTCCACGTGACCACGCCAGCGCAGACCGAGTCGACCGAGGCCCAGGCCCCTACTTCCGTCGTCCTCACCGACGTCGCGGCGCAGAAGGTCAAGGCCCTGATCGAGCAGGAGGGCCGCGACGACCTGCGGCTCCGGGTCGCGGTGCAGCCGGGCGGCTGCTCCGGCCTGCGGTACCAGCTGTTCTTCGACGAGCGGTCGCTCGACGGTGACGTCGTCACCGACTTCGACGGTGTCGAGGTCGTCGTCGACCGGATGAGCGCCCCCTACCTGGCCGGCGCCACCATCGACTTCGCCGACCGGATCGACGCCCAGGGCTTCACCATCGACAACCCCAACGCGGGCAGCTCCTGCGCCTGCGGCGACTCGTTCAGCTGAGTCGACCAGCACCTGCGTCCGGCGGGGCCGTCCTTCGGGGCGGCCCCGCCGCCGTCTGTGCGCCTCCGCGGGGGGTGACGTCCGGATGAGCGGCGGGTGGCGCATTGTCGACCGACCCTGGACCGGCTCCCGGGGCGGCCCGGTAGGCTGACCGGCGCCGTGCTCCCGACCCCGAGGGTTGACATGAAGATCGCCGTGACCGGCTCGATCGCGACCGACCACCTGATGAGCTTCCCCGGTCGCTTCGCCGACCAGCTCATCGCCGACCAGCTGCACAAGGTGTCGCTGTCGTTCCTCGTGGACGACCTGGTGCTGCGTCGCGGCGGGGTGGCCGCCAACATCGCCTTCGGCATGGCGCAGCTCGGGCTGCGCCCGGTGCTGCTCGGGGCGGTCGGCGCCGACTTCGCCGACTACCGCTCCTGGCTGGAGCGGCACGGCGTCGACTGCGAGTCGGTGCACGTCAGCGAGGTGGCGCACACCGCCCGGTTCGTCTGCACCACGGACACCGACATGTGCCAGATCGCCTCCTTCTACGCCGGGGCGATGAGCGAGGCCCGCAACATCGAGCTGTCCCCGGTGGCCCAGCGCCTCGGCGGTCTCGACCTGGTGCTGGTCAGCGCCAACGACCCGGAGGCGATGATCCGCCACTCCGCCGAGTGCCGGGAGCGCGGGTACGCCTTCGTCGCCGACCCGTCCCAGCAGCTCGCCCGGATGGACGGCGCGGACGTGATCGGCCTGATCGACGGCGCCGACTACCTGATGACCAACGACTACGAGAAGTCCCTGCTGCAGAGCAAGGCCGGCCTCACCGACGAGCAGCTGCTCGACCGGGTGAAGGTGCGGGTCACCACGCTGGGCAAGGACGGCGCGGAGATCGCCGGCCGGGACTTCGGGACGATCCACGTGCCGATCGCCCGGGAGATCCAGGCGGTCGACCCGACCGGCGTCGGCGACGGCTTCCGGGCCGGTTTCTTCGCCGCGCTCTCCTGGGGCCTCGGCCTGGAGCGGGCCGCGCAGGTCGGCTCGCTGCTGGCCACCCTGGTGCTGGAGACCGTCGGCACCCAGGAGTACGACGTCCGCCGCGACCTGTTCGTGAAGCGCCTGGCCGAGTCGTACGGCGACGCCGCCGCCGAGGACGTGCGGCCGTACCTGCTGCCGTGAGGCCCGTCCTGGTCGCGTTCGCCGGCCTGCCGGCGGTGGGCAAGAGCACCCTCGCCCGGCGGGTCGGCGCGGCGCTGGGCGCGCCCGTGCTGCCGGTGGACCCGGTCGAGCGGGCGCTGGCCCACCACGGGCTGGTCGGCGACGTGCCCGGGATGGCGGCGTACCAGGCGGTGGCGGGGCTGGCCGAGGTGCAGTTGGGGCTCGGCCTGACCGTGGTGGTCGACGCGGTCAACCCGGTGGCCAGCGCCCGCGGCCTCTGGCACGACCTGGCCGAGCGGGCCGGGGTGCCGCTACGGCTGATCGAGGTGCACTGCGGCGACGAGGCGGAGCACCGCCGCCGGGTCGAGGCGCGGCTGCCCGCCGAGCCCGACCCGCTGCTCCCCACCTGGGACCAGACCCTGCTCCGCCGCGCCGAGTACGAGCCGGTCATCGGCCCCCGCCTCGTGGTCGACACCGCCGTGGACCTGGACCCCCTCCCCGCCATCCTCACCTACCTGACCTGACCCCGGCGCCCCCCTCAAAGTGCACAGGTCTGGGGGTGGGGGGAGGGGGTCAGTGGGTGCGGCGGACGTCGTAGGCGGTGGTGTCGGGGTGGGCGGCGACGAAGTCCTGGGCGCGCATGCGGCACCAGGCCGGGATGTCGACGGCGGCGGCCGGGTCGTCGGCCAGGACGCGCAGCACCGCGCCGACGGGCAGCTCGGGCAGGCGGCGGGCCAGCGCGATGACCGGCAGCGGGCAGCGCTGGCCCCGGCAGTCGAGCACCTCCGTGGGGTCGGTCACAGCCCCACCACCCCCGCCTCGGCGCGCAGTTCGGCGACGATCCCGGGCAGCTCGGCCAGGAACCGCTCGACGTCCGCCTCGGTCGTCTCCCGGTGCAGCGAGACCCGCACGTTGCCGTGCGAGAGCACCCCCATCGCCTCCAGCACGTGCGACGGGCGCAACGTCGAGGAGGTGCAGGAGGAGCCGGAGGAGACCGCGAAGCCGCGTCGGTCCAGCGCGTGCAGCAGCACCTCGCCGTCGACGTAGAGGCAGGAGAAGGTGACCAGGTGGGGGAGCCGGTCGCTCGCGTCGCCGACCACCTCCACGTCCGGCACCTCGGCCGCCACCCGGGCTCGGATCCGGTCCACCAGCGGCGCCAGCCGGGCCGCCTCGGCCGCGGCGTCGGCCGCCGCCGCGCGCAGGCTCGCCGCCGCCGCCACCACCGCCGGCAGGTTGACCACCCCCGGGGTACGCCCCGACTCCCGCTCGTCGGCCGGCCAGGGCGACTCCCACCGGGTGCCCTTGCGCACCACCAGCAGCCCCACCCCGGGTGGCCCACCCCACTTGTGCGCGCTGGCGGTCAGCACCGACCAGCCCGCCGGCACCGGCGCCCGCCCCACCACCTGGGCCGCGTCGACGTACAGCGGGACACCCGCGTCGGCGCACTCGGCGGCCGCCCGCGCCACCGGCTGGACCGTGCCCACCTCGTGGCTGGCGGCGATCAGCGCGGCCAGCGCGACCCCGGGGGCCCGTACCGCGTCGGACCAGGCGGACAGGTCGAGCCGGCCGAGCCGGTCCACCGGCACGGCGACCGCGGCGCCACCACCGGCCACGTGCCGCTCGGCGGCGTGCAGCACCGCGGAGTGCTCGATCGTCGAGTGCACCAGCGTCGCCCCGACCCGCCGCCGACCGGCCAGGCCACCCAGCACCGCCCCGTGCGCCGCGGTCGTACCGCTGGGGGTGAAGGAGAGCTCGTCGGCGCGGACCCCGAGCGTGGCCGCGGTGGCCTCGCGGGCGGCGTCGAGGAGCTGGCGGGCCCGGCGGGCCTGGGTGTACAGCCTGGCCGGGTCGGCCCAGCCGTCGTCGAGGGCGGCGAGCAGCGCCTGCCGGGCGACCGGGTGCAGCGGCGCGGCGGTGGCGGCATCCAGGTAGACGGGGGTAGGGCTCACGACAGCCCACGCTATCGGGTCGGTATGCCCACGAGCCCCCCGATGGGGGCGCACAGTGACCCCAACACGGTCGAGCCCGTCATGGTCGAGTAATCTGCGACCGTCGGTGACGCCTTTGCCGTCGGTGCTTCAGGGAAACCCACCGCGGCGCGCTAGGGAGGCAGGACCAGGTGGTCGCAAGGAGTTCGGAGGTACGGCCCTCGGCCGTACGGCACAGCGCTTCCCCAGGAGCCGGTGGGCGCCGGCGGCGTGGTGCTGGTCGACTCGCCGGGCTCGGTCTCGGCGGAGCGGCGCTGCTGGTTCTGCTCACCGGCTGCAACGTCGGCAGCGCGGTCGACGGCTTCGGCTGGCCGCAGGGCGGCATCTCGCCGGAGTCGCACCGGATGTACGACCTGTGGATCGCCTCCTGCATCGCCGCGCTCGCGGTCGGCGTCTTCGTCTGGGGCCTGATCTTCTGGTGCGTCGTGCGCTACCGCAAGCGGGGCAACGAGCTGCCGGTGCAGACCCGGTACAACCTGCCGATGGAGTTCCTCTACACCATCGCGCCGATCCTGATCGTCTCCGTGCTCTTCTACTACACGGCGGTCGTGCAGACCGATGTGGTGCGGATTACGAAGAACCCCGACGTGACCGTCGAGGTCGTCGCGTTCAAGTGGAACTGGCAGTTCAACTACCGCGACGGTCAGGGCCCCGAGGCGAACACCGTGGCGTCGGTGCTGGGCACCAGCGAGGTCATCCCGGTGCTGGTCCTGCCGACCGACCGGTCGATCCGCTTCGAGGAGACCAGCCGCGACGTCATCCACTCGTTCTGGGTGCCGGAGCTGCTGTTCAAGCGGGACGTCATGCCGGGCAACGTCCGCAACGTCTTCGAGATCTCCAAGCTCGAGTCCGAGGGCGCGTACGTCGGCCGGTGCGCCGAGCTCTGCGGCAGCTACCACGCCTTCATGAACTTCGAGCTGCGCGTCGTCTCCCCCGAGAAGTACGACCAGTTCCTGGCGGCCAAGCGGGACGGCAAGTCGACGCAGGAGGCGCTCAGCGCCATCGGCGAGGACCCGTACGCGAAGACCACCGAGCCGTTCAAGACGCGGCGCAACGTGGCCACCTTCAACCCCGACAAGTCGCACTCCGACCCGAGGAACTGAGGGAGCCGACATGAAGACCGAGTGGCGTATTTTCCTGGTTATCGCCGCGTTCCTGCTCGGCGCGACGGTGCTCTACGGCGTCTGGACCTGGGGTGACTCGGGCGGCCGGGTCGAGTGGGTCGGCACCGTGGCCCTGCTGCTGTCGTTCCTGCTCTGCGCGATGTGCGGCGGCTTCTTCTGGTTCGTCTCCCGCCGGATCGACCTGCGGCCGGAGGACCGGCCGGACGGCGAGATCGCCGACGGCGCGGGCGAGATCGGCTTCTTCAGCCCGGGCAGCTACTGGCCGTTCGGCCTGGCGCTGGCCGCCGCGGTGGCCGGCATGGGCCTGGTGTACTGGCAGTTCTGGCTGGTGGGCGTCGGCCTGGTCGCGGTCATCTTCGCCGCGTGCGGCCTGCTCTTCGAGTACTACACCGGCACCCGGCGTACCGCCGAGCACTGATCCGACGGCTTCGCCCGTAGGCCCGCGTCCCGCTCCGGGACGCGGGCCTACGCGTGTTCCGGCCCCCTGAGTCGTCCACGACATCAGGTCGACAGGATCGGTGAGCCGAGGGTGCGGTTGCCGGCGGGGCCAACGGCCCGGCGGGCACGGCGAGTGAGAGCGCGCGATGAGGGCGGGGCCGCGGGTCAGGCCGCGCGGCGGCCCGACCGGGATGTCGCCCGTGGGCGCCGGTCGGCCAGGCGCGGGGCGTGAAAGGCGAAGGTGGCGATCAGCACGGCCGCGCCGCAGCCGGTGCAGATCAGCTCGGGGCAGTCGAGGTCGTGACCGTCGACGCAGGGCGGGACCTCGAACGGCTGCACGCCCTCGCAGGTGTCGCAGTAGAGCTCGCGGTCCGACACGGGCGTCTCCTCTCGCTCCGGTGCCCGCCGACGACCATCGGAGCCATCGGCGGAAAACGGAAAATTACTCCCGTGTAGTTTGGCACGCCCCTCCGACAGTTCCGCCGCGCCACCCGCTCAGAGGCTGCGGGCCACCTCGACCCAGCGCTCCAGGACGGCGGCCGCCGCGCCCGAGTCGATCGACTCGGCGGCCCGGCCCAGCCCGGCCCGCAGCGCCTCGGTCAGGTCGCCGTCCAGCGGCCCCTGGGTGGCCAGCGCGGCGGCGGAGTTGACCAGCACGGCGTCCCGCACCGGGCCGGTCTCCCCGGCCAGCAGCCGGCGGGCCACCCCGGCGTTGTACGCCGCGTCCCCGCCCCGCAGGTCGGCCAGGGTGGACCGGGGCACCCCGAGGTCCGTCGCGTCCAGCACGGCCTCTCTGACGGTGCCCTGCTGGGCCACCCAGACCCGGGTGGGGGCGGCGGTGGTGAACTCGTCCAGGCCGTCCTCGCCGCGCATCACGATCGCCGAGTCGCCCCGCCCGGCGAAGACGGCGGCCATCACCGGTGCCATCCGCGCGTCGAAGCAGCCCACCGCGCCGGCCCGGGGACGGGCCGGGTTGGTCAGCGGGCCGAGGAAGTTGAAGAAGGTGGGTACGCCGATCTCGCGGCGGACCGGGCCGGCGTGCCGCATCCCCGGGTGGAACCGGCCGGCGAAGCAGAACCCGATCCCGGCCTCCTCGACGCAGCGGGCGACCTGCTCGGGCGCCAGGTCCAGCGGCACGCCGAGGAACTCCAGCAGGTCGGCGGTGCCGCAGAGCGAGGAGGCGGCGCGGTTGCCGTGCTTGACCACCCGGACCCCGGCGCCGGCCACCACCAGCGCGGTCATCGTGGAGATGTTCACCGTGTGGGCGAGGTCACCGCCGGTGCCGACCACGTCCAGCGCGGTGCGCCGCAGCTCCTCGGGCAGCTCGACCGGCACCGCCCGGCCGAGCATCGCCTGCACCAGGCCGGCCAGCTCGGCGGGGGTCTCGCCCTTGGCCCGCAGCGCCACCGCGAAGCCGGCGACCTGGGACGGGGCGGCCGCGCCGGTCATGATCTCGTCCATCGCCCACGCGGTGTCCGCGGTGGAGAGCTCGTCGCCGCGCAGCAGCGCGTTGAGCAGGTGCGGCCAGGTCCGTTCGCCCATGGTGGGCCTCCCGAGCGGGCGTGGGTGCGGGTGGGACGGGGGCGGCGCCCGTCAGCCCGGGCGCCGGAGGCGCCGCCGAGCGCGCAGACTCAGGCGGCGGCGTGCGTACGCAGCAGTTCGGCGACCGTGGTGCCGGTGGTCACCGGGTCGAGCGGGTGCACCAGCGTGGCGTCGACCTGCGCGTACGCGGCGAGCCATCGGTCGGCGGAGCGGGCGATGACCACGCAGGTGGGCGGGGCGTCGTCCCGGTCGTCCTTGATCTGGCGGGCGATGCCGATGCCGCCGCCCGGGCTGGCCTCGCCGTCGAGCAGCATGAGGTCGATCTCGTAGTCGTCGACCAGTCGGATGCACTCGGCGTACGTGGCGGCCTCGACGAACTCGATCTCGAGGCCGGGCGCCGGGCGGGTGCCGACGGCCAGCCGCATCCGGTCACGGACCTGCGGGTCGTCGCTGTAGAGCAGGACGGTGCACTGACGATCGCTCATCGCTGGACTGGCTCCCACCTCGTAGCTGCCCGCTGATGGTACCCGCCGGTGTGGCGTACCCGACATCCCGCCCGGCCGGGCGGCGCGGACGCCGCGTCGGCGCAGCTCAGGCCGGGCTGCCCGGAGCGGGGGTCGCGGTCGCTGCGGTGGCGGCGGCGTCGGCGGCGCGGTCGCGGGCCTCCTGGCGGTCCAGCTCGCGGTCGAGCCGGCGGGCCTCCCGCTCGGACTGCCGGATCCACTGCACGACCAGCACCGCGAGCATCGTCACACTGACGAACTCGCCGCCGGCCCAGAGGATGCCGCCGGCGACCACCTGGTCGTTCCA
Organism: Micromonospora sp. L32; assembly: GCF_052068055.1. Classification (NCBI taxonomy): domain Bacteria; kingdom Bacillati; phylum Actinomycetota; class Actinomycetes; order Micromonosporales; family Micromonosporaceae; genus Micromonospora; species Micromonospora sp. L32. Next base: position 242,952 of record NZ_JBQHDD010000004.1, on the reverse strand, counting down.
GGGGTTCGACCAGGACAGGTTGAGCGACGGGTACCAGTCGCCGCCGAGCAGCGTGGTGCTCTGCATGATGGTGAGGCCGAGCACCGTGTGGAACGGCACGGAGAGCAGCATGAGCAACGCCCGCGCCGGGTACGGCCACCGCCCCGGCAGCGGGTCGAGGCCGAGCAGCGGCCAGAAGAACACGCAGCCGGTGGCGATGAAGTGCGCGTGCACCAGCTCGTGCGCCCAGGCGTGCTCCAGCGTGTAGTGGTAGAGGCCACTGAAGTAGAGCGCGAACGGGTTCACCACAAAGATGCTGAACGCCACCAGCGGGAAGCTGTAGACCTTCGCGACCCGGCTGTGCACGATCGCCAGCAGCCGCTTGCGGGGGCGTACCGGCAGGGTGCGCAGGGCCAGGGTGACCGGGGCGCCCAGGGCGAGGAAGATCGGCGCGATCATCGACAGCACCATGTGCTGGACCATGTGCACCGACAGCAGCGCCGTGTCGTACGCGTGCAGGCCGCTGACCGTGACCGCGGCGATGCCGCCCAGGCCCGGGCCGAGGAAGCAGATCGTCCGGAGGACCGGCCAGGCGTCCCCGCGCAGCCGCAACCGGTAGACCCCGTAGAGGTAGAGTCCGGCGGCCAGCACCAGCCCGAGGGCGAGCCAGCTGTCCAGCCGGGTCTCGGTGAAGACCCGGGTGACGGTGAACGGCGGCGGGACGGCCTCGCCTCCGGCGGCGAGGACCGCCGACGGGCCCGCCGAGGTCGCGGCGAAGATCGAATCGACGTGCAGCACGCTTTTCAGGCTAGGCCAGGCGAACCGGACCACCACGATCGGGCCATCCCCCGCCCGGGTTTGGCCCCCCGCTGATCGCCCGCCCCGGTCAAGGGCAATAATGACCGCGTGACTGCGGCCCCAGCCATTGACAAGAGCCGGATCCACTCCCTGACCCGACCCAACATGGTCAGCGTCGGGACGATCGTGTGGCTCTCCAGCGAACTCATGTTCTTCGCGGCGCTGTTCGCGATGTACTTCTCCATCCGCGCGGCGGCGCCGGAGCAGTGGGAGAAGCACACCGAGCACCTCAACATCCCCTACGCGACCACCTTCACGGTGATCCTGGTGTTGTCCTCGGTGACCTGCCAGCTCGGTGTCTTCGCGGCGGAGAAGGGCGACGTCCACGCCCTGCGGCGTTGGTTCACGATCACCTTCGTGATGGGCCTGATCTTCGTGCTCGGCCAGGTGAACGAGTACCGCACCCTGGTGCACGAGGGCGTGAAGATCAACGAAGACGGTTACGGGTCGATGTTCTACCTCACCACCGGCTTCCACGGCCTGCACGTGACCGGCGGCCTGATCGCCTTCGTCATCTTCATGATCCGCACCACCATGGGCCGGTTCACTCCGGCGCAGGCCACCTCGGCGATCGTCGTGTCGTACTACTGGCACTTCGTCGACGTGGTGTGGATCGGGCTCTACGCCATGATCTACTGGCTCCAGTGATCTTGGCGCGTCACGAACCGCGCCGCTGCTCCGTCCCCTGAGACAAGGTCCAACCGGTTAAGGACACAGGTCATGACTTCTGACAACGACCGCCGACGCGGTCTGCTCGCGCGCCTGCGCGGGCGGCCCGTAGCGCGCAGCAGGGGCCGCCGCCGGCTGGGCGCCGCGGTCCGGCTGATCGCCGCGCTGACGCTGGCAGGCGGCGCCTACACCGTCTTCGCCCCTGGCGTGCAGGCGCAGGAAAACCCGCCGCTGACCGGCGCCGCCGCCGAGGGCAAGGCGCTGTTCGACGTGAGCTGCGTGACCTGCCACGGTCGCAACGCGCAGGGTGTCGACGGTCGTGGCCCGAGCCTGGTCGGCGTGGGCGCCGCCTCGGTCGAGTTCCAGGTGGCCACCGGCCGCATGCCGATGGCCCGACAGGAGGCCCAGGCCCAGCGCAAGCCCCCGGTCTTCACCGACGAGCAGGTGCGCCAGCTCGCCCAGTACGTCCAGGAGCTCGGTGGCGGCCCGCAGGTCCCCGAGGGTCACCTGCGTGAGGGCGCCGACCTGGCGACCGGCGGCGAGCTGTTCCGGATCAACTGCTCGCAGTGCCACGCCTTCGGTGGTGGCGGCGGGGCGCTCTCCTCGGGCAAGTTCGCCCCGAGCCTGCGCCCGGCCAGCGACCGGCAGATCTACGCCGCCATGCTGAGCGGCCCGCAGAACATGCCGGTGTTCGGCGACAACCAGATCACCCCGGAGCAGAAGGCGGACATCATCGCCTACATCCAGGAGACGCTGAAGCACGACCAGGACCAGGGTGGGTTCAACCTCGGCCGGTACGGCCCCTCCACCGAGGGTCTGGCGGCCTTCCTGTTCGGCATTGTCGCGCTGGTCTTCGCCAGCCTGTGGATTGCGGGCAAGTCGTGACCCGGTCGAACGTCAGTACCATTGCCGTGGTGCCGTGCGTCGGCACCGCCCGTAGCGAGGTGACGGCATGAGCACCCACACCGAGCACCAGGCCCCGCAGGGTCCGGAGCCGCTCGACGTCATGGACCCCCGGCTGTCCCGGTTCGACGTCGTCCTGGAGGGCGCGCGTCGGGACGACATCGAGATCGTCCACTACGAGGAGCAGGTCGCGCCGGGCAGCAAGGCCGAGCGCCGGCTGACCCGTACGGTCGCCAGCTTCTTCCTCCTCACCGGCCTCGCGGCCACCGCCTTCCTGGTCATCTACATCTGGTGGCCGTGGAAGTGGGAGGCCGGCCGCGGCGGTGACAAGTGGTACACCCCGCTGCTCGGCGTCACCCTGGGCGTCGCGCTCCTGGCCGTCGGCTTCGGCATCCTCACCTGGGGCAAGAAGCTGCTGCCCAAGGAGGTCTCGATCCAGGGCCGGCACGACCAGCCGGGGGCGCCGGAGGATCGCAAGATCACCGGGGAGACCATGCTCTACCTGGCCGACGAGATGGGCGTGCGGCGTCGTCCGCTGCTCGGCGTCTCGCTGGCGGCGGGCCTGCTGCCGGTGGGCGCGGTCGTCGCGGCCCCGCTGATCGGTGGCCTGATCTCGCAGCCGCACAAGAACAACCAGATGTTCACCACCGGCTTCGCGCCGGCCGAGGGCGGCCGCAAGATCCGGCTGGTCCGTGAGGACGGCCGGCCGATCCGCCCGGCCGACATCAGCGCCGGTGGCCAGCTGACCGTCTTCCCCGGCATCGAGCACGGCGTGAGCAACAAGCACGCCGACTCGCCGACCCTGCTGATCCACCTGCGCGAGACGGACGCCCAGGAGTCCCGCGAGGCCAACGCGCGGTTGGGCCGCCAGGACTTCATGTGGGGCAACTACGCGGCGTACTCCAAGATCTGCACGCACGCCGGCTGCCCGGCGAGCCTGTACGAGCAGCAGACCAACCGGCTGCTCTGCCCGTGCCACCAGTCGCAGTTCCTGATCACCGACAACGCCCGGCCCATCTTCGGTCCGGCCAGCCGTCGGCTGCCGCAGCTGCCGATCGAGGTGGACGAGGAGGGCTTCTTCGTGGCGAAGTCCGACTACACCGAAACCATCGGCCCCGACTTCTGGGAGCGGCCATGAAGCGCCGAAAGTTCGACGTAGCAGCGGTGCCGGCCAAGACGGCCGGGGCGGTGGACGACCGGTTCCAGGTGGCCACCCCACTGCGCAAGCTGCTCAACAAGGTCTTCCCGGACCACTGGTCCTTCCTGCTCGGCGAGATCGCGCTCTTCTCGTTCGTCGTGCTGCTGCTGACCGGTGTCTTCCTGACCTTCTTCTTCGAGCCGGCGATGACCGAGGTGATCTACGACGGCAGCTACGCCCCGCTGCGGGGCACGCCGATGTCCGCCGCGTACGCCTCCAGCCTGGACCTGTCGTTCGACGTCCGGGGCGGTCTGATCATGCGGCAGATGCACCACTGGGCGGCGCTGCTGTTCATGGCCTCGATCGTCGTGCACATGCTGCGGGTCTTCTTCACCGGCGCGTTCCGCAAGCCGCGTGAGACGAACTGGATCATCGGCTCGCTGCTGTTCTGGGTCGGCTTCCTGGCCGGCTTCACCGGCTACTCCCTGCCGGACGACGGCCTGTCCGGCACCGGTCTGCGGATCGCCTCGGCCATCATGCTGTCGATCCCGGTGATCGGCTCCTGGGTCACCTCGTCGATCTTCGGCGGGGAGTTCCCGGGCGAGATCATCATCAGCCGCTTCTTCATCGCCCACGTGCTGCTGATCCCGGGTCTGCTGGTGGCGCTGATCACTGTCCACCTGGGCCTGGTGTTCAAGCAGAAGCACACCCAGTGGCCCGGCCCCGGCCGGACCAACGAGAACGTGGTCGGCGAGCGGATGTTCCCGCGCTACGCGCTCAAGCAGGGCGGCTTCTTCATGGTCGTCTTCGGCGTGATCGCGCTGATGGGTGGCCTCTTCCAGATCAACCCGATCTGGTACTTCGGCCCGTACGAGGCGTGGGTGGTCTCGGCCGCCAGCCAGCCCGACTGGTACGTCATGTTCCTCGACGGCTCGACCCGACTCATGCCGGCCTGGGAGATCACCATCCCGATCGGCGACGGGTACGTCATCCCGCCGCTGTTCTGGCCGACGGTCGTGCTGCCGGGCATCCTGGTCGCGATCTCCCTGTTCTACCCGTTCATGGAGGCGCGGCACCTCAAGGACCGCAAGCACCACAACCTGCTCCAGCGGCCCCGGGACGTGCCGGCCCGGACCGCGGCGGGCGCCATGGCGGTGTCGTTCTTCGTGGTGCTGACCCTCTCCGGCGGCAACGACGTGATCGCGGACAAGTTCCAGATCAGCCTCAACGCGATGACCTGGGCGGGCCGGATCGGCCTGCTGGTGGTCCCGCCGCTGGCGTACTACGTGGCGTACCGGCTCTGCCTCGGTCTCCAGCAGCACGACCGGGAGGTGCTGGCCCACGGTGTGGAGACCGGCATCATCCGGCGCCTGCCGGACGGCCGGTTCGTCGAGGTCCACCAGCCGCTCAGCGCGGCCGACGGCCACGACGGGCACGGCGAGCTGGACTACGTCGGCTGGGTGGTGCCGAAGAAGATGAACCGGCTCGGGGCGCTCGGCCCGGCCATCCGGGGCTTCTTCTACCCGATCGAGAAGCCGGCCGAGGCGCCGGTCTCGCCGGGGCACCCGCCGGTCGAGCCCCGCCCCGAGCGGGAGGAGATCGGCAGCGGCGAGAGCCGTCGCTGACGACGTACCCCAATCGTGGCGCCCGCCGGAGTTCTCCGGCGGGCGCCACGTCCATTTCCGCGACGTTCGTCCGGGTCCGCCCTGCCCACCCCGCGACCCGCCCACTGACGGGTGGAAACGCAGGAATAACCCCCGCCAGCCGGGTATCCGTGCGGTCCAACGTCAACGGGGAGGGAAACATGTTGGGAATCAAGCGCCTCGGCCTGCTGGCCGCACTGGTGCTGGTCGGTCTGGCGCCTGCCGCGGCTGCGCAGGCCGCGGCACAGCCGTCGACGCAGGACAGCCAGTACCTGCAGGCGGTGCACCAGTCCAACCTGTTCGAGATCAGAGCTGGTGAGCTGGCCCGGGAGAAGGGCCAGAACCAGGAGGTCAAGCGGCTCGGCGAGATGTTCAAGACCGACCACACCCAGCTGGACCAGTCGGTCCAGCAGACCGCCTCCCAGTTGGGTGTGCAGCTGCCGAATGAGCCGACCGCCGACCAGCGGCAGATCCTCGACCGGCTGGAGAACGCCAGGGGCGAGGAGTTCGACCGCCAGTGGGTGACCGCGCAGCTCGCCGCGCACATCCAGGCGATCCAGGCCACCCAGACCGAGATCTCACAGGGTCAGGAGCAGTCGGTGATCCAGTTGGCGCAGACCGCGCTGCCGGTGCTCCAGGCGCACTACGACGAGCTGGTGAACCTCGCGCGGCAGCTGGGCATCCCGGTGCCGGAGGCCACCGCCACGCCCAGCCCGACCGGCACCACCACGCCGGCGCCGGGCGGCCCCACCGAGTCCCCGACCCCGGGCGGCACGCCCGAGTCGCCGGGTGGCACCACCGGGACGCCGGCTCCGGGCACCAGCTGACGTCACCGCACGGCCGACGGTGGCCGGTCCGCCCTCCGGGGTGGGCCGGCCACCGCGCGTTCACCGGTCAGTCGGCGCCGGCCAGCCCGATCGCGAACGTCTCCTCCAGGTCGTGCTGGGAGTACGCCCGGAACGCGATGTGCGACTCGGTGTTGAGCACGCCGGGCACCTTGGAGATGCTGCCGGCGATGACCTGGGCGATCTGCTCGAACTCCCGGACCCGGACCATGGCGATCAGGTCGACGTGCCCGGCCACCGAGTAGACCTCGCTGACGCCGGGCAGGTTCGCCAGGGTCTCGGCCACCTCGGGAATCGAGTCGGTGGCGCAGTCGATCAGGACGATCGCGGTGATCACTGGACGCTTCTCCGTTCGTCGACGTCGTGGCTCATGCTAGATGTTCACCGGCCGGCGCAGGACCGGTCCGGCGCGGGCCGCTCAGGCCGCCGGCACGGTCAGCGCGTCGGCGGCCCGGATCACGTCGCACAGCCGTTCGCCCTCGTCGACGGTGGCGCCGGGCCAGACCACCACCCGCTCCACGTCGCCGCGGACCACCGCGCCCGCCCCGACCACCGCGCGGCGCACCCGGCCGGTCACGGTGGCGCCGGGATCGAGCAGTTCGCCGTCGCCGGCGGCGTGCAGGTTGGCCGCCAGGTAGTCGGCCGGGGTGCCGGTGTCGTAGAACGTGCCGGGGTACGCCACCACCTCCAGCGCCCCGGCCGCCTCCGCCGGCCGCCACACCGCCCGGACCAGGTCGCCGAAGGTCGCCGGCAGCTCCCGGACCAGCCGCCACGGCAGCAGGGAGAACCCGGTGAACTCGTGCCCGTCGAACGTGCCGGGGGCCGCCGGGTCCGCGGCGGGCTGGCCGAGCAGGCGTACGCTCCGCCCGTCCCAGCCGTCGAGCAGCGCGGCGACGTCCGGCCCGGGGGCGGCCGCCGGATCGGCGAGGTACGCGTCGGCGTTGCCGACCAGCACGCCGCGCCCGGCGATCCAGTCCCGCAGCCTGCCCACGCCCCCGGCGGTGCCCAGCGGGCCGTCCGGCTCGACGGAGAGGTGGGCCCGCGCGCCGACGTGGGCGACCACCTGGTCGGCGAGGTAACTGGCGTTGACCGCGACCGTTCCGGGACCGGCCATGCCCAGGCCGGCGAGTCGGGCCAGCGCGCGGTCCAGCAGCGGCACGTTGCCGACCGGGCAGAGCGCCTTGGGCACCCGCTCGGTGAGCGGCCGCAGCCGGGTCCCCTCGCCGGCGGCGAGCACCACGGCGCAGATCCCCGCCGGCGGCACGGGCGCCGGGTGACCGGCCGGCCGGGGCGACGGCCGGTCGGGGATCGGGGTCACGCCGCTCGGCCGGTGGGCGGGATCTGCCCGGCCAGCGGACCGATGCCGTAGTGGCCGAGCAGGAAGGCGGTGGCCCGGCTGAGCCGGGGCAGGTCGTCCAGCGGGTGCCAGGCGGCCTCGTAGACCTCCGCGCCGTCCACCGTCAGCTCGGTGGTCGACGCCGGCACCTCCGCCTCGAAGACCATGTCGACCCAGCCCTTGGCGTGCACCAGGGCGTTCGGCACGGCCGGGCGGAGCCGGTCGGGGGAGAGCTGGATGCCCGACTCCTCGTACAGCTCGCGGGCGGCGCCGACGACCGGGGCCTCGGCGCGCTGGAGCAGGCCGGCGGGGAGGGTCCAGCTGTACCCGGGCGGTTGGCGCAGCAGCAGGAGCCGGCCGGTCCCCTCGGCCTCGCTGTCCCGGACCAGGGTGACCGCGCCGACGACGTACTTCGGCACGGCGAGCCGGACCAGGCGGCGGCGCATCCCCACCGGAAGGCGGTAGAAGACCTTGTAGGCGACGGCCCGGCCGGTGGCGCGCGAGCGGGGGATCATGACTCCAGGCTAGGCCCTCGGGCCCCCACCCGCGCCCCGGCCCCACCACCCGCCCCGGGACGGCTGGGCCGGGCGGGGATCACTGGCGATGGTCGACCAGGTCGATGAGCTGCCGGACGACGGTATCCGGCTCGACCGCCCGGTCGAAGACCGCCACCAGCAGGGTCTCCAGGTCGGGGTAGCCGAGTTCCTCGGAGAGCCGCAGCAGCGGCAGGTCGCTGGCCAGCCCCCGGTCGTGCTTGCGCAGCGCCAGCCCGATCGTCGCCCGGCCGAGGCGTACCTTGTCGGCGATCGAGATGCCCGGCTCGGTGTGCTCGGCGAACCAGCGGCTGATCTGCATCTGCGCGTGCGGCGACTTGACGAAGCCGAGCCACTCGCGCCGGGGCCCGCGCGGCGCCGAGTCGGCCTCGAAGCCGCTCTCCGCGTCGTTCTCCGTGAAGATCTCCACCACGTCGCCCTCGTCCAGTTCGGACGAGAGCGGCGCCAGCCGGCCGTTGATCCGGGCGGCCAGGCAGTGGTCACCCCACTCGGCGCCCAGCTCGTACGCCAAGTCCACCGGGGTGGCCCCGGCCGGGAGCACGACCTGCCGGCCGTCGGCGACCACCTGGATCTGGGTCTCGGCCAGGTCGCAGCGCAGCGACTGGAGGAACTGGGCCGGGTCGGGGGCCTCCTGCTCCCAGTCGAGCACCCGGCGCAGCCAGGCCAGCTGCTCGGCCTGGGCCGCGTCGCCGGAGGAGCGGGGGAAGCGGAAGTCGGCGGCGACGCCGTACTCGGCGGAGCGGTGCATCTCGCGGGTGCGGATCAGCACCTCGACGGTGCGGTCCTGCGGGCCGCAGACGCTGGTGTGCAGCGACCGGTAGAGGTTGTTCTTCGGGGAGGCGATGAAGTCCTTGAAGCGGCCGGGGACGGGCCGCCAGCGCCCGTGCACCGCGCCGAGCGCGGCGTAGCAGTCGGTGGGCGGGCCGTCCACCACGATCACGACCCGGGGCAGGTCGAACGGGGCGGTGTGGCCACCGGCGACAGTGTCCTTCCAGATCGAGTAGAGGTGCCGCGGCCGGGGTCTCACCTCGGCGTCGACCCGGCTGCGGCGCAGCGCCGTCCTGGTCTGGGCGACCACGTCGTCCAGGTAGGCGTCCCACCCGGGCCGGTCGTGCACGTGCCGGGCGATCCGGGCGTGCTCCTCGGGATGCAGGTGCAGCAGCACCACGTCGTCCAGCTCGCGTTTGAGGGTCTGGATGCCCAGCCGGTCGCAGAGCGGGACGAGCACCTCCTGGGTCTTGCGGGCGATCCGCTCGCGGGACGCCGCCGAGCGCACGCCGAGGGTACGCATGTTGTGCAGCCGGTCGGCCAGCTTGATGATCAGCACCCGGACGTCCTTGCCCGCCGCGATGATCATTTTGCGGATCGTCTCCGCCTCGGCGGCGTTGCCGTAGAACTCCTTGTCGAACTTGGTCACCCCGTCGACCAGGTGGGCCACCGCGCGGCCGAAGTCCTCGCAGAGCGCCTGGAGCGTGTAGCGGGTGTCCTCCACCGTGTCGTGCAGCAGCGCCGCCACCAGGGTGGTGGTGTCCATGCCGAGGTCGGCGCAGATCTGGGCGACCGCCAGCGGGTGGGTGATGTACGGCTCGCCGCTCTTGCGGAACTGGCCGCGGTGCATGTTCTCCGCGATCGTGTAGGCCCGGCGCAGCACCGACGTCTCGGCGTTGGCGTGGATGCCCCGGTGGGTGCGGACCAGGTGGTTGACCGGGTCGGTGTCGTTGGTCGGCCAGGTGAGCAGTGACCGCAGCCGGCGGGCCAGCGGCAGCTCCCCGGGCTGGGTCGGGAGGGCGCCCCCCAGGGCGGCGCCGTGTCCGGCGTCGACGTCCACGAGGGACACCTCCTCACCCCGGCTCCGCGATCACCATCTCTGGTAACCGGAAGCAGGCCCACGAAACGGGCAGGACTGCACTCCCTTAACAGCCTAAGTCAGTCACCGTCGTCCGATCGGTCACTTGCTCATGAGCGTTCGGTCGAGAGTTGGTGGGATCCGCCGTTCTCGGCCTTGGCCAGCAGGTCGCGGAAGCGGCCCGCCCCGGACACCGGCGAGGACCACTCGGAGGACATCTCCACCAGCCGGGTCTCCGGTCGCTCCAACCAGGACAGGATGCGTTCGGTCTCCTCCGCCGAGGCGCGGGGCACCGGCCCGTGACCGGGCTCCACCGTCTCCGCGGTGGCCCGGATCGCGGTGATGGTCGGTCGAGGATGGACCCCGGGCGGGGAGACCCCCGCCCCGGCGAGCCGGCCGTGCCGGACCAGCGCCAGCTCCCAGCCGCCGCCGGGGGCACGCCGGGCCGCGGTCAGCTCGGCGATCCGGGTCAGCCCGGCCAGCCGTTGCATGCGTACGCTCGCCCGCAGCACCGCCGCCAGCCGGGAGCGCACCACCGCCGCCTCCTCGTAGCGCTGGCCCGCCGACAGCGTCTCGATCCGGGCGAGCAGGGCGTCGACCACCACCTGCGGGTCGCTGGCCGTCGCCGTACGGAACGGGGCGGCGGCGCGGTGGTCGTACTCCTCCGGGGTGATCCGGTGCTCGCAGGGCGCCGGGCAGCGACCCAGCTCGGCCAGCGCGCAGGCCGGCGTGACCGTGCGCAGCGAGAGCCGGTGGGTGCACTGGCGCAGCGGGACGGCGTCGTGGAAACCGGCGGCGGCCAGCTCGGCGGCCTGCTTCGAGCGGAACGGCCCCAGGTAGGCGGTGTCGCCGGGGGCGAGGCTGCGCACCACCGACAGCCGCGGATAGGGGCCGTCGGTCAGCTTGAGCCAGACCATCCGCTCCGGGAACTTGGAGCGCCGGTTGTACGGCGGGGCGTGCGCCGCGATCAGCCGCAGCTCGCGGACCTCGGCCTCCAGCGGGTGGGCGCACTCGACCGCCTCCACCCGCTCGGCGGCGGCCAGCATCTCCGAGATCCGGGCCCGCTTCTCCGCGGCGGTGAAGTAGCTGCGCACCCGGGTGGCGATGTCGCCGGAGGTGCCGACGTAGAGCGGCCGGTCGTCGGCGGCCCGGAAGATGTAGACCCCGGGCACCTTGGGCAGGCCCTCGGCGAGGTGCCGCTTGCGGCGCTGGGTGGGGGTGACCGCGCGGGCGAATTCGATGGCCTCGCCGACCGTGTCCACCCGGTGCCCGCCCAGCCGCCCGATCAGCCCGTGCAGCACGTCGACGGTGGCCTTGGCGTCGTCCAGCGCGCGGTGGGTGGGCTGGGTGGCGGTGCGGAAGTAGGCGGCGAGGGTGCCGAGCTTGCGGTTGGGCACCTCGTCGCGGGTGAGCACCCGGCGGGCCAGGGCGGCGGTGTCGAGCACCCGCGGGTTGGGCCAGCGGTAGCCGTGCTTCGCGCAGGCCGCCTTGAGGAAGCCCACGTCGTAGGGGGCGTTGTGGGCGACCAGCACGGCGTCCGCGATGAACTCCAGGAAGCTCGGCAGCACCTGCTCGATCGGCGGGGCCGGGATCAGCATGGCCTGGGTGATGCCGGTCAGCACGGTGATGAACGGCGGGATCGGCACCCCGGGGTTGACCAGGGTGGCCAGCACGCCCAGCTCCTCGCCGCCGCGCACCTTGACCGCGCCGATCTCGGTGATGCCGCCGCCGTCCGGGGCGCCACCCGTCGTCTCCAGGTCGACCACCACGAAGGTCGTCGCGTAGAGCGGCAGCGCCGGGTCCACCCCGCCGCCCGCTGTCGGATCCAGACCGGCCAGCGTCTGCTGGACGTACTCGCCAGGTGCCACGCGCGGCAGGCTAGCGGGCCGGTCCGACACTGCTGTCGCAGGCGCCCCAGCCGTCACCGCCGGTCTAGGATGAGAGATCGGCTCACTCACCCGGCGGTGGGCCCGGTCGCGGTGGGAGACTTGCCCCATGCCCCTCACCGAGCCGTACGACGACCACCTCCCGGAGGAGGGGTCGTCCACCGCCGCGCCCGAGGGCGGAGCGGAACCGGGTGCGGGGGCGCCCGAGCCGGAGCCCACCCTCCCCGAGCCGGTCCGCCAGCGCATCGTCACGCTCACCGCGGCGGTGCTGCCCGGGCTGCCCGCCGACGAGTTGCCGGTGCCGCTGCGCCGGGTGGCCAAGTTCGCCCCGAACCGCCGCGCCCGGCTGGGCGCGCCGGTGATCGCCGCCCAACTCACCGCCGACCCGCTGTTCCGCCAGCGGGTCACCGCGCGGGTGCTCGCCGACGCCGGCGACCTGGGCGCCGCGGTGGTCGAGGGCACCGCGCCGGCCGCCGCCGACCCGGTCGAGGTGGCCGCGCTGGCGTACCTGGCCCGGCCCCGCGGCTGGCGGGAGCTGATCGAGGCCAGCGGCGCCGCCGTGCGGGCCGAGGCGGACAGCGCCGTCATCGCCGAGCTGGTCCGGGAGGCCGAGCAGCGGGCCACCCGCGCCGAGCACGACCGGGCGGTGGCCCGGGTCGAGGCGGAGAAGCTCCGCGACGAGCTGGCCCGGGTCCGCGAGGAGCTGGGGCAGCTGCGGGAGGAGAACCGCCAGGTCCAGCGGACGCTGCGGGAGACGCAGGCGCGCGAACGCCGGGCCAACGAGCTGCTCGCCACCGAGCGGGGCCGGGCGGCCCGGGCGGCCGCCGACAGCGACGCCGAGCTGCGCCGGGCGCGGGCCCGGCTGGCGGAGGCCGAGGCGGCGGCCGGGGTCGCCCGGGCCAGCGCCAAGGAGGCCCGCTCGGTCGACGACGCCCGGCTCTGGCTGCTGCTGGAGACCATCGGCCAGGCCGCCGTCGGGCTGCGCCGGGAGCTGGCGCTGGACCCGGTGGAGAAGCTGCCGGCCGACTTCGTGGCCGACGCGTTCGCCGACTCGTCGGCCGTCACGCCCGCCGGCACCGCCGCCCGCGCCCGGGACACCGACGACCCGGCCCGGCTGGACCAGCTGCTCGCCCTGCCCCGGGCGCACCTGGTGGTGGACGGCTACAACGTCACCAAGCGCGGCTTCGGCGAGATGTCCCTCGAACAGCAGCGCAAACGGCTGATCACCGGGCTGGGCGGGATCGCCGCGCAGACCGGCGACGAGGTCACCGTGGTCTTCGACGGCGCGGAGCGGATGCACGGGCTGCCGCCCACCCCGCGCGGCGTCCGGGTGCTCTTCTCCCGCAAGGGGGAGACCGCCGACGAGCTGATCCGCCGCCTGGTCCGGGCCGAGCCGGCCGGCCGGCCGGTGGTGGTGGTCTCGTCGGACCGCGAGGTCGCCGACGGCGTGCGCCGGCACGGCGCGTATCCGCTCGGCGCGGACTCGCTGCTGCGCCGGCTGGCCCGTTCCTGACTCTTGATCACTGTTGTCCGGTTCTGTCGTACCCGGTGACTAGTGTCCGACCTGACCGACGGTGCGCGGGTGGTGACCAGGCTGTCGCCCCCGCCGCGCCGCACTCCGTCAGGGAGGCACGATGCTCATCGACTGCGACAGGTGCGGGATCCGGGGCGCCGGCTGTAACGGCTGCCTGGTGACCGCCCTGCTCGACGCCGACTCGCCGGCCGCCGACCTCGGGCCGGCCGAGCTCCGGGCGGTCGAGGTGTTCGCCCGGGCCGGCTTCGACGTGGCGGTGCTGGCCCACGAGGCCGCGCCGACCCGTGCCGCCCGCCGGCGCCGGGTGGCCTGACCAGCACGCCGCCACCGGCACGGCTCCCGTCGGCCGGCCCCGACGGCGGCGGGCAATAGGATGGGCGCTCACGGCGGGAGGAGCGGCGGCATGACGCGGTTACGGCGTGGTGGCGGCGGGCCGGCGGACGAGGTGCCGGCGTGACCCCCCGCGGGTGGGCGGTGCTGACCCTCGGCGGGCTGGTGCTGGCGCTGCTGGTCGCCAGCGTCGTGCTGGTGCCGTGGAGCCGGCCGCCGGCGCCCCGGGCCGACCAGGTCGCCGCGCTGGGTGAACTCCCCGTCGACCAGGTGGCCCACGCGCGCGAGTTCCGCTCCGCGCTGCGCCCCGGCGCGTACGGCGCGCTGGTGGTCGGGCTGCTGGTGGCGTTGCTGCTCGGGCTCACCCCGCTCGGCGCCCGCCTGGTCGAGCTGGCCGGGCGCCCCTTCGGCGGTCACTGGACCGCCCGCGCGGTGCTCGGCGGGCTCGCCGTGGTGCTCCTCGCCGACCTGCTCACCCTGCCCTTCGCCGCCTGGCGGCAGTCCGTGCTCACCCGGTACGGGCTGAGCACCCACGGCTGGAGCGGCTGGGCCGTCGACCTGCTTAAGTCGTACGCGGTCAGCGCCGTCATCGGTGCGATCGCGCTGCTCGGCTTCTACACCGTGACCCGGCTCGCCCCGCGCTGGTGGTGGGCGTTCGGCGCCGCCGGGGCGGCCGGCCTGGTCGTGCTGTTGTCGTTCGTGCTGCCGGTGCTGGTGGAGCCGGTCTTCAACCGGTTCACCCCGATGGAGCAGGGTCCGCTGCGCACCGAGCTGATGGCGATGGCGGCCCGCGACGGGGTGCCGGTGCGCGACGTGCTGGTCGCCGATGCCTCCCGGCGGACGAAGGCGGTCAACGCGTACGTCTCCGGGCTGGGGCCGACCCGGCGGGTGGTGGTCTACGACACCCTGCTGCGTGAGGCCACCCCGGCCGAGGTGACCAGCGTGGTCGCGCACGAGCTGGGGCACGCGAAGGACCGGGACGTCTGGACCGGCACGCTCACCGGCGCGCTCGGCGCCGCCCTCGCGGTCGTCGCGCTCTACCTGCTGGGCTCCTGGGGGCCGCTGCTGCGGCTGGCCGGGGTCGACTCGGTCGCCGAGCCGCGCGCGTTCCCGTTGCTGATCGCCCTGGTGACGGTGGCCGGGCTGGTCGCCGCGCCGGCGCAGGCGCTGATCTCCCGCCGGGTCGAGGCGCGCGCCGACGCGCACGCCCTCGCGCTGACCGGCGACCCGGCCACCTTCGAGGCGATGCAGCGCCGGCTGGCCGGGGTCAACCTGGCCGATCCCGACCCGCCGCGCTGGGAGTACCTCTGGTCGGCGTCACACCCGTCCACCGTGGAGCGGATGGCCGCCGCCCGCGCCTATGCCAGGGAGGCCGGCAGATGAGCCGGACGCTGCTGATCACCAACGACTTCCCACCCCGCCCCGGCGGCATCCAGTCGTTCGTGCACAACCTCGCCGTCCGCCAGCCCTCCGGCTCCGTGGTGGTCTACGCCTCCAGCTGGCGGGGCGCGGCGAAGTTCGACGCCGACCAGCCCTTCGAGGTGGTCCGGGAGCGGACCCGGGTGCTGCTGCCCACCCCGCTGGTGGCCCGGCGGGCCGCCCGGCTGGCCCGCGAGCACGACTGCGACACCGTCTGGTTCGGCGCCGCGGCCCCGCTCGGCCTGCTGGCGGCCGGGCTGCGCCGTCGGGCGGGGATCCGCCGGGTGGTCGCGCAGACCCACGGCCACGAGGTCGGCTGGGCGGCGCTGCCCGCCGCCCGGGCCGCGCTGCGCCGGATCGGCCGCGGCACCGACGTGGTCACCTACCTCGGCGACTACACCCGGGTACGGCTCGAACGGGCGCTGCACGGGGTGACCGACCTGCACCGGCTGGCTCCCGGCGTCGACGTGGACACCTACCACCCGGCCGTCGACGGCGAGCCGGTCCGCGTCCGGCTGGGCCTGGCCGACCGGCCGGTGGTGGTGTGCGTGTCCCGGCTGGTGCCCCGCAAGGGGCAGGACATGCTGATCCGGGCCATGCCGGAGATCCACCGCCGGGTGCCGGACGCGGCGCTGCTGGTGGTCGGCGGCGGGCCGTACCGGGCGGCGCTGGAGAAGCTGGCCCGGCACACCGGCGTGGAGCGCGACGTGGTCTTCACCGGCTCGGTGCCCGCCGCCGAGCTGCCCGCGCACTACGCGGCCGGTGACGTCTACGCGATGCCGTGCCGCACCCGCAACCGCGGCCTGGACGTCGAGGGGCTCGGCATCGTCTACCTGGAGGCCTCCGCGACCGGCCTGCCGGTGGTGGCCGGCGACTCCGGCGGCGCGCCGGACGCGGTCCGCGAGGGGGAGACCGGGTACGTGGTGCGGGGCCGGGACGTCGCCCAGCTCGCCGACCGGGTGGCCACCCTGCTCGCCGACCGGGACCTGGCCCGGCAGCTCGGGGCGGCCGGCCGGGCCTGGGTGGAGCGGGAGTGGCGCTGGGAGACCCAGGCGCAGCGGATGGCCGCCCTGCTCGCCGGCTGACCACCCGCCGGCCGGTTCTGGGGGCCGCTACAGCCGGTGGGGCGTGGAACGAGCGGCCCGGCTCATCGGCTGGGTGTGGAACCGGGATCCGGCTCACCGCAACGGCCGCCCGAGCTCCCGGTGCCGCGCCGCTGGCCACCGTCGAAGCCAGCGGCCGCGAGCCGAGCCGGCGGGTCGTCGCCGAGCCGGCACATTTCCCGATGAGCGATATGCCTGTCAGTCATAAATATGCCTGACAGGCATATCGCTCTTCGCCGTATCCAAGGGCACGGGCGTCACGGTCAGTCACGGTGTGGGGCACGGGAAGACGCGGTGGTCGACGGGGTGCCTGGTGGCGATCGGCGCTGGGGCGGGCACGGACGCTGTCGCGCCCGTGCCCGCCCGGTCTCGCGGCGTCGTGCCCGGGCTCAGGGACCGGCCAGCACCCGCTCGGCCGGGGTCGCCGGGGCGGTCCGGGCGGTCCGCCGGGACAGCTTCCCCGGCCACCAGGTGCGGGCGCCCAGGTCGAGCGCCAGCGCCGGGATGAGCAGGCTGCGGACCAGCAGCGTGTCGAGCAGGATGCCGACGGCCACGATCACCCCGGTCTGCATCGACGGCACCAGCGGCAGCACGCCCAGCGCGCCGAACGTGGCCGCGAGCACGATCCCCGCGCTGGTGATGACGCCGCCGGTGACGGTCAGCGCCCGCAGGACGCCCGGCCGGTGGCCCAGCTGCGTCGCCTCCTCCCGGGCCCGCGTCATCAGGAAGATCGTGTAGTCGACGCCGAGGGCGACGAGGAACAGGAACGCCTGCAGCGGGATGCCCACGAAGAGCTTGGTGTAGCCCAGCGCGTCCAGCACGAAGCCGGCGGCCCCCATCGCGGCGGCGTACGACAGCACCACGCTCACCATCAGCAGCAGCGGCGCGACCAGCGCCCGCAGCAGGAGCACCAGGATGACGAGGACGACGGCGAGGATCAGCGGGATGACCACCCGATTGTCGCGGCTGACGATGCGCTCCTCGTCCACCAGCACTGCGGTCCTGCCGCCGACCAGCGCCTGGGCGCCGGGCACCTCGTGCACCGCCGTGCGGAGCCGCTGCACGGTCTCCATCGCGGCGTCGCTGTCCGGCGTGTCGGCCAGCACCGCCGGGACCCGTACCCAGGCGCCGTCCGGCGAGCGCTCCGGCTCGTCGACCCGGGCGACGCCGGGCACCGCCCGGGCGGCGGCGATCACCTGGTCGGCCGCACCGGCGGTGGCCAGGATCTCCGCCGGCGACGCGGAACCACTCGGGTAGTGCGCGGCGATCAGCCGCTGGCCGGTCACCGAGCCGACCTCGGAGGTGAAGGACTCCTCGTTGGGCAGGCCGATGCTGAGGTTGCCGATGCCGAAGGTCAGCGCGACGAGCGCCGCCGCGGTGCCGATCCAGACCGCGCGGGGACGGCCCCCGACCAGCCCCGCGATCCGGCGCCAGATCCCGTGGTCGGCGGTGACGTCGGCGCTGACGGCGGTCGGCGTGTAGCGCGGCACGAACGGCCAGAAGAGCCACCGGCCGCACAGGACGAGCACCGCCGGCAGCAGGGTGGTCATCGCGAGCAGGGCGGCGCCGATGCCGACCGCCCCGACCGGGCCGAGGCCACGGGTGGACGGCAGGTCGGCGGCGAGCAGGCAGAGCAGTCCGATCGCGACGGTCGCCGCCGAGGCGCAGATCGCGCCGAACGACCGGCGCAGCGCGACGCGCATCGCCTCGTGCCGGTCGGCGTGCCGGCGCAGCTCCTCGCGGTACCGGGCGATCAGCAGCAGGGCGTAGTCCACGCCGACGCCGAAGACCAGCACCGTCAGGATGGTCTGGCTCTGGAAGTCGACGGTCACGCCGCCGTACTTCGCCATCAGGTACACGATGCCGCCGGCGAACTGGTTGGCGATGCCGACGGTGATCAGCGGGATCAGCCAGAGCACCGGGCTGCGGTAGGTGACCAGCAGCAGCACCGCGACGGTGGCCGCGGTCGCCAGCAGCAGCGTGGTGTCCATCCCGCCGAAGGCGTCGAGGACGTCGCTCTCCGCCGCCGCGTCGCCGGTCAGCGCGGTGCGCAGGCCGGCGGGCTGGTCGAGGGCGAGGCGCTCCTTGACGTCGGTCACCGCCTCCGGGCGCTGGGTGTCGTCACCGGCGACCGGAAAGGACACCAGCAGCGCCTTCCCGTCCTCGCTGGGCACCGGGGGCGACACCGCGCCGCCGTCGGCGTACCGGACGAAGACGGCCCGGTCCGCCTCGGCCTTGGCGCGGTCGGCGTCGGTGAGGCCGCTGTCGCGGACGTAGACGGCGATCGCCACGGGCTTCTTCGAGTCCGGGAAGGCCGCCTCGGCCCGCTCCACGGCCCGGCTGCTCTCCACGCTGGCGGGCAGCATGCCGAGCGTGTCGTTGTTCTGCACCTCGCTCAGCTTGATGGCGAGCGGGCCGGCCACCGCGACGAGGACCAGCCAGAAGACGATCAGGGCGTACTTGCTGCGTCGGCCGGACGGCAGACCGGCCAGTCTTTGCCGGGACATGTCGGGTTCCTCCGAGGATCGGGTTCGCTTCCTGCCTCAGATCCTTCTGGCCGGCGGGCGTGCGGACAGGAGTGCCACGTCCCCGACGGCGGTGGTCCTAGCACCACCGAACACCGGGCGGTCGTGACCGAGAATGGAAACCGTGGACAGCCCCGTACGAGAGTTCGCCCGCCAGACGGTCCGGCCCGGCGCGACCGCCGCCCTCCAGGGCCTGGCCGTCGCCGTGCTCTCCCTGACCACCAACGTCGCGCTGTTCGTGCTGTCGCTGGTGTCGCTGCTGCTCATCCCCGCCTTCGGCATCGGTTTCGCGCTGTTCCCGATGGCGACGGCGTTGGTGCGGCTGTCGACCGGGTTGCAGCGCCGGCTCGCCCGGTGGGGCGGCGTACCCATCGCCACGCCGTACCGGCCGCTGCCGGAGGGGGCGCAGTTCGGCACCTGGCGGCGTTTCCGGTGGGTGGTGGGCGACCCGGCCACCTGGCGGGACTTCGCCTGGCTGGTCCCCGGCGCGGTCACCGGCGGGGCGTGCCTGCTCGCGTTCGCCCTGCCGCTGTACGGGCTGGAGGGCTCGCTCGGGGTGCCGCTGCTGGTCTACCTCATCGCCGACTCCTACGGCTACGGCCTGTTCTGGCCGATGACCAACCTGGCCGAGGCGCTGGCCGCGCTGCCGCAGGGCTGGCTGCTGCTGCTCGGCGGCCTGGCCGTCGCCCCCTGGCTGGTCTGGCTGCACCTGCGCTTCGCCCGGCTCTTCCTGGCCCCCACCCGGGCGGCGGAACTGGCGTTGCGGGTCCGCCAGCTCACCGTCACCCGGGCCGACACCGTCGACGCCCAGGCGGCCGAGCTGCGCCGCATCGAGCGGGACCTGCACGACGGGGCGCAGGCCCGGCTGGTCGCGCTGAGCATGAGCATCGGCCTGGCCGAGCAACTGCTGGAGCAGGACCCGACCGCCGCCGGGAAGCTGCTGGCCGAGGCGCGGGAGACCAGCGGTCAGGCCCTGGTCGAGCTGCGCGGCCTGGTGCGTGGCATCCACCCGCCGGTGCTCGCCGAGCGCGGCCTGGACGGTGCGGTCCGGGCGCTCGCGCTGGCCGTGCCGCTGCCGGTGGCGGTCGAGGTGGACCTGCCGGGCCGCCCGGAGGCGCCGGTGGAGTCCGCGGCGTACTTCGCGGTGGCCGAGGGGCTGGCGAACGTCACCAAGCACAGCGGCGCCGCGCAAGCCTGGATCCACCTGAGCTACGGCGACGGTCGACTGACCATGGTGGTGGGTGACGACGGCCGGGGCGGCGCCGACCCGGCGGCGGGCAGCGGACTGGCCGGGATCGGACGACGGCTCGCGGCCTTTGATGGAACGATGGTGGTGACCAGTCCGCCCGGCGGGCCCACAGTCGTGACCATGGAGCTGCCTTGCGAGTTGTCATCGCCGAAGACCTCGCCCTCCTCCGGGACGGGCTGACCCGCATCCTCGAGGCGTTCGATTTCGAGGTGGTCGCGGCCGTCGACAACGGACCGTCGGTGCTGTCGGCCCTGGTCACCCACCGCCCGGACGTGGCGGTGCTCGACGTGCGGCTGCCGCCGACCTTCACCGACGAGGGGTTGCAGGCCGCCATCGGAGCCCGCGCCGAGATCCCCGGCCTGCCGATCCTGGTGCTCTCCCAGCACGTCGAGCAGCTCTACGCCCGGGAGCTGCTCTCCGACCGCGCCGGTGGCGTCGGCTACCTGCTCAAGGACCGGGTCTCCAACGTGGCCCAGTTCGTCGACGCGGTACGCCGGGTGGCCGGCGGCGGCACGGTGATGGACCCGGAGGTGGTCTCCCAACTGCTGGCCAGCCGGTCCGGGGCCGAGCCGTTGCAGGAGCTGACCGCCCGTGAGCGCGAGGTGCTGGGCCTGATGGCGGAGGGGCGGTCCAACGCGGCGATCGCCGCGCGGCTCTTCGTCACCGAGAAGGCGGTCAGCAAGCACATCAACAACATCTTCAGCAAGCTGCGGATGCCGCCGTCGGACGACGACAACCGGCGGGTGCTGGCGGTGCTGACGTACCTCAACGGGGACGACAGCCAGTTGCCGGTGCCGGGCCGGGCGCCGCGGCGTACCGCCGCCGGGCCGTCCCTACCCGGGTGAGGCGACCGGCTCGACACCGGCCACGGTGGACAGCGCGGGGGAGCGGCCGAGGCAGCCCTCGGCCGGCCCCGGCCGCCCGAAGTACCAGCCCTGGCCGGCGTCGCAGCCGATCGCCCGCAGCCGTTCGGCCTGCCCGGCCGTCTCCACCCCCTCGGCGGTGACGGTCAGGTCCAGCGCGTGGGCCAGCGACACCAGCGAGGCGAGGATCCGCTCGTCGGTGCGGCTGGCCGGGTCGACCGCCGGCGACCGTAGCCCGGTGACGAACTCCCCGGCCACCTTCAGCTCGGTCACCGGCAGGTCCCGCAGGTACGCCAGGTTGCAGTAGCCGGTGCCGAAGTCGTCGATGGCGATCCGTACGCCGAGGTCGGCCAGGACCCGCAGGGCCCGGACGGGTTCCTCCGCGGTGCTCATCATGGTGCTCTCGGTGATCTCCAGCTGGAGTCGTTCCGGCGGCAGGCCGGTGGCCGCCAGCAGGCTGCGCACCTCCTGCACCAGGCCGGGCCGGTGCACCTGGCGGACGGCCAGGTTGACGCTGACGAAGGGGCCCCGGGCGCCCCAGCTCTCCGCCTCGCGGCAGGCCGCCGCGAGCACCCAGCCGCCGAGCCGGACGATCAGGCCGGTCTCCTCGGCCAGCCCGATGAAGCTGCCCGGCCGGAGCACGCCCAGCTCCGGGTGGCGCCAGCGGACCAGCGCTTCCACGCCGAGCAAGGTGCCGTCGCGCAGCGAGGTCAGCGGCTGGTAGTCGAGGAAGAACTGACCCCGGTCGATCGCGGCGGGGATCGCCGCGGCGAGGGCGTACCGGGCCAGGTCGGCGCGGTGCCGGTCCGGGTCGAACACCGACCAGCGGGCGCCCCCGGCCGCCTTGGCCCAGTGCAGGGTGCTGTCGGCCGCCCGCATCAGCTCGCCGGGGGTGGTGCCGGCCACCGGGCGCTCCACGATGCCGATGCTGGCGGTCACGGTCAGCTCGTGCCCGTCGACCAGGGCCGGCTCGGCGAGCGCGGCCAGCGCCGCCTCGGCGACCGCGACCGCGTCGTCGACCCGGGCGGTGCGCTCGACCAGGATGACGAACTCGTCGCCGCCGAGACGGGCCAGCAGGTGTTCGCCGAGCGCCGCGCGCAGCCGCCGCGCCACCGACACCAGCAGGGCGTCGCCGACCTGGTGCCCGAGCGAGTCGTTGACCACCTTGAACCGGTCGAGGTCCAGGAAGCAGACGCCCACCCGGTCGGCGCCCCGGCTCGGCGCGCCGATCGCCGCGGTGAGCCGCTCGGTGAACAGGACCCGGTTGGGCAGGCCGGTCAGCGGGTCGTGGGTGGCCTGGTGGCGGAAGCGGGTCTCGCTGTCGCGCAGCGCCCGCTCGGCCTGGGCCCGGGCCACCGTCGCGGCCCGGCGGATCGACTCCTGCTCGTCGAGCGTCCGGTCGCGCAGCGCCCGGGCGTACCCGGTGGCGACCGTGGCCAGCAGCCGGGCCATCCGGTCCTCGACGTCGTCGGCGACCAGCCCCAGGTCGCGGATCAGGCGGAGCTGGATGACCTCCACGGTGCGACCGAGACCCTCGGCCGAGGCGATGTGGGCGGCGACCAGCTCCGCGCCCACCTGGTGCCCGACGCGCGGGTCGAACGGCTCGGCCCGCAGTGCCCCGGCCAACCGCTCGGTGAGCCGTTGCAGCAGCAGCTCCAGCTGCGCCTGGGTCATCGGCAGGTAGCTGGTGCCCGAGACCGCCTTGGCCCAGGCCCGGGCGAACGCGCCGGGGCACGACGGGTGCGCCGGCAGGTCCGGTGTCTCACCCACCGAGGCGTCCGACGCCACCCATGAAGACCGCCTGCGCGGCGTCCTCGGCGCTCTCCGGCGACTCCGGCCGCCACTGCGGCACCCACACCACGCCCGGTTCGAGCAGCGTGAAGCCGTCGAAGAGCGCGGTCAGCTCGGCCCGACTGCGGATCGAGAGCGGGCTGTCGGTGCGGCGGTAGACCCGCTCGGCCTCGGCCCGTTCGCCGGTGTGGCCCCGGTCCTCGTCGGTGGCCTGCGACATCACCAGGTAGCTGCCCGGCGCCAGCGTCTCGCGCAGCGTCCGCAGGATCTCCTCGGGCCGGTCGGCGTCCGGGACGAAGTGCAGCACCGCCACGATCAGCACGGCCACCGGCCGGGAGAGGTCGAGCAGCTTGGTCACCTCGGGATGGCTCACGATCGCGGCCGGTCGGCGCAGGTCCTCCTGGACGACCGCGGTGCCGGGATTGCCCTGGAGGATCTCCCGGCTGTGGGCCACCGCCACCGGGTCGACGTCGACGTAGACCACCCGGGAGTCGGGCGCGGCGCGCTGGGCGATCTCGTGCACGTTGCCGACGGTGGGGATGCCCGAGCCGATGTCGAGGAACTGGCGGACGCCGGAGTCGACCAGGTACTGCACCGCCCGACGCATGAACGCCCGGTTGGCCTGGGCCATCAGCGGGGCCTCGGGGACCGCTTCCATCATTGCCCGGGCCGCCGCCCGGTCGGCGGCGAAGTTGTGCGAGCCGCCGAGGTAGTAGTCGTACATGCGGGCGACGCTGGGGCGCTCGATGTCGATGTCGTCGGGTGCCCAGTCCGGCCGCTGCATGCCCACCCCTTTAGTCGACAAACGCGAGGATCGTCGCCCGCGCGGGCCACCCGGGTATTCTGCCCTCGCTTCGCCCCGGTGCAAAGACCACGGTCATTGCGCGACGGCACGCTCACTCAGGGCGCTGGCGGCGCTGCCGCGGCCGTGCCCCGGACAGGCGAGAGGTCCGCGACCGGTGGGCGGCGCGGACCTCTCGACGACGGGCCGGAGCCCTCAGAACTTCGGCGCGTCCGGGGCCTCGAGCAGGCCCAGCCGCAGCGCCGTCATCAGCGCCTGGGCGCGGTTGGCCGCGCCCAGCTTCTCGTAGAGCTTCGAGATGTGGGTCTTGGCGGTGGACTCGCTGACGAAGAGCTGCTTGGCGATGCCGGCCACGCTCATGCCGTCGGCCAGCAGCCGCAGCACCTGCCCCTCGCGGGGGGAGAGCTGCGGACCGGACGGGGCCAGCCGGCGCTTCATCGCCTCGGCCAGGTCGGCCGCGGTGAAGGCGCTGGGGGAGGAGGCGGCGTGCCGGGCGGCGGCCACCACCTCGTCGGCCGGCGCGGTCTTCGGCACGAACGCGCTCGCCCCGGCCTCCAGCGCGCCGAAGAGCTGGTCGTCACCGGCGTACATGGTCAGCACGACGATCCCCATCGACGCGCTGGACTTGCGCAGGGCCCGGGTGGCCTCGAGGCCACTGCCGTCCGGAAGGCGCAGATCCATGATCACGACGTCCGGCTGCAGCGCGCCAGCCTGGCGTACGCCCTCCGCCGCCGTGGCGGCCTCGCCGACGACCTCGAACTGCCGGTCGCGCTCGAAGGCGTGCCGAAGCCCCTTGCGGATCAGGTCGTGATCGTCGACAAGGAGGACCTTGGTACGAGTGGCCGGTGTCGGGCTTGTGGTCATCCTCGGGTTACTCCCCTTCTGCTGCTGCGCTGCCACGCACGTTATCGCGCCGGGGCGAGGAACCGACCACCACCGCCACGGTTGTGCCGCTGGGCTGCCGCGGCCTGATCTCCAACCGGCCCCGGATACGTTCCGCTCTCTCGGCCATGATCGCAAGACCGTAGTGCCCGTCCGCGTGCTGGTCACCGATGCCGTGACCGTCATCCGACACTTCGATCTGCGCGTACGGGGGGTCCACCTCGCAGGTGACCCAGAGATTCGAGGCCCCCGCGTGCTTGCGCGCGTTGGTGACCGCCTCCTGCGCGATGCGCAGCAACTCGGCCTCGGTGGCGGCGGGCAGCCGGGCGGTGGACTCGTCCAACGACAGGTGCACCCGCAGGCCGCCGGAGGCGCCGACGGTGCGCGCGTACTCGGCGATCGCGGCGGCCAGGCCGCCGTGCCGGTCCACCTCGCTGCGCAGCTCGAACAGGCTCAGCCGCAGCTCGGTGATCACCCGGGTCACCTCGCCGCGCAGCGTACGCAGCCCCTCGGCGGTCTCGTCGGCGTCGTCGTGGACGGTGGCCAGGGCGTTGTCGATGCCGTAGCCGACCATCACCAGCTCCTGGGCGACCCCGTCGTGGATCTCCCGGGCCAGCCGCTGCCGTTCCTCGTTGGTGGCCAGCGAGCGCACCTCGTCGAAGAGCAGCGCCGCCTCCAGCCGCAGCGCGGCGGGGCCGGTCAGCGCGGTCACCCGGGACACCACCGGCGGCGGGTACGCGTGCGCGGCGTCCGCCTCCAGCACCACCAGCCCGACCGTGCGCACGCCGGCGACCAGCGGCACGATCAGCGCCGAGACGTCCCCGCCGCGGTGCGAGCGGGCCTGCGACCGGGCCGCGGTCTGCGGCTGCTGGCTGGCCCACGCGTCGGCGATGGCGGAGTCCGCGTCGAGCGTCGTCTCCCAGTCCACCCGGTCCACCCCGACCTGGGCGAGCACCACGAGCCGGCCGCCGCCGCTGGCCGAGAGCACCGCGGCCCGGTTGTTGGGCGCGACGGTGCGCAGCTCCTCCAGCAGGTGCTCGGAGATGCCGCCCGGGTCGAGGGTCGCGCCGGGCAGCTGCCGGGCGACCGTGCGCAGCTGGGTCAGCAGCCGGGTCGCCTCCGCGTACGGCTGCGGCTTGCCCTCGCCCCGGACCCGCATCACCTGGTGCAGCGTGCCGGCCGCGTAGAGGCCGAGCCCGGCCAGGATCAGCCACTGCGCGCAGACCGCCAGGTAGCCGGGCTGGCCGAGCTGCCGCCCGCCGTCCACCTCGGTGAACGCCCCGGCGATCAGCAGGGTCGCCGCGGCGACGCCGAGCAGCGCCGCTCCCTCGCGGAAGCGGCGGCGCAGCGCGGTCACCGTCACCGGCACCGCGAGGTAGGGCAGTACCGCCGAGGCGCCGAGCCCACCGACCGATCCGCCGAGGGCGGACTCGACGGCGACCTGGCTGGCGGCCAGTCCCAGCACCACCGCCTCGGCGACCCGGCTGAGCGGGCCGAGCAGCCGGTGCTCGGGGGCGAGCACCGCCGGCAGGCCGGCGGCCGCCAGCAGGGCGATCCACCAGAGCTGGGCGGGGTCGCGGGTGACGACCAGGGTCAGGACGCCGACCAGGACGAGCATGACCCCGCGCGCCGCGACGGCGAGGGGATGCGGCTGGGGCCGGACGGGTGTGGAGGCGGGCACGTGACGGATGGTAGTCAGCTCCGGTAGATCTCGGCGATCTCGGACGCGTACGTCTTGTGCACGACCTGCCGCTTGACCTTGAGCGACGGGGTCAGTTCGCCGGTGGCCTCGGTGAAGTCCCGGGGCAGGATCCGGAAGACCTTGATCGCCTCGGCCTTGGAGACCGCCTGGTTGGCGACGTCGACCGCGCCCTGGATCTCGACCAGCAGCTCCTCGTGGTCGAGCAGCTCCCCGACCGGGGTGTCCTCCGGCAGGCCGTGCGCGGCCAGCCACTTCGGCAGGGCCTCCTCGTCGACGGTGACCAGCGCCGCGATGAACGGCTGCCGGTCGCCGACCACCAGGCACTGGCTGACCAGCGGGTGCGCCCGCACCTGGTCCTCCAGCACGGCCGGGGCGACGTTCTTGCCGCCGGCCGTCACGATGATCTCCTTCTTGCGGCCGGTGATGCTGACGAACCCGTCGCTGTCGATGTGGCCCAGGTCGCCGGTGCGGAACCAGCCGTCGGCGGTGATCGCCTCGGCGGTCGCCGCCTCGTTGCGCCAGTAGCCCTGGAAGATCAGGTCGCCGGAGATCAGGATCTCGCCGTCGTCGTCGATCCGGATGGTGACGCCGGGCAGCGGCCGGCCGACCGTGCCGACCCGGGTGGCGGTGGGCAGGTTCGCGGCGGCGGCGGGGGAGGTCTCGGTCAGGCCGTAGCCCTCGCAGATGGTCACCCCGATGCCGCGGAAGAAGTGCCCGAGCCGGGCGCCGAGCGGGGCGCCACCGGAGATCGCGTCCCGGCAGCGGCCGCCGAGCGCGGCGCGCAGCTTGCGGTAGACCAGCTTGTCGAAGAGCGCGTGCTGGGCGCGCAGGGTCAGGCCCGGGCCGTCGGGGGTCTCCAGCGCCTCGCTGTAGGCGATGGCCACCCGCTCGGCCCGGTCGAAGATCTTGCCCTTGCCGTCCGCCTCGGCCTTCTGCCGGGCGCCGTTGTAGACCTTCTCGAAGACCCGGGGCACGGAGAGCACGAAGGTCGGCTTGAACGCCTGGAGCTCGGCGACCAGGCTCTTGGTGTCGGGGCAGTACGCCATGGTGGCCCGGGCCTGCACCACGCCGATCTGGATGAGCCGGGCGAAGGCGTGCGCCAGCGGGAGGAAGAGCAGGGTCGACGCGCCGGGCCGGAACAGGTTCGGCAGCACCGGCACCGCGTTGGCGATGTCGGCGTACATGTTGCGGTGGGTCAGCACGCAGCCCTTGGGCCGGCCCGTGGTGCCGCTGGTGTAGATGATCGTGGCGACGTCGGCGGAGCGGACCGCCTTGCGGCGCCGCTCGATCTCCTCCGGTTCGACCGACGCGCCGGCCGCGACGATCTCGTCCACCCCGCCCAGCTCGATCTGCCAGACCTGGCGCAGCTCCGGCAGCCGGTCGCGGACGCCGGCGACCAGGGTGGCGTGCGCGTTGGACTCCACCACGACGGCGACCGCGCCGGAGTCGGCGAGGATCCAGGCGGCCTGCTCGGCGCTGGAGGTCTCGTAGATGGGCACGGTGACCGCGCCGGCCGCCCAGATGGCGTAGTCGAGCAGGGTCCACTCGTAGCGGGTGCGGCTCATCAGCGCGACCCGGTCGCCCGGATTGATGCCGGAGCCGACCAGGCCGCGGGCCACGGCGACGACCTCGTCGCGGAACTGCCGGCAGGTCACGTCCACCTGGGCGGCACCCTCGGCGCGGGCGGCGGGCCGGACGAACTGGACCGCGTCCGGCGCGGCCTCGGCGTTGTCCCAGACCGGGTCGGTCAGGTTGGCCGCGTCGCCGATGGTGACGATCGGCGGGACGGAGAACTCGCGCACCTGCACTCCCTCGTGCTCGCACTGGCCGGGCCGGCCGCCGTGGCGGGTCGGCTTTGTCGAAACCTACCCGCACGCCCGGGTGGGCGAGGTAGGGAGGTTGCCCGCCCGACTGGTGGGACGCCGCCGTCGCGGGCCGTCGGCGCCGCCGCGCCAGGCATGGCCGGGGTCAAGCGCCGCGCGCCGGGGTCGCTCCGGGTAGCCTCCCCCCCATGGCGGACTCCTCCACCCAGTCGATCATCATCGGCGCGTCACCGGACCGGGTGGCGGCGGTCATCTGCGACTTCGCGAGCTACCCCGAGTGGACCGAGGCGGTGCGCCGGGCCGAGGTGGTCGAGGAGTACGAGGACGGCTACGCCAGCCAGGTCCACTTCACCATCGACGCCGGCGTGATGGCCGACGAGTACGTGCTGGCGTACGAGTACGCCGAGGACCTGTCCCGGATCGAGTGGCACCTGGTGGCGCCGTCGAAGATGCAGAAGTCCCAGCGCGGGTCGTACGACATCGTCGGCAACCCGGACGGGACGTCGACGGTCACCTACACCCTCGAGGTCGAGCTGTCGGTCGGCATGCTCGGCATGTTTCGCCGCAAGGCCGAGAAAATGATCATGGATACGGCGTTGAAGCAGCTCAAGCGCCGGGTAGAAGCAACCGGTGCGGCACAGTGACGCAGCCGGCGGCACGGTAGAGGAGCCGACGATGGCGGGTACGCAACCGGGCTCCGCCCGGGAGGAGGCCGAGCGGCTCGTCGCCACGCTGCTCGCCACGGCACGGCTGGCCAACGCCGGCTCCGGCGGCGCTCCGTGGGGTCCGCTCGGTGGGATCCTCTCCGGTGTCCTCGGTCACAGTGGCGGAGCGTCCGGCCCGGCCGGGGGTGCCGGCGGCACCGGAAGATTCGCCACCGGATCGCCGGAATGCTGCGTCTGCCCGGTCTGCCGCGGTATCGCGGCGCTACGCGATCCGAGTCCGGAATTCGCCGAGCGGCTCGCCACCGGCGCGGGTGATCTGGCCGCCGGGATCGCCAGTCTGATGCGCGCGTTCGCTCCCGCCGACAGCGGGGAAGCCCCGGAGAGGGCGGCCGGAGCGGCCGGCGCGCCCGGACCCGCCGCCGGGTCGGACGCCGACGCCGACCACGTGTGGCGCGAGGCGACCCGTACCGGGCATGATTCTCCGTCGGCGCCGGAGCGGGACGTCTGGTCCGCCGCCACGCGGGCGGAGGACGTGGTCGTGCCGGCCGCCGCCGCGCCCGTCGACGACGCCGGGCCGGTCGCGCCGGCCCAGGTCCGGTCGACGGCCGACCGTCCGGTGGTGCCCGCCTCGCGAGCGCCGGCCGGCGCGGGCGGGGACGCACCGGGCGACGAGGCCTGAACACGGGACATCCGACATCGCATTCGGCCGGTCCGGCCGATGTCGGGCAGCACAGCAGAGGGGAGTGGCAGCGGTGACGCTGACCATCGGAGTCGACGTCGGTGGCACGAAGGTGGCCGGCGGTGTCGTGGACGACACCGGCAAGGTTCTCGTGCAGGCCCGACGGGACACCCCCGCGGACGACGTCGGCAAGACCCGCGACGTCATCATCGAGCTGGTCACCGAACTGGCGACCGGCCACGACATCGGCGCGGTCGGCATCGGCGCGGCCGGCTGGATCGACGCCTCCCGCTCCACCGTGCTCTTCGCCCCCAACCTGGCCTGGCGGGACGAACCGCTGCGCGAGTACGTCAGCACCGCCACCGGCCTGCCGGTGATCGTGGAGAACGACGGCAACGTGGCCGCCTGGGCCGAGTTCCGCTACGGCGCGGCCCGGGACGCCGACGACTCGATGGTCATGTTCACCATCGGCACCGGCGTCGGCGGCGGCATCGTGCTCGGCGGCGAGCTGCTGCGCGGCGCCAACGGCATCGCGGCCGAGCTGGGCCACATGCTGACCGTCCCGGACGGCCACCAGTGCGGCTGCGGCCGGCTCGGCTGCATCGAGCAGTACGCCAGCGGCAGCGCCCTGGTCCGCTTCGCCCGGGCCGCCGCGCGGCAGGAGCCGCAGCGCGCCACCGCCCTGCTGGAGCTGGCCGGTGGCGACGCCGAGGCGGTCACCGGCCCGATGGTCACCGCCGCCGCGAAGGCCGGCGACCCGGTCTCCGCCGAGGCGTTCGCCCAGGTCGGACGCTGGCTCGGCACCAGCCTCGCCGACATGGCCCAGATCCTCGACCCGCAGGTGCTGGTGGTCGGCGGCGGCGTCGTCGAGGCCGGCGACCTGCTGCTCGGCCCGACCCGGCGTTCGTTCACCGACGCGCTGGCCCAGCGCAGCCGGCTCCCGGTGGCCGAGGTGCGCCCCGCCGAGCTGGGCAACACCGCCGGCGTCATCGGCGCCGCCGACCTCGCCCGCCGGCTGTGACCGTCGCGCCGGCCCCCGCCGGCGCGGTGCGGCTGCGGGTGGTGTCCTACAACATCCACAGCCAGCGTGACGACACGGCCGCGCTGGCGGCGGTGGTCCGCGCGGCGGCCCCCGACGTGGTGATCGTGCAGGAGGCCCCGCGCCGGTTCCGCTGGCGGCAGCGCTGCGCCACCCTCGCCGAGTCCTTCGGCCTGGTGGTGGCCGCCGGTGGCCTGCCGTCGCTGGGCAACCTGCTGCTCACCAGCCTCAGGGTGCGGGTGCTGGCCACCCGCTGCCAGCGGTTCCCGCTCACCCCCGGGCGGCACCTGCGCGGGGCGGCGTACGCCGAGTGCGCGGTCGGCGGCGCGCGGTTCCTGCTGGCCGGCTCGCACCTGTCCACCGACCCGGCCGAGCGGCCCGGCCAGGCTGCGCTGCTCAAGCGCGAGCTGGCCGGCGCCGACCTGCCGGTGGTGCTGGGCGCGGACCTCAACGAGGGCCCGGACGGCGAGGCCTGGCGCACCGTCGGCAAGGGACTGACCGACGCGGCGGTGGCCGCCGACGCCGCCGACCGGCACACCTACTCCTGCGCCAACCCGCGCCGGCGCATCGACGCGCTCTTCGTCGATCCGCGGGTCACCGTGGTCGGCTACGACGTGGTCGACACCCCGCTCACCCGGCGGGCCAGCGACCACTTCCCGGTCCTGGTCGACCTGCTCCTGCCGGCCACCGCCTGAGCCCGGCGCCGGTCCGCGCCCGGAGTGCCGGGCTGGACAACCGGCTCCGGGTACGGGGAGGATGCCCGTCGAACCGGCGTTCGTGCCGCACATAAGGAGATTCCCCGGTGCCCCCCTCCACCGAGCACGGCCGGCCCGATCCGGAGACCACGCTGACCCCGAGCCGGGACGGCCGCCCGGTCTCCGACCGGGGCGACACGGTCTGCGTCATCGGCGCCGGCGCCAGCGGCCTGACCGCCGTGAAGAACCTGAAAGAGCATGGCTTCGGCGTCGACTGCTACGAGCGGGAGACCGGCGTCGGCGGCGCGTGGAACTGGCGGCACGACCGCAGCCCGGTGTACGCCAGCACCCACCTGATCTCGTCGCGGCCGTTCACCCAGTTCCCCGACTTCCCGATGCCGGACTCCTGGCCGGACTACCCGCACCACAGTCAGCTGCTGTCCTACTTCGAGCGCTACGCCGACCACTTCGACCTGCGCCAGCACATCTGGTTCGGCACCGAGGTCGTCCGGGTCGAGCCGGTGGCCGGCGACCGCTGGGACGTCACCACCCGCAGCACCGGCGGGTACGGCCCGGAGCGCACCTCCCGCTACGCCGCCGTGGTGGTCGCCAACGGCCACAACTGGTCGCCGAAGCTGCCCCGCTACGAGGGGCTGGAGGAGTTCCGGGGCGAGGTCATGCACGCCTCGTCCTACAAGGACCCCGCGCAGCTGCGCGGCAAGCGGGTGCTGGTGGTCGGCGCGGGCAACACCGGCTGCGACATCGCGGTCGAGGCCGCCCAGCAGGCGTCGCGCTGCTGGCACTCCACCCGCCGCGGCTACTGGTACGCCCCCAAGTACGTCCTCGGCCGCCCGGCCGACCAGGTCAACGACGGCCTGCTCGCGCTGCGCGTGCCGCTGCGGGTCCGGCAGTGGCTCTACCACTGGACGCTGCGGCTGACCGTCGGCGACCTGACCCGGTTCGGCCTGCCGAAGCCCGACCACCGGGTCTACGAGACCCACCCGATCGCCAACAGCCAGCTGGTCTACTACGTCGGCCACGGCGAGATCACCCCGGTGCCGGAGCTGGCCCGGTTCCACGCCGGCGGGGTCACCCTCACCGACGGGCGGGAGATCGACCCGGAACTGGTCGTCTTCGCCACCGGCTACCTGCCCCGCTTCGAGTTCCTCGACCCGAAGGTGCTCGGCGACGACGAGGCCTCGGGCCGCCCCCGGCTCTGGCTCAACGCCCTCGTCCCCGGGTACCCCACGCTCGCGGTGGCCGGCCTGGTGCAGCCGGACTCGGGCATCTTCACCCTGTCGCACTGGCAGGCGGTGCTCTTCGCCCGGCTGCTCCAGGCCCGGCTGGGCCGCCCGGAGCGGGCCGCCGCGTTCGCCGCCAAGGTGGAGGCCCGCGCCGGGGAGCGGTACTCCGGCAAGGTCAAGGACAGCAGCCGGCACTGGTTCGAGGTGGGCCACGCCGACTACCTGCGCGCCGTCCAGCGCGCCCTGCACGAGCTGGAGGGTGACCGGTGAGCGCGAGGAACGCAGCGCAGCGGAGTCCCGCAGGCGCGAACGAAAGGCAGGCCCGGTGAGCGAGCGGCTGCGGATCATGCGGGGCCGGGAGTGGGCCCGCCCGGTCCGCCCGGCCCGACGGGAGGTGCTGGGCGCGGCCCCGGAGCTGGAGGAGGGGCGGCCCCCGCTGCTCTTCGTCCCCGGCTTCGGGCACGGGGCCTGGGCGTTCGCCGAGCACTGGCTGGAGCACGCCGCGTCGCGCGGCTTCGCGGCGTACGCGCTGAGCCTGCGCGGGCATGGCGGCAGCGAGCCGGCGCCGGAGGCGACGCTGCGGGCGTACACCCATGACGTGGTCCAGGTGGCGGCGGGCCTGCCGCGCCAGGCGGTGCTGGTGGGGCACGGCGCCGGGGCGCTCGTGGTGACCCATGCGCTGGCCCGCTACCCGGCCCGGGCCGCGGTGCTGGTCGCGCCGGTGCTGGGCGGTTGGTCGACGGCCGGCGTGGCGCTGCGCCGCAACCCGGTCGGCACGCTGCCCGCGCTGTTCGGCGGCGGCCTGCGGCTGCACCGCCGGCAGCTGTTCAGCAGGGAACTGCCCGAGGCGGACGCCCGCCGGCACGTGGCGCGGCTCGGCCGGGCCGGGCGGCGCGCGCAGTGGCAGCTGCTGGCCGGCCGGGAGCCGGAGCCGCCGGTGGGTCGCCCGCCGGTGCTGGTGCTGGGCAGCCCGGACGACCGGGTGGTGCCGCCGGCCGCGCTGACCCGGGCCGCCCGCCGGTACGGCTCGGCTCCGCTGCTCTTCCCCGGCATGGGGCACGACCTGATGCTCGACGCCCGGTGGCGGGAGCCGATCGACGCGATCCTCGACTGGCTGGTCAAGGACCCGCAGCGGGTGTGACCCGGCCGGGTCAGCCGGTGCTGCCCAGCCGGGTGAGCAGCGAGCCGGTCTGGTCCAGGGCGCTGAGGTAGGAGCGGGCCCAGGCGTGGATGTCGTGGCGGTGCAGGTGCGCCCGCATCGCCCGCATCCGGTCGCCGACGTCGTCCGGGCCGGCCCGCAGCGCGGTGAGCAGCATCTGCTTCAGGCCCTCCAGGTCGTGCGGGTTGACCAGGTACGCCTGCTCCAGCTCGGCCGCCGCGCCGGCGAACTCGCTGAGCAGCAGCGCGCCGGTGTCGTCGACCCGGGCGGCGACGTACTCCTTGGCGACCAGGTTCATCCCGTCCCGCAGCGGGGTCACCGCCATCACGTCGGCGACCCGGTAGAGGGCGGCCAGCTCGGTGCTGTCGAAGGGCTGGTTGAGGTAGTGGATGGCCGGCTCGCCGACCCGGCCGAACTCGCCGTTGATCCGGCCGACCTCGCGCTCCACCCGGTCCCGCAGGATCTGGTACTGGCCGACCCGCTCGCGGCTGGGCACCGCCACCTGGACCAGCACCGTGTCCCGGACCTTGACGTCACCGCTGGCCAGCAGCTCGCTGTAGGCCTTGAGCCGCTGCTCGATGCCCTTGGTGTAGTCCATCCGGTCGACGCTGAGGATCACCTGCTGCGGGTCGCCGAGGTCGTGGCGCAGCCGGCGGGCCCGGGCGGTCACGTCGGGACGGCCGGCGAGCGCGGCCATCTCGGCCGTGTCGATCGAGACCGGGTACGCCCCGACCCGCACCACCCGGTCGTCGACGCCGATCCGCCGGTCGGTGGCCGGGAGGCCGAGCACCTTCGTCACCAGCTGGGCGAAGTTGTGCGCGGCCTGGGCCCGCTGGAAGCCGATCAGGTCGGCGCCGAGCATGCCGCGCAGCAGCTCGGCCCGCCGGGGCAGCTGCATGAACAGCTCCGGCGGCGGGAACGGCACGTGCAGGAAGAAGCCGATCCGCAGGTCCGGCCGGAGCGCCCGGAGCAGGCCGGGGACCAGTTGCAGGTGGTAGTCCTGCACCCAGACCAGGCCGCCCGGCTCGGCCACCGCCGCGGCCGCCTCGGCGAACCGCCGGTTGACCCGCTGGTACGCCTCCCACCAGCGGCGGTGGTATACCGGCTGCTCGACGGCGTCGTGGTAGAGCGGCCAGAGGGTGGCGTTGGCGAAGCCCTCGTAGTGGTCGCGCAGATCCTCGGCGGTGAGCGCGACGGAGTGCATACGGACGCCGTCGATGTCGGGCAGGCGGGGCGCGGGACCGGTGCCGCCGGCCCAGCCGACCCAGGTGGCCGGGGTGTGTCGCAGCAGCGGGTGCAGCGCGCTCACCAGCCCACCGGGGCTGCGGCGCCACTCGCAGGCGCCGTCGGGCGCCACGCTGTCGTCGATGGGGAGCCGATTGGCCACCACGACGAGGGAACTGGAATTCTGTCGCATCTCGGGCATTCCGATCCGCAGCGGGCCGACCACCGCGAGGGAGGAACAACCGGGCAGCCGGAGGGGAAATTGACGGACAGCGGTATTCCTACTGACCGTAAGTTACACCACTGTTACCTCGGCGGCGGGGGCGTGGGCGTCCCGGGATACGGGCGAAGCGTGCCGAAAGGACGGGGGAGCGTCAGACGACCGCGCCGTCGTCCGGATCCTCGTCGTCCTCGTCGCCGGGGCGCAGCCGCCAGATCAGCGTGACGAAGCCGGCGAGGATGCCGGTGAACCCGAGCAGGGTCACCACCGAGGCGTCCACCGGCAGCAGCGCCGGGTTGAGGAAGAGTACGAAGCCGAGCACGATCGCCAGGACGCCCACCACCGCGTACTTCGACACCCGGGGCAGCGGCGGGGGCGGGGGCGGGGTGTAGCCCTCGTCCTCCTCGCCCGGCAGGTCGGCGCCGAAGGTGTCCAGCCCGTCCAGCAGCGAGGGCTCCTCGGCCCGCGGCCGGTCCACCGAGACGCCGGAGATGTCCGCCGCGTACGGCAGCCGCCGCACGTCGGTGGCGGTCGGGCCGGTGGCCTCCTCGGCGCGGGTCGCCGGCGCACCGGCCGCGCCGGTCGGGTCGGTCTGGTCGGTCGGGTCGTCGTCGACGTCCTCGGCAGCGGGCCAGGGGTGGCTGCCGGCGGCCGGGGCGGTGTGGAAGGCGGCGACGATCCGGTCCCACTCGGCGTCGACGTCCGGCTCGCCGCGCGGCGGCTCCGGGGTCGACTCGTCGGCCAGCTGGGTGAGGTAGTCCCGGGCGGTGGTCAGGTGCGAGCGGTCCACGTAGAGCCGGTCGACCGGGCGGGCCGGGACGGTGGTGGTGCGGGTGATCGGATTGAGGTCGGCCGACGGCTGGAGGTAGGCCGCGATCCCGCCGGCGGCGAGCACGTCGAGCAGGTGCTCGCCGACGCGCGGATCGACGTCGCCCGCGACGGCGTACTCGCTCGCGTCGAGCCCGTTGTCCCGCCGCCCCCGGCGGGCCCCACCCGCTGACACCGGACATCCTCCTCGGCGCACCTCACGGTGCGGTTGTGTCGGCGCCCCGTACGCCGTGCCCTGAATCGTGACACGTCCGGACCCGGTTCCGGGAGTGCGTTGTGGCGTGCCGCTCCCGGTTCGTAGGCTCATGGCCGACGATCCCGCCCGCCGACGGCCATTCCCGGCGCGGTCGC
Organism: Micromonospora sp. L32; assembly: GCF_052068055.1. Taxonomy (NCBI): domain Bacteria; kingdom Bacillati; phylum Actinomycetota; class Actinomycetes; order Micromonosporales; family Micromonosporaceae; genus Micromonospora; species Micromonospora sp. L32. The sequence goes on along the minus strand of NZ_JBQHDD010000004.1, from coordinate 207,168 downwards.
CGGGTCCGCCCGGCGGCCCACCGGCCCGTTTCTCCGGTGGTGTCGCCCGCCCCTGCTCCGGAAGGACACCGTTGCTGTACTGGCTGATGAAGTACATCATCCTCGGCCCGCTGCTCAGGCTGATCTTCCGTCCCCGGGTGGAGGGGCTGCACCACGTTCCGGAGACCGGTCCGGTGATCCTCGCCAGCAACCACCTGTCGTTCTCGGATTCGATCTTCACCCCGCTGATCGTGCCGCGAAAAGTCACTTTCGTGGCCAAGGCGGAATACTTCACCGGTAAGGGCATCAAAGGCTGGCTCACCAAGGCGTTCTTCGCCGGCACCGGCTGCATCCCGGTCGACCGATCCGGCGGCCGCGCCGCCCAGGCCGCCCTGGACACCCAGCTCAGCGTGCTGCGGGCCGGCGGCGTCGCCGGGATCTACCCGGAGGGGACCCGGTCGCCCGACGGGCGGCTCTACCGGGGCAAGACGGGGGTGGCCCGGCTCGCGCTGGAGAGCGGCGCCCCGGTGATCCCGGTGGCGATGCTCAACCTCGACGAGATCCAGCCGCCCGGCAAGCTGATCCCCAAGATCGCCCGGGTCCGGATCCGGTTCGGCCCGCCGCTGGACTTCTCCCGCTACGCCGGCCTGGCCGGCGACCGCTTCGTCGAGCGGGCGGTGACCGACGAGATCATGTACGAGCTGATGGAGCTCTCCGGTCGCGAGTACATCGACATGTACGCCGCCAAGCTGAAGAACCAGCCCCCCACCGAACCGGTCACCCGCGAGCCGATCGCCGCCTGACCGACCCGGCCGGCCGCACCACCGCCCCACCACCCGGCGTGACCGACCCCGGCTCGCGGCGGGCTGATCAACTCCGTTTGCGGCGAGTCGCGGTCACCGCTCGGCCGGACACCGCGACTCGCCGCAAACCGCGTCGATCACGGGCCCGGCGGGGCGGCTGGACCGGCTGGACACCGCGACTCGCCGCATCTCGTGCCGATCAAGGCCCGGCGGGGTGGGGTGGGAACGGCGCGGCGGGGCGCGGTGGGAGCCGGCGAGTGGCGTCGCCGGGCGGGTGGCGGCCGGGGGTCAGGAGGCCAGGGCGGGGCCGGCCTGCGGGACCGGGCCGCGGGCCAGGTCCAGCAGGCCCGGGGCGTCGTTGCGCAGGGCGAAGGTGCGCACCTCGGCCAGCGGCGCCCGGGCCGCCGGGTCGCCGGCCAGGGTCAGCTCCGCCGCGGCCAGCGCCAGGGCCAGCACCCGGTCGGTGACGTCCGGGATGCGGGCGTAGATCTCCGCCCCGGCCAGGTGCAACTCGCCGGCGCGCCGGTGGTCGCCGTCCGCCGCGGCCAGCGCCCCGGTCACGGTGCGCAGCGCCGCCTCCGACCACGGGGTGCGGTGGGCCAACTGGTCCAGCATCGCCCGGACCCGTACGGCGGCGTCCCGGCCGGCCAGCGTCGCCGCGTACGCCGCCGCGGCGATCCACTCGCCGCTGGCCAGCGCCGGCACGGCCGTCCACGCGTCGGCCAGCTCGTCCACCAGCGCGGCTGCCTCGTCGAGTCGCCCCTGCAACGCCCGGCAGAGCGCGGCCATCCCGAGCATCGTCCAGTAGGGCCGGTGGAACCCGCTGCGGCGGGCCGTCTCCAGCGCCGCCGCCACGTCGTCGCGGTGCCGCTCGGCTCCCACGGCGGCCGGCCCGTCCCCGGCGGCCGGCAGCGGTCGCGGCGCCGGCGGCACCGGCAGGCCCCGCAGCACCAGCAGGCACGAGCGCAGGCCGCGCACCTGCATGTCCCAGCCGCCGGTGGGGGTGTCCACGAACGCGTCGGCGGCGGCCAGCAGCCGGCCGAAGTCCCCGTCGAAGTACGCCCGCATCGCCTCGCCGGAGTAGCTGGTGGCGAGGGTCTGCCCGCTGCCCCGGGCGGCCGGCGCGGTCGACAGCAGCGCGTCGGAGCGCAACCAGTCGCCCTCCTCGCGCAGCGCGAAGGCGAGGTTCTGCAGCGCCCGGGGCAGGGCGAGCAGCTGCTGGGTCCGGCTCAACTCGACCAGCGCGTGCAGCTCGTCCAGGCCGGCCCGGTCGCCGGCCTGGTACCGGGCGGTGGCCGCGGTGATCCGGGCGTTGGTGCGGATCTCCGCCAGGCCCAGGCGCTCGCCGATCCCGGCCGCCGTCTCGGCGGCGGCGACCGCCGCGTCCCGCTCGTAGTTGAGCATGTGCAGCCGGCCCAGCTCGGCGTGCGCGTCCGCCTTCTGGGCGCTGTCCGGCAGCGGCCCGAAGAGCGCGACCGCCCGGTCCAGACAGGCCACCGCGGCGCTGCGGTCGGCGCGCAGCCAGGCGGCCTGGCCGAGCAGCGTCCAGGCCCGGGCGGCGCAGGCGTCGTCGCCGTGCGCGAGCAGCCGGTCGGCCAGCGCGTGCAGCTGCTCCGGGCCGCCGCCGGAGAGGAAGGCGTTGCCGTCGCGGTAGAACGAGATCTCGGTGCTCAGCAGCTCCAGTTGCAGCCGGTCGACCGGGTCGCTGTCGTCGGCCAGGCCGAGGGCGCGGCCCGCGTGGCTGGCTGCGGCGTCCAGCCCGTGCAGGGCGTACGCGCGGCGGGCCGCCCGGTGCAGCGCGGCCCGCGCGGGGCCGGCGTACCGCTGGATCGGCATGCCCAGCGTGCGGGCGATCTCGTGGGCCGCCCAGCGGTGGTGCGCCAGGACCTCGGCCAGGTCGGTGTCCCGGCTCTGCGACAGCGCGTCCAGCCAGCCGGCCGTCCGCTCGTGCCGGGCCACCCGCTCGGTACGCGGCAGCCGCTGGTAGCAGACGTCGCGCACCAGCACGTGCCGGAACCGGAACTCCGGCTGCCCGGCCATCGTGGACGCCGCCTGCTCGTGGACGAAGTCGCGCTGCTCCAGCCGGCGCAGGCACCGCTCCACCGACTCGACGGGCTGGCCCAGCGCGGCGGCCACCGCGCCCGGCCAGAACTGCACGCCGACCACCGAGGCGGCCAGCAGCACCGCGCGGTCCTTGGCGTCGAGCAGGTCGACGCGGTTGGCGATGACCGCGTGCACGCTCTCCGGCATCGGCAGGTCGAGGTGCTTCTCCAGCGACCAGCCCCGCCCGGACTGGCGCAGCGCGCCCTGTTCGATCAGCATCCGCACGTACTCGTGGGCGTAGAGCGGGTTGCCGCCGGCCACCTCGATCAGTGGGCTGAGCATGTCGGCGGAGAAGGCCGCCTGGCCGAACATGTGCGCGTAGAGCGAGGCGATGCCGGTGTCGCGCAGCGGCGGGAGGGTGATCGTCACCGAGCCGGTGATGGTGCCCGCCCAGCTCGGGTCCCGGTCGACCAGCTCCGGGCGGGCGGTGCAGAGCAGCAGCAGCGGCACGTCCCGGGCGCCGGCGCCGAGCAGCTCGACGAAGCGCAGCATCGCGTCGTCGGCCCAGTGCAGGTCCTCGAAGACCAGTACGGTGGGGCGGCGGGCGGCCAGCGCCAGCAGGAAGCGACGCCAGGCCGACTCGGTCTCCTCGGCGGGCAGCGTGACGCCGGCGAGCCCGACCAGCGGGCGCAGCGCGTCGACCAGCCGGTCCCGCTCGCCCGGGCCGACCAGCTCGGCCACCGCCGCGCTCAGCCGGCGGGACGCGGTGGGGGCCGGGTCGGTGTCCAGGATGCCGGCCTCGGTCTTGACGATGTCGGCCAGCGCGGCGAACGTGACGTTCTCGCCGAACGGCGGGCACCGCCCGGTACGCCAGCTCACCGGCTCGTCGACCAGCCGCCCGGAGTGCCGGTACAGCTCCCGGATCAGCCGGCTCTTGCCGATGCCGGCCCGGCCGAAGAGCGTCACCACCTGGGGGCGGCGGTCCCGCAGCGACCGGTGCAGGGCGTTGACCAGCAGGCCCAGCTCGTGTTCGCGGTCGATCAGCGGGGTGGTGTCGGGTTCCCGGTCGGTCGGCTGCCGGCGTACCGGGGACAGGGCCAGCCAGACCTCGGTCGGCGAGGAACGCCCGCGCAGGGTGACCGGCGGCTGCTCGGCGTACCGGATGGCGTCCTTGGTCAGCGCGTGGGTGGTGCCGCAGACCAGCACGCCGCCGGGCGGCGACACGGACTGCATCCGGGAGGCGGTGTTGACCACGTCGCCGGCGACGATGGCCTGCCCGCCGTCGCGGGCGGCGGCCACGTCGACCAGCGCCTCGCCGGTCGCCACGCCCACCCGGAAGCGCAGCTCGTCGGCGCCGGTGGGGGCGAACCGGGTGAGTACCCGTTGCAGCTCCAGCCCGGCCCGGACGCAGCGTAGCGCGTCGGTCTCGGTGGCCACCGGGGCGCCGAACAGCGCCATCACCGCGTCGCCGATGTACTTCTCGACCACGCCGCCGTACTGCCCGACGACCCGCTTGGCGGCGGAGAAGAAGCCGGTCTGCATGCCGCGGACCTGCTCGGGGTCGGCCCGTTCGACGTACGGCGTGAAGTCGATCAGGTCGACGAAGAGCACGCTGACCCGGCGGCGGTCCTCCTGCGGGGTCGCGACGGGCCGGCCGGAGCCGGCGCGGGGCGCGCCGCACGAGGTGCAGAACACCGCGTCGGTGGCGAGCGGCCGCAGGCAGTGCGGGCAGAGCGCACCCAGCTCCGTCCCACAGCCACCGCAGAAGCGGTCGCCGTCGGCGGCGGTACGTCCACAACGGTCACACTGCGCGGAGATGACGCCCTCCACTGGGTGGGTCTGCCTGCCGGTCGTCGCCCGGTGTCCACCGTGAGTATCGCCGTTGCCGGCGCTGTCGGGTACCGGGCTGTTGGCTTGTGGACACTCCTCCGGCCGGTTGGGAGAGCTACATTCAGGCGGCCGAAATCCCATCAATGATCAAGGGGAGAGATCATGGTGTATGTGAAGCTCGAGAGCGACTGGACCGACGGTGACGGCGTCGCCCACTCCGCGGGGGAGTCGGTCGACGTCGACGCCGCCACGCTGGCCGTGCTCCAGGCCGAGGGGATCGTCAGCGAGCAGTCCGGTGGCGGCAAGGACGGCACCGACTGGGCCGGGCCGACCGGCACCACCACCAGTTGGGCGGGGCCGACCAGCACCACCCCGTGAGCCGGGGGCAGTGAGCCGACGCGGCCGGCGCAGGCAGCGCCCGGCCGCGTCGCGCGGTCAGCGGTCGTTCATCCCGGCCCGGCGGCGCAGCGCGGACACGTCGGTGACGACGATCCGGCGACCCTCGGTCCGCAGCCAGCCCCGGCTGGCGAAGGAGCCGATCGCCTGGTTGACGCTCTGCCGGGAGCCGCCGGCCATCTCGGCGAGCTGGCTCTGGTTGAGCTCGATGGTGATCATCGGGGCCTGGCTCTCGCCGGCCAGCCGGACCAGGGTCTTGGCCACCCGGCCGGGCAGGTCCAGGAAGACATGGTCGGCGTTCTGCTCGGTCAGCCGGCGGATCAGGCCACCCAGCGAGCGCATCACCGCGTCCAGGATGCGCGGGTTGGAGTGCACCAGCTCCATGAAGGCGGGTCGGGACAGGGCCAGCGCGGCGCTGTCCTCGATCGCCTCGGCGGACGCCGAGCGGGTGGAGGCGTCCAGCAGCGAGACCTCGCCGAGCACGTCCGGCGGCCGGATCACCGACAGCACCGCCCGTTCGCCGGTCGGCGCGGTGCGGAACACCGCCACCGCCCCCCGGCGCAGCACGATCAGCGATTCGCCCGGGTCGTTCTCCACGAAGAGCAGCTGGCCCTTGCGGTACGTGCGCGGCACCGCCGCGGCGATCACCCGCTGCCGCACCTCCGGCTCCAGCCCGGCGAACATCTCCACGCCCGTGAGGGCGTCACCCGGCTCCGGCAGGCGCATCTCCACGGCCCAACCCCTCCCCGGTCAAGGACCACAACTCGCTCACCGGGTGAACCTGACGGCCCCTGAAGAGGTGAACTGACACCAATTCGGCGTCCGGTAGCGGTACACATCAGATCATGACGGTCCAGTCGCTTGCTGTACACCCCTCAAATCGTCTGCGTGACGCCGCCGGCCGGGGTCGGGGTGCCGGCTGAGGTGCGGTTTCGCCCCCGTGGCAAGGGTGGGGAGCCGGTCGGGAACGGACCCGGGCGGCGGAGGCCGCCGGGCGTACGCGAGGATTGACGCGATGGTCTACCGCTATTTCTACGACTGCGAATTCATCGAGGACGGCCAGATCGTCGACCTCGTGTCGATCGGTGTCGTCGACGAGTACGGCCGCGAGTTCTACGCGGTCTCCACCCAGTTCGACGACTCCCGCGCCGTGCCCTGGGTGCGCCGCAACGTGCTCGACAAGCTGCCGTCCCCGGCCGACCGCGCCTGGCGCTCGCGCGAGCGCATCCGCGACGACCTCTACGACTTCCTGCTGGAGCCGATCCGCGACCGCCCGGGCGAGCAGCTCGAACTCTGGGCCTGGTACGCCGCGTACGACCACGTGGTGCTGGCGCAGCTCTGGGGGGCGATGCCGGCGCTGCCCCGGGAGATCCCCCGCTTCACCAAGGAGCTGCGCCAGCTCTGGGACGACCGGGGTCGGCCGAAGCTGCCCGACGCCGACGCCGACCGGCACGACGCCCTGGTCGACGCCCGGCACAACCTGGCGCGGTGGCGGGCGATGACGGGCCGGTGAGGCCATGCGGGTTTGACCCGTTCTGTCCGGGGCACCGGTTCGACGAGCCGATGCGAGGGAGTTCACGATGAGTAGTGACCCGACCAGCGCCGCCGACGCCCGCCGCCGGGTGACCGAGCTGATCCGGCGGGCTCGGATCTGCATGCTGACCACCATCGGCGTGGACGGGCGGATGGTGAGCCGGCCGATGGGGTTGCAGGAGGCGGAGTTCGACGGCGACCTGTGGTTCTTCGCCTACGCGGACTCGCCGAAGGTGCGCCAGATCCGGGTCAACCCGGAGGTGAACGTCGCCTTCTCCGACCAGCGGCACGACGCCTGGGTGTCGGTCTCCGGCACCGCCCAGGAGAGCTACGACCGGGCGAAGGCCGAGCAGGTGTGGAACCCGTTGCTGAAGACCTGGTTCCCGGACGGCCTCGACACCCCCGGCCTGACGCTGATCAAGGTGCACGCCAACTCCGCCGAGTACTGGGACTCGCCGGGCGGCGCGGTGGTCAACCTGCTCGGGTTCGCCCGGGCGGCGGTGACCGGCAGGCCGCCGAAGGCGGGCGAGAACCACGAGGTCAGCTACTGACCGGTAGCCCGGTTCGGCGGGTGGGACGGGCCGGGGCGCGCTGTCGGCGGACACCCGCGCCGACTACAGTGCGCACTGACGGCCCGCCCCGGGCCGGCAATGGCGCCGATGGTCTGATCTGACACATATCCTGGGGCTTATCCGGGCTTCACCTGATGCTCCAGGAGGATGAGCAGATCATGCGTATCGGCGTGCTCACCGGCGGCGGCGACTGCCCAGGTCTCAACGCGGTCATTCGGGCGGTGGTCCGCAAGGGCGTCGCCACCTACGGTCACGAGTTCGTGGGCTTCCAGGACGGCTGGAAGGGCCCGCTGGAGGGCCTGTCCAGGCCGCTGGGCATCGCGGAGGTCCGCGGCATCCTGCCGCGCGGCGGCACCATCCTCGGCTCGTCCCGGACCAACCCGTTCAAGATCGAAAACGGGGTGGAGCGGATCAAGGAGAACCTCGCCGCGCAGGGCGTCGACGCCCTGATCGCGATCGGCGGCGAGGACACCCTCGGCGTGGCCACCAAGCTGCACGAGCTGGGCGTCAACGTGATCGGCGTGCCGAAGACCATCGACAACGACCTCGGCGCCACCGACTACACCTTCGGCTTCGACACCGCGGTCAACATCGCGATGGAGGCCATTGACCGGCTGCACACCACCGCCGAGAGCCACCACCGCACCCTGGTGGTCGAGGTGATGGGCCGGCACGCCGGCTGGATCGCCCTGCACGCCGGCCTCGCCGGCGGCGCCAACGTGATCCTGCTGCCGGAGCGGCAGTTCGACGTCGACCAGGTCGCCGGGTACGTCGAGAAGCGCTTCCAGCACCAGTACGCCCCGATCGTGGTGGTCGCCGAGGGCGCCCAGCCGCTGGACGGCCAGATGGTGCTGCACAACCAGGAGCTCGACTCGTTCGGGCACGTCCGCCTCGGCGGCATCGGCCAGTGGCTCGCCGAGCAGCTGGAGGCGAAGACCGGCAAGGAGGCCCGCACCGTCGTGCTCGGCCACATCCAGCGTGGCGGCACCCCGACCGCCTTCGACCGGGTGCTCGCCACCCGGCTCGGCCTGCAGGCGATCGACGCGGTGCACGAGGGCGACTGGGGCAAGATGGTCGCGATGCAGAGCACCGACATCGTCCGGGTGCCGCTGGCCGAGGCCACCCGCGAGCTGAAGACCGTGCCGCTGGAGCGGTACGCCGAGGCCGAGGTCTTCTTCGGCAGCTGATCGACCGGTACCGGCGGCGCGGCGGATCACCCGCCGCCCCGCCGGCCACCGTGACGGAAGGGGTACCACAGCGATGGCAGCGGGCAGGCACACGGTCGCCGTGATCGGCGCCGGCAAGATCGGCGAGCTGATGCTCTCCGGGCTGCTGCGCTCCGGCTGGCCGGTGGAACGGCTGCTGGCCACCGCCCGACGTCCGGCGCGCGCCGAGGAGCTGACCGCCCGGTACGGCGTACGGGTGGTCGACAACCTCACCGCGGTCGAGGAGGCGGCGGTGCTGGCGATCTCGGTCAAGCCGCAGGACGCGGCGACCCTGCTGGAGGAGATCGGTCCCAAGGTCCCGCCGGACAAGCTGGTCATCTCCCTCTGCGCCGGCCTGCCCACCGGCTTCTTCGCCCGCCGGCTGCCCGACGGCACCCCGGTGGTCCGGGTGATGACGAATACGCCGGCCCTGGTCGACCAGGCGATGACCGCCATCTCGGCCGGCGCGCACGCCACCGGCGCGCACCTGGAGCTGGCCGAGGAGATGTTCACCCCGCTCGGCGCCACCATCCGGGTGCCCGAGTCCCAGCAGGACGCGGTCACCGCGCTCTCCGGCTCCGGTCCCGCGTACTTCTACCTGCTGGTCGAGGCCATGATCGACGCGGGCATCCTGCTCGGCCTGCCCCGGCAGGTGGCGCACGAGCTGATCGTGCAGACCGCGATCGGCTCGGCGGTGATGCTGCGCGACTCCGGGGAGCACCCGGTGAAGCTGCGCGAGGCGGTCACCTCACCGGCCGGCACCACCATCTCCGCCATCCGTGAGCTGGAGAACCACGGCGTCCGCGCGGCCATGCTGGCGGCGCTGGAGGCGGCCCGCGACCGGGCCCGCGAGCTGGCCGCCCAGGCCGACTGAGCCCCGCCGGCGGGCGGCCGGGGCACACCCGTTCCGGGGTGGTCCGAGCGCGGGCTCGTCCGGTCGAGGACGTCCCGGTGGCCCATACTTGCCGGGTGTTCACTCTCGCCCAGGCCCGGCACCTGGTGGCCACCCTGCGCCCCCGCGTCGACGAGCTGATCCGGCTCCGCGCCGACCTCGCCGAACTCCGCGCCGACCTGGCGGCCTCGGGGGTCTCGGCCCTCGGCGGCCGAGCCGAGATCAAGGGGCTGGAGGCCCGGCTGCACACCGTGCTGGAGGAGCTGAACTCGCACGACATCCAGGTCAAGGGCATCGCCCCGGTGCTGCTGGACTTCCCCGGCGAACGCGACGGCCGGCCGGTGCTGTGGTGCTGGTTGGAGGGGGACACCGACGTGCGCTGGTACCACCGCGCCGAGTGCGGCTTCGCCGGCCGCCGACCGGTCTGACGCACCGCCCGGACGCTCAGTCGGCCGCCGAGCGGGGGAGCGGGTCGGCCGACGGCTCGGCGACCGCGAAGACCACCACGTTGTCCCGGTAGTGGCCGGTGCGCCGGTCGAAGGCACCGCCGCAGGTGACCAGGCGCAGCTCCGGGCCGGGGGTGGGGCCGTACACGGTGGCGGTGGGGAAGGCGTCCTTGCGGGTGCGCAGCGATCCGGTGACCCGGAAGGCCAGCCGTTGCCCGCCGCGCCAGACCTCGATCCGGTCGCCCGCGCGCAGCTCACCGAGGCGGGCGAAGACGGCCGGTCCCCGGCGGGAGTCGAGGTGACCGGCGATCACCGCCGGCCCCGGGTCGCCGGGCGCGGGGCCACCGCCGTACCAGCCGGCCCGGTCGTGGTCGGCCGGCGGGACCAGTTGGCCGGCCGCGTCCAGCCCGAGCACCGCGAGGTCGGCGTCGACGCCGATCCGCGCGACGCGTACCCGGGTGGGGGGACCGTGCGGCGCGGGCAGCGGCGCGGCGGTCGTCGCGCAACCGTCGGCGCAGCCCGGCCGCCAGCTCGCCGGTGGCACCGGCGCGGCCTCGCCGGCCAGCCCGACGCCGGTGCCGGCGGCGAGGCAGACCGCCGCGCCGGCCGCGACCAGCGCGGCCAGCGGCGCCCGGCGGTCGCGGTGCCGCCGGATCGTGAAGCCGGGCCGGCTGGTCACCAGACCGGTCGCCGCCGGCGCCGCACCAGCAGCGCCGCCCCGACCACCACGGCCGCCGCGAGCAGGGCGCCGGCCACCATCGGGTACGCCCCGAGCCCGCGCCCGGCCAGCCCACCGGCTCCCGCCGGCACCCCGCCGGCCGGGGTGACCGCCCCGCCCCGGGCGTCCTCGCGCAGCTCGGTGGCGAGTCCACCGCGCCGGCCGTCCAGCACCAGCAGCGAGTAGACCCGGCCGCCGGTCAGGGTGACCTCGGCGTCCGTGGTCGGGCCGTTGTCCCCGCCCAGCCGCAGCCGCCAGCGTCCCGGCTCGACCTCGCGGTAGTCGGTGGTGGTGGCGAAGCGGACCGCGTCGGCGATGGCCGGCCCGTCGGTCGCCGCGACGTCGATCACCGGCGCCCGGACCGACGCCTGCACGACGCGGACCTTCGCCTGCCCGGGGGCCGGGGCGCTGAGGTCGTCGGCGAGCACCCGCAGGCCGAGGTCGGCGTGCCGGCCCACCCCGGCGACCGTGTACGCCGCACCGGCCTCGACGGCCACCTCGGTGGTGAGCACCGGTGGTTGGCTGGCCGGGGCGCCCGCCTCGCGCATCGCCACCGCGTACCGGCCGGCGGGCAGGGTCAGGTACTCGGAGACCACGCCATAGCCGACGGCGGGGAAGACCTGGGGCTCGGCCGCGCCCGGCGCGGAGAGGTAGACGTCCACGGCGGGGGTGTCGGGGGAGAGGTGCGCGAGGCGTACGTATCCGACGTCCTGCGGGGCGGCGGCCCGGGCGGGCGGGGCGGCGGCGGTCAGCGCGGCGCCGAGCAGCAGCGCCCCGGCGGCGGCGACCAGCCGGCGGGGCGCGGTACGGAGCTGGGGCATACGTCGCCTCCGAGGCGTGTCAGGGGGACCGGTCATAGAGTCTCGTTTGCGGGACTGCGGCGCAACTGTCGGCGCGCGTGTCGTCGCCGTTCCCGACAGCGGAATCACCTGCCACGCCCGGCCGCCGGGGTGCGGTACCGTCCGGTCATGATCAAGGTGCGGCGGGCCGGACCCGGTGACGCGGCGGAGATCGTCCGGCTGCGCGGGGTGATGCTGGCGTCGATGCAGGGGGCGGAGCCGCCGCCCGGGCCGTGGCAGCCGGCCGCCCGGGAGGTGCTGCGCGAGCGGCTCGCCGACCCGGCGGACCTGATGGCCGTCTTCGTGGTGGACGCCCCCGACCGGCCCGGCGTGCTCGCCGCCTGCGCGACCGGCACCATCGAGCGTCGCCTGGGCGGGCCGGGCAACCCCAGTGGACTGACCGGGTACGTCTTCAACGTGGTCACCGACCCGGGGTACCGGCGGCGCGGCTACTCCCGGGCGTGCATGTCGGGCCTGCTCGACTGGTACCGGGATCGCGGCGTACTGAAGATCGACCTGCGGGCGTCGGTGCCCGGCGAGGCGCTCTACCGCTCGCTCGGCTTCCGGGACACCCCCGGCCCCACCCTGCGCCTGAGCCTGCCCGCGTCCTGAGGAGTCGCCGTGTTCGCCCTGCCGTTGACCGGTTCCGCCGGGGCGGTGGGCGAGCGGGGCATCCAGCGGGTGGAGTGGCGCACCAACGCCACCAACACGCGCAGCATCGCCGTGGCCCGGCGGCTCGGCATGCGCCGGGACGGCACGCTGCGGCAGCTCTACCCGGGTCCGGCTGGTCGGATCGACCTCGAGGTCTGGTCGGTGCTCGCCGACGAGTGGAGCTCGCCGGCCTGACGCCGGCCCGTCCGCTCGGCGTCCCGACCGGCCGGGTCTGCTCCGGCTGAGGCCCCGGGCCGCCGGAACGCCGCGACGGGGGCCGGCCCGCAGCGGTGGCGGTGCCGGACCGGCACCGCCACCGGATGGAGCGTCGCCGCTCAGCTGTCGGCGTAGCGGCGGGCGGCGGCCAGCGCGGCCCGGACCTGCTCCGCGTTCCTCGCGGCGGGCCGCTCCCAGTCGGCCGGGTCGGCGGAGTAGAGGGCGGCGTACGCGGCGGTGTCCCGCTGGAACCGCCAGCCCTCGGCCAGCGGCCCGACGTCGACGGTGTCGTACCCGAGCGAGTCGAGGAACGCCGTCACCGCGGCCTTGGCGCCGGCGTCGTCGCCGGCGATCGGCAGCGCGCTGCGGTCGGCGGCCCCGGCCGGGCGGGCCAGGGCGTGCAGGTGCGCGAAGTAGATGTTGTTGAAGGCCTTGACCACGCTGGACTTCGGCAGGTGCGCCTGGAGCAGCTCACTGGTGGTGGTCGACTCGTCGTCCAGCTCCGGGAAGTGCCCGTCCCGCTCCGGGTAGTAGTTATTGGTGTCGATGACCGTCTTGCCGGCCAACGGCGCGGCGGGCACCTCGCGGTAGGCCCGCAGCGGAATGGTGACCACGACCAGGTCCCCCGCCGCGGCGGCCTCGGCCGGCGTGCCCGCCCGGGCCCGCGGGCCCAGCTCCGCCACCAGGTCCTGCAGCGTCTCCGGTCCGCGCGAGTTGCTGAGCACCACGTCGTGACCGGCGGCCACCGCCAGCCGGGCCACGGTGCCACCGATGTTGCCGCTGCCGATCAGTCCCACAGTTGTCATGTCCGTTGCCAACTCCGGTGTGGACGTCGGCATTCCCCACCGCCGTGCTTGGTTATTCGGCCGGCGGCGCGCACGGATCGTCCCGTGGAGGAATCCTTCATCGTCGATCGCATCACTGGCAATGGTTTGTATCGCTAAGGATCTATCTTCACCTGCCGCGCAATCGGTGATCTTCCGACCCGCACCGATCAATTGATATCTATCTCACACCACCACTTCCCACCCCCAGGAGTGCGACGTGCGGAGATCCCGTTTCGTGACCCTCGCCCTGAGCCTCGCCGCGTCCCTCGGCGTCACGCTCGGCATCGCGGTGCCCGCCCAGGCATCCCCCAGCGACCAGTACGTCGCCCTCGGCGACTCGTACGCCTCCGGCGTCGGCGCCGGGAACTACACCGCCGAGAGCGGTTCCTGTCAGCGCAGCACCAGCGCGTACCCGGCGCTGTACAACACCAACATCAGGCCCGCCTCGTACCGCTCGGTGGCCTGCTCCGGGGCGACCACCACCAGCGTGACCAACACCCAGCTCTCCGCGCTCTCGGCGAGCACCACGCTGGTCAGCATCACGGTCGGCGGCAACGACGTCGGCTTCTCCAGCATCATGACCACCTGCGTGCTGCAGGGTGAGACGCAGTGCGTGGCCGCGGTGCAGGCCGCCGAGGACAAGGCCCGGGCGCAGCTGGCCGGCCTGCTGGCAGGCGTCTACAACGGCATCCGCAGCCGGGCCCCGTCCGCCCGGGTGGTGGTCGTCGGCTACCCGGTCTTCTACCAGCTCGGCACGTTCTGCGTCGGGCTCAGCGCCACCTCCCGCGCGAAGATCAACGAAGGCATCAACCTGGTCGACGACATCACCCGCAGCGCCGCGGCCGCCGCCGGCTTCACCTTCGCCGACGTCCGCTCGATCTTCGTCGGGCACCAGCTGTGCAGCTACGGGGAGAAGTGGCTGCACGCGTTGAACTACGCCAACATCGGCATCTCGTACCACCCGACGGCGGCCGGCCAGTCCGGCGGCTACTACCCGGTGTTCCGCTCGGCGGCCGGCTGACGCGCCACCGCCGCTCCCAGCGGCGCCGCGCCGCCCACTGACCGGTGGGCGGCACGGTCGCGCCTTCGTCCGGTGTGACGCCGCGCCCCGGCCCGCACTGGCCGGGCGGGCGGTGGTTCAGGCGGCGGCTCAGGCCGGCAGGACCTTCTCGATGCCGGCGCGCAGCTCGGCGGAGTCCGGGGTGACGGTCGGGGCGAACCGGGCCGCGACCGTGCCGTCCGGCGCGACGAGGAACTTCTCGAAGTTCCACCGCACGTCCCCGGTGTGCCCCTCGCCGTCGGGGGTGCCGACCAGTTCCGCGTAGAGCGGGTGCCGCGCCGGGCCGTTGACGTCGACCTTCTCGGTCAGCGGGAAGGTGACCCCGTAGTTGACCTGGCAGAAGTCCTCAATCTCGTCGGCCGTGCCCGGCTCCTGCCCGGCGAACTGGTTGCACGGCACCCCGAGCACCACCAGGCCCCGGTCGGCGTACGTGGTGTAGAGCTCCTGGAGGCCGGCGTACTGCGGGGTGAGGCCGCAGCGGGAGGCCACGTTCACCACCAGCAGCGCCCGGCCCCGGTACGCGGCCAGGTCGGCCGGGCCGCCGGCCAGGGCGTCGATCTCGATGTTGAAGACGGTCATGTCGCGAGGCTACGCGTCCCGGCCGACGCGCCACCGCGACCCACGGGGAAATCGATAAATGCACATCTTGACGAAGTGATGACAGCGTGAGTAGCGTCTCCCCATCTTCTGGAAAGTTTCCTAACTGTTGGAGGAGGTGCCACATGAACAGATCGCTCCGCCGCGCCCTCTGGGCCGGCGCCGTGGTCGCGCTGACCGTCGCCGCGGTGCCGGTGACCTCGGCGTTCGGCGCCGGTAGCGTGACCGCCACGTTCGCCAAGGCGCAGGACTGGGGGACCGGCCACGAGACCCGCGTGACCGTCGCCAACGGCTCCAGCGCCAGCGTCGACACCTGGCGCATCGAGTTCGACCTGCCGTCGGGCACCACCATCAGCAGCTTCTGGGACGCCGACGTCACCAGCAGCGGCAACCACTACGTCGCGGTCAAGAAGAGCTGGGCCGGCCCGCTCGGCCCCGGCGCCAGCTTCAGCTGGGGCTACAACGGCACCGGGGCGTTCAAGGCGCCGCTGAACTGCACCGTCAACGGCGCGCCGTGCGGCGGCGGCAGCACCCCGCCGCCGACCACCACCGCGCCGCCGACCACCACCCCGCCCACCACGACCCCGCCGACCACGCCGCCGCCCACCACGCCCCCGCCCACCACCCCGCCGCCGACCGGGGACAAGAAGGTCGTCGGGTACTTCGCCGAGTGGGGCGTCTACGGCCGCAACTACCACGTCAAGAACATCCACACCAGCGGGTCCGCGGCCAAGCTGACCCACATCCTGTACGCCTTCGGCAACACCACCGGAGGGCGCTGCACCATCGGTGACAGCTACGCCGACTACGACAAGGCGTACACCGCGGCCGACAGTGTGGACGGTGTCGCGGACACCTGGGACCAGCCGCTGCGCGGCAGCTTCAACCAGCTGCGCAAGCTCAAGAAGATGTACCCGCACCTGAAGGTGATCTGGTCCTTCGGCGGGTGGACCTGGTCGGGTGGCTTCACCCAGGCCGCGCAGAACCCCGCCGCCTTCGCCGACAGCTGCTACAACCTGGTCGAGGACCCGCGCTGGGCGGACGTCTTCGACGGCATCGACGTCGACTGGGAGTACCCGAACGCCTGCGGCCTGACCTGTGACTCCAGCGGCCCGAACGCCTTCAGGAACGTGGTCAGCGCGCTGCGGTCGAAGTTCGGCTCGTCGGCCCTGGTCACCGCCGCGATCACCGCGGACGGCAGCAACGGCGGCAAGATCGACGCCACCGACTACGCCGGGGCCTCGTCGTACCTCAACTGGATCATGCCGATGACCTACGACTACTTCGGCGCCTTCAACCCGCAGGGCCCCACCGCCCCGCACTCGCCGCTGACGTCGTACACCGGCATCCCGCAGCAGGGCTTCTGGTCCGACGCCGCGATCCAGAAGCTCAAGGCCAAGGGCATCCCGGCCAGCAAGCTGCTGCTCGGCATCGGCTTCTACGGCCGGGGCTGGACCGGGGTCACCCAGACCGCTCCGGGCGGCACCGCCACCGGCCCCGCCCCGGGCACCTACGAGCAGGGCATCGATGACTACAAGGTCCTCAAGAACACGTGCCCGGCCACCGGCACCATCGCCGGCACGGCGTACGCCAAGTGTGGCAGCAACTGGTGGAGCTACGACACCCCGTCCACCATCGGCGGCAAGATGACCTACGCGAAGAACCAGGGCCTCGGTGGCGCCTTCTTCTGGGAGCTCTCCGGTGACACCGGCAACGGCGAGCTGATCGGCGCCATCAAGGGCGGTCTCGGCTGAGCCGAGCGCCGACGCACCACCCACACGGCGGGGAGGGACACCCACGGTCCCTCCCCGCCCCCGTGCGCTCACCGTCGGGCGGCCCGCTCCCGGTGCTCGCCCGGCGACATGCCGTACCGGGCGCGGAAGGCCCGGCTGAAGTGGGCCCGGTCGCGGAACCCGCAGCGCGCGGCCACCTCGTGCACGGCCAGGCCGCCCAGCCGGGGATCGGCCAGGTCGCGCCGGCAGCGCTCCAGACGGCGAGCGCGGATCAGGCCGGCCACCGTGGTGCCGGTGCCCTCGAAGAGCCGGTGCAGCGACCGCAGCGACAGGTGGTGCGCCGCGGCCACCGCGGCCGGGGTCAGCTCCGGGTCGGCCAGGTGCCGCTGCACGAACGCCTCGATCCGGGTACGCAGCCCGGTGACCCGGACGTCCAGCGGCAGGGCGCGTTCGTCGTCGAGTCGGCCGGCCAGGGTGCCGGCGATCAGCGCCAGGGCGACCTGGTCGAGGTGGGCGGCGTCGGTCGGCGCGTACTGCTCGGGGTGGTCGGCGACCTGACGCAGGAAGCGGGCCAGCAGCAGCCCCATCCCGCTGCCGGCGGGCAGCTCGGCGGCGAGCAGCTCCTCGATCCGGTGCGCCGGGAGCGGCAGTGCCGCGTGGGGCACCAGCGCGGTCAGCGTGCGCAGCGGACCGGCGGCCGTCCCGTCGGCCCGGTGCGACGACCCGTGCGGGCGGACGGTGTCGACGAAGGCGAAGCTGGACGGGGCGAGCGGCGCCTGACGCCGCTGCTGCGACATCGCGCCGTGCCCGGACAGCGGCAGGGCCAGCTGGTACAGCTCCGGATCCGTGCTGCGGATCATCCGGCGCGTCCGGTGCAGCTCCAGCGACGGGTACCGCCACACCCCGAGCCGGACCACGCCCAGGTCGACCACCCGCGCCGAGGCGGTGAAGTCGGCGGCGTGGTCACTGCTGATCCGGGCCGGCGCCGACTCCCGGGCGACCAGGTCCTGCCAGAAGTCGAACCGCTCGGCCGGTGGCAGCCACCCGGTGTCGACCGACGCCACGGAAAGGATGGGCGGTCACCTCCTGCCACGGCGACGCGCCCGGGCGCGTCGACCACCGCAGACTAGCCAGCCTCCGTCGGGTGCGCGCGGCGACGGTGCCCCGGCCGGCCGCCGGGGGCCGTCGTCGGGTATCCGTCACCCCTTTTCGATCGTGCGGGTTGTCGGCTGGAGAGCGGCGGGGCCATGACGGCGTGCCATGCAGGTCGGTCGATGTGACAGACTCGCCGCTCGGCATCTCTCGATGTCCGCAGCGAGGGGAGGACCCATGCGCCCGAGGCACCGCGCCGCCGGCGTCGCCGCGCTGGCACTGCTGCCGCTGTCCCTGCTCGGCTGCGGGATCGGCGGCGACGACGACGCGGGCGACGGCCCCGCGGTCGGGCGTGCCCCCGCCGAGGAGGCGGCCACCAAGTCCCGCGAGCGGGTGCAGGCCTACCTCGACGCGATGGCCGCCAAGGACGTCGCGGCCGGCCGCAGCCAGCTCTGCGCGCCGATGCAGCAGGCCTTCGACGCGGCGGCCACCGGCCCGAACGGGGACTTCGCCGACCACTTCGAGGTGCCCAAGGCGGCCATCACCGACGTGCGCTCCGGCCCGCGCGGGCAGGAGGTCAGCGCCTCGGTGACCGTTTCGGTCGGCGCCCGGGACGTGCCCCGGTCGCTGCTGTTCACGGTCACCCGCAGCGGCGCCGACTGGTGCATCTCCGGCGAAGCGCCCGGCGGGCACACCCCGGAGCCGTCGGTCAACCCCTGACCCTCCCATCTGCCGGAACCGTCCCCCTCGACGGCCGGTCACCCCGACCGTCGCCGTACGCTTTCCCTCATGCGCCATGAGTGGCATCAGCTGAGCTACCCCGCCGTGAGCAGCCCCGGGCTGCAGACCAGCCGACCCACCGTCGACTCCGCCGAGGACGCGGCCCTCGGCCTGGACCGCTGGCGGGACCTGCCCCGGGAACAGACCCCGCCCTGGCCCGACCCGGCGCAGGTGGCCGAGGTGTGCAAGGTGCTCGACGTCGTACCCTCGGTGGTCGCGCCCTACGAGGTCGACCAGCTCCGGCAGCGCCTCGCGCTGGTCTGCGAGGGCAAGGCGTTCCTGCTCCAGGGCGGCGACTGCGCCGAGACCTTCGCCGACAACACCGAGAGCCACCTGCTGGCCAACGCCCGCACCCTGCTCCAGATGGCGATCGTGCTGACCTACGGCGCCTCGCTGCCGGTGGTCAAGGTCGCCCGGGTCGCCGGCCAGTACACCAAGCCCCGGTCCCTGCCGACCGACGCCCGTGGGCTGCCCGCGTACCGCGGGGACATGATCAACGCGCTGGAGGCCACGCCGGAGGCGCGGATCGCCGACCCGCAGCGCATGATCCGGGCGTACGCGAACTCGGCCGCCGCGATGAACATGCTCCGCGCGTACCTGGCCGGCGGGCTGGCCGACCTGCACGCCGTGCACGACTGGAACAAGGGCTTCGTCAAGAACTCGCCGGCCGGCGAGCGCTACGAGGCGATCGCCCGGGAGATCGACCGGGCGCTGGCCTTCATCCGCGCCTGCGGGATGACCGAGGACGAGGCGCTGCGTACCGTCACCCTCTACTGCTCCCACGAGGCCCTGGCCCTGGAGTACGACCGGGCGCTCACCCGGGTCTCCGACCGCCGGGCGTACGGCCTGTCCGGGCACTTCCTCTGGATCGGCGAGCGGACCCGGCAGCTCGACGGGGCGCACATCGACTTCATCTCCCGGATCGCCAACCCGATCGGCGTCAAGCTCGGCCCGACCACCACGCCGGACGAGGCCATCGAGCTCTGCGAGAAGCTCAACCCGGACAACGTCCCCGGCCGGCTCACCCTGATCAGCCGGATGGGCAACCACAAGGTCCGCGACGCGCTGCCGCCGATCGTGGCCAAGGTGACCGCCGCCGGCGCCAAGGTCGTCTGGCAGTGCGACCCGATGCACGGCAACACCCACGAGTCGTCCAACGGCTACAAGACCCGACACTTCGACCGGATCGTCGACGAGGTGCTCGGCTACTTCGAGGTGCACCGCGGCCTGGAGACCCACCCGGGCGGCCTGCACGTGGAGCTGACCGGCGAGGACGTCACCGAGTGCCTCGGCGGCGCCCAGGGCATCGAGGACCTCGACCTGCCCGATCGGTACGAAACCGCCTGCGACCCGCGACTGAACACCCAGCAGTCGCTGGAGCTGGCCTTCCTGGTGGCGGAGATGCTGCGTGGCTGAGTTCATCGACCTGCGGTCCGACACGGTGACCCGGCCCACCGCCGGGATGCGGGAGGCGATGGCCACCGCCGAGGTCGGCGACGACGTCTACGGCGAGGACCCGACAGTCGCCGCGCTGGAGGCCGAGGTCGCCGCGCTCTTCGGGCACGAGGCGGCGCTGTTCGCCCCGACCGGCTCGATGGCCAACCAGATCGCCCTCCAGCTCGTCGTGCCCCCCGGTGACGAGCTGCTCTGCGACGCCGACGCGCACGTCGTCACGTACGAGATCGGCGCCGCCGCCGCGTACGGCGGGATCTCCTCGCGGACCTGGCCGGCGGTCGGCGCGGACATCGACCCGGACGTGGTCGCCGGCATGGTGCGGCCCGACGGGTACTTCGCGGTGCCCACCCGGGCGATCGCCGTCGAGCAGACCCACAACCGGGGCGGCGGCGGGGTGATCCCGCTGACCACCCTGCGCGAGCTGCGCCGGGTCGCCGACGACCACGGGCTGGCGCTGCACTGCGACGGAGCCCGGATCTGGCACGCGCACGTCGCCGACGGGGTGCCGCTGGCCGAGTACGGCACGCTCTTCGACACGCTGTCGGTCTGCCTGTCCAAGGGCCTCGGCGCCCCGGTCGGCTCGCTGGTGCTGGGCAGCGCCGAGAAGATCGACCGGGCCCGGTTCATCCGCAAGCGGATGGGCGGCGGCATGCGGCAGGTCGGCGTCCTCGCCGCCGCCGGCCGGTACGCGCTGGCCCACCACGTCACCCGGCTCGCCGAGGACCACGCCAAGGCCGCCCGGCTGGCCGAGGCGGTCGCCCCGTTCGGGGTGCTCACCGCGCCGGTCCGGACCAACCTGGTCCCGCTGGACCTGACCAAGCACCCGCTGGACGCGAAGGCCCTGGCCACCGCCGCCCGTGCCGAGGGCCTGCTGGTCTCGGTGCTCGGCCCGCGCACCGCTCGCCTGGTCACCCACATGGACGTCGACGACGCCGGGATCGACCGCGCGGTGGAGATCCTCACCCGCCTGCTGCGCGCCTGACCCACCTCCGCACCCGAGCCCCGCGCCGACCCGGCCCGGGGCTCGGCCGCGTTCGCCCGCCCGAGCGGGGCCGCGGGGCCGCGGGGGTGGGTCAGGGGTGGAGGCGTTTGAGGGTGGCGATGTCGGCGGCGTGGCCCTCGTGCTTCTCGGTGGGGGTCTCCACCACCACGGGGACGCCGGCGGTGGCCGGGTGGGCCATCAGTTCGGCGAACGCGGGCTCGCCGATGCTGCCCTTGCCGATGTTCTCGTGCCGGTCCCGGGTGGAACCGCACAGGTCCTTGGAGTCGTTGGCGTGCACCAGCCGCAGCCGGTCCGCCCCGACGGTCGCCACCAGGGTGTCCAGGGTCGCCGTCATGCCGCCCTCGGCGGCCAGGTCGTGCCCGGCGGCCCAGGCGTGGCAGGTGTCGAAGCAGACCCCGAGCCCGGGGTGCCGGTCCACCGCGTCCAGGTAGGGGCCCAGCTGCTCGACCCGCGAGGCCAGCGAGCGGCCCCCGCCCGCGCTCGGCTCGACCAGCAGCATCGGCCCGCCCGCGGCCGCCGCCTCGTCCAGCAACGGCAGCAGCGTCTCGCGGACCTGCCGCATGGCGGCCTCGGCGTGCCCCGCGTCGACCGCGCTGCCCGCGTGGAACACCACGCCCCGGGCGCCGATCGCCCGGCCCCGGCGCAGCGCGTGCGCCAGGGTCTCCGCCGACCGCTGGACCGTCGCCGGCGTCGGGGAGCCGAGGTTCACCAGCAGTGAGGCGTGGATGAAGACCGGGACGTCCCGCTCGGCGCAGCCGTCCCGGAACAGCGCGTCCTGGGCCGGGTCGCCGGCCGGCAGCGCCCAGCCGCGCGAGTTGGAGACGTAGACCTGCACCACCTCGGAGCCGGCCGCGTCGACGTACGGCAGGGCCGCCCGGGCCAGTCCGCCCGAGGTGGGGGTGTGCGAGCCGACGGGTCGCATGGTCACAGGCACCCGATGGTGACCGGCGTGGCCGGCGGCACCGGGGAGTTCTCGGGCGGGTTCTGGAACCGGACGATTCCGTTCGGGTTGAACTGCACCGTCACCGGGAAGCCCTGGCTCTCCAGCTGCTGCTTGGCCTGCGGGCACGGCAGGTCGACCACCCGGGGCATGATCACCTGGGCCGGACCCTTGCTGACCTCGAGCCGGACCTGGGCGCCCTTCTCGACTCCGGCGCCGTTGGCCGGGCTCTGCCCGAGGATCTCGTCCTTCGGCTTGTCCGAGTCCTTGTACGTCTCCACCGGCACCAAGCCGAGCTGGGCCAGCGCGGCCCGCGCCTCGTTGACGTTCTTGCCGAGCAGGTTCGGCACCGAGATCGGCGCCCGGCCCTTGCTCAGGATGAGGGTGATCTTCGTGCCCGGCTTCACCTCGGCGCCGACCTTCGGGTTGGTCTCCAGCACCACCCCGGCCGGCAGATTGTCGTCGTAGCGGGGGGTGCCCTTGGCCACCAGCAGCTTCGCGCTGGTCAGATCCACCTCGGCGAGCTCGAACTCCTTGCCCACCACGTCCGGCACCGGGAACCGCTCCGGGCCCAGCGACAGGGTGAGCGTGATGGTGCCACCCTTGAGGATCCTGGCGGCCGAGACCGGATCCTGCGCCACGACACTGTCCCGGGGGGTCTTCTCGTCGTAGCGGGGCTCGGCGTAGACCAGGGTGAAACCGGCCCGGTCCGCCTGCGCCTGCGCCTCGGCCTTGCTCAGGCTCACCAGTTCCGGGGCGACCGTGTAGCGCCCCACCCCGACCCACCAGCCGCCCAGCGCGGCGAGCAGGCCGAGCGCCACCACCGCGGCGGCGACCGAGAGTCGGCCGCGTGGGCTGCCCATCAGGCGGGTGCGCAGCGCCGCGAACCGGGCCCCGAGGTCCGACTCCGGGGCGGCCCGACGGCGGTGCGGCCGCTGCTGGCCCCCCTCGGGCAGCCGTGCCCAGGCGGGCCGCTGGACCGGGTGGACCGCCGCCACGACCATGGTCGGCTGCGCCACCGCCGAGGTCTCGTCGCCCACCGGGCGCAGCACGGCGGTGTGCGTGTTCGGGTTGCCCAGGTCGTCCCGGGCCACCTGCACCTCGGCCAGCAGGGCGCCGGCGTCGGTCGGGCGGGCGCCGGGGTCGCGCCGGGTGGCCCGCGCCACCAGGTCGTCGAGTGCCTTGGGCAGCGCGGGTACCAGGGTCGACGGGGCCGGTACGTCCCGGTCGACGTGCTGCCAGGCGACGTCCACCGGCCGGTCCCCGTCGTACGGGACCCGCCCGGTGAGCATCTCGAACAGCACGATGCCGGCCGAGTAGACGTCGGTGCGCGGATCGGCGTGCCCGTCGGTGACCAGCTCCGGCGCCACGTACGCGACGGTCGCCATGAGCTGGTTGCCGTTCTCCTCCTCGGCGCTGGCCTCGACCGCGCGGGCCAGGCCGAAGTCGGCGACCTTCACCACGCTGTCGACGAGGTTCGCCACGCCGCCGGTGGGCGCCTCGGCGACCAGCACGTTCTCCGGCTTCACGTCCCGGTGGACCAGCCCGGCCCGGTGCGCGGCGGCGATCGCGGCGAGCATCTGCTCCATGATCGCCAGCGCCTCGTCCGGGTTGAGGCGGCGCCGTTCGGCCAGCACGTCGCGCAGGGTGCGACCCCGGACGTACTCCATCACCAGGTACGGCAGCCCGCCGTGGGTGCCCTGGTCGTAGACCGCCACCACGTTCGGGTGGGTCAACCGGGCGATCGTCTTCGCCTCGTCGGTGAACCGCGCCATGAACCCGGCCGTCCGGCCGCGGGCCTCCGGCGCCTGGGTCGGGTGAATGATCTTGACCGCCACGGTGCGCTCCAGGCGCTCGTCGGTGGCGGTGTACACGGTCGCCATCCCGCCGCGCGCGACGCGCCCGCGAATGCGGTAACGCCCGTCGAGCAGCGAGCCCAGCAACGTGTCGGCGACCTGTGTGTCCATCGGCAGGCAGTCTATGTGTCCGGAGGGTGAAGGTTGAACAGGATGCTACAGCCGGGACACGATCCGGTCCGTCCCGCCGTGCTGTCGCAGGCCACCCGGGGTGCCGTTGCGCCCGGGTCGGGGCGACGTGGCAGGGTGGTCGGGTGACCGATTCCGTACCCGCCGACCAGGCTTCCGGCGCCGCTCTCGCCGGCCCGTCCGACCCGGCCGCCTGGCTGACCCTGCCCGAGGTGGCCGAGCGCCTCGAGCTGTCGATCAGCAAGGTCCACCAGATGATCCGTGACCGGGAGTTGATCGCCGTCCGCCGCGACGGCGTCCGCCGGATTCCCGTCGACCTGGTGGCGAACAAGACGGCGCTCAAGCACCTGCCCGGCGTCCTGAACCTGCTGGCCGACGCCGGCTACGACGACGAGGCCGCCCTGCGCTGGCTCTACGAGCCCGACGACACCCTCTCCGGCGGCACCGCCGCGGCCACCCTCGGCGGCGACCACGCCCGCGAGGTCAAACGCCGCGCCCAGGCCCTCGGCTTCTGACCCTCCCCGGGTCCCAACGCCCCGTTGACCATGAAGTTGTTGCCACCGGCACCGGTGTGTCGGGGCGACAACTTCATGATCAACTCTGGCAGGGGGAGGGGGCAGGGGGTCAGTCGGCGCGGCGGGTGGCGGCGATGGCGAGGTCGACCAGGGCCTGGCGGGCCTCGGTGTCGAGGTCGACCGTGGTCAGCGCGGCCAGCGCGGCGTCGGTGAGGGTGACGATCCGCTGCTCGGTACGGGCCAGCGCGCCGCTGGCGCTGATCAGCTCCCGCAGCCGCGTCACTCCGGCCTCGTCCAGCCCAGGATCGCCCAACTGGCCGAGCAGCAGCTCCCGACCGGCGTCGTCGGTCGCCTCCACGGCCGCCGCCACCAGGTAGGTGCGCTTGCCCTCGCGCAGGTCGTCGCCGGCCGGCTTACCCGTCTGCGCCGGGTCACCGAAGACCCCCAGCACGTCGTCGCGGAGCTGGAACGCCTCGCCCAGCGGCAGCCCGTACGCCGAGTACGCCGCCCGTACGTCCGCCGACGCCTCGGCCAGCGCGGCGCCGAGCAGCAGCGGCCGCTCGACCGTGTACTTGGCCGACTTGTACCGGGCGACCTTGCCGGCCCGCTCCAGCGAGGTGTCCCCGGTGACCTGGGTCAGCACGTCCAGGTACTGCCCGACGGTGACCTCGGTGCGCATCTCGTCGAAGACCGGCCGGGCCCGGGCCACCGTCCGCGGATCCAGGCCGGCGGAGTGCAGCAGTTCGTCCGACCAGACCAGGCAGAGGTCGCCGAGGAGGATCGCCGCCGCGTCGCCGAACCCGTCCGGGTCGCCGCCCCAGCCGGCCGCCCGGTGCCGGGCGGCGAACCGCCGGTGCACCGCCGGCTCGCCGCGACGGGTGTCGGAGCGGTCCATCAGGTCGTCGTGGATCAGGGCGCTGGCCTGCACGAACTCCAACGCCGCCAGCGCGGTCACCACGTGGTCGGAGTCGACCCCGCCAGCGCCCCGGTACCCCCAGTAGCCGAACGCCGGGCGCAGCCGCTTGCCGCCGCCCAGCACGAACGCCTCGATCGCCTCGGCGACGGGCACCAGCGCGTCGTCGACGCCGGTCATCCAGGTGCGCTGGTTGGCCAGGAACTCGGCCAGGGCCTTGTCGACGCGCTGACGCAGACCGGCGCGGTCGACGGGGGAGACGGGAGCAGCGTGGGTCACGTACCGACGCTAGCCGGTCGGGGTTGGCCGCGTCCCCCCACCGGGCCGGCGCGTCGCGCCCGCCACGCCCGCCGTGCCGCCCCGCCGCCCGGGCGCGGGCGGTCGGGAGGGGGCGGTGACCGGGCCGCGGGGCAGGAAGCCGCGGGCGTCGGCGAGCAGCGCGGCGTAGCGGCGTACCGCCGGCTCGGTGCGGTGCGCGGCCAGCCGCCGCTCCAGCTCGACCAGCGGGGTCGCGGCCCGCGCCGACCCGGCGCGGACCGCGTCCAGCAGCGCGGCCCCGGCCACCGCGCAGGCCTGCTCCACCTCGCCGAGCTGGAGCAGGCCGCGGGCCAGCCAGCCGCCGTAGACCGCCGCCCGGCGGGGCCGGCCACCGCGCCGGGCGGCGCGCAGCAGCGGCAGGGCCGGCCGGGGTCGGCCGAGCGCGACCAGGGCGCGGCCCGTCATCGCCGCCAGCTCGGTGTCGTCGAGCCAGTAGAGCCAGGCCGGCTCGGCACCCGGCTCGACCGCGCCGGCCGTCCGCCGCGCCGCGTCCAGGGCCTGCCGGGCGGCCCGGGCCCGCCCGCCCAGCGCGGCCGCCAGCGCCGCCCGGTGCAGCAGCAGCGCCCGCAGCCCCGGACCGGCCGACCGCCGGGCCCCCGCGTACGCGGTGCGGGCCAGCAGCAGCGCGCCCTCCGGGTCGCCGGCCCCGGCCAGCAGATGGCTGGCCGACCCGAGCACGTGCCCGGCGAGCGCCGGGTCACCGGCCGCCGCGGCGGCCCGCAGGCCGAGCCGGTAGGCGTCGAGCCCGGCGGTGGGGTCGCCGGCGTCGGCGTGCAGCCACCCGGCGAGCTGGGCCGTCTCGGCCAGTACCGGCAGCAGCCGCCGCCGCTCGGCCGGACCCGCCCCGGCCAGCGCCCGGGCCGCCCGCCGCAGCCGGTACGCCGCGGCCGGGGCCAGGTCGGCGCCGCCGGTGAGGTCGTCGAGCCGGCGCAGCTCGGCCAGCTCGCCGGGGCCGGCCGGCCCGCCCGGGTCGGACCGGCCGGGTGCGCCCGCCGGGGCGGACCGGCCGGGTGCGCCCGCCGGGGCGGACCGGTGCGCCGCCGGCGCGACCAGCAGCGGAGCGTGCGGGTCGGCCACCCAGCGTTGGGCCAGTGCGAGCAGGGCCGACCGGGACCGGGACCCGCCCGCGCCCACCGGGCCGTGGTGCCGGCTGCGCCCGGCGGCCTCGACCAGCAGCCCGGCCGGCGCGTCGAGCACGAGGGCGAGCCGGCGCAGCCAGCGGTCGCCCGGCACCCGGGCCTGGCGCTCCCAGCGGGAGATCTCGTGCCGGGTCACGGTGGCCGCGCCGGAGGCGGCGCAGAGCTCGGTGGCGAGCCGCTGCTGGCTCCAGCCGCGGGCCAGCCGCAGCTGGGCGATCAGCGGCCCGAGCAGGCGCGGGTCGGGCGGGGTCATCGGTCCTCCGGTCGGGCGTCGGCGCGGCGACGCCGGCCGCCCCGC
Source organism: Micromonospora sp. L32 (assembly GCF_052068055.1). Taxonomy (NCBI): domain Bacteria; kingdom Bacillati; phylum Actinomycetota; class Actinomycetes; order Micromonosporales; family Micromonosporaceae; genus Micromonospora; species Micromonospora sp. L32. The sequence continues at coordinate 180,390 of NZ_JBQHDD010000004.1, read as the reverse complement.
GGGACGGGACGGCGCGCCGTCGGTCGGTGCTGACCCCCGCGCGTGCCCCCGGGCGCCGGCCCCGACCGGCGCCACCCGCGCTGGCTCCTTCCTACCCCGGGGGTACGACGTCGCGTCGGACCCGCCGTGCGTCGCCGTACCGAGCGGCCCGCCGGCATTCGGAGACCGTCGTCGATGCCGCGATGGGAAGATCGTGGGTCGGCGGGCCGCCGCCCGCTAGAGTCGGGTCGTGGCGCTCGGTCTTCCCTCCGTCCTCCCCAATCCCCAGCCGGCGATCGGGGAGCTGATCCGTGAGCGCCAGCCGACCTTCTCCTTCGAGTTCTTCCCGCCCAAGACGTCCGAGGGCGAGCGGCTGCTCTGGCAGGCCATCCGGGAGCTGGAGTCGCTGCGTCCCTCGTTCGTGTCCATCACCTACGGCGCGGGCGGGTCGACCCGGGACACCACGGTGGCGGTGACCGAGCGGATCGCCACCGAGACCACTCTGCTGCCGATGGCCCACCTGACCGCGGTCAACCACTCGGTCGCCGAGCTGCGCAACGTCATCGGCCGGCTGGCCGGCGTCGGGGTGCGCAACGTGCTCGCCGTGCGCGGCGACCCGCCCGGCGACCCGGGCGGCGAGTGGGTCCGCCACCCCGAGGGCGTGCTCTACGCCGAGGAACTGGTCCGGCTGGTCCGCGACGCCGGGGACTTCAGCGTCGGCGTGGCCGCCTTCCCGTACAAGCACCCGCGCTCGACGGACGTGGCCAGCGACACCGCGCACTTCGTCCGCAAGTGCCGGGCCGGCGCCGAGTTCGCGATCACCCAGATGTTCTTCGACGCCGACGACTACCTGCGGCTGCGGGACCGGGTCGCCGCCGCCGGCTGCGACACCCCGATCCTGGCCGGCGTGATGCCGGTGACCCAGATCGGCACCATCGAGCGGTCCGTGCAGCTGTCCGGGGCGCCGTTCCCGCCCGCCCTCGCCGAGCGCTTCGAGCGGGTGGCCGACGACCCGGAGGCGGTGCGCCGGCTCGGCATCGAGCAGGCCAGCGAGATGTGCGCCAGGCTGCTGGACGAGGGGGTGCCGGGGATCCACTTCATCACCCTCAACCGGTCCACCGCGACGCGGGAGGTCTGGCGCAGTCTCCAGGCCGGCGCCCGGGTGTGAACGCGGGCACCCCGCCACCTGAACCACGCCACGACGGTTGACCGATGGTGGGCACACAGCTGAAGTGGGACGACTACGCCACCGCCTGGGCACGGTTGCACGGCGGTTTCGACCCGCGTGCCGCCGCGCCGGTGGTCCGGGCCTGGCTGCGCTTCGCCTACCACGTGGGATACATCCTGGGCCGGCTCCGGATCACCCCGACCGCGGTGACCGTCGCCGGCGTGCTGCTCTGCCTCTGCGTGCCGCTGTTCTCCGTACGGTCGGTCAACGGGCCGATCGTGGGCGCGCTGTTCGTGCTGCTCGCCTCGGTGGCGGACAGTGTCGACGGGGCGGTGGCGGTGGCCACCAACCGGACCACCCGCCTCGGCTACGTCTACGACTCGCTCGCCGACCGGCTCGGTGAGGTCGCCTGGCTGGCCGCGTTCTGGCTGGTCGGCGCGCCGGGAGCGCTGGTCGTCGCCGGCGGCGCGCTGTCCTGGCTGCACGAGTACGTGCGGGCCCGCGCGGTCGCCGCCGGGATGCGCGACATCGGCGCGGTGACCGTGGGGGAGCGCCCGACGCGGGTCTGCGTGGCCCTGGTGGGGCTGCTGCTGGCCGGCCTGACCGGCCTGATCGACCCGGACCTGGCCGCCGGCACCATCACCATGGCCACCGCGGTCTGGGTGCTGCTGGCCGGGTTCGGCCTGGGACAGCTGCTGTCGACCGTGCGCCGCGCCCTCGTCGACGCCGGCTGACGGCGGCCTACCAGGCCGGGCCGATCTCCTCGGCGACGATCTGCGCGGAGAGGGCCACCATCGGCAGGCCGCCGCCGGGGTGGCTGGAGCCGCCGACCAGCCAGAGCCCGTGGGCCGGGCCCCGGTTGGCCGGGCGCAGCAGCCCGCCCGCGGTGCCGTAGATCGTGCCGCCCGGCGCGCCGGTCGCCGCGTCCAGGTCGGCCGGGGTACGCACCTCCCGGAACACCAGCCGGTCCCGGACGTCGACGCCCCGCTCGGCGAGCACGTCGAGGATCCGGTCGGCGTACGCCTCGGCCAGCCCCGGCCGGCGCCAGTCCACCGCCCCCGCGGCGGTGCCGTGGCGGGCGGCGTTGACCAGCACGAACCACGACTCGTGCCCGTCCGGGCGGACCATCGGGTCGTCGGCGACGGTGACGAAGACGGTCGGGTCGACCGCCGGTCGCGCCCGTACGCCCCGCCCCGGGTCGCCGAAGACCGCGTCGAACTCGGCGTCGTGGTCGCGCGGGAAGAACACGTTGTGGTGGGCCAGCCCGGAGTCGCCGCGTACCCCGAGCAGCAGCACGAAGCCGGCCAGGCTGCGGTCGGTCAGCCCGGCCAGCCGGCGCGGGCTGGGCAGCAGGTCCCGGTAGAGGGTGAGCGCGTCGGTGTTGGCCACCACCACGTCGGCGGGGACGGGCGCGGCGGCGCCGGCGAGGCGTACCCCGTGCACCCGGCCGCCCGCGGCGTCGATCCGGGTGACCGTGGCACCGGTCTGCACGACCACGCCGAGGTCCAGGCAGCGCGACAGCAGCGCGTCGGCCAGGGTGCCCAGCCCGCCGCGCAGGTACCAGCCGCCGAAGGTCAGCTCGGCGTAGGGGACGGCGACCAGCGCGGCCGGGGCGCGGCGCGGGTCGGCGCCGGTGTAGGTGGCGTACCGGTCGAGCAGCATCCGCAGCCGCGGGTCGGACAGCTGCGACCGGCCCAGCCCGCGCAGGCTGCGGCCGGGACCGATGGCGGCCAGGTCGCCCAGCCGCCAGGCCAGCGCGGCGAGGTCGCGCGGCGAGCCGACGGCCCGGCGCAGGATGTCCCGGTGCGAGGCTTCCCAGACCCGGGCGGCCCGGCGCCACAGCCGTTGCCAGTCGGCGGCCGCCCGGTCGCCGAGGGCCGCGCCGATCCGGGCGGCGAACTCGGCCGGGTCGGCGCAGGAGTCCAGCGCCGGCCCGCCGCCGGGGAAGACGTGCCGCACGATCGGGTCCAGCGGCACCAGGTCGAGGTACTCGTCGAGCTTGGCCCCGGTGGCCCCGAACAGATCGTGGAAGACCTGGGGCAGGGTGAACAGGCTGGGGCCGGTGTCGAAGTGGAACGAGCCGGCCGGGGTGTGGTGCGCGTACCGGCCGAGCTTGCCGCCGACGGTGTCGGCGCTTTCGAAGACGGTGACCTCGTGCCCGGTGACGGCCAACCGGGCGGCGGCGGCCAGGCCGCCCACCCCGGCGCCGACGACCACGATCCGCGCCATGCCGCGTCCTCCTAGCTGACCGGGCGGCCCCGCCAGGACAGACGTCGCCGCTTCCGCAGATGGTACGACCGCAAAGTCAGCCAACCGAGGACCACGACCGACACGGGGTGTGCCAGCGCGTCGGGCCAGGCCCGCCCACCGGTGGCCCGGGCGCTGAGCACCCGCCCGGCGACCCCGAGCAGGTAGCCGCCGGTGGCGAGCGCGGCCGACAACGGCGCGCCGGCAACCAGAGCCGCGACGGCGACCAGCGGGGGAGCGGTGTAGAGCAGGAGCAGCAGAGCCACCACGACCGCCGCCGCGGCCGGGTGACCGAAGGAGGCCCAGAGCGACTTGGTGTAGCCGTCGCGCAACTGCGGCCAGTCCTCGTACATCCGGCAGGCGGCCAACCGGGAGCCGTCGGCGAGGGCGATCCGCCCGCCGGAACGCTTGACCGCCCGGGCCAGCTCGATGTCCTCCAGCACCTTGTCGGCCACCGCGGCGTGCCCGCCGGCCCGGTCGTAGCCGGCCCGGTCCACCACCAGGAACTGCCCGCCGGCGGCGGCCAGCGACGGCCGCGGCGAGCGTTCCATCGCGCGCAGCGGCAGGAAGGTCAGCCACAACCACTGCAACAGCGGCTGCACCAGCCGGTCGGCCGCCGTCCGCACCACGATCCGGGGGTACGGCGACAGCAGCGTCGCCCCGGCGGCGCGCAGCTCGGTGACCGCCGCCGCGACCGCGTACGGGGTGAGCACCACGTCGGCGTCGACGAACACCAGCGCGGTGGCGGTCGGATCGGCCCGGCCGGCGAGCTGGTGGCAGGCGTGCGGCTTGCCCAGCCAGCCCGGTGGCGTGGTGACCCCGGTGAGCAGGGTGACCCGGGGATCGTCGCCGGCCACGGCGCGGACCACGTCGGCGGTCCCGTCGGTGGACCCGTCGTCCAGCACCACGATCCGCAGCCGCGGCACCCCCCGCTGGGCGAGCAGCGACCGCAGGCAGGGCGTGAGCCGGGCCGCCTCGTCGCGCAGCGGCAGCAGCACCGCCACCGGCTCGGTGACCTCGACCGGCCCGCCGGCGGGGCGGCGCAGCCAGCGGCCCGCGTTGACCCCGGTGTGCGCGGTCAACGCGGCGAGCGCGAGGACCAGGGCGAGGACCGCCGCGCTCATGCGGTGGCGTCGACGCCGGGACGCGCCGGTCGGCGGGGTGCCCGCCGGTCGTCGCCGTGCCGGCCGGCGCGGACCAGCGTCACCGCCAGCGGCACCGCCGCCACCGCCATGCCGGCCGCGCCCCAGGCCGCCGAGGCGGGCAGGTCGAGGAAGACCGCGTGGGCCAGCACGCTGGAGAAGTACGTCCACAGGTAGAGCGCGAACATCGGGTCGTCCCGGGAGTCGGTGACCGCGACGGACGGCCCGGCCAGCGGGCGCAGCGCGCTCATCAGCAGCACCGCGAAGAGCAGCCAGCCCAGGTAGTTGCTGACCGGGATGCCGGGCAGCCCGGGCAGGGCCGGGTCGGCGTCGCGCCACACCCAGTAGCCCTCGGCCACCATCTGCGGGTCGAGGAAGAGGTCCCAGGCGGCCAGCCCGACGGCGGCCAGCGCGATCCGCCCGGGCCCGGACGAGGTCAGCCGGACGGCGGCCAGCCAGGCGGGCCACGCCATCCAGGTCCAGGCCAGCGGGATGATCAGCGGGACCCCGGCCAGCTTCGGACCGAGTTCGCCGGAGTAGTCGTAGCTGCCGAACGGAAAGCCGGTGGCGACCCCCAGGGCCTCGATTGCGAAGCCGCCGCCGGTGGCCACCGCGACCAGCGCCCCCGCCGTACGCGGGCCGCGGTGCAGCAGGGCGTGGCCGACCGCGAGCAGGTAGCCCAGCAGCACGGTGGCCACGGTCAGCCGGGCCCGGGTCGTGCCGGTGGTGAGCGGGTAGCAGATCTGGGCGAGGACGAGGACAGTCAGCAACGCCCAGGGGGCTCGCCGTCGGATCACGGCGCGGCCGGGCCGGACCGCACTGTGGCGGCCGGGTCGGCCACGGCCAGCGGCAGGTCCCGGCCGAGCACGCCGAAGGGCCGCTCGTCGCCGGGGAATTGGAAGTGCCGCAACACGTCGACGAAGCCGAACCGCCGGTACAGCCGCCAGGCGCGCGAGGTCTGCTCGTCGGCTTCAGGGGTGGACAGCAGGGTGGTGGCGCCCTCGGCGAGCGTGAGCAGGGCGGTCAACTGTCGGGTGCCCAGGCCGTGCCCCTGCGCCGGTGGCCGGACGTGCAGCTCCACCACCTCGAAGCAGTCGGTCAGCCAGCGCCGGCGGGCCTCCGGGTCCAGTGCCCGGTGCACCTGGTCGTGCCACCACTGCCCGGGCGCGCCCAGGTAGCCGTACCCGAAGCCGGCCAGCCGGCCGTCAGTGGTGAGGCTGGCGACGGCGCGGAAGCCGGGGCGGCGCACGTGGGTGGCGATGTAGCCGCGGCGGGCCTCCAGCAGGTCGGTGCGGTAGTTCATCGCCTCCCCGTAGACGGCGACCACGTCGTCCAGCCGCCGGACGAGATCGTCCGGCGTCCACCGCACCAACCTCATGCGTGTCCCTTCACCGTTGCCGCGTCGCCGTCGGCGACCCACCCCAGCACCGTCCGGTCGCCGACCACGTCGCGCACCTCGAACCGCGCGAAGAGCTCCTCCGCGTACCACCCCTCGGTGGGGGTGCGGCTGATCGCGGCGCGGTGCTCCGGGTGACGGTACGCGAACGCCACGAGGTCTGCGGGATCACGCCACACGCTGACCGTGCCCTGCCAGCCCAGCGGGGCCTCGCCGACGCCGAACCGGGCGAGCAGCCCGGGCGCGGCGTGCAGCGCGGCGGCCACCGGGGGGATCGCCGTCCAGAAGGTGGCCGCCCGGCGGGGCCGCAGCCGGGCCCGGGTGAGCGCCAGCACCGGTCCGCCGACCCGGCCGCCGGGCGGGTCGCCGAACGGGCGCCGGCCGGACCACTCGCCCCGGCTGCTCACCGGGCGCAGGTCGACCCGGACGGCGGCCCGGGCGATCCGGGCCCAGGCCCGGCCGACCGGGGAGGCGTCGAAGCCGTCGGCGGCGTCGGGGGAGTCCCAGACGATCAGCCCCGCCCACCGGGTCAGGTCGGCGTCGCCGGGCCCGAAGCCGGTGCCGGTCCCGGTGCCGAGCAGCTTGCCGAACCGTACGCCGGGGGTGGCGCGCAGCCGGCGCGGGTCGAGCGCCATCCGGGTGAGCGCCCGGGGCAGCGCGGCCCGGGAGATCCGCCACACGTGCAGGGTGACCAGCTCGGGAACCGTGTCGCCGGCAGTCGCCCCACCGGGCTCGCTCACGCCACCTCGGTCGGGGTGCCGGCGGTGATCCGCAGCAGGTCCGCGTACGTGCTGGGGAAGACCGCCTGGGGCACCCCGCCGGCCGCCCAGATCTCGGCGTACTCCTGCAGAGCGGTGTCGACCAGGGTGCGCAGCGGGCGCGGGTGGCCCACCGGGGCGACCCCGCCGATCACCTGGCCGGTGTGTTCCCGGACGAACTCCGGGGTGGCCCGGCGCAGCCGGGTGACCCCCAGCCGGGCGGCCAGCTCGGCGGTGTCCACCCGGTGCGCGCCGGAGGTCAGCACCAGCAGGGGCTCGCCGTCGGCCTCGAAGACCAGCGAGTTGGCGATGGCGCCGGCGTCGACGCCGAGCGCCGCGGCGGCCGCGGCCGCGGTGTGGACCGCCTCGGGCAGCAGACGGACCAGGCTGGGCGCGCCCGCGCTGTCACGCGCGCCCGCGCCGTCCAGGGCCGCCTGCACCGCCTGCACGTTCGGGTGTGGCTGCATGCCCCCATTCTTCCCGGTACGCCCCGGCCCGGTGGAGCCGGTTGGGTCCGGTCGGCGTGGCGGGTGCCGTGCGCGGCGGGCGGCACCCGGTGGAGCCGGCCGGTCCGGCCGGTCCGGCCGGTCCGGCCGATGTGGTGGGTGTCGGGGCGGCGGGCGACGACGACCCGGTCACCGTCACACGGCGTCACCCGGGCTTCCGGCAGGCCGCACCCCCCGTTCGTCCTTTGCTCTGCTGCCCCGGACGCGACAGGCACGCGGTGTCACTGTTGCGTCGGCGGCAGCAGAGCAAAGGGGGCGCGAGAGCTGGTGCCGCCCCTGGCGGTCTTCGGGCGCCCGCCCTGGTCAACGACGAGACGGGCCGGCGGGACGCCGGGCGGGTCGGTGCCACACCGGACGAAGCTGTCACGCACGGTAACGACGCCGGGGTCGAGGCCGATCGTGACCCACCGTGAGTCCCTATCGCCCCGGCCAGCCGATCGCGCGTGCCGGCCCCGCCCCGGCCAGCCGGCGGTGGTGGTGGTGCCACCCTGCCGGCGGCGTCGACCACCAGCGTCTCGTGCCCGTCCAGGGTGGCCAGCCGGTCCCGCGCGTCCGCGCCCCGGACGAGCGCGGCGGTGGCGTACCCGCCGGGCGCCACACGTTGCGTTTTCGTCGGAGGGAGGGTGTACTGTCAGAGCAGTTAGAACGAGTGTTCGATTGAGTCGTACGCCCGTTCCAACACCCGGGAGCGGTGTTTCGCGGCTCCGGCTTCCGGGAGAGGTGCGGTTTCGCGGACCGCACCGGGTTCCGGGCAGTCGCGAGCCCGGTCCCGTCAAGGCAGGATCGTCGTCCGCCGCCCACGACCCCCGGGCGGCGGACGACGAACCCGCCGGTTCGCCGGCCGGGTGTGGTGTGGGGAAGCGTCCACACCCGGCCGGCCCCCATCCGGTGCGTCTTCCTCCGCACCACCCGCTCCGGGCGCCCGCCGACGGATCCTTCCGCCGCGCGCCGCGCCCGCCCCGGTCACGCGGAGGAGACAGTCATGCCGACCAACCCGGCCCAGGCACCGACGGTGCCCGCGCACGTGCTGCCGCACCGCACCCCGGCCCAGCTCCTCGCGGTGGCCCGGATCGGGCTCAGCGAGGCCGCCCAGACCCGCCCCGACGGGCTGCGCTACGCCGCCGCCCACCTCGCCGCGCTGCGCGCGGCCGCGGCCCTGCTCGCCGCCCGCGCCCGCCCCGCGCCCGCCCGCCGCCACCGGATCACCAGCGTCTGGGTCCTGCTCTCCACGGTCGCCCCCGAGCTCGACGAGTGGTCCGCCTACTTCGCCGCCGGCGCCGGCAAGCGGGCCGCCGCCGAGGCGGGGATACCCCGCGTGGTGAGCGCCCGGGAGGCCGACGACCTGCTCCGGGCCGCCGAGCAGTTCGTCTCGGTGGTGGAGACCGCCCTCGGCCTGGCCCACCAACCGACCCTCGACGGCCTCGCCGCCTGACCCGGCACCCGCCCGGGTTCCCCCGCCGGGCACATCCGGCGTCCATCCGACAGCGACACCTGATCCAGCAGAAACACGACGGGGGGTTGGTCCCATGGCGGGCCGCATGGTGGTCGGTTCCGCCGCACTGGCCGATCTGGTGCGCCCGGCGAGCGCGCCGGATCCGGCCGGCGGCCACCGGGTGCTCCCGGTGGCGCCCGAGCTGACCGGCCTGCTGCCCAACCGCGGGCTGCGCCGGGGCAGCACGATCGCGGTCTCCGCCGGCCAACCCCGACGCAGCGGCGGCACCTCCCTGGTCCTGGCGCTGCTCGCCGAGGCGTCCCGGGCCGGCTCCTGGTGCGCGGTGGTCGGGGTGCCGACCTTCGGGGCCGGCGCGGCCGCCGAGATCGGGATCGCGCTGGACCGGCTCGCCCTGGTGCCCGACCCCGGCCCGGAGTGGCCCACCGTCGTGGCGGCGCTGATCGACGGGGTCGACGTGGTGGTGACCGCCGTGCCGCAGACCGTCTCCGTCTCGGTCGCCAACCGGCTCGCCGCCCGGGCCCGGCAGCGCGGCAGCGTGCTCGTCCCGTACGGCCGGTGGGACGGCGCGGACGTCACCCTCCAGGTGGTCCGCGGGGTCTGGGAGGGGCTGGGGTCGGGCCGGGGCCGGCTGCGCCGCCGCGAGGTGACCGTGTCGGCGCGCGGGCGCGGGGCGGCCGCCCGGCCCAAGGAGATCAAGGTCTGGCTGCCCGGCGACGGGCTCACCCGGGTCATCCCCCGGCCGGCGGTCGCGGACGGCGTCGGCCGCCCCCGGCGTGGCGCGCTCACCGTGGTCGGGTCCGCGTGACCGGCACGCCGGTGCGCACCCTGCTGCTCTGGTGTCCGGACTGGCCGGTCATCGCCGCCGAGATCGTCGACGGGGTGCCCGCCACCGGCCCGGTCGCCGTGCTGCACGCCAACCGGGTGGTGGCCTGCTCCGAGCAGGCCCGCGCCGAGGGGGTGCGGCGGGGCCTGCGCCGGCGAGAGGCGCAGGGGCGCTGCCCGCAGCTGACCGTCGTCGACCACGACCCGGGGCGGGACGCCCGCGCCTTCGAACCGGTGGTCGCCGCCGTCGAGGAGGTCGTCGCCGGCGTCGAGGTGGTACGCCCCGGTGCCTGCGCGGTGGCCGCCCGGGGTCCCAGCCGCTACCTCGGCGGCGAGGAGGCGGCCGCCGAACGGATCGTCGAGCAGGTGGCCCAGGCCTGCGCGGTGGAGAGTCAGGTCGGCATCGCCGACGGGGTCTTCGCCGCCGGGCTGGCCGCGCGCGCCGGCCGGGTCGTACCGCCGGGCGGGACGCCGGAGTTCCTGACCGGGTTGCCGGTCGAGGCGCTCGGCCGTCCCGCGCTGGCCGACCTGCTGCGCCGGCTCGGCGTGCGTACCCTCGGCGACTTCGCGGCGCTGCCCGCCGGCGACGTGCTGGCCCGGTTCGGCCTCGACGGGGCGCTGGCCCACCGGCTCGCCGCCGGGCGGGACGACCGCCCGCTGGCCGTCCGGCAGCCCCCGGTCGACCTGGCGGTGACCGCCGACCACGACGAGCCGCTCGACCGGGTCGACGCGGCCGCCTTCGCCGCCCGCGCGCTCGCCGAGCGGCTGCACGACCGGCTCGCCGCGCACGGGCTGGCCTGCACCCGGCTCGGCATCGAGGCGGTCACCGCGCACGGCCAGGAGCTGCACCGGGTCTGGCGGCACGACGGCCTGCTCACCGCCGCGGCCATCGCCGACCGGGTCCGTTGGCAGCTCGACGGCTGGCTTTCCGGCAGCACCGGCCGGGCCGGCGCCCGCCCGGCCCGGCCGACCGCCGGGATCGTCCGGCTGCGGCTGGTCCCCGACGGGGTGCTGGCCCAGGCGGGGCTGCAACCCGGCCTGTGGGGGGAGACCGGCGAGGAGCGGGAGCGGGCGCATCGGGCGTTGAGCCGGGTGCAGGGCATCCTCGGCCCGGAGTCGGTGGTCACCGCCGTGCTCGGCGGCGGTCGTTCCCCGGCCGACCAGACCCACCTGGTCCCCTGGGGCGACGAACGGCTCCCCGCCCGCCCCGGCCCACCCCCGCTGCCCGGCGAGCCGGCCCTCGGCACCGACCGGGCCGCCGGTGGGGGTCGGGCCACGGGCACCGGCCGGGTCGCCGGTGGCTCTGCCGGTGGCGCTGGCGGCGGCGCTGCCGGTGGCGCTGGCGGCGGTCTGGCCGGCGGGGGGAGCGCCGTCCCGCCGTGGCCGGGCCGGCTGCCGCCGCCCGCACCGGCCGTGGTGCTGCCCACCCCGCTCGCCGCGACCGTGCACGACGCCGCCGGCGAGCCGGTCGTGGTCAGCGCGCGCCTGGCGGTGAGCGCCGCGCCGGCCCGGCTGGCCGTCGGCACGGCCCGACCGGTCGAGATCGTCGGCTGGGCCGGCCCGTGGCCCGTGGACGAGCGCTGGTGGGCGCCGGCCGAGGCCCGGCGCCTGGCCCGGTTCCAGGTCTGCCTGGCCGACGGCGCCGCCCTGCTGCTGGCGGTGGAGGCCGGCCAGTGGCTGGTGGAGGCGATCTATGACTGAGCCGGTCCCGTCCGGTCCGGGGCGGTTCCCTTGCGGAGCTGGCGCGCCCGACCGGTCGGTCCGCTCCGGGTCGGGGGCGGCTGCCCCGGTGGAGCCGGCCGTCGGGACCCGGTCGCCCGCGGGGGCGGCCGGATGAGCTTCCACAACCCCAAGCTGCCCTGGTCAGAGCTGGAGCGGGTGCTCTCCGGGCGACCCGACGGCGGGTCGGGCGGCGGCGGGAGGCCGCGGGGTGGCCGGTCGCGCGAGGAGCGGCACCTGCACGTGGTCGACCCGCTCGCGGTCGACGCCGACGGCGGCGACGCCCCGGCCTGGAGCCGCAAGCGCCAGCAGTACGAGGCGCCCGAGCTGCCCCACCCGGACGGCACGGTGCCCTACGCCGAGCTGCACGCGCACACCAACTTCAGCTTCCTCGACGGCGCCAGCCATCCCGAGGAGTTGGCCGAGGAGGCCGCCCGGCTGGGGCTCACCGCGCTCGCCGTCACCGACCACGACGGCTTCTACGGCGTGGTCCGCTTCGCCGAGGCGGCCCGTGCGCTGCACCTGCCGACGATCTTCGGCGCCGAACTCTCCCTCGGGCTGCCGGGCCCGCAGAACGGCGAGCCCGACCCGCACGGCGCCCACCTGCTGGTGCTCGCCCACGGCCACGAGGGGTACGCCCGGCTGGCCACCACCATCGCCCGCGCCCAGCTGCGCGGCGGGGAGAAGGGCCGCCCGGTCTACGGCGAGCTGGAGGAGGCCGCCGCCGAGCTGCGCGACCACGTGCTGGTGCTGACCGGCTGCCGCAAGGGGCACGTGCCGGGCGCGCTGCTCACCGAGGGCGTCGACGCGGCGGCCCGCGAGCTGGACCGGCTCACCGCCCTCTTCGGCGCCGAGACGGTGGCGGTGGAGCTGACCGACCACGGCCACCCGGTCGACGCCGACCGCAACGACGCCCTCGCCGAGCTGGCCGCCGCCGCCGGGCTGCCCACGGTGGCCACCAACAACGTGCACTACGCGACCCCGGCCCGGCGCCGGCTCGCCACCACCCTGGCCGCCGTCCGGGCCCGGCGCAGCCTGGACGAGATCGACGGCTGGCTGCCCGCCGCCGCCACCGCCCACCTGCGCAGCGGCGCGGAGATGGCGGCGCGGTTCGCCGCGTACCCGGGCTCGGTGGCCCGGGCCGCGGAGTTCGGTGCCGAACTCGCCTTCGACCTCCAGCTCGTCGCGCCGCAGCTGCCGGCGTACCCGGTGCCGCCGGGGCACACCGAGATGAGCTGGCTGCGCCACCTGACGATGCAGGGCGCCCGGGAACGCTACGGCCCGCCCGAGGCGCACCCGGAGGCGTACGGGCAACTGGAGCACGAGCTGAAGATGATCGAGGAGCTGGGCTTCCCCGGCTACTTCCTGGTGGTCTACGACATCGTCACGTTCTGCCGTGAGCAGGACATCTACTGCCAGGGTCGGGGCTCGGCGGCGAACTCGGCGGTCTGCTACGCGCTGCGGATCACCAACGTGGACGCGGTCCGGCACCGGCTGCTCTTCGAGCGCTTCCTCGCCCCGGAACGCGACGGCCCGCCCGACATCGACGTGGACATCGAGTCCGACCGCCGGGAGGAGGTGATCCAGCACGTCTACACCCGGTACGGCCGGGAGCACACCGCGCAGGTCGCCAACGTCATCTCGTACCGGCCCCGCTCGGCGGTGCGGGACGTGGCCAAGGCGTTCGGCTTCTCACCCGGCCAGCAGGACGCCTGGAGCAAGCAGATCGACCGGTGGGGCTCGGTGGCGTCGGTCGACGTCGAGGACATCCCCGAGCAGGTGGTCGCGTACGCCAACGAGCTGCAGACCTTCCCCCGGCACCTGGGCATCCACTCCGGCGGCATGGTGATCTGCGACCGGCCGGTGATCGAGGTGTGCCCGGTGGAGTGGGGCCGGATGCCCGGCCGCAGCGTGCTCCAGTGGGACAAGGACGACTGCGCCGCCGTCGGCCTGGTCAAGTTCGACCTGCTCGGCCTGGGCATGCTCTCCGCGCTGCACTACGGCTACGACATGATCGGGATGACCCTCGACCTGGGCGACATGACGCTGGACGACCCCGAGGTCTACGACATGCTCTGCCGGGCCGACTCGGTCGGGGTGTTCCAGGTGGAGAGCCGCGCCCAGATGGCCACCCTGCCCCGGCTCAAGCCCCGCGAGTTCTACGACCTGGTGGTCGAGGTGGCGCTGATCCGGCCCGGCCCGATCCAGGGCGGCTCGGTGCACCCGTACATCCGGCGCAAGAACGGCCAGGAGCCGGTGACCTTCGCGCACCCGCTGATGCGCAACGCGCTGGAGAAGACCCTCGGCGTGCCGCTGTTCCAGGAGCAGCTCATGCAGCTCGCGATCGACCTGGCCGGCTTCGACGCGGCCGGGGCCGACCAGCTGCGCCGGGCGATGGGGTCCAAGCGCTCGGTGGAGCGGATGGCGCAGATCGCCGACCAGCTCTACGCCGGGATGGCCGAGCGGGGCATCACCGGCGAGCTGGCCGACGACGTCTACCGCAAGCTCACCGCCTTCGCCAGCTACGGCTTCCCGGAGAGCCACGCGATGAGCTTCGCCTACCTGGTCTACGCCAGCTCCTGGCTCAAGCGCTACCACCCGGGGCCGTTCCTGGCCGCGCTGCTCAACGCCCAGCCGATGGGCTTCTACTCGCCGCAGACCCTGGTCGACGACGCCCGCCGGCACGGCGTGGAGGTACGCCGGCCGGACATCAACGCCAGCGGGGCCAAGGCGGTGCTGGAGTCGACGCCGGAGACTCGGTGGGGGAGCCAGCCGGGGGAGCCGCCGCACGCCTGGGGGCTGGGCGGTCCGGCGGTCCGGCTCGGGCTCGGCAGCGTGCGTACCCTCGGCGAGGACGTGGCCGAGCGGATCGAGGCGGAGCGGGCGGCGCACGGGCCGTACCGGGACATGCCGGATCTGTCCCGGCGGGTCGGGCTCACCGCCGCGCAGCTGGAGGCGCTGGCCACCGCGGACGCCTTCGCCTGCTTCGGGCTGACCCGGCGGCAGGCGCTCTGGGCCGCCGGCGCGGCGGCCCAGGACCGGCCGGGGCGGCTGCCCGGCACGGTGACCGGGACGGCCGCGCCCACCCTGCCCGGGATGGAGGCGGTGGACCGGCTGGTCGCCGACGTCTGGGCGACCGGGCTGTCCCCGGAGAGCCACCCGGCCCGGTTCATCCGCGACCGGCTCGACGCCCTCGGCGCGGTGCCGATCGCCCGGCTCGGCCGGGTGGAGCCGGGCCGGCGGATCCGGGTCGGCGGGATCGTCACCCACCGGCAGCGGCCGGCGACCGCCGGCGGGGTCACCTTCCTCAACCTGGAGGACGAGACGGGGATGCTCAATGTCACTTGCTCCCCGGGGCTGTGGCAGCGCTACCGTCGGATCGCCCGCACCAGCGCGGCGTTGGTGGTGCGAGGCCGGTTGCAGCGGCACGAGGGAGTCACCAGCCTCACCGCGGACCGGCTGGACGCCATCGAGCCACCGGTCACCCCGGCGTCCCGGGATTTCCGCTGATTCCAGTGATCCACATTACGGTTTCCTCGGACGCCAGGCGGGAGACTTCCGGCACGTGCGGGCAGAGTGGCCCGCTCGCGGCAAGGGGGAAGACGCGATGACGTCGAACAGCATGCACACCGGCGGCGTGGCGAACGCCCGGCGCACCCGGCTCGCGGCCGGATGGGCGCCGGCGCAGGACGTGGAGACGCGCGAGTACCAGGTGCACGACGGCCCGGTGGCCAACGCGAACCGGTCCCGCGCGGAGGAGGACCCCGCCGCCGGCGGCGAGTCCTGACCAGCGCGGTACCGCCTGCGGGGGGTCCGGTGGCGCGGGTGACTAGGCTCAACCGGGTGGAGCAGACCACCCGAGGCCGGTTCACCGGGCCGCCGTTGACCCCCCGTACCGCTGTCATCTGGTCGGTCCTCGCCGCCGAGCTGGACCGACGTGCCGGCGCCGAGCTGACCGTGCTCGACGTCGGCGGTGGGACCGGCGGCTTCGCCGTCCCGCTCGCCCAGGCCGGGCACCGGGTCACCGTCGTCGACGCCAGCCCCGACGCGCTCGCCGCGCTGACCCGCCGGGCCGCCGAGGCCGGGGTCGCGGCCCGGGTACGCGCCGTGCAGGGCGACGGCGACGCCCTGGCCGGGCTGGTCGAACCGGCCAGCGCCGACCTGGTGCTCTGCCACTCCGTGCTGGAGGTGGTCGACGACCCGACGCCGGTGGTCAGCGCGCTGGCCGCCGCGCTGCGACCGGGGGGCGCGGCCAGCGTGCTGGTCGCCGGCCGGGCCGCCGCCGTGCTGGCCCGGGCGATGAACGGCCACCTGGACGTCGCCGCCGCGCTCGCCGCCGCCCCGGACGGCTCCGCCGGGCCGCGCGACACCCTGCGCCGGCGCTTCGACGCCGACGGCGCCGCCACGCTGCTGCGCGCCGCCGGGCTCACCGTCGAGGAGATCCACGGGGTACGCGTCCTCGCCGACCTGCTCCCCGCCGCCGTGGCCGACGGCCAGCCGGGCAGCCTGGTCGAGCTGGAACGGGCCCTCGCCGCCCGGTCGCCGTACCGGGACCTCGCCGCCCAGCTGCACCTGTTCGCCCGCCGGCCGGCATGACCCCCGCCGCACCGCCCGATCCGCTGGACGTCGTGGCGCCCCGCTACGGCGGCGGCAGCCTCGCCGACGTGGTGCCCAGCGCGCTGGCGGTGCTCGGCGTACCCGGCGCGGTCGACCTGCTCGGGCTCACTCCCCGGCTGGCCGGGGTGCGGCGGATCGCCGTGCTCCTGGTCGACGGGCTCGGCTGGTACCAGATCCCGACGGCCGCGCCGTACGCACCGACCCTGGCCGGGCTCGCCGCCACCGTCGGTCGGACGCTGACCTCGGGTTTTCCCTCCACCACCCCGACCAGCCTGGTGAGCTTCGGCGCGGGCGTCGCGCCCGGGCCGCACGGCGTGCTCGGCTTCACCGTCCGGGTGCCCGGTACCGACCGGGTGCTCAACCACATCGAGTGGGCCGGTGACCCGGAGCCGCTGACCTGGCAGCCGGTCCGTACCCAGTGGGAGCGGGCCCGGGCGGCCGGTGTCGCGGTGACCGTGGTCAGCCGCCCGGAGTTCGCCGGCAGCGGGTTGACCCTGGCCGCCAACCGGGGCGGCGACTACCGGGGCGCCGTCGGGGTGGACGCCCTGGCGGCGACGATGCTCGCCGCGCTCGCCGCCGGCCCCGGGCCGACCCTGGTCTCCGGCTACCACCCCGACCTGGACCGGCACGGGCACCTCACCGGCGTCGACTCCGCGCCCTGGCGGATCGCCGCCGCCGAGGTGGACGCGCTGCTCGCCCGGCTCGTCGACGGGCTGCCGCCGGACGCCGCGCTGCTGGTCACCGCCGACCACGGGCAGCTCGACGTGCCCGCCGCGCACCGCTTCGACCTGGACACCGACTCCCGGCTGCGGGCCGGGGTGCGGGTCGTCGCCGGAGAGCCGCGGGTGCGCTACCTGCACGTCGAGCCGGGCGCCGTCGGCGACGTGGTGGCCGCCTGGTCGGCGGTGCTCGGCCCGGCCGCCCGGGTGGAGACCCGGGCGGAGGCGGTGGCCGCCGGGCGGTTCGGCCCGGTGCCGGAGGAGCACCTGCGACGCGTCGGCGACGTCGTGGTGACCTGCCACGGCACGTACGCCGTGCTGGCCAGCCGCTCCGAGCCGCCGGCGGTGTCCCGGCTGGTGGCGTACCACGGGGCGGACACGGCGGCGGAGCTGATCATCCCGCTGCTGGTGGTGCGGGGCTGACCGGTCGGGCTGTCGTACCGGCGGGCTAACCTGCGGGAATGGGTCGGAGCCAGTCGTTGCCGCGTGGCGGTGACCCGCGCTTCGGGCCGGACGCCGACGACTCCGGCAGCCCCATCCTGCACGTCGACATGGACGCCTTCTTCGCCTCGGTGGAGGTGCGTCGCCGCCCCGAGCTGCGCGGCCGGCCCGTGGTGGTCGGTGGCGTCGGACCACGCGGCGTGGTCAGCTCCGCCAGCTACGAGGCCCGGCGGTACGGCGTCCGCAGCGCCATGCCCACCATGCGCGCCCGGGCGCTCTGCCCGCACGCGGTCTACCTCCCGCCCGACTTCGCGCAGTACACGGCCGCCTCCCGCGCGGTCATGCAGATCTTCCGGGACGTCACCCCGCTGGTCGAGCCGCTCTCCCTGGACGAGGCGTTCCTCGACGTGGCCGGCGCCCGGCGACTGTTCGGGCCGCCGGCCGAGATCGCCCGCCGGATCCGCGAACGGGTGGCGGCCGAGCAGCAGCTGACCTGTTCGGTCGGGGTGGCCCCGACCAAGTTCGTGGCCAAGCTCGGCTCCACCCGGGCCAAGCCGGACGGCCTGCTCGTGGTGCCGGCCGACCGGGTGCTGGAGTTCCTGCACCCGCTGCCGGTCGGCGCGCTCTGGGGGGTGGGGGAGCGCTCCGCCGAGACGCTGCGCCGGCTGGGCCTGAACACCATCGGCGACCTGGCCGAGGCGCCGTACGGCATGCTCCGCAAGGCGGTCGGCGAGGCGTCCGCCAGCCACCTGCACGAGTTGGCCTCGGGGCGCGACCCGCGCACGGTCAGCCCCGAGCACGTGGAGAAGTCGATCGGCGCCGAGACGACCTTCGACGCCGACGTCGCCGACCCGGTGGAGATCCGCCGCACCCTGCTCGCCCTCAGCGACAAGGTCGGCGCCCGGCTGCGCCGGGCCGGGCAGGTCGGCCGGACGGTCTCGCTCAAGGTACGGCTGGCCGACTTCCGCACGGTCAACCGGTCCCGCACCCTCGACGTGTCCACCGACACCGCCCGGGAGATCTTCGACACCGCCTGGGCGCTCTACACCGTTCTCGACCCCGCCGAGCGCGTCCGACTGGTCGGCGTCCGGGTGGAGGGGCTGGCCGGGGTGACGGAGACGCCACAGCAGCTGACCCTCGGCGCGCCCGAGCGCGGCTGGCGGGAGGCGGAAGCTGCCGCCGACGCCGCGGCTGCCCGTTTCGGGCGGTCCGTCATAGGTCCGGCCAGTCTGCTCGGCAAGCGTGATACCCGTCGAGGCGAAAATCCGACCCGGCCGTAGGTCGTCCCGCTTTCCGACGCGCGAGCCCCCTCGTAGACTTGACGGCAAGCAGCCGGTTGGCTGCCACGGTCTGTCGGCCCGAGCGGGCCGACCAACGTGACCGGGGAGGAGTGCCGTGCCGCTCTCGGAGCACGAGCAGCGGCTGTTCGAGCAGATCGAGCGGTCGCTTGCCGAGGACCCCAAATTCGCCTCGGCCGTGCGCGCCAGCGACCCGCGTTTCCACGCGCGGCGTCGCCTGCTCGTCGCTGCCGGCGTGGTCGTCGTCGGCCTGGCCCTGTTGGTCTACGGCGCGGTGATCAAGACTCCGCCGCTGGCAGTGGCGGGCTTCGTCGTCATGCTGGCCGCGCTGGGCTACGCGGTGCAGTCGCATCGCCGGTCGCAGTCACCCGACCTGCACGTGGTGGGTGGCACGACGAGTCGCCGTCGTCCGCGCGGGCGCGCGGGTGGTCGACGGCCGTCGCTGCTGGACCGCATGGAGGACCGGTGGCGGCAGCGTCCGGAGGGACATCGCTGAACGCTCACCGCCCCTGAGGCGGGTGGGCGTCGCCACGACGGTGGGTGCCGGACGGGTCCGGCCACCTCCGTCGTTTCCGCACGTCCGACCCCGCTCCGAGCCCCGGCCCCGGCCTCGATCAGGTTGCCGGAGCCAAGCCACCGTCGTCGGTCGTGACCGACTCGGTGTCGGCGCCGTGGCGGGGTCCGAAGGCCCGGAATGCCGCCCATGTCGACGACATGGCGCGGCGCCGCAGACGCAATGTCCAGCGCCCGAGGTTGGCGGCGCGGCATCACCCGGGCACGCCGAGCTGTCCTCACGCACTTTCAGAGAAGGCGTGGCTATTCGGCGAAGAATAGCCACGCCTTCTCTGAAAGTGCTCGGGGCCGGGGCGGCCCCGAGCACGTGGCCGGGTGCGGGCCGGGTCAGGCCCGGCGGGTGGCGCGGTCGGCGAGCAGCCGGCGCGGGTTCCAGCGCAGCAACCGTGAGCGGGTCCGCCCGCCGCTGGCCACCAGCCGGGAGGACGAGTCCGCCACCGCCAGCCGCCAGCGCAGCAGCACCGACGGCGGCAGCACGGTCGCCAGGAACCGGGTGCGCCGGTCCGACCGGGCGGCGAGGGCGCCCCGGACCGCCGTCAACGCCGGGTGCAACGGCTCGCCGGTGAGCGGGTCGCGGGCGTAACGGGCCCGCTCCTCCGCCCGGCCGAGCAGCCGTACCGCCGCCGCGGACGCGGTGTCGTCGGCGACGGCCTCGCGGGCCAGCCGCTCGGCGGTGGCCCTGGGCGTCTCGGTGCGGTCTACGCGTACCCGGTAGTCGACCAGCGTGTCCAGCAGCTCGTCCCAGGCCGCGTGCGCGTCGGCGCGGGCCCGGTCGTGGTCCGCGCCCAGCACGACCATGCCGGGCGCGTCGGCGGCCGCCCCGCCCGCCCCGTCCGGGCCGCCGGCGCCGGCGACGGCGGCGACCGCCCGGACCGGCCGGCCGTGGCGGCGACGCCGCAGCGCCATCCGCCGCAGGGCCGGCAGGCAGAGCAGGGCGATCAGCGCCAGCACGGCACCCGCCGTCCACCACGGCCAGCTCGGCGCGCGCCGGGTCGGGGCGCCGCCGGCCGCGTCGAAGCCGGCGTCGGTGTCCCGGTCGGCGGCGTCCTCCCGGTCCGGCCCGGCCGTGGCGGCCGGGTCCTCCGGGGAGGCGCCCGGCGCGCTGGTCTCCGACGGCTCCGGGTCCGGGGCGTCGCTGTCCGGGGCCCAGGCCGAGCGGTTCGCGCCCTGCACCGCGTACGCCGGGGTCGCGTCGAACGGGACCCAGCCCAGCTGGTCGAAGTAGACCTCCGTCCAGGCGTGCAGGTTGCGGTTGGTGAGCACGTACGCGTCTTCGCCGGCGCTGGTGCCGTTGGTGAAGCCGAACGCCACCCGGGCCGGGATGCCGGCGGAGCGCACCAGCCAGGCCATCGCCGCCGCGTACTGCTGGCAGTAGCCGACCTTGCTGGTGAGGAAGTCGACGATCTCCTCGCCGCTGGTGCCACCCTTGGTGCTCAGCGAGTAGCTGAAGCCGTTCTCCCGGGAGAAGTAGTCGTAGATCGCCCGGACCTTGTCGTAGTCGTTCCGCTTCCCCTCGACCAGCCGGGACACCAGCAGGTCGACCTGCTGCACCGCCGGCCGCCGGGTCTGCTGGACGGCGATCGGGTGCTCGGCGGGCAGAGAGCGGGCCCGGCGCAGCGCCGACGGGGTGAACGTCGAGCGGACGTACTCGAACGAGTAGCGCTTGCCCCGGGAGTTGTCCTGGTTGGAGAAGACCACCCCGAGGTTCGAGTCGTAGAGCCAGTTGCGGCTGAGCCCGTCGACGTTGACCGGGTCGGCGTACACCGGCACGAACGGCATCTCCAGGTTGCGGGTGACCTCGACCGTGGCCCGGTACCGCTGCTGCTCGGCGCCCTGGCGGGCCGGTGGGGCGGGCAGGTCCCGGTCCACCCGCCGGCCGTTGGGCGGGCGCACCCGGAAGCCGTCCGGCCGCAGCTCGTCGGCGACGCCGAAGCGCAGGTAGAACGGGCTCGGCTCGGTGGTGGTCACCTTGACCATCTCGGCCACCTCGCTCTGGTTGAGCTGGCCGCTGAGCGCGGCGAACAGGTCGATCCGGCCGGGGCTGCCGCCCTGGCCGGGCCGCCCGTTGCCGGTGCCGTTGCCGGTCGAGTTGACCTGGTCGAGCAGCCCACCGGTCATCCCGGGCACGGCCAGCGGGAGCACCACGGCCAGCGCCACGCCCACCACCGCCAGCCGGCGGCCGGCCGCGGCCAGCGGGGAGGACTCCCAGACGTCGACGTCACGTCCCTCGCCGGTGAACCGGCGGCCGAACCGGCGTACCCGGTCGACGTTGTCGGTGACCAGCAGCCACAGGTAGCCGGAGGCGCCGACCACGAACGGCAGCGCGGGCACGCTGTCCACGTAGACCGCCACCGGCACCGAGTAGATGGCCAGCATCGGCAGGCCGGCCAGCGCCGGACGGCGCAGCCCCACCGCGA
The DNA here is from genome assembly GCF_052068055.1 of Micromonospora sp. L32. Classification (NCBI taxonomy): domain Bacteria; kingdom Bacillati; phylum Actinomycetota; class Actinomycetes; order Micromonosporales; family Micromonosporaceae; genus Micromonospora; species Micromonospora sp. L32. The sequence goes on along the minus strand of NZ_JBQHDD010000004.1, from coordinate 159,135 downwards.
GCACGTCCACCATGATCGCCACCGAGCCCACCCCGAGCACGGTGATGAACAGCAGCGGGGTGGTGTCCGGCACCTCGACGCCGTACGAGCGCATGTCTTGCAACGAGCCCTGCAACAGCTCGCCGAAGTGGGCCAGGGTGGCCGGCGTGGGCAGGAACGCGACCAGCTCGGTGCCGCCCGGGAAGAGCCAGGTCAGGGCGAGCAGCAGGCCGGCCAGCATGCCCAGCACCTGGCCCCACAGGGGAGCCCGGACCAGTCGGGTCAGCGCGGCCACCCCGGCGACCACGGCCACCGCGATGGCGGCTTCGATCAGCCAGGTCCAGCGCTGGAAGATCGAAGACAGCGGCGCCGCGGCGAGCAGAGTCGCCGCGGCGGCCACGAAGCCGAGGTTCCGGGACGCGATCACGACGTCACCCTTTCCGTCATCGGACGCCGCCGGCGACCGTCTCGGCGAGCGCCGCGCGCAACGCGAAGCCCTGCGAGCCCCGGGCGGCCTGCGGCCAGAGCGCCGGCAGCCGGCCGCCGTGGTCCACCCCGATCACCCGCCAGCCGCCCTGGAGCAGGGCGAGCGCGGCCGCGCCGTGTGCCCGTTCCGACTCGGCGCGGGCCTTCTCCGGCAGGTTGAGCCAGGTGGAGCTGTCCAACAGGAAGGCGACGCAGGTCGCCCCGTTGCCGCGCAGCCCGGCCAGCAGCTCGGCCTCGGCGGTGCTCACCGCACCGAGCAGGGCGATGATCAGGCCGCCGTCGGAGCGCTGCCGGACTCGCTGCACCAGGGTGGCGACCTCGCCGCGCTGGTCGAGGCGGACGTCCGCCAGGTGGTCCAGGAGCAGGCCGTCCCCGGCGCCCTCGGTGGCGTCCACGTCCGCACCGGAGCCGGTGACCAGCCGCAGCTTGTAACCGGACTGGCGCAGGTGCACCGCGATGCTCGCGGCGGCGGAGACCGCCCACTCGAAGCTGGCGGTCGGGCCGTCGCCGCGGTGGCCGAACGCCCGGGTGTCCAGCACGACGGTGGCCCGGCTCTCCCAGGGCTGCTCCTCGCGGCGCACCATCAGCTCGCCGGTGCGGGCGGTCGACTTCCAGTGCACCCGGCGCAGGTCGTCGCCGACCCGGTACTCCCGGGTGGCGGCGTCGTCCTCGCCGTGCACGGCCACCGACCGGGCCCGGCTGTCGCCGCTGCCGGCGTACTCGCCGGGGAGGCGGACCGTCGGCAGCGGGGTGACCTGGGGGATCACGGTCAGGTGGTCGGTGCTGGGGAAGGCCCGGGTCAGCTCGCAGAGCCCGAACGGGTCGGTCAGCCGGACCACCAGCGGGCCCACCTCGTACCGGCCGCGCACGTCGGCGCGGACCGTGTACGCGACCGAGCTGGCCTGGTGCGCGCCGAGCCGCTCCAGCACCACCCGGGGCCGGCTGCCCAGCGCGTACGGCAGCCGGTCCTCCAGCAGCAGGGTGCCGGTGGGCAGGCGGGACATGTTCTGCAGGCGCAGCACCACCCGGGAGCTGGCCCCGACCGGCACCCGGTGCGGCTCCAGCGACCGGTTGCAGGCCAGCTTGTAGCGGCTGCGCCCGACGTAGAGCGCGGCGAGCAGCGGCAGGACGGCGAGCAGCACGGCCACCCGCAGCAGGTCCTTCTCGCCGAGGATGCCGGCGGAGACCGCCGCCGCGACCGCGGCCGCCAGGAACGAGCGGCCGCGGGTGGTCAGGCCGCGCAGCCCGTCGCGCACCTCACGGCCTCCGCGGCTCGTACGGCCCGCGGCCGTTGCCCGCGGCGGGCCGCGGCGTGTCGTACGGGGTGCGCTTGCGCTCCTGCGGCAGCGCCAGCCGGTGCACCAGCTCCGAGACGATCGCGTCGGTGGTGCGCCGGGCCAGCTGGGCGTCGGCGGTCGGGATGATCCGGTGCGCCAGCACCGGCACCGCCAGCGCCTGCAGGTCGTCGGGGAGCACGTAGTCGCGACCCTCCAGCGCGGCGACCGCGCGGGCGGTGCGCAGCAGCTGGAGCGTGGCCCGGGGGGAGGCGCCGAGGCGCAGGTCGGGGGCCTCGCGGGTGGCGGTGACCAGGTCCACCGCGTACTGCTTGACCGCGTCCGCGACGTGCACCTGCCGGACCGTGGCGATCAGCTGGCGCACCGTCGCGGCGTCGGAGACCGGGCGCAGCTCCTGCAGCGGGTCGGTGGCGCCGTGGCCGTCCAGCATGGCCAGCTCGGCGCCGGGGTCCGGGTAGCCCATGGCGATCCGGGCGGTGAACCGGTCGCGCTGCGCCTCCGGCAGGGGGTACGTCCCCTCCATCTCGATCGGGTTCTGGGTGGCGATCACCATGAACGGCGTCTGGAGCTGGTAGGTGACCCCGTCGACGGTGACCTGCCGCTCCTCCATGCACTCGAGCAGCGCGGACTGGGTCTTCGGCGAGGCCCGGTTGATCTCGTCGCCGACCACCAGGTTGGCGAAGACGGCGCCCGGACGGAACTCGAAGTCGTGCGTCTCCTGGTTGTAGACGCTGACCCCGGTGACGTCGCTGGGCAGCAGGTCGGGGGTGAACTGGATGCGCCGGACCGAGCAGTCGATCGAGCGGGCGAGGGCCTTGGCCAGCTTGGTCTTGCCGACGCCCGGCACGTCCTCGATCAGGAGGTGTCCCTCGGCGAGCAGGACGGCCAGGGCGAGGCGCACAGTCGCGGTCTTGCCTTCGATGACCTGCTCGATGTTGGCCACGATGGCTTCGCTGGCGGCGCGGAACTGGTCGTGCGGCAGCAGGCCGCCCACCTCGTCCCAGGTCTGTTGTGTCACGGGCCTCCTCCTCGTCGCCGGAACGGCAGCTCTGTATAGAGCACCTGGACCCGCCGTTGGGTTCGCGACGCCGAGCCACGTCTGCCGCAGAAATCTCACTGGTTCTCAGGCTAACCATGTTTCTCGTTGTCGCCGACCCCCGCAGGTAGACGGTCGGTTACGCCCCGAATATCCACCGCAACGGGGGACCTGACGGTCGCTGTCGGTGCCCACCATGATCACGATGGGCACCGGCGCGGGCCCGGCGGGGGTGGCCCCGCCCGGCCCGGCGCCGACCCGCGGTGGCGGGCCACCCGCGCGCCCGGCGGGCGGGGTACACTGCCGGACATGGCCGGAGTCTTCCTGCTTCTTACCGGGCCGTGCTGATGCGCTGACGCGCGACAGCACGGCGGCCCCTCCTGCGCGAGGGGCTTTTTTGTGCCCTCCGCCGGCCGGCGTGTGCCCCGGGCCCGCCCGGGCGGGCCGCACCGGGAGCGGATCCACTCCCCATACCGAACCATGACCACGCCGAGCGAGGTCAGCACCCAGCCCGGCCGGGCACGGCCGGCGGCGACGAGCGAAGCGAGGAGACGCCATGAGTGAGGCAGCCGCACCGGCGGGCGACATTCCCCCCTACCGGTACACCGCGGCCCTGGCCGACGAGATCGAGCAGCGTTGGCAGGACGTCTGGGCGCGTGAGGGCACCTTCCACGCCCCGAACCCGACCGGCCCGCTGGCCGACCCGGACCACCCCCGGGCCGGCGCGGAGAAGCTGTACGTGCTGGACATGTTCCCGTACCCGTCGGGCGCCGGCCTGCACGTCGGCCACCCGCTGGGCTACATCGGCACCGACTGCTTCGCCCGCTATCAGCGGATGGCCGGGCGCAACGTGCTGCACGCGATGGGCTTCGACGCGTTCGGCCTGCCCGCCGAGCAGTACGCGGTGCAGACCGGCACCCACCCGCGGACCACCACGGTGGCGAACATCGAGCGGTACAAGGCGCAGCTGCGCCGGCTGGGGCTGGCCCACGACGAGCGCCGCTCGGTAGCGACCATCGACACCGACTTCTACCGCTGGACCCAGTGGATCTTCCTGCAGATCTTCAACTCCTGGTACGACCCGGACGTGCGCAGGGCCCGCCCGATCGCGGAGCTGATCGCCGAGTTCGAGGGCGGCAACCGCCCCACCCCGGACGGCCGGCCCTGGGCCGAGCTGACCGTGGCCGAGCGGCGCACGATCGTCGACGACCACCGGCTGGCGTACGTCTCACAGGCCCCGGTGAACTGGTGCCCCGGGCTGGGCACCGTGCTGGCCAACGAGGAGGTCACCGCCGACGGCCGCTCCGAGCGGGGCAACTTCCCGGTCTTCAAGCGCAACCTGAAGCAGTGGATGATGCGGATCACCGCGTACGGCGACCGGCTGCTGGACGACCTGGACACCCTGGACTGGCCCGAGCCGATCAAGCTGATGCAGCGCAACTGGATCGGCCGCTCCCAGGGCGCGCACATCGACTTCCCCACCGAGCGGGAGCCGATCCGGGTGTTCACGACCCGCCCGGACACCATCTTCGGGGCCACCTACATGGTGCTGGCCCCGGAGCACGAACTGGTCGACGCGCTGGTGCCGGCGGCCTGGCCGGCGGGGACGAAGGACGCCTGGACCGGCGGGCACGCCAACCCGCGCGCGGCCGTGGAGGCGTACCGGAAGGCGGCGGCGGCCAAGACCGACGTCGAGCGGCAGGCCGACACGAAGGAGAAGACCGGCGTCTTCGTCGGCGCGTACGCCGTCAACCCGGTCACCGGCGGGCAGATCCCGATCTTCATCGCCGACTACGTGCTGGCCGGCTACGGCACCGGCGCGATCATGGCGGTGCCCGCGCAGGACGAGCGGGACTGGGCGTTCGCCGAGGTCTTCGAGCTGCCGATCGTGCGGACCGTGCAGCCGTCGGAGGGCTTCGACGGCAAGGCGTACACCGGGGAGGGTCCGGCGATCAACAGCGCCGCGCCCGACCGCGGCCTGGACCTGAACGGCCTGGGGGTCGCCGACGCCAAGGCGGCGATCATCGAGTGGCTGGAGGCCAACGGGCACGGCGCCGGCGCGGTCACCTACCGGCTGCGCGACTGGCTGTTCTCCCGGCAGCGCTACTGGGGCGAGCCGTTCCCGATCGTGTACGACGAGACCGGCGCGGCGATCGCGCTGCCCGAGGAGATGCTGCCGGTCGAGCTGCCCGAGGTGGACGACTTCTCGCCGCGCACCTTCGACGCCGACGACGCCGACAGCAACCCGGAGACCCCGCTGTCGCGGCGGCGCGACTGGGTCGAGGTGGAGCTGGACCTGGGTGACGGCCCGAAGCGCTACACCCGCGAGACCAACGTGATGCCGCAGTGGGCCGGCTCCTGCTGGTACGAGCTGCGCTACCTGGACCCGACCAACTCGAAGCGGTTCGTCGACGCGGAGAACGAGCGGTACTGGATGGGCCCGCGCGGCGAGGGCGACTGCGGCGGCACCGACATGTACGTCGGCGGCGCCGAGCACGCCGTGCTGCACCTGCTGTACGCCCGCTTCTGGCACAAGGTGCTGTACGACCTGGGCCACGTCTCGTCGTTCGAGCCGTTCCGCAAGCTGTTCAACCAGGGCTACATCCAGGCGTACGCGTACACCGACGCCCGGGGCGCCTACGTGCCGGCGGAGGACGTGATCGAGCGTGACGGCGGCTTCTACCTGGGCGACACCCAGGTCAAGCGCGAGTACGGCAAGATGGGCAAGTCCCTGAAGAACGTCGTCACGCCCGACGAGATGTGCGCCGCGTACGGCGCCGACACGTTCCGGGTCTACGAGATGTCGATGGGCCCGCTGGAGGTGTCCCGCCCGTGGGAGACCCGGGCGGTCGTCGGGTCGTACCGGTTCCTGCAGCGGGTCTGGCGGGCGATCGTCGACGAGCAGACCGGCGCGCTGCGGGTCACCGAGGCCCCGGCCGACGAGGCGACCCGGCGGCTGCTGCACAAGGTGGTCGACGGGGTCCGCGGTGACATGGAGGCGATCCGGTTCAACACCGCGATCGCCAAGCTGATCGAGCTGACCAACGGGCTGACCCGGCTGTCGGAGACCCCACGCGAGGTGGCCGAGCCGCTGGTGCTGATGCTGGCGCCGTTCGCCCCGCACGTGGCCGAGGAGCTGTGGCGGCGGATGGGGCACGAGAGCTCCCTGACGTACGCGGACTTCCCGACCGCCGACCCGGCGCTGCTGGTCGCCGAGACGGTGACGTACCCGGTGCAGATCAACGGCAAGGTCCGCGGCCGGGTCGAGGTCCCCGCCGACGCGTCCGAGGAGACCGTCCGCGCGGCGGCCCTGGAGGCGGTCGCCGGCCCGCTGGCCGGCAAGGAACCCCGCAAGGTCATCGTCGTCAAGGGCCGCATGGTCTCCGTAGTCGCCTGACCCATCCCCCCGGCCGGGGCTGGCAGTTTCACGGAAAGAGTGGCTGTTCCGCGCGGAATGGCCACTCTTTCCGTGAACTTGGGCGGATCTTGGGCCGGGGTGGGGTGGCCGGGCTCTTCACCAAGGTCGGCGCGCGGTCCCAACGGGCGAGCGGCGCCCGGAAGGCGATACACGGAGCGTGACCTCCGTGGTGGCGCACGCCCCGACGAGCGTGATGACTCAGAGGCATATTTATGCCTCTCAGGTATGTCGCTCGTCGGGCACGTCCACTCCGGGCCGCGACACGCCGGCACGACACCCGGCCGATGGCGCGGGTGGCTTCAGGCGTGGAGGGTCGACTCCACCGCGCGCCGGTGGGTGTGCAGCCAGTCCTGCCAGTGGCGTACCCCGTCGACCGCGCCGGCCGCGCGCAGCCGGCGCATGCCGGGCTCGTCCCGGTCCGCGCCGGCGTCGATGCCCCGCCAGGTGGCCTCGAGCTGGTCGAGCATGAGGGTGACCAACTCGTCCCGGGGGAGCGGTACCGGATCCGGTCCGGCGGCGGCCGCGTCGTAGGCGTCGCAGAGCAGCCGGCAGCGCCGGCCCAGCTCGGCCGGGTCGGCGTCGTCGCCCAGCTCCCCCCAGTGCCACGCGGCGAACGCCACGTCGTCGATCCGGCGGCCCGGCGCGGCGAGGTCCCAGTCCAGGAACGCCGCCGGCAGCAGCCCGGCGGGCGAGTCCCGGTACACGGTGTTCTTCGGCGACAGGTCGCGGTGGCAGACCGTCTCCGCGCGGCCGGCCAGAGCGGTGCCGGCGCAGGCGTCGTGCAGGGCCCGGATCAGTTCGGCCAGCCGGGTCAGCGCGGCGTCGGAGAAGAAGGCCGGGTCCTCCCGCTCCCGCCACGGCACCTGCCCGGCGAGGTGGCTGAGCACCTGCCGGCCCCGCTCGTCGGTGCCCAGCGGTCGGGGCGCCACGGGCGCGCCGACCCGGTCCAGGTGTGCCAACAGGGCGGTGACGAACCCGGCGTTGGCCGGGGGAGTGCGGCGGACGGTGTCGCCGATCCGGACCACCTCGGCGATGAACCCGCCGGCCAGCACCTCCTCGGCAGCGCCGGTCACCTCGGCGCGGCGCGGCGGCCGGTTCCCACCCGTCACGGTCGCGGCTCCGTCGCACCGAGCCGGCGCTGCCGTTCGGCCCGCCACCAGCGGTGGATCAGCACGGCGCTGGCGATCAGGCCGAGGCTGGCGGGGGCGGCGGCGTACCAGTTGACCTCGCCCGGTGAGCTGACCGCCGCGCCGATCGCGGCGTAGCCGAACGCGGTCGGGGCGGAGGCGAGAACGCTGCCGGCGAGGAACGGCAGCACCCGCGCTCCGGTGGTGCCGTAGCCGTAGCTGACCAGGCCGAAGCCGGCGATGGGCAGCAGCCGGACGGTGATCACCCCCAGCACGCTCTGCCGGGCGAACCAGCCGTCGAGCCGGGCCAGCCGGCCCCGGAGGTGTTCCGCGACGAACTCCCGGCCCAGCACCCGGCCGACCGCGAAGCCGATCGCCGCGGCGAGCAGGGCCGCGCCGAGCGCGTACGCGGCGCCCTCCAGGGGGCCGAAGATGGCGCCGGAGGCGAGCGTGACGAAGGTCCGCGGGACCAGCGCGACCAGTAGCACCGCCCCGGCGGCGATCGCCGCGAGCGGGGCGTACCCGCCGAGGGAGTCGGCGAGGCGCGGCAGCCGGGCGACGTCCGGCCGGGGCGCCACCAGCAGCAGCACCCCGAAGCCGGCGAGCAGGAGCAGCAGCGCGGCGAAGCGACGCCCGGACGGCTGGCCGAGCAGCCGCCGGACGGCGTGGATCATGCCCGGTCGGCGGCGGCCACCGCGGCGCGGCGCTCGGAGCGGAGCCGGTCGGCCCAGGTGTCGTCCAGCGGCGGGAGCTGGTGCACCCCGGTGGCCCAGCGCAGCAGCAGGTCGGCCAGGGCCGGGTTGCGGGCCAGCGCCGGCCCGTGCGAGTACGTGCCGAGCAGCTTGCCGCGCCAGGCGCCCTCGGTGGCGCCGTCGTTGCCGACCCCGGCGGTGACCCGGGCCAGCGGCGAGACGCCGGGGCCGAGGTGGGTGCGCCCGCCGTGGTTCTCGAACCCGGACAGCGCCGGTACGCCCAGCCGCGGGTCGATCTCGCCGGCCAGTTCGCCGACGGCCCGGGTGGGGCCGCGGTCGGAGGAGAGGTCGAGCAGCTCCAGCCCGGCGCACTTGGTGCCCTTGGCGAAGAAGGAGGTGCCGAGCAGCTGGTAGCCGGCGCAGACGCCGAAGACCACCGAGCCCTGGGCGACCGCCCGGTGCAGGCCGCCGTCGGCGATCAGCCGCTGGGCGCCCAGCGCCTGCGGGCCGTCCTCACCGCCGCCGATCAGGTAGATGTCGGCGGTCGCGGGCAGCCGCTGGTCGGAGCGGACCTCCAGCACCTCGACCGGCATCCCGCGCAGCTGCGCCCGGCGGGCCAGGATCAGCATGTTGCCCCGGTCGCCGTAGGTGGAGAGCAGGTCGGGGTAGATCCAGACGATGCGCAGGCTCTCAGTTGACACGGTCCAACTCCGCTCGGATGTCCTGGAAGGCGGTGTAGTTCGCAATGACCTCCAGCCGGCCCGGCGGGACCGCCCGGACCGCCTCGTCGAACGTCCGCACGTGCTGGAACGGCACGGCGTTGACGTCGAGCCGGACCGCCAGGTCGTACGCCCGGTCGCCGGTGATCAGCACCTGCCGACCGCGCAGCGGGGCGAAGTCGACGTCGAAGAGCCAGGAGGTGTCCAGCCCGTCGGGGTCGCGGGCGTTGATGGAGAGCAGCGTCGGCGCCACGTCGGCCATGTCGAACGCCTCCAGCCAGCTGGCCGGATTCTTGGCCAGCAGCAGCCGGATGTTGCGCCCGTCCCGGTCGACCTGGGCGTAGCGGCCGGCGACCGAGGTGACCGTGCCCAGCCGGGAGACCGCGTCGACGGGGCGTACCCCGAACTCGGCGGCGACGGCCAGCGCGGTGGCCGCGTTGCCGATGTTGACCTTGCCGGGGAGCTGGAGGGCCACCTTGTGCCAGGCGCCGGTGGGGTCGAGGACGCCCTCGTCCTCCACGGTCCACTGCGGCTCGGGCCGGCGCAGCGGGCAGCCGGTGCACCACCACTGCTCTCCTGAGCGCTGGATGGTGGAGCCGCACTCCGGGCAGACCCAGGAGTCGTCGTGCCAGCGCTGGCCGGCGCTGAACCAGGTGACGTGCGGCGGGTTGACCCCGCGCGCCGGGTCGGCCGGCGGGGTGGCCGCCCAGACCACCATCGGGTCGTCGGCGTTGGCCACCACCCGCACGTCGGCGTGCCGGACCAGCGCCGCGCGCCAGAGCTGCGCCATCATGGCGACCTCCTTGGCCCGGTCCAGCTGGTCGCGGGAGAGGTTGAGCAGCGCCACCACGTGCGGCTCGGTGGCCTCCAGCACCTGCGCGAGGTAGTGCTCGTCGACCTCCAGCACCGCGTACGGGGTGCTGCCCGCCTTGGCCAGGGCGGAGGTGTGGCCGGTCGGCATGTTGGCGCCGAAGGAGTTGGTGGCCACCCGACCGAGCACCCCGACGGCGGCGGCGGCGAGCCGGGTGGTGGTGGTCTTGCCGTTGGTGCCGGAGACCAGCGCGATGGCGCGGCCGGCGGAGAGGTGGGCCAGCAGGTCGGGATCGATCTTCAGCCCGATCCAGCCGCCGATCACCGAGCCGTCGCCCCGGCCGGCGGCGCGCGACAGGGCCGCGGCCGTCCGGGACACGGAGCTGGCCACCTTTGCCCGCAGGGGCATCTTCGCGTCCGTCACCCGAGCGAGGTTACCGGACCCGCACGCCCACCAGATCGCCGCCGACGGCGAACCGTTCGGCCGGACCCTTCTCGGGCGTCCGGTCGCCCCGCGCTCCGCCGGTCGGAGTCGACCCATGTCGGGTAGCGGACGCGGCGCGGGGGGCGCTCCGGCCCTCCACTCCGCTCCACCCCTCCTGACGTGCGCTTTTGCCCGGCGGAGCGGCGCGCCACGCGGGCGTTTCTGGTTGCAGGTGGAGGGAAGTGGAGTAGAGTGGGGCGCGATGGTGAGGCCGGGAGGGCCCACCGGCCCGGGGGGTCAGCGGCGCCGCGAACGCCGCTAAAGGGCGAGGGGGTAGGGCCGATGTTCCTCGGCACCCACACTCCGCGCCTGGACGACAAAGGCCGGTTGATCCTTCCGGCGAAGTTCCGGGACGAGCTGGCGGGGGGTGTCGTGATCACTAAAGGGCAGGAGCGCTGCCTCTACGTCTTCCCCACGCCCGAGTTCCAGCGGATCGCCGACCAGTTGCGCGCGCAGCCCATGACGCACAAGGCGGCCCGGGCCTACAGCCGGGTCTTCTTCGCCAGCGCGCACGACGAGGTCCCCGACAAGCAGGGACGGGTCACCATCCCGGCCCACCTCCGGTCGTACGCCGCGCTCGACCGGGACCTGGTGGTGATCGGGGCGAGCACCCGGGTGGAGATCTGGGACAAGGCGGCCTGGGAGGCCTACCTCGCCGAGAGTGAAGACGACTTCGCCGACATCGAGGAGGGGGTGCTGCCCGGCGGCCTGTAGGGCGTGACGACGCCCGACGTACTGCGAGATCTCCAGCCGCTTTCGAGTTCCTGGCACCCCTTCCCCGGTGCCAGGCGCACGATCAGTCTCCGGGGCCGCGGCCTCGGGAGGCGAAGCGGGAGCGGATGGGGATCTGGCGGTACGACGGCACGGCGTCGTCCGACGAGCAGGGTCGCAGGACCGAACGGAACTTTCAACCAGTGGGGGTCGACATGGGGGAGCTACGCGGCACGCACGTGCCGGTGCTGCTCGAGAGGTGTCTCGAGTTGCTGGCCCCCGCGCTGGACCGGGGTGACCGGACGGTGCACGTCGACGCGACGCTGGGGCTGGCCGGGCACGCCGAGGCGGTGCTGGAACGGCACCCGCGGACGGTGCTGATCGGCCTGGACCGGGACACCGAGGCCCTCGCCCACGCGCGGGTCCGGCTGGCTCGCTTCGCCGACCGGATCCACCTGGTGCACGCCGTCTACGACGAGCTGCCCGAGGTGCTGGAGCAGCTCGGCTATCCGGGCATCGACGGGATCCTGTTCGACCTGGGGGTCTCCTCGTTGCAGCTGGACGCGCCCGACCGCGGGTTCGCGTACGCCCAGGACGCGCCGCTGGACATGCGGATGGACCAGACCCGGGGGGTGACCGCCGAGGAGGTGGTCAACACCTACTCGCACCCGGACCTGGCCCGGGTGCTGCGGGTCTACGGCGAGGAGAAGTTCGCCGGGCGGATCGCCTCGGCGATCATCCGGGAGCGCGAGCGTGGCCGGATCACCTCCTCGGCCCGGCTCGCCGAGCTGGTCAGGGAGAGCATTCCGGCACCAGCCCGGCGAACGGGTGGACACCCGGCCAAGAGAACGTTTCAGGCTTTACGGATCGAGGTAAACAGGGAGCTGGCAGCGCTGGAGGCGGCGCTGCCGGCCGCTCTGGACAAGCTCAACGTGGGCGGCCGCATGGTGGTCCTGTCCTACCACTCGCTGGAGGACCGGCTCACCAAGCAGGCGCTCGCCGACCGGGTCCGCAGTAAGGGCCCGGTCGACCTTCCGGTGGAACTTCCCGGATCGGGCCCGACGTTCCGGCTGCTCAGCCGGGGCGCCGAGCTTCCCGGGGAGGCGGAGGTCGCCGTGAACCCGCGCGCCGCCTCGGTGCGCCTGCGGGCCGCGGAACGACTCGACCCGGCCACCGAGCAGCAGGGGCGGACCGACCGCGAACGGTACCGCCGCCGGGTCAAGGCGATGCACCAACCGGGGACGGGGTCGACGTCGGGTTCCACAGTGGACCGCAGGTCGACGCCGGGGGACGGCAGAGGGACGGACGAAGAGGGGGAGGGGACATGAACGTCAACAAGCGCGACGGCCGGGAGGCCGTCGGGCAGCGCGCACCGCGGTCGGGGGGCCGGACCGCGGCGCAGCGCACCACGCGCGGCGACAAGCCGGCGGACCTCGCCGGCCGGCAGGGGGAGACTCGCGCCCGGGGGGCGCGCGAGTTCCCGGTCCAGGGCAACGCCGCGCTGCGGCCGGCCGAGAAGGTCGCCGAAACCACCGCCGCCCGGCCCCGGCTGCGGGTCGCTCCGCCGCCGCCGGTGCGGGTGCCGCGGGCGCCGTTCGCGGCGCTGATCGTGGTGCTGGTCGTCGGCGGGGTGCTGGGCATCCTGGCCGTCAACACGAAGATCAACGAGAACGCCTTCAAGCTCCAGCAGCTCCAGCAGCAGCAGGCCCGCCTCGACGTGGACGAGCAGCAGCTGAACAAGCAGATCGAGGCGGCCAAGGCGCCGGGCAACCTGACCGCCGAGGCGCGCAAGCTCGGCCTGGTCGAGGCCGGCGAGCCGGCGTACATCCGGCTGCCGGACGGCCGGGTGATCGGCGTGCCGCAGCCCGCCGACGGGCAGCCGGCGATCACCAGCCAGCAGGGCAACGGGGGATAGCAGTGCCGCCGAGATCGGACGAACCGCGCCGGGACCCCACCACGGGCTCCCGGCGCGGCCCGTCCCGGGCCGGCCGGGGCGGGGACCCGCGGACCGGCGAGCCGGGGATCGGCGGGATCTCCGACGCCCGGGCGTACACCCCTCGGGGCCGGACCATCCGGGAGAGCGGCGAGGAGCGGGCCGGCGGCCGTGACGAGCGGTCCGGCCAGCGGCGTACTCCCCGGGCGAGCCGCTCCGGCGACCCGTTCCGCCCGGCGTTGCAGGTGCTCGACGGCGGCCGGGCGGGGGCCCGCGCCGGGCGGCGGGAGGCCGCCCCGGTCGCCCGGGCCGGCGTCATCCGCACCGTCCCGGCCCGGCCGGCCTGGACCGACGACGACGACGAGGAGCTGGCGCCGCCGCGCCGCCGGGCCGGCGGGCGTACGCCGCGCCGGCCGGAGCGTCCGGCGGCCCGCCGCCCCGCCCGCAAGCCGCGCCGGCCGCCCAAGCTGGCCGAGCCGCGCCGCCGGCTGCGGCTGGGCACCATGCTCGTGCTGGCGCTCTTCGTCACCATCGGCATCCGGCTGGTCTTCCTCCAGGCGGTGGACACCCCGGCGTACGCGGGTGGGGGCATCGACTCCCGGCTCACCCGGGTCGACCTGCCCGCCCCGCGCGGCGCCATCGTCGACCGCACCGGCGCGCCGCTGGCCCGCAGCGTCGAGGCCCGGTACGTCTTCGCCGACCCGACCCAGGTCAAGGACCGGGCGACCACCGCCCGGCTGCTCTCCCCGCTGCTCGGCGTGCCCGCCTCCGAGCTGGCCGAGAAGATGAAGCGGCGCGGCCTGCCCGGCGGCGGCGAGTCGCAGTTCCAGTACCTGGCCCGGGGCGTCGACATCCCGAAGGCCAAGCAGATCGAGGCGCTCGACCTCGCCGGCATCGGCACCCACCGCGACGAGCGGCGCGAGGTGCCCGGCGGCGACCTGGCCGCCAACCTGGTCGGCTTCGTCAGCCAGGACATGAACGGCCTGGAGGGGCTGGAGGCGCGCTACGACGACGTGCTCCAGGGCAAGGACGGCCGGCGCGTCTACGAGGCGGGCCAGGGCGACCTGGACGCGCCCATCCCCGGCGGCTACAGCCAGACCACTCCGGCCAAGCCGGGCAGCTCACTGGTGCTCACCATCGACCGGGACCTGCAGTACCAGGTGCAGCAGGTGCTCGGCCGGCAGATGGCGCAGACCCGGGGCAGCGTCGGCGCCGCCGTGGTGCTGGACGTGGCGACCGGCGAGGTGCTGGCCCAGGCCAGCCACCCCAGCTACAACGCGGCCAACCCGGAGCCGAGCCGGCCGACCGACCGGGAGGACGCGGCGACCAGCTTCGTGGTAGAACCGGGCTCGGTGCACAAGGCGATCACCTTCGGCGCGGCGTTGCAGGAGGGCGTGATCACTCCCGACACCACGCTGCCCGTCCCCAACACCATCACCAAGGGCGACACGACCTTCCCCGACACCCACCCGGCGAACGGCCGGCGGATGACTCTGCCGGGGATGATGGCCTTCTCGTCCAACGTCGGCACCATTCAGATCGCCGACGAGCTGGGCCGGGACCGGCTGATCGACTACCAGAAGCGGTTCGGGCTGGGGCAGCCCACCGGCGAGGGGATGCCGGGGGAGGCCTCCGGGCGGCTGCTGCCCGCCGACGAGTGGAGCGACTCGTCGCACGGGTCGGTGCCGATCGGGCACAGCGTGGACGCCACGCCCCTGCAGATGGCCGCCGCGTACGCCACCATCGCCAACAACGGCACGTACGTCCAGCCGCACCTGATCAAGGAGGTGATCAGCGGGGCGGACGGGAAGCGGACGCCCGCCGGGCCGCCGGTCACCCGACCGGTGCTCAGCCCGGCCAACGCCACCGCGCTGCGCACCATCCTGGAGGCGGTCACCACCGTCGACGGGGCGACCGGCGTGGCCGCGGCGGTGCCCGGCTACCGGGTCGCCGGCAAGACCGGCACCGGCTGGCGGCTGGTCGACGGCGAGAAGCAGCCCGGCGAGGTCGGCTCGTTCATCGGGATGGCCCCGGCGGAGAAGCCCCGGTACGTGGTGGCGGTCTTCGTGTGGAGCCCCGGCGGCGAGGGCGGCACGGTGGCCGCGCCCGCCTTCCGCGAGATGATGGGCTTCACCCTGCGGCATTACCGGGTTCCCCCGTCGGGCGGCAAGGCCCCCAAGTTCGAGGTCTTTCCGCAGTGAACAGCCACGGCGGGACATCATCGGTGAGTGGGGACGAACCACCGGGGCGGCTGTGCGGTCGGAACCGGACGACCGGGTAGGGTCTGACGCCGTGCCCGGCAATCCACGTCCCCGTACCGTGCCCGGAGTCCGGCTCGGCGACCTCGCCGCCCGGCTCGCCGTCGCGCCACCGGAGGCCGCCGCCGACGTGGCGGTGACCGGGGCGACGCACGCCAGCCAGGAGGTCCTTCCCGGCGACCTGTACGCCGCGCTGCCCGGCGCCCGCCGGCACGGCGCGGAGTTCGCCGCGGCCGCCGCGGCCGCCGGCGCGGTGGCCGCGCTGACCGACCCGGCCGGCGCCGCCGCGGTGACCGAGGCCGGCCTGCCCGCCCTGGTGGTGTCCGACCCCCGGGCGGTGCTCGGCGACCTCGCCTCCGCCGTCTACGGCGACCCGACCGAGGGGCTGACCGTGATCGGGGTCACCGGCACGGCCGGCAAGACCTCGACCGCCTACCTGGTGGAGTCCGGCCTGCGCGCCGCCGGGCACACCACCGGCCTGATCGGCACCGTGGAGACCCGGCTCGGCGATCTGGTGATCGACAGCGTGCGGACCACCCCGGAGGCGACCGACCTGCACGCCATGCTCGCCGCCGCGCGCGAGCGCGGGGTGACCGCGGTGGTCATGGAGGTCTCCAGCCACGCCCTGGCGATGGGGCGGGTCGGCGGGGTCCGGTTCACCGTCGGCGGCTACACCAACTTCGGCTCCGACCACCTCGACTTCCACGCCGACTCGGCCGACTACTTCGCGGCCAAGGCGCGGCTCTTCGACGGCCGCTGCGCCGCCGAGGTCCTCAACCTCGACGACCCGGCGCTGCGCCCGCTGTTCAAGCCCACCACGGTCAGCTACTCGGCGGCCGGCGACCGCGCGGCCACCTGGTGGGCCGACGAGGTCGGTGGCGAGGGGTACGCCCAGCGCTTCACCGTCCACGGCCCGGACGGCCTGGCGCTGCCCGCCGGGGTGGCCCTGCCCGGCCGGCACAACGTGGCCAACGCGCTGCTGGCCATCGCCAGCCTGGTCGCCGCCGGGGTCGACCCGGCGGTCGCCGCCGAGGGGGTGGCCGCCTGCGGCGGCGTCCCGGGGCGGCTGGAGCTGGTCAGCGCCGCCGGTCCGGTGCGCGGCGTGGTCGACTACGCACACAAGTCGGACGCCATCGTGGCCGCCCTGGCCGCGCTGCGCGAGCTGAGCGCGGGTCGGCTGATCTGCGTCATCGGCGCGGGTGGTGACCGGGACCGGGGCAAGCGGCCGGTGATGGGCGCCGCCGCGGCGCGGGGCGCCGACGTGGTGCTGGTGACCGACGACAACCCGCGCACCGAGGACCCCGCCGCGATCCGGGCCGAGGTGCTCGCCGGGGCGTACGCGGCCGGTGCCCCCGCCCGGATCATCGAGGCCCCGGGCCGGCGGGCCGCCATCGCCGAGGCGGTCCGGCTCGCCGAGCCCGGCGACGTGGTGGCGGTGCTCGGCAAGGGCCACGAGCGTGGCCAGGAGGTCGCCGGCGAGGTGCACCCGTTCGACGACCGGGTGGAGCTGGCGGAGGCGCTCGGCGCCCGCTTCGGGGACCTGGCGGGTCGACGGTGATCCCGCTGAGCCTGGCCGAGGTCGCCTCGGCCGTCGACGGCCGCCTCGTCGGCGCCGACCCGGCGGCCCGGGTCACCGGCCCGGTCGAGTTCGACTCGCGCAAGGTCACCGCCGGGGCGCTCTTCGTCGCCTTCCCCGGCGAGAAGGTCGACGGACACGACTACGCGGCCGGCGCGGTGGACGCCGGCGCGGTGGCGGTGCTCGGCACCCGAGAGGTGCCCGGGGTGCCGATGGTGCTGGTGGGAGACGCCCTGACCGCGATGGGCCGGTTGGCCCGCGCGGTGGTCGGGCGGCTGCCGCAGCTGACCGTGATCGGGCTGACCGGCTCGTCGGGCAAGACCACCACCAAGGACCTGATCGCCCAGCTCACCGTCCGGCTCGGCCCGACCGTGGCCCCGCCCGGCTCGTTCAACAACGAGCTGGGGCACCCGTACACGGCGTTGCAGGCCACGCCGGAGACCCGCTTCCTGGTGATGGAGAAGGGCGCCCGGGGGATCGGGCACGTGCGCTACCTGTGCGACGTGGTGCCGCCGCGGATCTCCGTGGTGCTCAACGTCGGGGTCGCGCACATCGGCGAGTTCGGCTCGGTGGAGAACATCGCCCTGGCCAAGGGGGAACTGGTCGAGGCGCTGCCGGCCGACGGGCTGGCCGTGCTCAACGCCGACGACCCGCTGGTCGACGCGATGGCCGCGCGCACCGGCGCCCGGGTGGTCCGGTACGGCGAGGCCGCGCACGCCGACGTCCGGGCGGTCGACGTGTCGCTGGACGACCGGGGCCGGCCGTCGTACACCCTGGTCACCCCGGAGGGAAGCGCCCCGGTGCGGCTCGGGCTGACCGGCCGGCACCAGGTCTCCAACTCGCTGGCCGCGGCGGCGGTGGCCCGCGAGCTCGGGATGCCGCTGGCCGAGGTGGCCGGCGCCCTGGGTGAGCTGGGGCTGGTCTCCACCCGCCGGATGGACGTCTTCGACCGGCCCGACGGGGTGACCGTGATCGACGACTCGTACAACGCCAACCCGGCCTCGATGGCGGTGGCGCTGCGCGCCCTTGCCGGCATGCGCCGCGAAGGGCGTATCTTTGCCGCGCTCGGCTACATGGCCGAGTTGGGCGACTTCGAACGCGACGGGCACCGGGAGGTGGGCCGGCTCGCGGCGGAGTTGGGCGTGGACCGGCTGCTCGTGGTGGGTGAGCCGGCGGCGCCGATCCACGAGGGCGCGACAGCGGTAAGTGACTGGGGAGGAGAGTCGGTGCTGCTCACCGATCAGGCGGCGGCCGTCGAGGTGCTGCGCAGCGAGCTACGACCGGGCGACGTCGTCCTGGTGAAGGGCTCCCGGTACCGCACCTGGGAGGTGGCCGACGCCCTGCGCGCCGGCGCCACCGGGAACGGGGACGCCGCATGAGGGCGGTGATCATCGCCGTCGGCGTGGCGTTCCTGATCTCGCTGCTCGGCACCCCGATCGCGATCAAGGTGTTCACCCGGCTCAAGGCCGGCCAGCCGATCCGGGCCGAGGGCCCGGCGATGCACCAGGGCAAGAAGGGCACGCCGACGATGGGCGGCGTGGTCTTCATCCTGGCCACGGTGATCGCGTACGTCGCCGGTCACCTGGCCCTGACCACGCTGCCGGACGCGCAGATCGCCCAGGTCGAGCCGACCATCACGGCGCTGGTGCTGCTGGGGCTGATGGTCTTCTCCGGGGCGGTCGGCTTCATCGACGACTTCCTCAAGGTCCGCAAGCGGCACAGCGGCGGTCTCAACAAGCGCGGCAAGCTCTTCGGGCAGATCCTGGTCGGCGCGATCTTCGGGGTGGTGGCGCTCTACTTCCCGAGCACGATGACCGACGCCAGCGGCGCGGCGACCAACACCGAGACCGTCGGGGCCACCACGCTCAGCTTCATCCGGGACATCCCGGCGCTGGAGATCGGCAAGATCGCCTCGGTGATCGTCATCATCTTCGTGGTGATGGCCGCCACCAACGGGGTGAACCTCACCGACGGCCTCGACGGCCTCGCCACCGGCGCCTCGGTGATGGTCCTGGCCGCGTACGCCTTGATCGCGTTCTGGCAGTACCGGCACTGGTGCGCCGACCCGACCTACACCGCCAACCCGAACAACTACTGCTACGCGGTGCGGGATCCGCTGGAGATCGCGCTGATCGCCGGGGCGGCGGCCGGCGCCTGCGTCGGCTTCCTGTGGTGGAACACCTCGCCCGCCCGGATCTTCATGGGCGACACCGGCGCGCTCGGCCTGGGCGGTCTGATCGCCGGCATGGCGATGTCCACCCGGACGATCCTGCTGCTGCCGATCATCGGCGGGCTGTTCGTGATCATCACCATGTCGGTGGTGATCCAGATCATCTCCTTCCGGACCACCGGCAAGCGGGTGTTCCGGATGTCGCCGTTGCAGCACCACTTCGAACTCGCCGGCTGGAGCGAGGTCAACATCGTGGTGCGGTTCTGGATTATCGCCGGGATCGGCGTCGCCATCGCCCTCGGCCTGTTCTACAGCGACTTCCTGGCCAGCATGGGCTGAGTCGCCGACACCGGCCCGGCCGGGCCCGGCCGGGCCGGTGTCGGCCGGGGCGCGCCGCGAGCGTCGCGTACGGGGGTCCCTCATAGCCGAGGGGCCCCCGTTCCGCATTCCGACACGCCGACCGGGCCGAACGGCGGGAACGGGCCCGGCGAAGCGGCGATGATGGGCTCGTGGGGGAGGACCGAGGCGGCACCGGCACGACGACGACGGCGGCGGAGACCCAGGCACGGCGGGTCGCGGGGCGTACCGCCGACCCGCCGGCGTCGATCACCGGCCTGGACGCGGCCGGCGGCCTGGCGGCGCTGCGCGGCCTGCTGGCCCGCCCGCTGGCCTCCTACTACCTGCTGCTCTCCAGCGCCGGCCTGCTGCTGCTGATCGGCCTGGCCATGGTCTTCTCGGCGACCAGCGTGAGGGACTACGCCGAGGCCGGCGACGCCTCGGCGTCGGTGACCAAGCAGGCCGTCTTCGCGGTGATCGGCATCGTCGCGTTCTGGGCCTGCCAGCGGCTGCCGGCCAGCACCTTCCGCTCGCTCGGCCGGCCGGTGCTGGGTGCGGCGGTGGTGCTGCTGCTGGTGCTCAACCTGCTGCTGGCCCTGGACTCGCTGTTCAAGATCAAGGCGCTCGGGCCGCTGCGGGCCAACCTGCTCTGGCTCTACCTTGGCCCGATCCAGGTGCAGCCCTCCGAGCTGGCCAAGCTCGCGTTGGTGCTCTGGGGGGCGCACGTGATCGCCCGCAAGGGCGCCGCGCTCGGCTGGTGGAAGGAGCTGGCCACCCCGCTCTTCCCGGTGGTCGGGCTGCTCTTCGTGCTGGTCGGCTACAACGACCTGGGCACCATGCTCTGCCTGCTGGCGATCGTGGTCGGGCTGCTCTGGGCGGCCGGGGTGCGGATGCGGGTGTTCGCCGCGCTCTCCGCGGTGGGCCTGCTCGGCATCGGCGTGCTGGTGGCGGTGGCCTCGCTCGGCGCCGGTTCCGGCGCGGTCGGCGAGGAGAACTACCGGCTGGCCCGGTTGACCTCGTTCATCAGCCCGCCCGACCCGGCCACCTGCCTGGAGACCGGCTGCTGGCAGCTCGTCCAGGCCCGCAACGCCATCGAGCACGGCGGCTGGTTCGGCGTCGGGCTGGGCAAGAGCAGCGCGAAGTTCGGCTGGCTGCCGGCGGCGCACAACGACTTCATCTTCGCGGTGATCGCCGAGGAGCTCGGGGTGGTCGGCTGCACCGTCATCCTGGTGCTCTTCGCCGTGCTCGCCTACACCGGGCTGCGCGTCGCGCGGCGGGTCGAGGACCCGTTCCGCCGGCTCGCCGCCGCCGCGATCACCGCGTGGCTGGTCGGCCAGGCCGTGATCAACATCGGCGGCGTGATCGGCCTGCTGCCGCTGACCGGCGTGCCGCTGCCGTTCATCTCCGACGGCGGCAGCGCCCTGGTCGTGACGCTGGCGGCGGTCGGCATCCTCGCCTCGTTCGCCCGCGCCGAGCCCGACGCCGCGCGAGCCCTGCATGCCCGTCCGCCCGCCCGGTGGGTCCGACTACTCTGGGCCCCGTTGCCGCCGCTTCCCGGCCGGCGCCGCCGCCCGGCGACGCCACCGGCTGCCCGAGGGTCCGTGCCCCGGTCGCGAGCGCGGCGGGAGGACGACCAGGCCGCACCGCGCGGTGGCCGGCAGGGCCGGACCCGGGGCGGTACGGCGAGCGAGAGGAGACGCTGATGGGTCCGCTGCGTTCGGTGGTGCTCTGTGGAGGCGGTACGGGTGGCCACATCTACCCGCTGCTCGCCTTCGCCGACTGCCTGCGCCGACACGACCCGGGCGTCCGGATCACCTGTCTGGGCACGCCGAAGGGCCTGGAGAACGAGCTGATCCCGCCGGCCGGCTACGACCTGCGGCAGATCCCGGCGTACCAGCTGCCGCGCTCGGTCAACATGAGCCTGGTGCGCACCCCGGACCGGATGTGGAAGGCGGCCCGCGCCGCGGGCAAGGTGATCGACGAGGTGCAGGCCGACGCGGTGGTCGGCTTCGGCGGGTACGTCTCCGTCCCCGGCTACCTCGCCGCCTGGCGCCGCGAGCTGCCGATCGTCATCCACGAGGTGAACGTGCCACCGGGCGTGGCCAACCGGCTCGGCATGAAGTTCACCAAGAACGTCGCGGTCGGCTTCCCGCACCAGCCCGCGCAGGCCGAGTCGCTGCGCGACGCCCGGGTGGTCGGCGTGCCGCTGCGTCGGGGCATCGCCGGGCTGGACCGGGTCGCCATGCGCAACGCGGCTCGCGCCCACTTTGGACTCCGCCCCGACCTGCCGGTGCTCTTCGTCGCCGGCGGTTCGCAGGGCGCCCGCTCGATCAACCTGGCGGTCTCGGGCGCGGCCAAGGAACTGGCCCGCAACGGCGTACAGGTGCTGCACGTGATGGGTGCCCGCAACGAGCCGGTGCCGGTCCCCACCGACCTGCCGGTGCCGTACGTGGCCCTGCCCTACCTGTCCGAGATGGAGCTGGGCTACGCCGCCGCCGACCTGATGCTGGGCCGGGGCGGGGCGATGACCTGCGCCGAGGTGGCCGCCATCGGCCTGCCCACCATCTACGTGCCGTACCCGCACAGCAACCAGGAGCAGAAGCGCAACGCGCTGCCCGTGGTGGAGGCCGGCGGCGGGCTGCTCGTCGACGACGCCGAGCTGACCCCGGACTGGCTGGAGCGGACGGTCATCCCGCTGGTCCGCGACCCCCGCCGGCTCGCCGCGATGGGCGCGGCCGCGGCCGGGTACGGGCGACGCGACGGCGACGTCGCGCTGCTGAACTTCGTCTACGAGGCGGTGGCTCGGTGAGCGCGAAAAGTGAGCTTGCGAGCCCCGCAGTCGCGAACGACGGTGGCGCGATGACGCCGGCCACCGCGACGGGAAGGTACCTGGCATGAACACCGCGCAGTTCACCCCGGCCGGCACGCTCACCGCCGAGGACCTGGGCCGGATCCACCTGATCGGGGTGGGCGGGGTCGGCATGAGCGGCCTGGCCCGGCTCTTCCTCACCCGTGGCCTGCCGGTCTCCGGCAGCGAGCTGCGCGAGTGGCCGTCGCTGGCCGGGCTGCGGGCGCTCGGCGGGACGATCCACATGAGCCACGAGGCGAGCAACCTCGACGGCGTGGACACCGTGGTCTACTCCTCGGCCATTCCGCAGGACCACCTGGAGATGGTCGAGGCCCGCCGGCGCGGCCTGCGGGTGCTGCACCGCTCGGAGGCCCTCGCCGCGGCGATGACCGGCCGCCGGACGGTGGCGGTCGCCGGCACCCACGGCAAGACCACCACCACCTCGATGGTCACCATGGTGCTCCAGCAGGCCGGGACGGACCCGTCCTTCGTCATCGGCGGGGAGATCTCCGAGGTCGGCTCCGGCGCGCACCACGGCACCGGCGAGTACTTCGTGGTCGAGGCGGACGAGAGCGACCGCTCGTTCCTGATCTACCGCCCGTACGTCTCGATCATCACCAACATCGAGGCGGACCACCTCAACACCTACGGCGACCTGGCCAACCTGGAGGCGACCTTCGCCGAGTTCGCCCGGCTCACCGACCCGGACGGCTTCATCATCACCTGCGCCGACGACCCGGGCGGCCGCCGGCTGGCCGAGACGCTGCGCGCGGAGGGCCGCCGGGTGCACACCTACGGCCTGTCTCCCGACGCCGACCTGCGGCTGGACGACATGGCCTCCACCGCGCAGGGGGTGCGCTTCCTGGCCGAGGTCGACGGCCGCTCGCTGGGCGAGATCCGGCTGCCGGTGCCGGGGCGGCACATGGGGCTCAACAGCGCCTCCGCGGTGCTCACCGCGTACCTGCTCGGGCTGCCCGTCGAGGCGGCCGAGGCGGCGCTGGGCGCCTTCCCCGGCGTACGCCGGCGCTTCGAGCGCAAGGGCGTCGCGGACGGCGTGCTGGTCTACGACGAGTACGCGTACCACCCGACCTCGATGACGCTGGCGTTGCAGACGCTGCGCGAGGTGGCCGGGGACGGCCGGCTGATCGTGGTCTTCCAGCCCTACCGGCTCTACCGCACCCGGGACCTCCAGGCGGAGATCGCCGGGGCCCTGGGCATCGCCGACGAGCTGGTGCTGCTGGAGGTCTTCGGGCCGGGTGAGCTGCGCCAGCCGGGGGAGGGCTCCGCGGCCCTGGTCGAGGCGGTGCCGCTGGACGCCGCGCACAAGGTGTTCGTCGACTCGTGGGAGGACGCTCCGGTGGAGGTGGCCCGGCGGGCCCGCCCCGGCGACGTGGTGGTGACCATGGGCGCCCCGCCGATCTCCCTGATGGGCGACCAGCTGATCGACGCCCTCACCGCGCGGGCCTCCGGCGGCGCCGCCGACCCGACGGCCCTCGGCGTGGCCGTCGACCCGGACGGCGCGGCCTCCGCCGCCGGATGAGCCCGGGTCCGGCGCGGGGCCGTACCGCCGGCACGGACGGCGGCGGCCCCCGGCGTAACCCGGTCCGGCGCTGGCAGCTCGTCCGGGCCGGCAGCGACGCGGTCCCGCCGTCCACCCGGCGGTTCATGGCCCGGGCGCGGCAGCGGCGGATGCGCGCGGCCCTGCCCTGGGCGGTGGCCGCCGCGGTGCTCGCCGTGGCCACGCTGGTCGCCTGGACGGTGCTCGGCACCGGGCTGTTCGGGGTCCGCGAGGTGCGGGTGGTCGGCGCGGAGCTGGTCACCCCGGTCGAGGTGCGGGAGGCCGCGGGGGTCCCGGACGGGGTCCCACTGGCCCGGGTGGACCTGGCCGCGACCGGCCGCCGGATCGGCGCGCTGGCCCCGGTCGAGCGGGCCACGGTGACACGGGACTGGCCGGGCACGCTGGTGGTGACGGTGGTGGAGCGGACCGGGGTCGCGGCGGTGCCCCGGGACGGGCAGTTCGTCGTGCTCGACGCCGACGGGGTGGTGTTCCGGACGGTGCCGCGCGCCCCCGACGGCCTGCCGGTGGTCCGGCTGGCCACCCCCGGCCCGGACGACCCGGGCACCCGGGCCGCGCTGGAGGTGCTGGCGGTGCTCACCCCGCCGCTGCGCGCGGAGCTGACCGAGCTCACCGTGCAGGGGCTGGCCCGGATCAGCCTCACCCTCCGTGGCGATCGGACGGTCGTCTGGGGGGACGCGACCCGGGGGGCGGACAAGGCGCGGGTGGCCACCGCGCTGTTGGGTCGCAAGGCCGACACGATCGACGTCAGCGCGCCCGACGTGGTGACCTTCAAGTGATTCGCCGACGCCGGACGTGAGCCGTCCCGCCAATGGCGGCGACACGCCGGGCAGGTCCTTGGCTCTCGGCGTGGGGGCGCTTACGTTGCCCCGAAGAGGATCAGTGGTTGACATAACTGTAAGCCTCTAGTAGAGGGTGAGGGTTTACTCCTGATCCTCTGTGGTGACAGCTGTCGTCGACCGTCGGTCTGGTCACGCCGTACCCGGTCGGGGCGATGCCAATCTCGAAGGGAAAGGACCGGAGATGACACCTCCGCACAACTACCTGGCGGTCATCAAGGTCGTCGGCATCGGGGGCGGCGGCGTCAACGCCGTCAACCGGATGATCGAGGTTGGGCTCAAGGGCGTCGAGTTCATCGCGATCAACACCGATGCGCAGGCGCTGCTGATGAGTGACGCCGACGTCAAGCTCGACGTCGGCCGGGAGTTGACCCGGGGCCTCGGCGCCGGCGCCAACCCGGACGTCGGCAAGAACGCCGCCGAGGACCACCGCGACGAGATCGAGGAGGTCCTCAAGGGCGCCGACATGGTCTTCGTGACCTGCGGCGAGGGCGGCGGCACCGGCACCGGCGGCGCGCCGGTGGTGGCGAACATCGCCCGCAAGCTCGGCGCGCTCACCATCGGCGTGGTGACCCGGCCGTTCTCCTTCGAGGGCAAGCGTCGCCAGGTGCAGGCCGAGTCCGGCATAGACGAGCTGCGCAACCAGTGCGACACGCTGATCGTCATCCCGAACGACCGGCTGCTGGCGCTCGGCGACCGCAACATCTCCATGATGGACGCCTTCCGCACCGCCGACCAGGTGCTGCTCTCCGGTGTCCAGGGCATCACCGACCTGATCACCACGCCGGGTCTGATCAACCTGGACTTCGCCGACGTCAAGAGCGTGATGAGCGGCGCCGGCAGCGCGTTGATGGGCATCGGCAGCGCCCGCGGCGAGAACCGCGCGGTGGAGGCGGCCGAGGCGGCCATCTCCAGCCCGCTGCTGGAGCAGAGCATGGACGGCGCGCGGGGCGTGCTGCTCTCCATCGCCGGCGGCTCCGACCTCGGCCTGTTCGAGATCAACGACGCCGCCCAGCTGGTCACCGACGCGGCGCACCCGGACGCCAACATCATCTTCGGCGCGGTCATCGACGACGCGCTGGGCGACGAGGTCCGGGTCACCGTCATCGCGGCCGGCTTCGACGGCGGCGCGCCCTCGTACAAGGCGGCCGAGGCGCCGCGCAAGACCAACCAGAACCAGCCGGCGCCGCAGAACCCGCCGGTCGCGCCGCCGACCACCCTGCCGGCCCAGCAGCAGTCGCCGCGCCGGGTGCTCTTCGACGACGTGGACGTGCCCGACTTCCTCAAGAACGGTTCCTGAGCTCCGCCGATGACCGACGAACCAGCCACGGTACGGCCCGACCGGCGTGCCGAACTCGCGGCCGGGCTGGCCCGGGTCCGCGCCCGGATCGCCGACGCCTGCGCCGCCGCGGGACGGGACCGCGCCGAGGTCACCATGATCGCGGTCACCAAGACGTACCCGGCCGGCGACGTGGTCGCGCTGGCCGGGCTCGGGGTGGCCGACGTGGGGGAGAACCGCGACCAGGAGGCCGCCCCGAAGGCGGCCGAGGTGGCCGCCGCCGGGGTGGCCGTCCGCTGGCACTTCATCGGCCAGCTGCAACGCAACAAGGCCCGCTCGGTGGTCCGCTACGCCGACGTCGTGCACTCGGTGGACAGCGTCCGGCTGGCCCGGGCCCTGGACGCGGCCGCGTCCGCCGGCCGGGACCGGCCGCTGGACGCCCTGGTGCAGGTGAGCATCGACGGCGACCCGGCGCGTGGCGGCGCGCTGCCGGACTCGGCCGACCCGGACCGCGGCCTGGGCC
The DNA here is from genome assembly GCF_052068055.1 of Micromonospora sp. L32. Lineage (NCBI taxonomy): Bacteria > Bacillati > Actinomycetota > Actinomycetes > Micromonosporales > Micromonosporaceae > Micromonospora > Micromonospora sp. L32. The sequence goes on along the minus strand of NZ_JBQHDD010000004.1, from coordinate 133,040 downwards.
CGGTGGCCGAGGCGCTGGCCGGTGCCGGCGGCCTGCGGCTGGCCGGGCTGATGGCGGTGGCGCCGCTGGGCTGGGAGCCGGAGCGGGCGTTCGCCCGGCTCGCCGAGGTGGCGGCGCGCTTCCGCGACCGGCACCCGGAGGCGACCGCGCTCTCCGCCGGAATGAGCGGCGACCTCGAACCGGCCATCGAATATGGCGCGACACATGTCCGCGTCGGCAGCGCGTTGCTCGGAATGCGTCCCACGCTGCGGTAGCCTGACCGCGGTAGAAGCAAATTACATCTGTGTTGTTTCAGGAACGGCGTCCCGTTGTCGGGGGCCACGGCGGGCGGCCGCGAATCGCCTGTCGGGGGATTGCCGCTCCGATCCGGTGGGCATGGATTGTCCATTCGTGATCAGGCGACACGGCACGGGGGTGCGTGCCGCACGGCGGACGGAAGGGCGCGGGATGGGTGCACTGCGCAAGGCGGGGGTCTGGCTCGGTCTCGTCGAGGAGGATGACGAGCGGGCCTACGACGACGGCTACGACAAGCCGGGCTACCGCGACTCGCGGTACCGGTCGAGCCGGTACTCCGAGGAGTTCGCCGACGACGACGAGGACGAGTCGGAGGAGCCGCCGGCGCCGCGCCCGCGGCTCGGCGAGCGGGGCCGGCTGAGCGAGCGCGGCGCGAGCCGGGCTGTGGAGGCCGACCGGGCCGACGACGAGCGTCCGGAGCGGGTCGAGCGGTCCAGCGTCCGCTCGATCACCCGGTCCGGCGCGGGGGAGACCTCGGGTGCGCTGACCTACCACACCCGGGACAACCTGGCCCTGGCGCCGCAGACCCAGGCGCGCGAGCGCGCGGTGGTGGCCGAGGAGGAGCAGCGTTACCAGATCACCACGCTGCACCCGACCACCTACCGGGAGGCGCGGACCATCGGCGAGCACTTCCGCGACGGGGTTCCGGTGATCATCAACCTCACCGAGATGGACGAGGCCGACGCCCGTCGGTTGGTTGACTTCGCCGCCGGGCTGGCGTTCGGGCTGCGCGGTACGATCGAGCGCGTGACCAACCGGGTGTTCCTGCTCTCACCGGCCAACGTCCAGGTCACCGCGGAGGACAAGGCCAAGATCGCTGAGGGCGGCTTTTTCAGCCTGAGCTAAGTCCGCCCGACCGAGGGACGTCGCCTGCCGTGTTGTCGATCGTGCTCCAAGCGCTGTACCTGCTCCTGTACCTCTTCCTAATTGTGCTGTTGGCCCGATTCGTCCTCAGCGCCGTCCTGCAGTACGGTCGCCGGTGGCAACCGGGGCGCGGGGCATCGGCGGGACTGGAATCCGTGTGGAGCGTCACTGATCCGCCTCTCAAGGCGTTGAGGCGTGTGATCCCTCCACTGCGAATTGGTACCGTGAGCATCGACCTGGCCTCCCTTGTGCTCCTGGTTATCCTGTTCGTGCTGATGGAGTTCGTGTTGAAGCGGTTGATCATCGGATGAACGTCCGGTGGCCCAGCCCGCTACGCGGCCGCAACTGACCCGAGGAGTTTCGATGCCGCTGACCCCGGCCGACGTCCACAACGTCGCCTTCAAAAAGCCGCCGATCGGCAAGCGGGGGTATGACGAGGAGGAGGTCGACGCCTTCCTGGACGAGGTCGAGCGTGAGCTTGCCCGTCTGATCGAGGAGAACAACGAGCTGCGCGCCCAGGTGGAGCGCGGCGGCCGTGGTGGCGCTCCCGCCGGCCCCGGCGGCGACGCCCGTCTCGCGGCCGAGCTCAACGACGTCAAGGCCCAGCTCGACCGGGTGCAGCGCGACAAGGCCGCGGCCGAGCAGGCCGCCCGGGCCATGCAGGCCGAGCTGGAGCAGGTCCGGTCCGCCGGTGGCCCGGCCGGCGGCGGCGACGGCGAGCAGCAGGCGCTGCGGGTGTTGATGATGGCCCAGCGCACCGCTGACGACCACGTGTCGGACGCCCGCCGCGAGGCCGACCAGCTTCTCTCCGAGGCCCGGTCCAAGGCCGAGGAGGTCACCCGCGAGGCGCGCGCCAAGGCCGACGCCCTCGAGCGGGACGCCCGCCAGCGGCACCAGGAGGCCATGGGCGGCCTGGACGCCAAGCGCACCGCGCTGCAGAAGCACATCGAGGAGCTCAAGCAGTTCGAGCGCGAGTACCGCACCCGGCTCAAGGCGTACCTGGAGAGCCAGCTGCGGGACCTCGACGGCCGGGGCCAGGGCCTGGAGGCCGAGATGACCCGCGCCGAGGGCAGCCGCGCCGCCACCGGCAACGGGCTGGCCGCCCCGAGCCTCGCCGGCTCGTACGGCGGCGGTCGCTCCGGCGCTCTCGAAGCCGGTCGCTGATCCACGGTCGGCGGCCGTCGCCCGACGGTCGCCGACCGCGCCACACCGACACGACGCGGCGGGGGTGAGCCGTGATAGTCGCAAGTCTGCTGCTCATCCTCGTCGCGGTCGTACTGCTGGTGTTCGGTCTCGCTGACGGCTCCAGCACTCTGTTGATCAGTTCCATCGCGGCCAGCCTGTTGGCCGCCGTCGCGTTGATCGCGGGCGCCCGCCAGGTGGCCGCCGCCAAGGCGACGACGGGCCGGCCCGGGCCGCGCGCGGGCCGGGGTTTCGCGGGTACGTCCCGCGCCACGACCCCGCCGGAGCCCTACGCCCCGGTGGAGCCGGAGATCCCCGTCCAGCACGTTCCCCCGACGAGCGGCACCGGTGGCGACGGGTGGCGGCAACCGCCCGAGCCGCCGGTGACCGGCGACGCCGACCCGTGGGAGCCGCAGGCCGAGAGCCCGTGGGACTCCGACGGCGTGGCCGCGCGCCGCGCACCGGACGCGGACCCGGCGTGGGAGGCCGCGCCGACCGCCGGGCGGTCCCGCGACGTCGACGACGCCGGCCCGTGGGACTCGGTGAGTCCGGCCCCGGGCCCCTGGCGCGACGGGGCGGCCGGCGGCTGGGCGGCGGAACCGGCCGAGGTCGACGACGAACCGGAGGCCCAGGACGTGTCCCCCGCCGACGCCGCGTGGGTGGCCCGGCTCGACACCGAGGTGCGGGTCGTCGACGGCCGCCCCCGCTACCACCTGCGCTCCTGCCCCCGCCTGCTCGGCCGGGACGACGAGCCGCTGCCGGTCTCCGAGGCGGTCTCGCTCGGCTTCACCCCGTGCGCGGACTGCGCGCCGGACACCGCCCTGCTCGCCGACACCCGACCCGGCTGAGTCGCGTCGATGCCCACCGGGGAGCCGCTCACCGTGGCGGTACGCGTCAAGCCCGGCGCCTCCCGCGCCCGCGTCGGCGGCCGCTTCGACGGCCCGCACGGCCCCGCGCTGGTGATCGCGGTGAACGCGCCGGCGGTGGACGGGCGGGCCACCGAGGCGGCCCGCAAGGCGCTGGCCGGGGCACTCGGCGTACGACCGGCGGCGGTGTCGCTGCGCACCGGCGCGGCCAGCCGCGACAAGCTGTTCACCGTCGAGCGTCCGGCCCCCGGGCTGACCGACGTGCTCCGCCGGCTGCGCGACGGATCGGACGGGTGAGGGCGCTGCGGGTCGGTGGCCGGTGACGCCGGGGCTGGACCTCGCGCTGCTGCTCGGCGCCGCCGTCCTGCTGGTGGCGGTCGGCGCGGTCCGCTTCTCCACCCGCCTCGGCGTACCGAGTCTGCTGGTCTACCTGGCGCTCGGGGTGGCGATCGGGGAGGCCGGCCTCGGCATCCGCTTCGACGACGCCGAGCTGACCCGGGTGCTGGGCTTCTGCGCGCTGATCGTGATCATCGCGGAGGGCGGGTTGACCGCCCGGTGGAGCACCCTGCGCCCGGTGCTCGGGCTGGCCGCCGCCCTCTCCACCGTCGGGGTGCTGGTCAGCATCCTGGTCGTCGGCCTGGTGGTGCACCTGCTGCTCGGCCTGGACTGGCGGCTCGCCCTGCTCTACGGCGCGGTGCTCTCCTCCACCGACGCGGCGGCGGTCTTCGCCACGCTGCGCCGGCTGCGCCTGCCGCCCCGGCTGGTGGCCACCCTGGAGGCCGAGTCCGGGATGAACGACGCCCCGGTGGTGATCCTGGTGGTGCTGCTCTCCCGCGGCGCCGAGGGTGGTCACCCGTGGTGGTACGAGGTGTTCCTGGTCGGCTACGAGCTGGGCGTCGGAGCGGCGGTCGGGCTCGCCGCCGGGCTGACCGGCCGCTTCGCGCTGCGCCGCGCGGCGCTGCCGTCGTCCGGGCTCTACCCGATCGCCGCGGTCGGCTTCACCGTGCTGGCGTACGCCGCCGGGGCGGTGCTGCACGCCTCCGGCTTCCTCGCCGTGTACGTGGCCGGGGTGCTGCTCGGCAACGCCCGGCTGCCGCACCGGCAGGCCATCCTGGGCTTCGCCGACGGGCTGGCCTGGCTGGCCCAGATCGGGCTGTTCGTGCTGCTCGGGCTGCTGGCCACGCCCAGCCGGCTGAACGCGGCGGTGCTGCCGGCGGTGGTCGCCGGCCTGGCCCTGCTGCTGCTGGCCCGGCCGCTGTCGGTGCTGGTGGCCGCGCTGCCGTTCCGGGTCAACCTGCGCGAGCAGGCGTTCCTGTCCTGGGCGGGGCTGCGCGGGGCGGTGCCGATCGTGCTGGCCACCATCCCGCTCTCCGAGCGGGTGCCCGGGGCGGACCGGCTCTTCGACGCGGTCTTCGTCCTGGTGGTGATCTTCACGGTGTTGCAGGCGGGCACGCTGGCGCCGGCGGCCCGCCGGTTGCGGGTGACCGCGCCCGCCGAGCTGGCCGAGATCCACGTGGAGACGGCGCCGCTGGAGCGGATGCGGGCGGACCTGCTCCAGTTGGAGGTGCCGCCGGGTTCCCGGCTGGCCGGCGTGCACGTGGACGAGCTGCGGTTGCCGGTGGGCGCCTCGGTGACCCTGGTGCTGCGCGACGGGGCGGGTTTCGTGCCCGGCCCGGACACCCGGCTCAAGACAGGCGACAGCCTGTTGATCGTGGCGACCGCCGGGGTGCGGGACGAGGTCGAGCGGCGGCTGCGGGCGGTCAGTCGGCGGGGTCGACTGGCCAGGTGGTTTGGCGAGTACGGCGAGGATCGGGATGGCTGATCTGCTAGCGTTCCCTTTGCCCCAATTAGGGCTTACCAGGGGCTGAATAGCGGCACGACGGTGCGCCACGTTGTCGGACGCCTGTACGTTCCGTATTCTTGCCAACCTCCGGAGTGCGCGGCCCTCGTTGCCGTGCGCCCGTTTTGTTACGTGGGGGCGCCAGGCCGGTGACCCCTGTCCGGACACCGCCGACCGCCGCGCTACGCGGCTGAGGGAGCTGACGATGGCGAAGCCAGCCGACACCAGGACCGCCGGCCGCAAGCCTGCGGTGAAGGCCACCCGCAGCGCGGCGGAGACCGAGAAGATCCGGGCGGCCCTGGCGGCCCGACGGGACGAGCTGCGAGCCGAGTACGATCAGACGCTGAGCGAGATCACCGAGCTGCAGCGCGACCGGCTGACCGACTCGGCCGGGGACGACCAGGCCGACACCGGCACCAAGACGTTCGAGCGCGAGCAGGAGATCTCTCTCGCCAACAGCATCCGGGAACGGATCACGCAGGTCGAGCGGGCCCTGGAGCGCCTCGACGAGGGTGGCTACGGGTGGTGCGAGCGGTGCGGGAACCCGATCCCGGTCGAGCGGCTCGCCGCCTTCCCGTCGGCGACCCTCTGCGTGACCTGCAAGCAGCTGGAGGAGCGGCGCTGACGTCCGCTCCCCGGTGACACACGCGAGACGGTGAACCGCTCACCGTCGGACAGTCGATGGGGAGTCGATGACCACAGCACCGACCGCCGGATCCGGCACCGCTGAGCCGGGCGACGGTACGCCTCGCCGCAAGGCGGTCGTGGTCCTGGCCAGCATCGCCCTCGCGGCCCTGCTGGCCGACCTGTTCACCAAGCACCTCGCGCTGGTGACGCTCGACGACCGGGGGCCGGTACGCCTGCTCGGCGGCGCGGTCTACCTGACCCTGACCCGCAACAGCGGGGCGGCCTGGAGCATCGGCGCCGACCACACCTGGATCTTCCCGCTGATCACCATCGGCGTGGTCGGCTGGATCGTCTGGATGGCGGTACGGCTGCGGTCCCTGCCCTGGGCGGTCTCCCTCGGCCTGGTGCTGGGCGGCGCGCTGGGCAACCTCACCGACCGGATCTTCCGCGCCCCCGGCCACTTCGTCGGGCACGTGGTGGACATGGTCAGCCTCTTCGACCCGTACGGACAGGTCTGGCCGGTGTTCAACCTGGCCGACAGCGCGCTGGTCTCCGGGGTGCTCCTCGCCGTGCTGCTCGAACTGACCGGCCGGCAGCGGGACGGCAGCCGGGCCGGTACGCAGGGCGCCGCCGACGACGCGGCGGCCAACGACCGGGACGCCACCGGCGCTCAGCCCCGGGAGCGGGCGTGACCTCGGCCTTCGCCGCCGGTGGCGGTGACCAGCGTTCCCTGCCCGTCCCGGACGGGCTCGACGGCATGCGCCTGGACCAGGCGGTGTCCCGCCTCTTCGGGCTCTCCCGCACCGCCGCGGCGGCCCTGGTCGACGCCGGTGACGCGCTGGTCGACGGGGCCGCGCGGCCCAACTCGCACAAGGTGAAGGCCGGCTCCTGGCTGGAGGTGACGCTGCCCGCCCCGGTCGCGCCGCCGACGGTGGTGCCGCAGGCGGTGCCGGGCCTGACCGTGGTCCACGCCGACGACGACATCGTGGTGGTGGACAAGCCGGTCGGCGTGGCCGCCCACCCCAGCCCCGGCTGGACCGGGCCGACCGTGATCGGCGGCCTCGCCGCCGTCGGGCACCGGATCTCGACCAGCGGCGCCGCCGAGCGGCAGGGCGTGGTGCACCGGCTCGACGTCGGCACCACCGGAATCATGGTGGTGGCCAAGAGCGAGCAGGCGTACACCGCGTTGAAGCGGGCGTTCAAGTACCGCGAGGTGGAGAAGCGCTACCACGCCGTGGTGCAGGGGCACCCCGATCCGCTGCGCGGCACCATCGACGCCCCGATCGACCGGCACCCGCACCACGACTACCGCTGGGCGGTGGTCTCCGGCGGCAAGCCGAGCATCACCCACTACGACACCATCGAGGCGTTCCCGGCGGCGAGTCTGCTCGACGTGCGCCTGGAGACCGGTCGCACGCACCAGATCCGGGTGCACTTCTCGACGCTGCGGCACCCCTGCGTGGGCGACATCACCTACGGCGCCGACCCGACCCTCTCGGCCCGGCTCGGGTTGGGCCGGCAGTGGCTGCACGCCCGGTCGCTGAGCTTCCTGCACCCGCGTACCGGCGACGAGGTGACCTTCGTCAGCGAGTACCCGGACGACCTGGCCCAGGCGCTGGCGATCCTGCGCGACTGACCGCACCCGGTCCGAGCCGACCGAACCGCACCCGATCCGAGCCGACAGGGGGCCCGCGCCGGTGAGCGCCGCCGTACCGCCACCGGCCGACCGGCCGACACCGCCGGTGGGCCGGCCCGGCCGTGCCCGGCCGCGCTGGCTCACCTCGGCCGCGCTCGCCGCGGTGGGGGCGGTGCTGCTCACCGCCGGCTGGGCGGGGGGCCGGGAGGAGCCGGTCGGCGACCGCACCGTCGGCGAGGTCACCCGGGTCGGGGTACGGCCCGGCGACCGGATCCCCGAGTACGTGCGCGCCGCCGCGGCCGAACTGGCCGCGTTGCCGCCGTCCGGATCGCCGTCCGGGACGTACGCGCTGGTCTCGTTCACCGGCTACCTCGCGCCGGCGCAGGTGCCCGGCGTGCTCGCCGACGCGCCGGTCTCCGAGGTGGTGACGCGGGTGCCGCTGCCCGACCGGCAGACCGAGGTGGTCCGCCTGGCGGCGCAGCTGCTGCCGCAGGACGTGGTCGCCGGGATGGCGGCGGTGGCCGAGCGCAAGGACCGGGAGGCCGCCGACCAGCGCGCCCGCGCCGCCGGCACCGCCGAGGGCGAGCTGCGCCGGGTGTACGCCACCGGCGCGGAGGTCGCCGCGCGGGAGGCGCGGGCGTACCGGGCGGGGTGCGCGTGCGTCTACGCGGCGGTGGTGCGCGCCGACCCGGCCGTGCTGCGGACGCTGGCCGGCCGGCCCGGGGTGCGCGCGGTGGACCCGGCCCCGGAGCTGCGCCGGCTGGACCGGGCGGTGGTCCTCCCGCCGCTGCCCGAACAGCGGGACGTGGTGCGGCCGCCGGCCGACACCGCGCTGGACTTCCCGTCGGTGGGCGTTTCGTCGGAACAGGCACGGGACGTGATCGATCCCTCACCCGGCGGATCGGCTGGCTCGCGGGCGCTCACACCGCCTCCGACCTCGCCGGACACCGGCGGTGGGGGTGCACCGGCGCCGGGCGGGTGAGGATTGCCCATGGGGGATGTGCGGCAACAGGTGTGGTCCGAATAGGGTTTCGTTCGTAGCCTGTCAGGCGGAGATCGATGGCGCGGGGAGGGCGAGCCTTGGACGGCAGCGAGACCGGCTGGGGCCGGTCGGCCGAACCGGCACCGCGATGGCGGGCCTTGCTCGACCGCGCCCGGGGCGGTCGCGCCGGCGAGCCGGCGGAGGCCGACCGCCGTCCCGAGGAGCCCCCACCGGCGCGCGAGGCGTTGCCCCGGCGCGGGTCGGGCACCGGCTGGTCCGGGCGGGCCTCGGCCGCCGTGCCGCCCGTCGAGCCCCGGTACGGCACCGACCCCGGCTACCGGGCCGAGGCGACCTACCGGATCGACCCGGCGTACCGGGTGGAGCCGTCGTACCAGCCCGAGCCGTCGTACCAGCCCGAGCCGTCGTACCAGCCGGAGCCGTCGTACCGGAGTGAGCCGGGGTACCCGCCGGAGCCGGCCTACCGGGCCGAGCCCGGTTACCCGCCCGAGTCGCCGGCGGAGTCCCGCTACGCGTTGCTGGACAACGGCTACCGGCACGAGCCGCCGCCGGTCGAGTCGCGGTACGCCCCGCTGCTCGACGACGGCTTCCGACCCGGTTACGCCCCGGCCGAGCCGGCGTACCCGCCGCAGCCGTCGTACCGGCCCGAGCCGACCTATCCGCCGGAGCCGGCCGTGCCCGCCGAGCCGGCGTACCCGCCCGCGGTGACCGCCGACCGGGGCTATTCGCCGGCGCGGATCGAACCGGCCCGGATCGAGTGGCGCCCGCAGGCCCCGCAGGACGAGCAGGAGCGGGCCGCCGGCGTGCTGCGCCGCGACCTCGGCACGCCCCGGGTGCTCGCCTTCGCCAACCCCAAGGGCGGGGTGCACAAGACCACCGCCACCGTGCTCGCCGCCGCCACCGTCGGCAGCGTCCGCGGTCGGGGCGTGCTGGCCTGGGACGACAACGAGCTGCGCGGCACCCTCGGGCTGCGCGCCGGCAGCGCCCGGCACGCCCGGACGATCCGGCACCTGATCAGCGACCTGGCGCACATCGAGATCCGGGAGGGCGCCGAACTGCTGGAGTCCCTCGACGACTACCTGCGGCACGCCTCCGACGGCTCGTACGACGTGCTGGCCGGCGAGGAGAGCCCCCGGTTCGCCCAGCGGCTGGACCAGTTCACCGTCAAGCGGGTGCTGGAGCTGCTGCGCCGCACCCACGACGTGGTCTGCGTGGACACCGGCAACAACGTGGAGAGCGCCAACTGGCGCACCGTCATGCACGCCGCCGACCAGCTGGTGGTGACCACCGTGCCGCGCGAGGACGCCGCGTTCAGCGCGGACTGGATGCTGGACCTGCTGCACGAGGAGGGGATGGGGGAGCTGGCCGACAACGCGGTCACCCTGATCTCCTGCCCGACGCCCGGCCGCTCCCAGCTCCAGGACGACCTGGAACGGCACTTCGCCACCCGTACCCGGGCCGTCGCCGTGGTGCCGTACGACCCGGCGCTGGAGACCGGCTCCTCGATCGAGTACCCCCAGCTCCAGCCGGAGACCCGGCAGGCGTGGCTGCGCGCCGCCGCGGTGATGCTGGAGCCGTTCGCCCGCTGAGGGAGTGTCCGGCCACCGGCGCCCCCCGTCGCCGCCCCGCCTGAGAGGATCACCGGGTGAGCCCGGACACCCCCGATCCGCACCGGTCCGTCGACCGTCCCGACGAGCCGGACCGTGCCGCCGCGCCCGCCGGCCCCGCCCCGCCGGCCCGCACGGTGAACGACGGCTGGACGCCGCTCTCCGGCGCGCCCGACGCCGGATCGCGGCCCGGCGAGCCGGGCCCGGTCGAGCTGGCCACGCCGGGTGGCCCCTGGCCGCAACCGGGCGGACCGGCCGCGGCCTGGCCCCCGGCGTACGCCGGCCTCCCGGAGCAGCCGGCCGACCGGCCCCGCCGCTCCGTCGCGGCGACCCTCGCCACCGTGCTCGCACTGACCGTCCTGGGCGTGCCGCTCGGGCTGCTCTGGGCCGCCGTGGCCCCGGACACCCCGGTGCTCAAGACCGCCGAGGGCGCCATCTACGCCCAGCCGCAGCCGGAGCAGCCGATCGCCGCCGACGGCTGGTTCAGCCTGCTCGGGCTCGGCTTCGGGCTGCTCGCCGCGGTCGGGCTCTGGGTCGTGCTGCGCCGCCGCCGGGGCCCCGCCGTGCTGGCCGGGGCGGCGTTCGGCGCGCTCGGCGCCGCGCTGGTCGCCTGGCAGGTCGGCCGCCGGGTCGGGCTCTCCGGCTACCGGCGGCTGCTGGAGAACGCCCCGGACGGCACCGCCTTCAGCAAGCCGGCCGACCTGCGCGCCGGCGGGATCGAGTGGCTGTTCGGGTTCCTGCCGGTGCCCTTCGGGGACGTGCTGCTGCCGGCGTTCGCCGCGGCCGTGACGTACACCCTGCTGGCCGGCTGGTCGCGCTGGCCGTCGCTGCGGCCGGAGCCGGAGCCCGGCGGCCTCAGTTGGGGGCCGGGGGCGACGCCAGCTCCGACAGCGGCACCGGAACCGCCCGCACCTGACGCAGCAGAGCCGCCTCGCGGTTGAGCAGCCGCAGCTCGGCGCGGAGCCGGGTGGCGGTGTCGTCGATGGCGAGCAGTCGCTGGCGGTCCGCCACGGTGAGCGCGGCCGTCGCGGCGACCAGGTGGGACAGCACTGTCGGGTCCTCCGGCAGCTGCTCGGAGATCTCCTCCGGATCGGGCCGGATCAGCCCCAGGTACTGGCGGAAGACCGCGATCACCCGGGCCGCGAGCAGCTCGGCGATCTCGTCGGTGCCGCCCGGCTCGGGCAGCCACTCGACCTGCGCGGTCAGGTACGGCGCCGAGGAGCGGTCCACGTCGGCGATCCGGAACCGCCGCCGGCCCACCGTGACGATGTCGAAGCCGCCGTCGTCGAGCTCGGTGACCTGCCGCAGCTCGGCGGTGCACCCCACCTCGTGCAGCGTCACGTCACCGCCGCCGGGGGTCGACCGGCCGGGTGCCGGGGCGACCTCCCAGCCGGCCTGGATCGCCACCACGCCGAACTCGCGGGGCGCCCCCTCGGGCAGCCCGACCAGGTGGCGCACCAGCGCGCGGTAGCGCTCCTCGAATATGTGCAGCGGCAGCACGAGTCCGGGAAAGAGCACCGTTGCGAGCGGGAACACCGGCAGCCGCGCAGTCACGCGTCGAGCCTAGTCGGACCGGACGCCCGCGGCGTGGCCCGGCTCACGCCTCCCGCGGTACGGGCGGCGCGGAAAGATCCTGACGAAGCGGCCTAGACTCGCAAGGGTGTTGAATCGGATCGACCTGCGCGGCGGTGTCCGTGACCCGCGCCGCCTGCTGCCCCGTGCCCAGCTCGACGTCTCCGTGGCCGTCGAGCGGATCCGCCCGCTCGTCGAGGCGGTCCGGGAGCATGGGTATCCGGCGATCCGGGAGGCCAGCGAGCGGTTCGACGGCGTCTCCCCGGCGGTGCTGCGGGTGCCGGCCGAGGCGATCGCCGAGGCCGAGGGGACGCTCGACCCGCAGGTGCGCGCCGCGCTGCTGGAGTCGATCGCGCGCGCCCGCCGGGTGCACGCCGACCAGCGGCGCACCGACCACACCACCCAGGTCGTCCCCGGCGGCACGGTGACCGAGCGCTGGGTGCCGGTCGACCGGGTGGGCCTCTACGTCCCCGGTGGCCTGGCGATGTACCCGTCGACCGTGGTGATGAACGTGGTCCCCGCCCAGGCGGCCGGGGTGCGCTCGCTGGTGGTGGTCAGCCCGCCGCAGCAGGACAACGGCGGCCTGCCCGACGCGCGGGTGCTGGCGGCCTGCGCGCTGCTCGGCGTCGACGAGGTGTACGCCGTCGGCGGCGCCCAGGCGGTGGCGATGCTGGCATACGGCGCGGCGGTCGACGCCGAGGGCAGCGCGCACTGCGACCCGGTCGACATGATCACCGGTCCGGGCAACATCTGGGTCACCGCCGCCAAGCGGTTGCTGCGCGGCGTGGTCGGCATCGACGCCGAGGCCGGCCCGACCGAGATCGCCATCCTGGCCGACGACACCGCCGACCCGGCGCACGTCGCCGCCGACCTGATCAGCCAGGCCGAGCACGACCCCCTCGCCGCCAGCGTGCTGGTCACCCCGTCGGTCGAACTGGCCGAGGCGGTCGAGCGGGAGCTGGCCCGGCAGGTGCCGGCCACCAAGCACGCCGAGCGGGTCAGCACCGCGCTCAGTGGCGAGCAGAGCGGCGTGGTCCTCGTGGACGACCTCGACGCCGGGCTGCGGGTGGTCGACGCGTACGCGGCCGAGCACCTGGAGATCCAGACCGTGGACGCCCGCGCGTGGGCGATGCGGGTGCGCAACGCCGGGGCGATCTTCGTCGGCGCCTGGTCGCCGGTGTCGCTCGGCGACTACTGCGCCGGCTCCAACCACGTGCTGCCCACCGGCGGCTGCGCCCGGCACTCCTCGGGGCTGTCGGTGCAGTCCTTCCTGCGCGGCATCCACCTGGTGGAGTACACCGAGGACGCGCTGCGCGAGGTGGCCCCGCACGTGGTGACCCTGGCCAACGTGGAGGACCTGCCGGCGCACGGCCAGGCCGTCGCGGCCCGCTTCCCCGGGGGGCCGGCGTGACCACCCTGGACGACCTGCCGCTCCGCGACGACCTGCGGGGCCTGCGGCCGTACGGGGCGCCGCAGCTCGACGTGGCGGTCCGGCTGAACACCAACGAGAACTCGTACCCGGTGCCCGAGCCGGTGGTCGAGGCGATCGGCAAGGCCCTCGCCGCGGAGCTGCGCGACCTGAACCGGTACCCGGACCGGGACGCGGTGGCGCTCCGGGCCGACCTGGCGGCGTACCTCGGCCACGGGCTCGCCGTCGAGCAGGTCTGGGCGGCCAACGGCTCCAACGAGATCCAGCAGCAGCTGCTCCAGGCGTTCGGCGGCCCGGGGCGCACCGCGCTCGGCTTCACCCCGGCGTACTCGATGCACCCGCTGCTGGCGCTGGGCACCGGCACCGGCTGGGTGCCGGGGGTCCGGGGCGCCGACTTCGGGCTGACCGTCGACGACGCGGTGGCCCAGGTGCGCGAGCACCGGCCGGACGTGGTCTTCCTCTGCTCGCCGAACAACCCCACCGGCACCGCGCTGGACCCGGCGGTGGTCGCCGCGGTGCTCGACGCCGCCCCCGGCATGGTGGTGGTCGACGAGGCGTACGCCGAGTTCGCCCGCCCCGGCACGGTGAGCGCGCTGGCCGTGCTGCCCGGCCACCCGCGGCTGGTGGTCACCCGGACGATGAGCAAGGCGTTCGGCTTCGCCGGCGGCCGGCTGGGCTACCTGGCCGCCGACCCGGCGGTGGTGGCCGCCGTGCAGCTGGTCCGGCTGCCGTACCACCTCTCGGCGCTCACCCAGGCCGCCGCCCGGGCGGCGCTGGCCCACCGCGACGCCCTGCTCGGCACCGTCGACGCGATCAAGGCCCAGCGCGACCGGATCGTCGCCGAGCTGCGCGCCCGCGGCCACCGGGTCGCCGACAGCGACGCCAACTTCGTGCTCTTCGAGGTGGTCGGCGACCAGGCCGTCGCCTGGCGCACCCTGCTCGACGCCGGCGTGCTGGTCCGCGACGTCGGCCTGCCCGGCTGGCTGCGGGTCACCGCCGGCACCCCGGCCGAGACCGACGCCTTCCTCACCGCAATGGAGAAGCTGACATGAGTCGCACCGCCCGGGTGGAGCGGATCACCAAGGAGACCAAGGTGCTGGTCGAGATCGACCTCGACGGCACCGGCCAGGCCGAGATCAGCACCGGCGTCGGTTTCTACGACCACATGCTGCACCAGATCGCCCGGCACGGCGGCTTCGACCTCACCGTGCGCACCGTCGGCGACCTGGAGATCGACGCCCACCACACGATGGAGGACACCGCGCTGGCCCTGGGCGCCGCCTTCGACCAGGCGCTGGGGGACAAGGCCGGCATCCGGCGGTACGGCTCGGCCACCGTGCCGATGGACGAGGTCCTCGTCCGCGCCGCCGTCGACCTCTCCGGCCGCCCGTACGTGCTGCACGACGAGCCGGCGCTCGCGCCGTACATCGGCCCGGTCTACCCCACCAGCATGACCCGGCACATCTGGGAGTCCTTCGGCCAGTCGGCCCGGATCACCCTGCACGTGGACGTGCTGCGGGCGGCCCGCCCCGGCGGCCACCCGGACGCCCACCACGTGGTGGAGGCGCAGTTCAAGGCGGTCTCCCGGGCGCTGCGCGAGGCCACCGCGATCGACCCGCGCTCGGCCGGCGTGGTGCCCAGCACGAAGGGTGCGCTCTGATGAGCGCGAGGAGTGCAGCGCAGCGGAGCCCCGCAGTCGCGACTGAAGGAGAGCTCTGATGGGGCCGGTGCTGCCGACGCTGCTGCTGATCCTGGCCGGTGTGCTGGTCGGCGGGACGTGGTCGTTGCACAAGCAGGGCGCGCCGCGCGGCGCGGTGGTCATCATGGCGCTGCTGGCCACGCTCGCCACCGTCGGCGGGGTGCTCTGGCTGCTCCCCGGGGAGGGCTGATGACCACCAGGATCGTGGTGCTGGACTACGGCTCGGGCAACCTGCGCTCGGCCGAGCGCGCCCTGGAGCGCGCCGGCGCCGAGGTGACCGTCACCGACGACCTGGCCGCCGCCGCCGAGGCCGACGGCCTAGTGGTGCCGGGCGTGGGCGCCTACGCCGCCTGCATGGCGGGGATCGAGGCGCTCGGCGCCGGCCCGGTGATCGCCGAGCGGGTCGCCGCCGGCCGGCCGGTGCTGGGCATCTGCGTCGGCATGCAGGTGCTCTTCGAGCACGGCGACGAGCACGGCGTGGTCACCAAGGGGCTCGGGCTGCTGCCCGGCGGGGTGACGAAACTGCCCGCCGACCGGCTGCCGCACATGGGCTGGAACACGGTCGACGCGCCGGCCGGCTCGGTGCTCTTCGGCGGGCTGCCCGCCGACAGCCGGTTCTACTTCGTCCACTCGTACGGGGTGAACGACGTCGCCGGGCTGGCCGCCGCCGGGGCTCTGGTCACCACCGCCCACCACGGCACCGACTTCGTCGCCGCGGTGGAGCGGGGCGCGCTGTCGGCCGCCCAGTTCCACCCGGAGAAGTCGGCCGACACCGGGGCCGCCCTCCTGCGCAACTGGCTGGCCACGGTTGGCTGAGTTGGCTGAGCCGGCCGGCCCGGCGCGGGGCACGCCGGCCGCCGGGGCACCGCGGGGCACGGCGTGAGCGCGAGGAGTGAGCCGGGTTTGCGAGCCCCGCAGTCGCGAACTGAGGTGAACCAGTGAGCAAGGAGCGGGCCCGCCGCCGCGCCGTCCGGGAGGCCGAGGCCGCCCGGGAACGCGTCGTGCGCCAGCGCCGGCTGGCCCGCCGGCAGCGCACCCGCACGCTGGTACGCCGGCTGGCGCCGCAGTGGCGGCGGGGTCGCACCGGCCGGGTGGGCCGCCGCAGCCGGGGGGAGCGGGCCGCGATCGTCGGCCTGAGCCTGGCCGCGCTGTTCGGGATCTGGACGTTCGTCGACGATCTGGCGTTGCGCCTGGTGCTGGTCGTCCTGCTGCTGCTGGTCCTGCCGGCGATCGTCGTGATCGCGCTGGACCGTCGGATCTGATGCGAGGAGAGAGAAGTTGAGCCTCACCCTGTTGCCCGCCGTGGACGTCGCCGACGGCCAGGCCGTCCGGCTCGTGCAGGGCGCCGCCGGCAGCGAGACCGCGTACGGCGATCCGCTGGAGGCCGCGCTGGCCTGGCAGGCCGACGGCGCCGAGTGGATCCACCTGGTCGACCTGGACGCGGCGTTCGGTCGGGGCTCCAACGCGCACCTGCTCGCCGAGGTGGTGCGGCAGCTCGACGTGAAGGTGGAGCTCTCCGGCGGCATCCGGGACGACGAGTCGTTGCAGGCGGCGCTGGGCACCGGGGCGGCCCGGGTGAACATCGGCACCGCCGCGCTGGAGGACCCGCAGTGGTGCGACCGGGTCTGCGGCGAGTACGGCGACCGCGTCGCGATCGGGCTGGACGTGCGGGGTCGTACCCTCTCCGCCCGGGGCTGGACCCGCGACGGCGGTGACCTGTGGGAGGTGCTGGAGCGGCTGGACAAGGCGGGCGCCGCCCGGTACGTGGTGACCGACATCACCAAGGACGGCACCATGCGCGGGCCGAACCTGGACCTGCTGCGTGAGGTCTGCGCGCGCACCGACGCCCCGGTGATCGCCTCTGGCGGCGTGTCCACCCTGGACGACCTGCGGGCGCTGGCCACCCTGGAGCCGATCGGGGTGGAGGGCGTGATCGCCGGCAAGGCGCTCTACGCCGGCGCGTTCACCGTGGCCCAGGCGCTGGAAACGCTGGCCGCCGCGTGACCGTCACCCGGTTGGGCTCGGGCGGCCCGTGGGAGGCCGTCTACGGCTACGCCCGGGTGGTCCGGGCGGGCGACCTGGCGTGGACGGCGGGATGCACGTCGACCGTGGACGGTCGGGTGACGCACGTCGGCGACGCCGCGGCGCAGACCGCGCAGGCGCTGCGGATCGGGCTGGACGCGCTCGCCGAGGTGGGCGCCGAGCCGGGCGACGTGGTCCGGACCCGGCTGTACGTGACCGACCGGAGCTACGCCGACGAGGTGGGTCGGGCGCACAACGCGGTGTTCGGGGCCGTCCGTCCGGCGGCGACGATGGTGGTGGTGGCCGGCCTGCTCGACCCCGACCAGCTGGTCGAGGTGGAGCTGGAGGCCTGGCTCGGCGAGCGCTGAGCCCGGCCGCCCCGCCCGGCGACCGGGTGGGCGGGGCCACATCCCGGCCAGATCGGTTGTGCACAATTCAATCGTGGGCTACGGTTTCCCCGTGACCGATGATCTGGTGCTACGTCGACAGGTGTGCTTCGCGCTCTACGCCGCGTCGCGCGCCCTCACCGACGTCTACCGGCCCATCCTCGACGAGGTCGGCCTGACCTACCCGCAGTACCTGGTGCTGCTGGTGCTCTGGGAGCGCGAGGACGCCCCCACGGTCTCCGAGCTCGGCGCCGCGCTGCGGCTGGACTCCGGCACGCTCTCCCCGCTGCTCAAGCGGTTGGAGGCGGCGGGCCTGGTGGTCCGGTCCCGGTCGGCGCGCGACGAGCGACGGGTGGAGGTGGGGCTCACCGCCGACGGTCGGGCCCTGCGGCAGCGGATGGACGAGGTGCCGCTGCAGGTCGCCCGCGCCACCGGCCTCACCGAGGCCGAGCTGATCGCCCTGCGCGACACCCTCACCCGGGTCACCGAGACGATCCACCGACAGAAGGAGCAGTGACCATGCAGGTGCTCTACACCGCGTCCGCCCTCGCCAGCGGCGACGGCCGCGACGGCCACGTCCGCACCTCCGACGGCACCGTCGAGCTGGACCTGGCGATCCCGAAGGAGATGGGCGGCGCCGGTGGCGCGGCCAACCCCGAGCAGCTCTTCGCCGCAGGCTACGCGGCCTGCTTCCACTCGGCGCTGCGCCTGGTCGCCCGCCGGGCCAAGGCCGACGTCTCCGGCTCGGTGGTCGAGGCCGAGGTCGGCATCGGCCCGAACGGCAGCGGCGGCTTCGGGCTGACCGTCGCCCTCCTGGTCGACCTGCCCGCCGTCGAGCGCGCCGCCGCCGAGCAGCTGGTCGCGCAGGCCCACCAGGTCTGCCCGTACTCGAACGCGACCCGCGGCAACATCGAGGTCGCCCTCACCGTCCGCGAGGCCGCCGCGGCCTGAGCGCCGCCCGGCCCTTCCCCCCGCGTACGAAAGGACGACACCGTGAGCACCAACCGCGAGATCCACCTGGCCTCCCGCCCCCAGGGCTGGCCGACCGCCGACAACTTCCGCCTCGTCGAGACCGAGGTGCCGACGTCCGGCCCGGGCCAGATCGTGGTCCGCAACCAGTTCATGTCCGTCGACCCGTACATGCGGGGGCGGATGAACGACGTGAAGTCGTACGTCCCGCCGTTCCAGCTCGGGGCGCCGCTCGACGGCGGCGCGGTCGGCGAGGTCGTGGCCAGCGAGGCCGACGGCGTCAAGGTCGGCGACACCGTGCTGCACGGCCTCGGCTGGCGGGAGTACGCGCTGCTCGACGCCAAGGCCGCCCGCCCGGTCGACCCGACGATCGCGCCGGTGAGCGCGTACCTGAGCGTGCTCGGCATGACTGGTCTGACCGCGTACGCCGGGCTGCTCGACGTGGCCGGCATGAAGCCGGGGGAGAGCGTCTTCGTCTCCGCCGCCGCCGGCTCGGTCGGCAGCCTGGTCGGCCAGATCGCCAAGCTCAAGGGCGCCGGGCACGTGGTCGGCAGCGCCGGCTCGGCGGCCAAGGTCGAGCGGCTCAAGGCGCTCGGCTTCGACGCCGCCTTCGACTACCACGACGGCCCGGTACGCGACTCGCTCAGGGCGGCCGCCCCCAACGGCATCGACGTCTACTTCGACAACGTCGGCGGCGACCACCTGGAGGCGGCGATCTCGGCGATGAACCTGCACGGCCGGGCCGCCATCTGCGGCATGATCGCGCAGTACAACGACACCGAGCCGCCGGCCGCCCCGCGCAACCTGGCGATGGTCATCGGCAAGCGGCTCACCCTGCGCGGCTTCCTCGTCAGTGACCACGGCAACCTGCGCGAGCAGTTCGTGCGGGACGTCTCCGGCTGGCTGCGCGACGGCAAGCTCGCGTACGACGAGACGATCGTCGACGGCATCGAGAACGCCCCCGAGGCGTTCCTCGGCCTGCTGCGCGGCGAGAACCTGGGCAAGATGCTCGTCCGGGTGTGAGTCCCGATCCGGCGCGCGGCGGTGGCCGGCCTCACAGGTCGGTCGCCGCCGCGTGCCCGTTGGATAGGCTCGCCACATGACGGTGGCGGTACGGGTGATTCCGTGTCTGGACGTGGACGCCGGGCGGGTGGTCAAGGGGGTCAACTTCGTCGACCTGCGCGACGCCGGCGACCCGGTGGAGCTGGCCGCGGCGTACGACCGGGCCGGCGCGGACGAGCTGACCTTCCTCGACGTCACCGCCTCCTCCAGCGACCGGGGGACCATGCTCGACGTGGTCCGGCGCACCGCGGAGTCGGTCTTCATTCCGCTGACCGTGGGCGGTGGCGTACGGCGGGTCGCCGACGTCGACACGCTGCTGCGGGCCGGCGCGGACAAGGTCGGGGTGAACACCGCCGCGATCGCCCGCCCCGAGCTGATCGCCGAGATCGCCGACCGGTTCGGCCGGCAGGTGCTGGTGCTCTCGCTGGACGTGCGCCGGGCTCCGGCGGGCACCACGCCCAGCGGGTTCGAGGTGACCACCCACGGCGGCCGCCGGGGCACCGGCCTGGACGCGGTCGAGTGGGCGCGGCGCGGTGCCGAGCTGGGGGCGGGGGAGATCCTGCTCAACTCGATGGACGCCGACGGCACCAAGGCCGGCTTCGACCTGGCGCTGATCCAGGCGGTCCGCGCGGTGGTGGACGTGCCGGTGGTGGCCAGCGGCGGCGCCGGCGAGGTGGCGCACTTCCCGCCGGCCATCGGCGCGGGCGCCGACGCGGTGCTCGCGGCGAGCGTCTTCCACTTCGGCGAGCTGACCGTCGGCGAGGTCAAGGACGCGCTGAAGGCCGCCGGCCACCCGGTGCGCTGAGGCGCGTGGCGCGGCCCCGCCGTCACCCCGCCGCGCCAGCCCGCCCGCGCCGCCGGCCCCACCGCCGGCGCCTCCGCGCCGCCGCGCCGCCGCGGCTCAGCGACCGGTCCGCCCCTCCGGCGAGCGGCGCGGGGCCGGAATCGACCGGACGATGTACTCCTGGACGGCGGCGGCGTGGTCCTCCTCGGGCAGGTGCCACTCGGCGCTACCGGGGGTGTGCCGCCGGACCAGTACCCCCTGCACGGTGTCCACCGTGGTCCCCACGCCCGCGCTCGGCCGGGTGCGCCAGAGCCGCTCGCCGTCCGGGGTGATCCGGAACCAGCCGTCGGAGACGCTGACCAGGCCGGCGCCGGCCAGCCGGCGGACCGCCGCCTCGACGTCCTCCCGCTCCGGGATCGCCTGGTTGAGGTGCTCCGCGGTGGAGAGGACGTCGGTCAGCCGGACGCCCTCCGGCCGTCGGGTGTCCGCCGCGCGGCGGTGCCGTCCGGCGCCGCTCGCGATCACCAGTGACACGAAGATCCAGGCGTCGTTCCAGCGCCATCCGCTCTCCCCCATGCACGAATGATGCCCGGCGGGGTCGGCGGAGGAAACACCTACTTTCCCGCCGTGACGTCAGCGCAGCTCAGCGAGGGTGGCCACCGGGGTGTCGGGGGTGGACCGAGGCGGGACGGTGAACAGCGGGGTGAACAACTGGGCCAGCGGACCGATGGCGAGGGCGTACGCGACGGTGCCGATGCCCGCCGTGCCGCCGAGCAGCCAGCCCAGGGCCAGCACGGTCACCTCGATGCCGGTGCGGACCAGCCGGACCGAGCTGCCCGGACGCCGGGCGACCAGCCCGGTCATCAGGCCGTCGCGCGGGCCGGGGCCGAGGTCGGCGCCGAGGTAGAGGCCGGTCGCGACGCCGTTGGCGACGATGCCGGTGATCAGCAGGCCGATCCGCGCCGGCAGCGGCAGGTCCTCCGGGAGCAGCGCCACGGTGGCGTCCACGGCCAGGCCGATCACCACCACGTTGCTGACCGTGCCGAGCCCGGGCCGCTGCCGCAGCGGGATCCAGAGCAGCAGCACCACCGCGCCGACCAGGATGCTCGCCGTGCCGACCGAGATGCCGGTCTGTCGGGACAGGCCCTGGTGGAAGACGTCCCACGGGTTCAGCCCGAGGCCGGAGCGGATCATCAGCGCCATGCTGACGCCGTAGAGGACCAGCCCGACGTAGAGCTGGGTGAGCCGTCGGACCGGCCGGTGCCGCAGATTGCCAATCGCTGCCATGCATGCCACCCTAGGTGCCAATCGTGGCGAGAGAAGAGCCAATTTGGGAGGGGTGGTCGTGACCAGCCAGGTGCGGGGGGCCCAATTGGCTCGGCTGCTGGGGCAGTGGCACGCGCTGCCGGGCCGCCGTCGCAGCCCGGACTACGCCGCGCTCGCCGCCGCGGTCCGCGGCCTGCTCGCCGACGGCCGGCTCCCCCTCGGGGTACGCCTGCCGGCCGAGCGGGAGCTGGCCGAGGCGCTGCGGATCAGCCGGACCACGGTCACCGCCGCGTACCGGCAGCTGCGCGAGACCGGGCACCTGGCCAGCCGGCGCGGGGCGGGCAGCTGGACCATGCTGCCCGGCACCCACCGGGTGGCCAGCACCGGGCTGTGGACCCCGCTGGACGACCGCGACATGATCGACCTGGGCGTCGCCGCGCTGGCCGCCCCGCCGCAGCTGGTGCCGGCCGCCCGCGCCGCCGCCGAGGACCTGCCCCGCTATCTCGGCGGCGCCGGCTACCACCCGACCGGGATCATCGAGCTGCGGGAGGCGGTCGCCCGGTCGTACACCGCGCGGGGGCTGCCCACCAGCGCCGAGCAGATCATGGTGACCAGCGGTACTCAGCACGCGCTGGACCTGGTGCTCCGGCTGGCGCTGGCACCCGGCGGCAGCGTGCTGGTGGAGTCCCCGACCTATCCGAACGCGCTGGCCGCCCTGGCCGCCCGGCGGGCCCGGATCACCACCCACGGGCTGGCCGTCGACGGGGCCGGCTGGGACGCCGACCTGCTGCTGGGCAGCATCCGCCAGGTCCGACCCAAGCTGGCCTACCTGATCCCCGACTTCCAGAACCCGACCGGTCACCTGATGTCGGCCGAGCTGCGCGAACGGGTGGTCGCCGCCGCCCACACCGCCGGCACCGACCTGGTCGTCGACGAGTCGTTCGTGGATCTCCCGCTGGACGGCACCGAGCTGCCCCCGCCGGCGGCCACCTTCGACCGGCACAGCCGGGTGATCAGCATCGGCGGGATGAGCAAGCCGTACTGGGGTGGGCTGCGGATCGGCTGGGTACGCGCCTCCGCGCCGCAGGTGCAGCGGCTGGCCGCGGCCCGGGTCGGCGTCGACATGGCCAGCCCGGTGCTGGACCAGCTGGTCGCGGTGCACCTGCTCGCCGACGCGCCGACCATCGTCGCCGCCCGCCGGGCCCAGCTCGCCGCGCAGCGCGACGCCCTGCTCGACGCGCTCGCGGAGCGCCTGCCCGACTGGCGGGTCACCGCGCCGCACGGCGGTGTCACCCTCTGGGCCGAGCTGGACGGGCCGATCTCCAGCGCGCTGGCCCGGGCCGCCGAGGAGGTCGGCGTACGCCTGGCGCCCGGCCCCCGGTTCGGCCTGGACGGGACGCTGGAACGCTTCCTGCGGCTGCCCTTCACCCTGCCCGCCGCCGACCTGGTCGAGGCGGTGGGCCGGCTCGCCGCGGTCCGCTACGACCTGGACCGGGCCGGGCGCCCGCAGTGGCGGGAGGCGACGGTCATCGCCTGAGCCCGGCGCGGCGGACCCACCGGGGCCGCCACGCCACGGTCCCGGCTGCCAGACTGTGCGCCGTGACGGACGGCGGTACGACGCGGCGCGCGCCGCGGATGCGGGCCGTGACCGAGGGCGCCTCGGTCACCCCGCTGGAGCTCTTCTTCGACCTGGTCTTCGTCTACGCGCTCACCCAGGTGACCGCGCTGATGGCGAAGGACCTGACCTGGTGGGGCATGCTGCACGGGCTGCTCCTGCTGGCCCTGCTCTGGTGGTGCTGGTGCTGTTACGCCTGGCTGGGCAACACGGTGCGCGCCGACGAGGGGGTGGTCCGGGTGGCGCTGTTCGCGGTGATGGGCACCATGTTCGTCGTCGCGGTGACCATTCCCGAGGCGTTCACCGACCTGCCCGGCGGGCTCTCCGGGCCGGCCGTCTTCGCGGCCGGCTACCTGGTGGTCCGGGTGCTGCACCTGGTGATCTACTGGCGCGCCGCCCGGGCCCGGGACGACGCCGCGCTGCGCCGGCAACTGCTGCGGGCGGCCCTGCCGATGCTGGCCGGGGCCACCCTGCTGTTCACCGCCGCCCTGCTGCCCCAGCAGCTCGCCGACTCCCCGCGCCAGGAGGACGTCATCCGGACGGCGCTCTGGGGACTCGCCCTCGCCCTCGACTACGGCGGCATCATGGCCATCGGCGCGAGCGGCTGGCGGGTCTACTCGGCCGCCCACTGGACCGAGCGGCACGGGCTGATCATCATCGTCGCGCTCGGCGAGTCGCTGGTGGCGATCGGGGTCGGGGTGACCGCGCTGCCGATCTCCTGGCCCATCATCGTCGCCTCGTTCCTCGGCGTCGCGGTGGCGGCGGCGCTCTGGTGGGCCTACTTCGACGTGGTGTCGATCGCCGCCGAGCGGGTGCTGGCCCGGGCCGAGGGCGCCGAGCGGGCCGCGCTGGCCCGCGACTCCTACACGTACCTGCACCTGCCGATGGTGGCCGGCATCATCCTGCTCGCCCTCGGCCTCAAGAAGGTTCTGTCGTACGTGGGCGACGGCACCGAACACGAGCTGACCGACCCGCTGCACGGCATCGGCCTGTACGCCCTCTACGGCGGGGTGATCCTCTACCTCCTCGGCCACCTCGGCTTCCGGCTGCGCAACATGCGTTCGGTCAACCGGCCGCGGGCGGTGACCGCCGTGCTGCTGGTGCTGCTGATCCCGGTCGCCGACCGGCTGCCGGCGCTGGCCGCCCTCGGGCTGCTCGCCGTGGTCTGCGTCGGGATGATCGCGGTCGAGGTGGTGCTCTTCGGCGACGCCCGGCGCAAGCTGCGCGACGCCTTCCTCGCCGAGCGCGGATCCGCCCCGGCGTCCGACCACTAGACCGGCCGCCCGCCCGGGTGGGGTTGCGCCGATCCACACCGGCCGCGCCGGGCCCGCTGGAACACTGCGGGGGTGGGGGCAGCGGACCGGCGGCCGGGTGCGGCGGGCGGCGGCCAACGGTGGTCGCGCAGGGTCCGCCCCGGCGCGCCCGGGTCCCGGACCACCCGGCTCGAGCTGTACTACGACGTCGTCTTCGTGTTCGCCTTCCTCACCGTCACCACGGTGACGTCGAGCCGGCCGTCGGTGGCCAACCTGATCGGCTGCCTGCTGGTGCTGTCGCTGCTCTGGTGGTGCTGGACCGGGTTCGCCACGGTCGGCAACGCGGTCCGCACCGACCGGGGGGTGCTGCCGCTGATCGGCTTCGTCACCCTGGCCGCCACCTTCCTGCTCGCGCTGAGCATGCCCACGGCGTTCGTGGACCGGCCGGGCGGGTTGAACGGCCCGCTCGTCTTCGCCGGTTGCTACTTCGTGGTCCGGATGTCGCAGCTGGCGGTCCTCGGCTGGGTGGAGTGGCCCGACCCGGCCCGTCGCCGGCGGTGGCTGCTGCTGGCCAGCCCGCCGGTGATCGCGACCGCGCTGCTGGTCACCGCCGCCCTGCTGCCGCACCGGTTGGCCGACGGCGCCGCCGAGGGGTGGCTCCGGCTGCTGCTGTGGTCGTCGGCCCTCCTGGTCGAGTACGGGGCGGGCGTGCTGCTGGGCGGCGCGTACTGGGCGGTGCTGTCGGCCGGGCACTGGGCGGAACGGCACGCGCTGATCGTGCTGGTCGCGCTCGGCGAGTCGGTCATCGCGCTGGGCTTCGGCCCGCGGTTCCTCACCGAGCTGCCGCTGACCTGGCCGGTCATGGTGACCGCCGTGCTCGGCATCGCGGTCATCTCGGCGCTGTGGTGGGCCTACTTCGACACCCTCGCCCTGGCGTTGGAGCAGGCGCTGCACGGGACCCGGGAACCCGCCGTGCGGGCGCGCCTCGCCCGGGACGCCTACACCTACCTGCACCTGCCGCTGATCGCCGGGATCATCTTCGTCGCCCTGGGGCTCAAGGACCTGCTGGCCGAGGGTGCGGACCCGAGCACGCCGGCCTGGGGGGAGCCGCTGGGCGGCTTCTGGGTGCTGGTGCTGCACGGCGGAGTGGCCGCCTACCTGCTCGGCCTGGCCGGGCTGGGGTGGCGGGCGTGGGGCGAGGTGCGGTGGGTGCCGCTGGCGACGGTGGTGCTGCTCGCGGCGCTCGGGCCGCTGTCCAGCCGGGTGCCGGAACTGGCCGCGGTGGGGCTGCTGGCGCTGGTCTGCGTCGCCTCCACCGGGGCGCAGACGATGGTCGACGGCCCGCGCCGGCGCCGGACCCGGCAGGTGGCGCTGGCGGAGCAGGAGGCGTCGGAGGCAGAGCAGAGCAGGTGGCGGGGCGAGCGCCTGTGAGCGGACGCCCCGGGTGGCCGTGCCCGGCGGAGGAACCGGCCACGGCCACCCGAGACGGTCAGAGCTCGGCCAGCGTGCCCTCGTACATCTTGTCGATCTCGGCGGCGAAGTTGGTCTCCACGCCGCGTCGCTTGATCTTGAGAGACGGGGTGATCTCGCCGTGCTCGATGGTCAGGTCGCGCGGCAGGATGGTGACCTTCTTGATCGTCTCCCACCGGTTGAGCTTCGCGTTGAGCTGCGCGACGTACTCCTCGACCATGGCCTTCGCCTCGGGGGAGGCCACGACCTCGGCGTAGTCCCGGCCCTCCAGCGGGCCGCCGGCCGTCCAGCCCTTGATCGCGTCCGGGTCCAGGGTGACCAGCATGGTGCAGTAGTTGCGGGCCTGGCCGACCACGATCGCCTGCGAGGTGTACGGGCAGATCGCCTTGAACATGCCCTCGATGTGCGACGGGGCGATGTACTTGCCGCCGGAGGTCTTGACCAGGTCCTTCTTGCGGTCGGTGATCCGGAGGTAGCCGTCGTCGTCGAGGCTGCCGATGTCGCCGGTGCGGAAGAAGCCGTCCTCGGTGAACGCGGCCTTCGTCTCCTCGGGCAGGTTGTGGTAGCCGCGCATCACCGGCGTGCCCCTGACCAGGATCTCGCCGTCGGTGTCGATCCGGCACTCCAGGTCGCCCATCGCCCTGCCGACGGTGCCGATGCGCAGCCCCTCCGGCGGGTTGACGAAGTTGCCGGCACTGGTCTCGGTCAGGCCGTACCCCTCGGAGATGGGCAGGTTCGCGGCGGCGAAGAAGGTGGCGATCTCCTTGCTCAGCGGCGCCGCGCCGGAGACCAGCACCCGCATCCGGCCGCCGAGACGGGCCTGGAGCTTGCTGAAGACCAGCTTCTCGGCCAGCGCGTACTTCAGCTTCAGCCCCGCCGGGACCGGCTGGCCGGCCTGCTCCAGCGCGACCTTCTCCTTGCCGACACGCACCCCCCAGGCGAAGATCTTCGCCTTCGCGCCGCCGGCGCTCTGGGCCGTGGTGACCGCCTTGTTGTAGACCTTCTCGAAGACCCGGGGCGCGCCGCACATCAGCGTCGGCCGGACCACGCCGAGCAGGTCGACCAGCTTGTCGACCCGCCCGTCCACGTACGTCGGCAGGCCGACGTGGGTGGCGCCGCAGAGCAGCGTCTTGCCGAACGAGTGCGACAGCGGAAGCCAGAGGTACTGCAGGTCGTCGTCGCGCAGCAGCCCCATCTCGGCCTGCGCCACGCCCTCCCAGCACCAGCCGCCGTGCAGGAGCTCGACGCCCTTGGGTCGGCCGGTGGTGCCCGAGGTGTAGATCAGGGTGGCCAGGTGCTCCGGGCCGATCGGGGCGACGAGGCGCTCGACCAGGTCCGGCTCGGCCGCCAGCCGCGCCGCGCCCTGCTCCTCCAGCTCCGCGAGGGTGAGCTGGGGTACGGCCGCGGCCGGGTCGACGGCGCCGTCGAAGAGCACCACGTGGGTGAGCGCGGGAAGCTCCGCCCCGGCGATCTTGGCAGCCTGGGCCGGGTTCTCGGCGAAGAGCACCCGGGAGCCGGAGTCGGCGATGATGTAGACCGCGTCCTCGGGCTCGGTGGTGGGGTAGACCGTGGTGGTCGCGCCGCCGGCGCACATGATGCCGAAATCGGCGATCACCCAGTCCAGCCGGGTGTTGGCCAGGATCGCCACCGGATCCTCCTGGCCGACGCCCAGTGCGTGCAGGCCGGCGGCGACCGCCTTGGCCCGCTGGCCGACCTGCTCCCACGTCAGCCAGACGGGGCCGGACTCGTCCGGGCCCGGGTGGGCGAAAGCGTGCCGGTCGGGGCTGGCGGCCACGCGCTTGAGGAACATGTCGGGAATGGAACGGTACGGTACATCGAGAACCATCGCTGTAGCCGCCTTCAGGGGGTGGATGGACGTGACGGGGGTCACGCCGTTCTGCGGTTACCGAAGAGTATTGCCTGCACCCGGGCCTCGGCTAGCCCCGAAAGCTGCGAGCCGCCTGTGTCCCGCGAGGTGGAACGCTCAGGCGTACCGGACGGCTCGCAGCGACCAGTCGTAGGTGGCCCGGATCCAGGACCGGCGGACCTCCAGCAAGGGTGCCATGGCCGGCTCACCGGCCAGCGCCGCCTCGCCGGCGAGGTAGCGGTCCAGCCGGTCGTTGAACAGTCCGGCCGCCGTGCGGACGGCGCTGTCGACGTCCTGCCCGGTGCGGGCCGCGATGACGGTGACCAGGTTGTGCGGGTCGGGCGCGCCGCGCAGCTCCTTGCGGTGCGAGAAGAGGTCGTTGCACCAGCAGACCAGGTCGGTGGTGAGGTCGTCGAGGGCGAGCACCGCCGGGTCGGTGCGCCCTCCCGGGCCCGGCCGGACGTCGTACGCCAGGTCGGTCAGGGTGAGGCTGGGGCGTACGCCGCCGGTGTGCCGGCGCAGCTGGAGGTACTCGGGCAGCTCCGGCACCCGCCGGTGCTGCCGGTTGGCCGCCTCCCAGAGCAGGGCCAGCAGGTACTCGCGCAACTGGGCCACCAGCCGCAGCAGCAGCGCCGGGCGGCGGTGCTCGCGTACCCGCCAGCAGATGTCGGCCAGCGCGGCGCCCAGCGGACCGTCGGCGGGCGCCGCCCCGCCGTCGGCGCCGTGCCGGTCGAGGACGTCCAGCAGCGCGCCGACGGTCGGCGCGAGCCGGCCCGGCTCGGCCCCCAGGTCGTCCTCGTCGCAGCTGTCGTCCACCACGAAGAGCCAGGTGATCAGGTCGGTGAGCAGCCGCAGCCGGTCCACCGGCGCCCGTGGGCAGGCCCGGCCGGCGAGTTCGGCGGCGTCGGCGGCCCGCAGCCGGTGCCAGCGCGGCCCGTCCTCGACCAGCCCGAGGCTCCGGGCCCAGCTCAGGCTTTCCGCGCCGACCCGGCCGGTGGCGGGGTGCCGCCGGGCGGGGAAGGGGGGCTCGTGCAGTCCCGACCCGGCGATGCCGCGCATGGTGCCCCCCTGTCCGCCGCCCGGAACGGGATCGGCGCGCAGAAGAGTACGACACCTCACATTGGCGGGAATCGCTGGGCGCGCATGGTGGGAAAACTCCTCCTGACCGGTTCCACCGGCCGGGAGGTCAGAGGCCGAGCGAGGCGTGGCGGAGCCGGTCGGCGAGGGGAGCGGAGCCGTCGACCTGGACCCGGGCCACCCGCTGCCGGCCCGAGAGGAAGAGCGCCAACTCGCCCGGCGACCCGACCAGCCGGAGCCGTTCGCCGCCCCGCCCCACCGACAGCTCGCCGTGACCGGGCGCCTGCACCAGCAGGTCGGCCGGGAACCGGCGCAACGCCGCCCGGGCCATCAGGGAG
Source organism: Micromonospora sp. L32 (assembly GCF_052068055.1). Classification (NCBI taxonomy): domain Bacteria; kingdom Bacillati; phylum Actinomycetota; class Actinomycetes; order Micromonosporales; family Micromonosporaceae; genus Micromonospora; species Micromonospora sp. L32. Next base: position 104,315 of record NZ_JBQHDD010000004.1, on the reverse strand, counting down.
GCCCGCTTCCACAGCCGCGCCCGCAGGCCGGCCGGCAGGTCACGCGGCTGCCATCCCGCCGCAGCCCGGCGGACGTCCTCGTGGTGGATGAAGAACTCCAGGGTGTTGGCCAGCTCGTCGGTGAGCGGGTTGCTCACCGGGCTCCACAGCGGCGGGCGGCGCACCAGGCCGACCAGCTCCGCCCAGGGGCGGGCGGCGATCCGCCGGCGCACCCGCTCGGCGTACCCGCGCAAAGGCGGCAGCACGATGCCGCCGGCGGCGTCCGGGCGGCGCTCGCGCACCACCAGATGGGCGGCGAGGTCGCGGGTCGTCCATCCCTCGTTGACGGTCGGTGCGTCCGGTCCCAGCTCCAGCATGAGATCGACGAGCGCCTCGCGCTCCGATCGGGCGTACCGCGGCATGAGGGAGATGGTAGGCGCGCCGGCGGGTGTCGGCGCGCCGGAGCGCGGGCCGTGGTGACCGGGGTGCGCCGGAGCGTGCCGGAGCGCACGTGACGGCGGACATACCGGGTCCGGGTCGGCGGAGGTGGCCGGGAGCGGTAAGGATGAGGGGGAACAGTGCGGCTTACGGCGGGGGACAGTGTGGCGAGCGGGACAAGTCGGGACGTGCTCGGCAGAGGGCTGTGGGTCCTCGGGCGGGCGATCCGGGAACAACCGCGGATCTTCGCGGTAGCGGTGAGCGGCAGCGTGCTCTTCGGCCTCATGGTCATCGCCAGCGCGTACGTGGTGGGCGCGGTGGTCGGCGAGGTGGTGGTGCCGGCCGTCGCCCGGGGCGACGTCGGGACGAGTGCGCTGGTCCTGGCCGCGGCGGCGCTGTTCGGCATCAGCGTGCTGCGGGTGGTGGGCATCTTCGGCCGCCGGCTCGGCGCCGGCTACATGCAGTTCCGCCTCCAGGCCGCGTACCGGCGCCGGGTCACCCGCCGCTACCTCGACCTGCCGCTGGCCTGGCACCAGCGCAACGCCACCGGCACCCTGCTGTCCAACGCAAACTCCGACGTGGAGGCGGCCTGGTACCCGATCGCCCCGCTGCCGTTCGCCGTCGGCACCCTGGTCATGCTGGTCGGGGCGGTCGTCTCGCTCTTCCTCACCGACTGGGCGCTGGCCCTGGTCGGGCTGGCCGTCTTCCCCGCGCTCTTCGCGCTCAACGTGGTCTACTCCCGGCGGATGGCGCCCCGGCAGGCCCGCGCCCAGCGGCTGCGCGCCGAGGTCAGCGGCATCGCCCACGAGAGCTTCGACGGCGCCCTGGTGGTCAAGACGATGGGCCGCGAGGCCGAGGAGACCGCCCGGTTCTCCGCCCGGGCCGGCGAGCTGCGCGACGCGCTGATCTCCGTCGGCCGGCTGCGCGGCGTCTTCGACCCGTTGCTGGAGACCCTGCCCAGCCTCGGCACCCTCGCCGTGCTGGTGGTCGGGGCGTTCCGGCTGCGGGCGGGCGCGATCAGCGTCGCCGAGCTGGTCAGCGTCGCCTTCCTCTTCACCGTGCTGGCCTTCCCGGTGCGGGCCATCGGCTGGGTCCTCGCCGAGCTGCCACGCAGCGTCGCCGGCTGGGACCGGGTCCGCCGGGTCCTGGACGCCACCGGCGAGATGCCGTACGGCGAGCGTCGGCTCGACCGGGCCGAGCCGACACCCGCCACGCTCGCCTTCGCCGGCGTCTGCTTCTCCTACGAGCCGGCCGAGGCGCACCTGCCCGGCACGGAGGTGCTCGGCGAGGTCACCTTCACCGTGCCGGCCGGGAAGACGGTCGCCCTGGTCGGCCCGACCGGCGCCGGCAAGTCCACCATCGCCTCGCTGGCCGTGCGCCTGGTCGACCCGCACGCCGGCACGGTGGCCCTGGACGGCGTCGACGTGCGCGAGCTGGCCGCGGACTCGCTGGCGGCGACGGTCGCCCTGGTCGCCCAGGTGCCGTTCGTCTTCGACGACACCGTACGGGCCAACATCACGCTGGACCGGCCGGGCATCGGCGACGAGGACGTGTGGGCCGCGCTGCGGCTGGCCGAGGCGGACGGCTTCGTCGCCGCGCTGCCCGAGGGGCTGGACACCATGGTCGGCGAGCGGGGCACCTCGCTCTCCGGCGGGCAGCGGCAGCGGCTCACCCTGGCCCGGGCGCTCGCCGGCCGGCCCCGGCTGCTGGTGCTCGACGACGCGACCAGCGCCGTCGACCCGAGGGTGGAGGCGGCCATCCTGGCCGGGCTGCGCGCTCCGACCGGGGGGCAGGGCGCCGCCGCGTCGATCCTGGTGGTCGCGTACCGGCGGGCGACCATCGCCCTCGCCGACGAGGTGATCTACGTGGAGCAGGGGCGGGTGGTGGCCCGGGGCACGCACACCGAGCTGCTCGCCACCGTGCCCGGCTACGCCGATCTGGTGACCGCGTACGAGCAGGCCGAGCACGAACGCGAGCAGAACCGCACGTACGACGAGGTCGCGCCGCTGACCTCGGGCCTGGAGATCGAGGTGGACCGGTGAGCGCGAGGAGTGCAGCGGAGCGGAGCCCCGCAGTCGCGAACGAAAGGTCGGCCCGGTGAGCGCCAGCGCGACAACGGCGGAGCCGGAGCGGCGCGAGGAGCCGCAGGAGCGTCCCGAGACGACCTGGCGGACGCTGCGGCGCGGCCTGGCGCTCTCCCCGGAGCTGCGGATCGGGCTGGCCGGCACCCTCGCGCTGGCCCTGGTGTACATGGTCGGCCGGGTTGCCGTGCCGGTCGCCGTGCAGCGGGGCATCGACGGCGGCATCGTCGGCGGCCTGGACCTGGCCGTGGTGTGGCGGGTGGTCGCGATCACCGCGGCGGTGCTGGTGGTCACCACCGGCTGCGGGTACCTGATGATGCGCCGGCTGTTCACGGTCAGCGAGACCGCGCTGGCCAACGTCCGGACCCGGGCGTTCCGGCACGTGCACGACCTGTCGATGCTGCACCAGCAGTCCGAGCGGCGCGGGTCGCTGGTCTCCCGGGTGACCAGCGACGTCGACCAGATCACCCAGTTCCTCCAGTGGGGCGGCGTGATCCTGCTCGTCAACCTCGGCCAGCTCGTTGTCACCACGGCCGTGATGCTGGCGTACTCCTGGAAGTTGACCCTGGTGGTGCTCGTCGCCTTCGCGCCGGCGGTGCTGGTGATCCGGCAGCTCCAGCGTCGGCTCGGCGCCGCCTACGGCGTGGTCCGGCAGCGGACGGGCACCCTGCTCGGCACGATCGCCGAGAGCGTGGTCGGCGCGCCGGTGATCCGGGCGTACGGCATCGCGGGGCGCACCGCCCGGCGGCTCGACACCGCGATCGAGGGGCAGCAGCACGCCCAGCAGCGGGCGATCCGGATCAGCATCCTGGGCAGCTCGGTGGGAGAGCTGGCCGCCGGCCTGGCGCTGGCCGGAGTGGTGGTCCTCGGGGTGCTGCTCGGCGTGGACGGCTCGCTCTCCATCGGCCAGCTCACCGCGTTCCTGTTCCTGGTCACGCTCTTCATCCAGCCGGTGCAGATCGCCACCGAGGTGCTCAACGAGGCGCAGAACGCCATCGCCGGCTGGCGTCGGGTGCTGGACGTGCTCGACGTCGCGCCGGACGTGGCCGACCCGGGCGAGCAGGGGCGGGAGCTGCCGCCGGGCCCGCTGGACATCCGCTTCGCCGGGGTGACGTTCGCGTACCCGGGCGGCCCGCCGGTGCTGCACGACGTCACCCTCGACATCCCGGCGAAGAGCCGGGTGGCGGTGGTCGGCGAGACCGGCAGCGGCAAGACCACCTTCGCCAAGCTGCTCACCCGGCTGATGGACCCCACCGACGGGCAGGTGCTGCTCTCCGGGGTGCCGCTGGACCGGGTGCGGTTCGACTCGCTGCGCGCCCGGGTGGTGATGGTGCCGCAGGACGGTTTCCTCTTCGACGCCACGGTCGGCGACAACGTCCGCTTCGCCCGCCCCGAGTTGACCGACGCGCAACTCACCGCGGCCTTCACCGAGCTGGGGCTGGCCGACTGGCTGGACGGCCTGCCGTCGGGGCTGGCCACCGCGGTCGGCGAGCGGGGCGAGTCGCTGAGCGTGGGTGAGCGGCAGCTGGTCGCGCTCGCCCGGGCGTACGTGGCCGATCCGGACCTGCTGGTCCTCGACGAGGCCACCAGCGCCGTCGACCCGGCCACCGAGGTACGCCTGCAACGCACGCTGGACGCGGTGACCCGCGGCCGGACCACCCTGGCCATCGCGCACCGGCTCTCCACCGCGCAGGCGGCCGACGAGGTGATCGTGGTGGACCGGGGCCGGATCGTGCAGCGCGGCCCGCACGACGAGCTGGTCCGCGACCCGGAGTCGGTCTACGCCCTGCTCTACGCCTCCTGGCTGGAGCAGACCCGCTGAACCGTTGAGCCGGATCCGGCGCGTCGCGCGCCGGATCCGGGCGGCTCACCGGGAGTAGTGCTCGACCACCAGCTGCTCGTCGCAGATCACCGGCACCTCGTGCCGGGCCGGCTCGCGCAGCAGGGTGGCCCGCAGGCCGGTCAGGTCGACCGACAGGTACGGCCGGCCGGGCCCCTCGTCCGCGTTCGCCCCGGTGGCGGCGAGCTGGAAGGGCGGCAGCTGCCGGCTGCGCTCGCGGACGGCGACCACCTGACCGGGCCGCAGCCGGTACGACGGCCGGTCGACCTTGCGCCCGTCGACGGTGAGGTGCCCGTGGGCGACCAGTTGCCGGGCCTGGTAGATGCTGCGGGCCAGGCCGGCGCGGTGCACCACCGCGTCCAGCCGCCGTTCCAGGAGCGCGACCAGCGTCTCGCCGGTCTTGCCGGCGCCCCGCGCCGCCTCCTCGAAGGCGCGGCGCAGCTGTACCTCGCTGACGTTGTACTGGTGCCGCAGCCGCTGCTTCTCCAGCAGCCGGACCTGGTAGTCGGAGGTGCGCCGGCGGGCTCGGCCGTGCACGCCCGGCGGGTAGGGGCGGCGTTCGAGGTACTGGACGCACTTGCGGGTCAGTGGGATGCCGAGGGCCCGGGAGAGGCGGGCCTTGGGGCGGGGGTGGTTCACGTGGACGTCTCCGCTCGGGTGTTCTAGGCTGCTACTTAGGTAAGCCTAACCTATGCAGGAGGAGCCCCGATGGGACCGAGCCCCGCCGAGATCGTCCGCACCCTGGTCGCCGGTCGGCTGCCCGGTCTGGTGCACCTCGCGCACCGCCCGGGCCCGTACCACGTCCGGCACGCCACCGACCCGGAGGGAGGGGTGCTGATGCTCGTGCCGGTGGTCAGTGACCTCGCCGCCGAGCTGGACCCCGGGGCCGACGACGACGTCGCCGTGGTGCTCGACGTGCTGGACCTGCCCCCGGCGCCGGGCGCGCCGTCGCTCGGCCGGGCCTGGATCTCCGGCTGGGCGGCGCCGCTGCGGGGCGCGGAGGCCCGGCGCGGCGCCGCCGACTTCGCGGCCGTCGACCCGACCGGTGACCTGCTCGACGTCGGCACCCGGTTCCGGCTGCACCGGTTCGAGGTGGTCGAGGCCCGCCTGGAGGGCGCCGACTCCGTGCGCCGCGTCGACCCCGGGGAGTACGCCGCCGCCGAGCCGGACCCGCTGCACGCGATCGAGCCCGAGCTGCTTGCCGACCTCACCGACCACCACGAGGCGCAGGTCACCGCGTACCTGCGCGACCACCTCGACCTGACCGGCGGCCGGCCCCGGGTGGTGCGGCTGGACCGGTACGGCCTGGTGGTCGCGTACGGCGGGCCCGGCGACCGGCGGCGGGCCCGGCTGGCCTTCCCGCACCCGGTGGCCGACCCGGCGGAGCTGTCCCGGCTGCTGCACCCGATGCTCTGCCCGCGCGCGGCCAGCGCCCGCCCGGCGGCCGACGGGCGCTGACCGCTCAGGCCAGGTCGCCGGTGAGGTAGCGCTGCACGGTCGGGCCGAGCGCCGCGACCAGGGTCTCCGGGTCGGTGGAGGCCACCGGCTCCAGCCGGATGACGTACCGCATCATGGCCAGGCCGATCATCTGGGTGGCCACCAGCGAGCCGCGCAGCGGCAGCTCCGCCGGCGGGACGTCGAGGTGGTCGAGCACCCGGCGCAGCACCTGGGTGACCAGGAACTCGCGCAGCAGCCGGGCCGTCCAGTCGTTGTTCACCGCCGAGCGGAGCAGGGCCACCGCCGCCTTGCCGGCCGGCGAGTCCCACACCCCGAGGAACGTCCGGACCAGCCGCTCGCCGACGCCGTCCACCCCGCCGGCCAGCACGACGGGGAGCAGCTCCGCCGGGTCCAGCGGGATCTCGACGGTGGCCCGGAAGAGCTCCTCCTTGCTGCCGAAGTAGTGGTGCACCAGGGCCGGATCGACCCCCGCGGCGGCGGCGATGACCCGGATCGAGGCCGCGTCGAAGCCGCGCTCGGCGAAGGTCGTCCGGGCCGCCGCGAGGATGGCCTGCCGGGTGTCCGGGTTGCCGGGGCGCCGGCCGGTGCGGCGCGGCGTCATCCGCTGCGCCGCCGCAGGGTCGCCGCCGCGAGCACCAGGGCCGCCACCGCCGCGCCGGCGACGATCGCCACGTCCCGCCACATGGTCCCGGTCGGCTCGGCGTGCGCGCCGACCTCCTGCAGGGCCTCGACCGCGTACGACAGGGGGAGCGCGTCGCTGACCGCCTGGAGCCAGCCGGCCATCTGGCCGCGCGGCACGAAGAGCCCGCAGAGCAGCAGCTGCGGGGCGACCACGACCGGCATGAACTGGACCGCCTGGAACTCGGTGCGGGCGAAGGCGCTGCAGAACAGCCCGAGCGCCACGGCCAGCACGGCGTTCAGCGCCGCGACCAGGATGACCAGCCCGGCGCTGCCGGCGGTCTCCATCCCGAGCAGCCAGTACGCCACGCCCGCGGCAATGGTCGCCTGCACGGCCCCGGCCAGCCCGAACGCGATGCCGTAGCCGAAGAGCAGGTCGAGCTTGTGCAGCGGCGTGGTGAGCAGCCGTTCCAGCGTGCCGGTGGTGCGCTCGCGCAGCATCGCGATGCTGGTCACCAGGAACATCACGATGAACGGGAAGAAGCCCAGCATGATCAGGGCGATCCGGTCGAAGGTCGACGGCTGCCCGGGGACGGTGGGCTGGTCGGCGTACATGTAGTAGACCAGGGTCAGCAGCACCGTCGGCACCACCACCAGCAGCGCCACCGTGCGCTTGTCGTGCCGCAGCTGGCGCAGGATGCGCCCGGTGGTGACGGCCAGAATTCTCGCACTCATCACGCCTCCTTGGCGGCGGGCTGCTGGCCCGCCTCGCTCGACCGGATCAACCGCAGGAACGCCTCCTCCAGGTCGTCGACCCCGGTGCGCTCCCGGACCGCGTCGGGAGTGTCGTCGGCGACCAGCCGACCCTCCCGGATCAGCAGCAGCCGGTCGCAGCGGGCCGCCTCGTCCATCACGTGGCTGGACACCAGCAGCGTCGTGCCGGCCGCCGCCATCTCGTGGAACCGGGCCCACAGGTCGGCCCGCAGCACCGGGTCCTGGCCGACCGTCGGCTCGTCGAGGATGACCAGCTCGGGGTCGCCGACCAGGGCGCAGGCCAGCGAGGCCCGGCTGCGCTGCCCGCCGGAGAGGGTGCCGACCAGCTGGGTGGCCGCGTCGGCCAGCCCGACGTCGGCGACCGCCCGGTCGGCGTCGGCCGCGTGCCGGCCCTGCAGCGCCGCGAAGTAGCGGGCGTTCTCCCGGACCGTCAGGTCGGCGTAGACGCTGGGCGCCTGGGTCAGGTAGCCGACCCGGTGGCGCAGGTCGGCCGAGCCGGCCGGCCGGCCCAGCACGGTGACCGTGCCCGAGTCGATCACCTGGACCCCCACCACCGCCCGCATCAGGGTGGTCTTGCCGCTGCCGCTGGGCCCGAGCAGCCCGGTCACCGAGCCCCGGGGGACGGTGCAGTCGATGCCGTGCAGCACCCTCCGCCGGCCCCGGTCGACGACCAGGTCGCGGACCGTGATCGCGTTCTCCACCGCCCACCTCCAAAACTCATCAGCTGTTGAACTCAACGCTAGATGAGATACCCGGACCGACGCAACGGTTGACTTCGAGTGCTCTCGAACTGGAAGCCTGGGTGGCGTGGACATCAGCACGCAGGAACCGGCCCTCTCCGTGGGCGAGGCGGCGGCCCGGGTCGGCCTGACCACCTACACGCTGCGCTGGTACGAGCAGGAGGGGCTCGTCGCCCCGGTCGGCCGGGACTCGGCGGGGCGCCGCCGCTACACCGAGTCCGACCTGGACTGGCTGCTCCTGCTCACCCGGCTGCGCCGCACCGGGATGCCGGTGCGCGACATGCGCCGGTACGCCGAACTGGCCCGGCAGGGCGACCGCACGCTCGGCGCCCGGCGGGCGCTGTTCGAGGCGCACCGGGCCCGGGTGCTGGCCCGGATGGCCGAACTGGAGGAGGACCTGAAGGTGCTCAACTACAAGATCGACCTCTACCGCCGGGCCGAGGAGGGCCGATGATCCGCCGCCGGATGGGGGCCACCGGCCCCGAGGTCTCGGCCATCGGGCTGGGCTGCATGGGGATGAGTTTCGCCTACGGCGGTCGCGACGACGCCGAGTCCACCCGTACCCTGCACCGGGCCCTGGACCTGGGCGTCAACCACCTGGACACCGCCGACATGTACGGCGCCGGCGCGAACGAGCGGCTACTCGCCCCGGTGGTGCGGGCCCGCCGCGACGAGGTCTTCCTGGCCACCAAGTTCGGCAACCGCACCAGCGGCGACAGCTTCGGTGGCACCGGCACCCCCGGCGCGTACGTGGACAGCAGCGCCGCCTGGGCCCGGGAGGCCTGCGACGCCTCGCTGGGCCGGCTCGGGGTCGACACCATCGACCTGTACTACCTGCACCGGCGCGACCCGCGCACCCCGATCGAGGAGACCGTCGGCGCGCTGGCCGAGTTGGTCGAGGCCGGCAAGGTCCGCCTGATCGGGCTCAGCGAGGTCAGCCCGGCGACGCTGCGGGCGGCGCACGCGGTGCACCCGGTCACCGCGGTCCAGATGGAGTACTCGCTGTTCACCCGGGACGTCGAGGGGGAGATGCTGGCCACCTGCCGGGAGCTGGGAGTGGTGCTGGTGGCGTACTCCCCGGTCGGGCGGGGTCTGCTCACCGGGGCGATCAGCGGTCGCGACCAGCTCGCCGCCGACGACTGGCGGGCCGGCGTGCCGCGCTTCGCCGAGGGCAACCTGGACGCCAACCTGCGGCTGGTCGCGGCGGTGCGCGCGGTGGCCGAGGAGATCGGCTGCACCCCGGCCCAGGCCGCGCTGGCCTGGCTGCTGGCCCAGGGCGAGGACATCCTGCCGATCCCCGGCACCAAGCGGGTCCGCTACCTGGAGGAGAACGCCGCGGCGGCCGACATCCGGCTCACCCCGGAACAGCGGGACCGGCTGGGCGCGGCGGTTCCCGCCGGCGCGGTGGCCGGCGAAAGGTATCCCGAGGCATCAATGCGAACCGTGGGGCACTAGCCTCCTGATCGGACACGGTGTCCGTCATCGGACACCGTGTCCGTCATCGGGCATTGCGGCCCGATGGCGCGCAGCGGCAGGATGGCGCGGTGGATCACGCTCCGTTGTTGGCGGGCACCTTCTTCGACGACTGGGCGACCCGGCTGCGCGAGGGCGCCGAACGCCCCGTCGTCGGGATCCTGCTGCGCGGCAGCCACGCCCGACGGGCCGCCACCGCGCACAGCGACGTCGACCTCGACGTGCTCGTCGCCGACGACGACCGCCCCGCCTCGCCGACCTCCGGCGAGACGGGCCGGTCCACCGGCCCCGGCCCCACCCCGTACGCCGCGCGGCAGGCGTACCTGGTCGAGGTGGACGGCCGGCTGGTGCACGTGTCGGTGGCCGCCCGGGACGTCCGCTCCTGGGTGGACCGGCTCGGCGAGCCGGCCGACTGGGCGTTCGGCCTGCCGGTCACCGCGCCGGTCCGGCTGCTCTGGGCGGAGGAGGGCTGGCGGCCCCGGATCGACCTGCCGGTGCTCTGCCAGCCCGCCGGCGAGCCCCGGCTGGAGGAGTTGGTCGCCACGCTGGGCAAGGTGGCCGCCGCCCGCGCCGCCGGCGACCAGCTCGGGGTACGCCTGGCCGCCGCCGACCTGGCCCGGCTCTGCCCCTCGGTGCTGCGGCTGGCCAACCCGAGCGTCCGGGTGGTGTCCCGGCGGGGCGCCTTCGCCGCCGCGCTCACGCTGCCGGTCGCCCCGCCCGGCTACCGCGACGACATGCTGCTCTGCCTCGGGCTGCGCCCCGCCTCCACCGGCCAGCTCGGGGCCGCCGCGGCGCGCCTGGTCGCCGGGGTCCTCCCGCTGGTCCGCCCGTACGCCGACCGGGTCGCGGAGGTGGCCGGGCCGGACCTGGCGGCGGCGCTCGCCGACGGGCGGCTCGACCGCTACGTCGCCCAGCTCGCCCGGCCCGCCCGCCGGGGCGGGTACGCCCCGCAGGTCCCCGCACCGCGTGCGGGACAATGGGTCACTGTGCCCGTGACTGACTCTTCCCCGAGCGACGCCGACGCTGGCGCGGTGCGCCCGTCGCGTCTCGATCCGGCCGTCGCCGCCCGGCTGCGCCGCACCCCCGACGGCCTGGTCGCCGCGGTGGTGCGCCAGCACGACACCGGCGAGGTGCTGATGGTCGCCTGGATGGACGACGAGGCGTTGCACCGCACGCTGACCACCGGCCGGGCCACCTACTGGTCGCGCAGCCGGCAGGAGTACTGGGTCAAGGGAGCCACCTCCGGGCACCACCAGTACGTCCGCTCGGTCGCGCTGGACTGCGACGGTGACGCGCTGCTGGTCAACGTCGACCAGGTGGGGGCGGCCTGTCACACCGGGCACCGCACCTGCTTCTTCACCGAGCTGCCGGTCAGCGGCGCGGGGACCCAGCGGTGAGCGCGGACAGCGGGGCGCGGCCGGACCGCGCCGGCGCGGACGAGAGGCAGGCCCGGCGATGACCGACGGCACCCTGAGCCCCGACCTGGGCAGCTTCACCCAGCTGGCCGCCCGCTGGCGGGTGGTGCCGGTGACCCGGCGGCTGCTGGCCGACGCGGAGACCCCGGTCGGGGTCTACCGCAAGCTCGCCGGCGGCCCGGGCACCTTCCTGCTGGAGTCCGCCGAGCAGGGCGTCGGCTCGGCCGGGATGTCCTGGTCGCGGTACTCGTTCATCGGCGTGCGCAGCGGCGCGACCCTGGTCGAGCGGGACGGCGTCGCGGTCTGGACCGGCCAGCCCCCCGTCGGCGTGCCGTCCTCCGGCGACCCGGTCGAGGTGCTGCGCGAGACCGTCGAGGCCCTGGCCGGCCCGGTCTGGGACCCGGCCAGCGACATGCCGCCGCTGACCGGCGGCATGGTCGGCTACCTGGGCTACGACCTGATCCGGCGCTTCGAGCGGCTGCCCGAGCTGACCGAGGACGACCTCGGGGTGCCGGAGCTGGGCATGATGCTCGCGACCGACCTGGTGGTGCTCGACCACTACGACGGCTCGGCGATCCTGGTCGCCAACGCGGTGCTGCCGCCGCTGGACGCGCCGGATCGGGAGCCGCTGGTCGCGGCGGCGTACCACCACGCGGTGGGGCGGCTCGACGCGATGACCACCGCGCTGTCCCGACCGATTCCGCCCATGATCTCCACCGTGGGCCGACCGCCGGCCGGCGAGGTGGTCAGCCGTACCCCGGAGGGCGGCTACCCGAAGGCGGTCGAGGCGGCCAAGGAGGCGATCCGCGCCGGAGAGTGCTTCCAGATCGTGCTCGCCCAGCGCTTCGAGCGGGACACCCGCGCCGACCCGCTGGACGTCTACCGGGTGCTGCGCACCACCAACCCCAGCCCGTACATGTACCTGCTGCGCTTCGACGGCTTCGACATCGTCGGCTCGTCGCCGGAGGCGCACCTGAAGGTCAACGCCGGTCCGGACGGCCAGCGGCGGGCGCTGCTGCACCCGATCGCCGGCACCCGGCCGCGCGGCGCCACCGCGGACGCCGACACCCGGCTCGCCGCCGAGCTGCTCGCCGACCCCAAGGAGCGGGCCGAGCACGTGATGCTGGTCGACCTGGGCCGCAACGACCTGGGCCGGGTGTGCCGTCCGGGCACGGTGGAGGTGCCGGAGTTCGCCACCATCGAGCGGTACAGCCACGTGATGCACATCGTCTCGACCGTGGTCGGCACGCTGCGCGACGACCGGACGGCCTTCGACGCGCTCGCCGCGACCTTCCCGGCCGGCACCCTCTCCGGTGCCCCGAAGGTGCGCGCCATGGAGATCATTGAGGAGCTGGAGCCGGTCCGGCGCGGCATCTACGGCGGCACCGTGGGCTACTTCGGCTTCGGCGGCGACCTGGACATGGCCATCGCCATCCGCACCGCGCTGATCCGCGACGGGCGGGCGTACGTGCAGGCCGGGGCCGGGGTGGTGGCCGATTCCGATCCCGCCGGCGAGGACCAGGAGACCCGGAACAAGGCCGCCGCGGTGCTCGCCGCCATTGCCGCCGCCGAAACCCTCCGGCCGGCCCGGTGAGCGGCCCGACGAGTGGCCCGGTGAGCGGTCCGGACACGCCCGCCGAGGCGGGTACGCCGGCCGGGTCGGGCCGGCGCGAGTTGACGTACGCGGTGCTGCTCTGCCTGGCCGGGGCGGGCCTCGCCTTCTGGGCGGCGACCCGGACCTGGTCGGTGGAGGTGACCCCGCGCGGATCGCTGCCGTCGGCGCGGCCGGGCCGCACCGGCGCGGACCTGCTGCCGTGGCTGTCGGCGCTGGCGCTGGTCGGGCTGGCCGGGGGCGGTGCGGTACTGGCCACCAGGGGCCGGGTCCGGCGCCTGCTGGGCGGGCTGCTGGCCCTGCTCGGCGCGGCGGTGGCGGCGGGCGGCGGGTACGGGCTGGTCGCCGCGTTCGACGGCGAGGTGAGCCGGCACTGGCCGGCGCTCTGCCTGCTCGGCGGGTTGCTGGCGGCGCTCGGCGGCGCGCTCACCGCGGCGCGCGGTCAGCGCTGGCCGGCGATGGGCGCCCGGTACGAGCGCCACTCCGGCGCCGGGGCGCCGGCGGGGGCCGACGGGCGCCCGGCCACCGAGCGGGGCACCCGCGAGGCGTGGGATGCCCTCGACCGGGGCGAGGACCCGACGGTCAGCTGACCGGCTGGCGCTCGCGGACCTCGCGGCGGTCCCGGGCCGCGGCCCGGGCGGCGGCCAGCTCGGCCACCAGGCGGTCCAGCTCGGCCCGCTGGTCGGCGCGGGCCCGGTCGGCGCAGACCGCCTCCCAGGCGTTGCCGCGCGCGGTACGCACCCGGCCCTCGCCGACCACGGCGCGTTCCAGGGTGTGCACCACGCCGACGGCCAACGAGGCGACGGTGCGCGAAAGGGTGGTCAGTCCGAGGGCGGTGGAGTTCGGCCCGGTCGTGCTCATGAGGTCACCCCAACAGGAGGAGTCCGACGTCTCGGCAGGCGCGTCATCGAGTCTGCCCGGTGGACACGCTGCCCGGCTCACGTTTCACCGTGGTGACGGGCGGATCAACTGTCCGTCGGAGCGAACGACCAGGGTAGGGCCGTTCTTCCTTGACCTTCGTCACAGCATCGACGGGCGTCGCCGTGATGCGGGGACCGGGCGGCCGTGCTCTCATGGTCCATGGGCCACGGTGGATGCTCGCGCGACGACCCGGAGCGGGGCGTAAGGGCCGGTCGATGGACATCGTGGCGCTGCGTGACATCGCGTTCACCGGAAGTCGGCCATCATGCCACAGCCCATTTCGTGAGGAGCGCCATACCCCCGGCACCCGTCGTCACCAGGCGCCCCCTAGCATCGGCCCATGACACCCGGAGAGGGGAGTCCGTTGGTGACTGCTGAGCATGGGCACGCGGAGGGGGACGAGGCCGGTTCGGCGGCGTCCGGAAGCGTGCTCGACGAGATCCTGGCCGGCGTCCGGGAGGACGTGGCGCGGCGGCAGGAGCAGGTTCCGCTGGAGCGGATCCGCGAGCTGGCCGCCGCCGCCCCGCCGCCGCTGGACGCGTACGCGGCCCTGCGCCGGCCCGGGGTGGCCGTGATCGCCGAGGTCAAGCGTTCCTCGCCGTCCAAGGGCCGGCTGGCCGAGATCGCCGACCCGGCCGACCTGGCCGGGCAGTACGCCTCCGGCGGCGCGCGGGCGATCAGCGTGCTGACCGAGGGGCGCTGGTTCGGCGGTTCGCTGGACGACCTGGCCGCCGTCCGGGCCGCCGTCCGGGTCCCGGTGCTGCGCAAGGACTTCGTGGTCTCCAGCTACCAGGTGCACGAGGCGCGCGCGCACGGCGCCGACCTGGTGCTGCTGATCGTCGCCGCCCTCGAACAGAACGTGCTGATGGGTCTGCTGGAGCGGATCGAGTCGCTCGGCATGACCGCCCTGGTCGAGGTGCACGACGAGGAGGAGGCCGACCGCGCCCTGGAGGCCGGCGCGCAGGTGATCGGGGTCAACGCCCGCGACCTGCGTACCCTGGAGGTCGACCGGTCGGTCTTCGAGCGGATCGCGCCCGGCCTGCCCAGCAGCGTCGTCAAGATCGCGGAATCCGGCGTGCGTGGCCCGCACGACCTCATCCGGTACGCCTCGGCCGGCGCCGACGCCGTGCTGGTGGGCGAGGGCCTGGTCACCCAGAAGAGCCCCCGCGAGGCGGTCGCCGAGCTGGTCAACGCCGGCAACCACCCGGCCACGCCCCGCCCGGTGCGCTGAGCCCGCGCCCGGGAGACGTCAGCAGCGAGAGGACACCGCCTTGAGCGAGCGCAGCGAGCGAATCATCCGGCGCGGTGCGCCAGTGCCTCATGGCGTCGCCGACCGTAGGGAGGTGACGGCATGAGCGCCAACGCCTCGGCCCCGGCCGGTCAGCTTCCCGACGCCGCCGGTCACTTCGGCCGCTTCGGCGGCCGGTTCGTGCCGGAGGCGCTGGTCGCGGCGCTGGACGAGCTGGACGCCGCGTACCGCAAGGCGATGACCGACGAGGCGTTCCTCGCCGAGTTCCACGCCCTGCTGCGCGACTACGCCGGCACCCCGTCGCTGCTGTACTCCGCCGAGCGGTTCTCCGCCAAGGTGGGCGCCCGGGTGCTGCTCAAGCGGGAGGACCTCAACCACACCGGGGCGCACAAGGTGCGCAACGTGCTGGGTCAGGCGCTGCTCACCAGGCGGATGGGCAAGAAGCGGGTGATCGCCGAGACCGGCGCCGGCCAGCACGGCGTGGCCACCGCCACCGCCGCCGCCCTGTTCGACCTCGAGTGCGTGGTCTACATGGGCGAGGTCGACACCCAGCGGCAGGCGCTCAACGTGGCCCGGATGCGGATGCTCGGCGCCACCGTCGTCCCGGTCACCACCGGCTCGCGCACCCTCAAGGACGCGATGAACGAGGCCATGCGGGACTGGGTGGCCAACGTCGACGACACCCACTACCTGATCGGCACCGCCGCCGGCCCGCATCCGTTCCCGGAGATGGTCCGGGACTTCGTCAGGGGCATCGGCGAGGAGGCTCGCCAGCAGTGCCTCGACCTG
Organism: Micromonospora sp. L32; assembly: GCF_052068055.1. Classification (NCBI taxonomy): domain Bacteria; kingdom Bacillati; phylum Actinomycetota; class Actinomycetes; order Micromonosporales; family Micromonosporaceae; genus Micromonospora; species Micromonospora sp. L32. The sequence goes on along the minus strand of NZ_JBQHDD010000004.1, from coordinate 88,928 downwards.
ACCGGCGCGCTGCCGGACGCGGTCGCCGCCTGCGTCGGCGGCGGCTCCAACGCGCTGGGCATCTTCCACGCCTTCGTCGGCGACACCGACGTGCGGCTGTACGGCTTCGAGGCCGGCGGCGACGGGGTGGAGACCGGCCGGCACGCGGCCAGCATCACCGGCGGCAGCTCGGGCGTGCTGCACGGCACCCGCACGTACGTGCTCCAGGACGCCGACGGCCAGACCATCGAGTCGCACTCGATCTCCGCCGGGCTGGACTACCCGGGCGTCGGGCCGGAGCACGCCTGGCTGCACGACAGCGGCCGGGCCACGTACGAGCCGGTGACCGACGCGGAGGCGATGGCCGCGTTCGAGCTGCTCTGCCGTACCGAGGGGATCATCCCGGCGATCGAGAGCTCGCACGCGCTGGCCGGCGCGCTGCGGATCGCTCCCCGACTCACCGCCGAACTCGGCCGGGAGCCGGTCATCGTGGTCAACCTGTCCGGTCGGGGTGACAAGGACGTGCACACCGCCGGCGAGTACTTCGGCATCCTCGACAAGGAGTGACAGCGTGAGTCGGATCGGGGTGGCCTTCGACAAGGCCCGCGCCGACGGGCGGGCCCTGCTGGTCGGCTGCATGCCGGCCGGCTTCCCGACCGTCGAGGGCAGCATCGCCGCGATGACCGCCATGGTCGAGGCGGGCGTCGACGTCATCGAGGTGGAGATCCCCTACTCCGACCCGGTGATGGACGGGCCGGTGATCCAGAAGGCCAGTGACATCGCCCTGGCCGGCGGGGTCCGCACCGCGGACACCCTGCGGATCGTCGAGGCGGTCGCCGCCACCGGCGCCCCGGTGGTCACCATGACCTACTGGAACCCGATCGAGCAGTACGGCGTCGACGCGTTCGCCCGCGACCTCGCCGCCGCCGGCGGCACCGGCCTGATCACCCCGGACCTGATCCCCGACGAGGCCGGCGAGTGGCTGGCCGCCTCGGACGCCCACGGCCTGGACCGCACGTTCCTGGTCTCGCCGTCGTCCACCGACGCCCGGCTGAAGATGACCGTCGAGCACTGCCGGGGCTTCGTCTACGCCACCGCGATCATGGGGGTCACCGGCGCCCGGGCGCAGACCTCGGAGGCCGCGCCGGTCCTGGTCTCCCGGCTCCGCGAGGTCACCGACCTGCCGGTCGGCGTCGGCCTCGGCGTGGGCACCGGCGCCCAGGCCGCCACGGTCGCCGGCTACGCCGACGGCGTGATCGTGGGCAGCGCCCTGGTCCGCTGCGTGCTCGACGCCCCGGACCCGGCCGCCGGGCTGACCGCCCTGCGCACGCTCAGCGCCGAACTCGCCGAGGGCGTCCGCCACCCCGTCCGCTGACCCGCACCGCCCCCGTCGCCGCCGCCTGTCCCGGCGCCCCGGCTTCCTGTCCCGGCGCCCCGGCTTCCTGTCCCGGCGCCCCGGCGGCCCGTCCCGGCGCCCCGGCGGCCCGTCCCGGCGGCCCGTCCCGGCGCCCCGGCCGCCCGTGCCCGTGGCGGTGTTCCCTGACCGTGCCCGCGCCCTCGCGACCGGGCCGGTGTTCGGCGACGGCCGGCATGATCGACACCGTTTGCGGCGTGTCGCGGTATCCCGAAGCCGGGACACCGCGACACGCCGCAAACGGGGAGGCGTCCTCGGGCGCCCGGTCAGGGAGTGGGCCGGACGGCCGACCCGGTGCGCGGCGCGGGCGGCACGGAATCGCCCGCCCGGGACTGCGGACCCACCGGGGTCGTCGTGGCCGGGTCGGGGCGCAGGTCGCGCAGCACCCCTGAGCACCCGGCCCGGGCGTCGGCGACGGCGGCCCGGGTGACCGGGGTGACCTCCGCGGGCAGCCGCTCCGGCAGGTGCCAGGAGAGCGTGCAGCCGGCCGGCGGCGTCTCGGCCGCGTCCCGGCCGGTACGCGCCCGGAACACGTGCACCAGGACGTCGGGCTGCGGGTCCGGCGTCGACGGCCCGCCGCAGGGCGAGCCGCTGAGGTGGTAGAGGCCGACCAGATCGACGATATCGACCGCGAACCCGGTCTCCCGCCGGACCTCGCCCGCCACCGCTGCGGTCGGGCACCCCGGCCGGTGCAGCCGCCCACCGGGCAACGCCCACCGCCCGCCCCGGTCGCGCCGGCACAGCAGCACCCGACCGGCCTCGTCGGTCAGGACCGCGGCGACCGCCCAGGTGAGCGTGCTCATGGACAAAGAGCGTACGGGCCGGCAAACCGGAAGTCAGCCGGCGCGCGAACCTCGCCGGACCGGGGTGCCGCGGATGCGGTCGGCAACGGTAGCCTTTGCAGCCGTGACCCTCGCCTCGTTGAGCCCCCAGGCGGCCCTGCCGAGCCCGACCACCGCGGTCTGGCAGCTCGGGCCGGTGCCGATCCGGGCCTACGCGCTCTGCATCATCCTCGGCATCGTGCTGGCCTGCTGGGTCACCGAGCGCCGGCTGCGCCAGCGCGGCGTGGCCCCGGGCGCGGTGCTCGACATCGCGGTCTGGGCGGTCCCGGCCGGCATCGTCGGCGCTCGGATCTACCACGTGATCACCTCGCCGGAGAAGTACTTCGGCGCCGGCGGGGACTGGCTCAAGGTGTTCTACATCCACGAGGGTGGGCTGGGCATCTGGGGCGCGGTCGCCGGTGGCGCGGTCGGCGCCTGGATCGCCGCCCGGCAGCTCGGCATCCCGTTCGCGGTGGTGGCCGACGCGCTCGCCCCCGGCCTGCCGCTGGCCCAGGCGGTCGGCCGGTTCGGCAACTGGTTCAACAACGAGCTCTACGGCGGCCGCACCACGCTGCCCTGGGGGCTGGAGATCCACAAGATGGACCCGGCCGACCCGGGTCAGGCGCAGCGCGACCCCGCCGGCCAGCCGGTGCTGCAGCCCGGGCTCTACCACCCGACGTTCCTCTACGAGGCGCTGTGGAACGTCGGCGTCGCCGCCCTGGTGTTCGCCCTCGACCGCCGGTTCAAGCTGGGCAGGGGTCGGGCCTTCGCGCTCTACGTGATGGGCTACACCGTCGGTCGGTTCTGGATCGAGCTGATGCGCACCGACGAGGCGAACCAGATCCTCGGCGTGCGCCTCAACGTCTGGACCGCCGCCCTGGTCTTCCTCGGCGCGCTGATCTACTTCCTCCGGGTCCGCGGCCCCCGCGAGTACCTGATCCCGGTGGGCGTGCCGACCACGGAAGTGCCGCCGGCCGGTGGGGACATCTCCCAGGTCGACCTCTCCCGCACCGAGAACGGGCCCCGGGCGGTCGCCCCGGAGGGCTACCGGACGGTCAGCGAGGAGCAGTTCCAGGCGTACCGGGAGACCGGCGAGGTCCCCGACGAACCCGCCGCCGAGGAGACCACGGCGACCGACGACGAAACCCCGACCGACGCCGACGACGAGGCCGCGCACGCCGACGACGAGGCGCCGCCCGTGGGCGACGAGGACGTCCCGGAGCGGGACGACCGGGCGGGCGCCGCCGGCGCCCGGCCCGCCGACCGGGACAGCTGAGCGGGGCGGGGATGCGCACCGCGGTGGTGGTCGGCGCCGGGCTCGGCGGGCTGGCGGTGGCCGGCACGCTGGCCCGCTCCGGCTGGCAGGTCACCCTGCTGGAACGGGCGGACCGGGTCCGTCCGGAAGCCACGGCCGTGGTGCTCTGGCCCAACGGGGTACGCGCGCTGCACGCGCTCGGCCTCGGCGCGGGCCTGGACGCGATCGCCACCCCGCTGCCCGACGCCGGGGTGCGCCGGCCGGACGGGCACTGGCTGGTGCAGCCGCGCCCGACGCCGGCCGACCGGATGCCGGTGGTGGTGCACCGGGAGGACCTGCACGACGCGCTGATCGCCGGGCTCGGCGACCGGGTGGAGCTGCGCACCGGCGTGGCCGTGGACACCGTCCGGGTCCGCCCCGGACAGCGGCCCGCGGTGGGCACCGCCGGGCACCTGTTCGAGGCCGACCTGGTGGTGGCGGCCGACGGCACCGACAGCGCGGTACGCCGCCAGCTCGCCCCCTCCTCGGCGGTGATCAGCTCCGGCTGCGCGGCCTGGCGCGCGGTGATCCCCTGGTACCGGGCGCCCCGGCTGCCGGCCGACCAGCCGCTCGGCGGGGAGGTGCTGGGGGCGGGCTACCGCTTCGTAGCCGCCTCGCTGGGCGAGCGCGGCTCCTCCGGCGCCTCCCGCCGGGGCGGCATTTACTGGGTCGCCACCGCCGCCGGAGCGCCCCGGCCCGAGCCGCCGGAGACCCAGCTCGCCCTGCTCAAGCGCTGGTACGCCGGCTGGCCCGCGCCGATCGGCGAGCTGCTCGACGCCACCGAACCGGCCGACCTGGTGCAGCAGGAGGTCCGCGAGCTGCGCCCGCTGCCCCGGACGTACGGCTTTCCGGCCGGCCCCGGTGGCGTGGTGCTGCTCGGCGACGCGGCGCACGCGATGCCGCCACACCTGGGGCAGGGCGCCTGCCTCGCCTTCGAGGACGCGGCCACCCTCTCCTCGCTGCTGCGCGAATCCCGACTGCCCGACGCCGTGCAGGCGTACGACCGGTTGCGCCGCCCGCGCGCGGCGACGGTGGTCCGGCAGACCCGCCGGATGTCGGCGGTCCTGCAGGCCCGGGGCCGGCTGGCCCTGCGCGCCCGCGACGCCGCCCTCGGCACGATAAGCCCCCGCCTACTCTCCAGCGCCGCCTCGTCCGCCGCCCAGTGGCGCCCCCCAACCCCCTGACCCACCGCGCCCCCTCACCGCCCCCTGACGATTGCACTCACCACTTGACGCCGCCCGGCGTGTCGCGCCGCCAACCTGATGATCAACGTAGGCGGCCGGAGGCCGGGGGGTCGGGAGTCAGATGAGGGCGGTGGGTTCGGCGATGCAGGCGGTGCCGACGCGGCGGAAGCCGACCCGGAGATAGACCCGGGCGATCTCCTCGCTGCCGGCGGAGAGGAAGACCAGGTCGGTGCCGGCGGCCAGCAGTTCGTCGGCGAGGGTGGCGGTGACCGCCGCGCCGAGGCCCCGGCGGCGGGCGGCCGGCAGGGTGGCCACCCCGGCGATCTCGGCCACGTCGTCGACCCGCATCGCCATCCCGCTGGCCAGCGCCCCCTCCTCGGACGTGCCGGCCAGCACCGACAGCCGGCGGCCGTCGGCGAGCCGGGTCCGCTCCTCGTCCAGCGCCGCCACGTCCAGTTCGGTGATCGCCGCGTCCCGCTCCGCCGGGCCCGCGTCGCCGCGGGCCGTGCCGGCGGCGGCGAAACCGACCGCGGCGACCGCGCGGCGGGCGGCCACGTCGGCGGCGAAGCCGGGCGCGTCCGGGTCCAGCACCCGCACCGGTACGTCGGTGAGCGTCGCCGGGTCGGGCAGGGCGGCCGGGTCGAGCACCATCAGCGGCGCCTCCAGCACGCTCAGCCCCGCCGCCCGGGCCACCGCCAGCAGGTCGGGCGTGGTCTCGTGCACCCATTCCAGGGCCTCGGGCAGGCCCAGCTCGCGCTGCCGCTCGCGGACGGCGGTCACGTCGGCCAGCGACGGGGGTGCGGTGGCGTCGAGGCGGGGTCGGGCGTAGAACGGCCAGCCGACCCCTTCCCGCACGAAGAGGACTAGCGCGCCGTGCTCCTCGCCGCGTGCGACGTCGCGGGGCACCGCGTCGTAGAAGCGTTCCAGCCGGGCGAGGATTTCGCTGCGCAGGGGATCCACCGCGCGAGACTACCTGTCCCAGAGTCTGGAAGGTGTGATCAATCTGCACTGGCCTTGCGCGGGTCTCCCTAACGTAGACTCAATAAACCGCCAAGGGCCGACGTCGTCCCGACCATGATCCAACCTGAGTGACGACAGGAGGCCCGGTGGCCTTTCCGTACCCTCACAGCCCGCAGTCGGCCCCGCCCCCGGCCGGTCTCTACGACCCCGCCAACGAGCACGACGCGTGCGGCGTGGCCTTCGTCGCGGACCTGCACGGCCGGCGCTCCCACGCGGTGGTGGCGGGCGGCCTCGGCGCGCTCTGTCGCCTGGACCATCGGGGCGCCCGGGGCGCGGAACACAACACCGGTGACGGCGCCGGGATCATGATCCAGGTCCCGGACGCCTTCCTGCGCGCGGTGGTCGACTTCCCGCTGCCGCCGGTCGGCCAGTACGCCACCGGCCTGGTCTTCCTCCCCGACGACGACGCGGCGGAGGCCCGCGCCCGGCAGGTGGTGGAGAAGTACGCCCTGGTGGAGGGGGCCGACCTGCTCGGCTGGCGGGACGTGCCGGTCGACCCGAGCGGGCTGGGCGAGACGGCGCTCGCGGCGATGCCCCGGATCCGTCAGCTCTTCCTGGCCGCGCACCGGCTCACCGACACCCCGGCCGGTCCGGCCGGCTCGCCGCTGACCGGCCTCGACCTGGACCGGGTGGCGTTCTGCGTGCGCAAGCAGGCCGAGCGGGAGAGCGCCGAGCGGGGCGTGCCGGCATACTTCCCGTCGCTGTCCTCCCGGACCATGACCTGGAAGGGCATGCTCACCCCGGACCAGCTGCCGGCGTACTTCCCGGACCTGACCGACGAGCGGGTGGAAAGCGCGATCGCGCTGGTGCACTCCCGGTTCTCCACCAACACCTTCCCGTCCTGGCCGCTGGCCCACCCGTACCGGTTCATCGCGCACAACGGTGAGATCAACACCATCCGCGGCAACCGGAACTGGATGCAGGCCCGGGAGGCGCTGCTGCGCAGCCCCGAGATCCCCGGCAACATCCGGCGGATCTTCCCGGTCTGCACCCCGGGCGCCTCCGACTCGGCGAACTTCGACGAGGTCCTCGAACTGCTGCACCTGGCCGGGCGGAGCCTGCCGCACGCGGTGCTGATGATGATCCCGGAGGCCTGGGAGAACGACCCGGGCATGCGGGCGGACAAGCGGGCCTTCTACCGGTTCCACGCCAGCCTGATGGAGCCCTGGGACGGGCCCGCCTCGGTCGCCTTCACCGACGGCGAGATCGTCGGCGCGGTGCTGGACCGCAACGGGCTGCGCCCGGGCCGCTGGTGGCGGACCTCCGACGGACTCGTCGTGCTCGGCAGCGAGGCGGGCGTGCTCGACCTCGACCCTGCCACCGTGGTCGCCAAGGGGCGGCTCCAGCCGGGCCGGATGTTCCTGGTCGACACCGTCAACGGGCGGATCGTGCAGGACGACGAGATCAAGGCCGAGCTGGCCGCCGCCCGGCCGTACGCCGAGTGGCTGCACGCCGGGCTGATCGACCTGACCGACCTGCCGCCGCGCGAGCACATCGTCTACACCCACGACTCGGTACGCCGCCGCCAGCAGACCTTCGGCTACACCGAGGAGGAGCTGAAGATCCTGCTCGCGCCGATGGCCCGGCTCGGCGCGGAGCCGCTCGGCTCGATGGGCACCGACACCCCGATCTCCCCGCTGTCGACCCGGCCGCGGCTGCTCTACGACTACTTCCACCAGCTCTTCGCCCAGGTCACCAACCCGCCGCTGGACGCCATCCGCGAGGAGCTGGTGACCAGCCTGTCGTCGACCATCGGCCCGGAGGGCAACCTGCTCGACCCGGGCCCGGCGAGCTGCCGGCAGATCGTGCTGCCGTACCCGGTGATCGACAACGACGAGCTGGCCAAGATCCTTTCCATCGACGAGGACGGCGACCTGCCCGGCTTCAAGGCCGTCCGGGTCTCCGGGCTCTACCGGGTCCGTGACGGCGGCGCCGGCATCAAGGCCCGGCTGACCGAGATCTGCCGGCACGTCTCGGAGGCGATCGAGGACGGCGTGCGGATCCTCGTCCTCTCCGACCGGGACTCCAACGCCGACCTGGCGCCGATCCCGTCGCTGCTGCTCACCGCGGCGGTGCACCAGCACCTGGTCCGCGAGCAGACCCGTACCCAGGTGGCGCTGATCGTCGAGTCCGGCGACTGCCGCGAGGTGCACCACGCGGCCGTGCTGATCGGGTACGGCGCGGCGGCGGTCAACCCGTACCTGGCCTTCGAGTCGGTCGAGGACATGATCTCCACCGGCGCGCTGGTCGGCGTGGACCCCGGCAAGGCGATCCGCAACTACGTCAAGGCGCTCGGCAAGGGCGTCCTGAAGATCATGTCGAAGATGGGCATCTCGACGGTGTCGTCGTACTGCGGTGCGCAGGTCTTCGAGGCGGTCGGGCTGCACACCCGGCTGGTGGAGCGCTACTTCCGCGGCACCCCCAGCACCATCAGCGGCATCGGGCTGGACGAGATCCACGCCGAGGTGGCCGCCCGGCACGCGCTGGCCTGGCCGGCGGCGGGCGCGGAGACCTCCGACCGGTTGGAGGTCGGCGGCGAGTACCAGTGGCGCCGCGAGGGTGAGCTGCACCTGTTCAACCCGGAGACGGTCTTCCTGCTCCAGCACGCCACCCGCAGCCGCCAGTACGACGTGTTCCGGCAGTACACCGCCAAGGTCGACGAGCTGGCCGCGCGGGCCGGCTCGCTGCGCGGGCTGTTCACCCTGCGTACCGGGGTGCGCCCGGCAGTGCCGATCGACGAGGTCGAGCCGGCCACCGAGATCGTCAAGCGGTTCGCCACCGGCGCCATGTCGTACGGGTCGATCTCGGCGGAGGCGCACGAGACCCTGGCCATCGCGATGAACCGGCTCGGTGGCAAGTCCAACACCGGCGAGGGCGGCGAGGACGTCGAGCGGCTGTACGACCCGGCCCGCCGCTCCGCGGTCAAGCAGATCGCCAGCGGTCGCTTCGGCGTGACCAGCGAATACCTGGTCAACGCCGACGACCTCCAGATCAAGATGGCGCAGGGCGCCAAGCCCGGCGAGGGCGGGCAGCTGCCCGGCAACAAGGTCTGGCCGTGGATCGCCCGTACCCGGCACGCCACCCCGGGCGTCGGCCTGATCTCCCCGCCGCCGCACCACGACATCTACTCGATCGAGGACCTCGCCCAGCTGGTGCACGACCTGAAGTGCGTCAACCCGGCCGCCCGGGTGCACGTCAAGCTGGTCAGCGAGGTCGGCGTGGGCACCGTCGCGGCCGGCGTCGCCAAGCTCAAGGCCGACGTCATCCTGATCTCCGGGCACGACGGCGGCACCGGCGCGTCCCCGCTGAACTCCCTCAAGCACGCCGGCACCCCATGGGAGCTGGGCCTGGCCGAGGCGCAGCAGACGCTGCTGCTCAACAAGCTCCGCGACCGGGTCACCGTGCAGGTCGACGGCCAGCTCAAGACCGGCCGGGACGTGCTGGTCGCGGCGCTGCTCGGCGCCGAGGAGTTCGGCTTCGCCACCGCCCCGCTGATCGTCGAGGGCTGCGTGATGATGCGGGTCTGCCACCTGGACACCTGTCCGGTCGGCATCGCCACCCAGAACCCGGTGCTGCGCGAGCGGTTCACCGGCAAGCCGGAGTTCGTGGAGAACTTCTTCCTCTTCCTCGCCGAGGAGGTCCGCGGCTACCTCGCCGAGCTGGGCTTCCGCAGCATCGACGAGGCGATCGGGCACGCCGAGCTGCTCGACGTCGCCCCGGCGGTGCAGCACTGGAAGGCGCACGGGCTGGACCTCGGGCGCGTACTGCACGTGCCGGAGCTGCCGGCGGACGCCGCCCGGCGCGGCGTGCGGGCCCAGGATCACGGCCTGGAACTGGCCCTGGACAACGAGCTGATCGCCCTGGCGCAGCCGGCGCTGCGCGACGGCAGCCCGGTCCGGGTCGAGGTGGCGGTGCGCAACGAGCACCGCAGCGTCGGCGCGATGCTCGGCGGCGAGGTCACCCGCCGCTTCGGCGGCGCCGGCCTGCCCGACGACACGATCGAGTTCGTGCTGCGCGGCACCGCCGGCCAGTCCTTCGGCGCGTTCCTGCCGCGCGGGGTGACCCTGCGGCTGCACGGCGACGCCAACGACTACGTCGGCAAGGGGCTCTCCGGTGGCCGGATCGTCGTCCGCCCGGACGCCGCCGCGCCGTTCGCCGACCCGGAGGCCGCCGCCGGGGCGCGGGCCGAGGACCAGATCATCGCCGGCAACACCATCCTGTACGGAGCCACCGGCGGCGAGCTGTTCCTGCGCGGCCGGGTGGGGGAGCGCTTCGCGGTGCGCAACTCGGGCGCGGTGGCCGTCGTCGAGGGCGTCGGCGACCACGGGTGCGAGTACATGACCGGCGGCACCGTGGTGGTGCTCGGCGAGACCGGCCGCAACTTCGCCGCCGGCATGTCCGGCGGCACCGCGTACGTGCACCGGCTGGACACCGACCGGGTCAACGCCGAGCTGGTCGACCTGGTGTCGCTGCGCGACGCCGAGCGCGACCTGCTGCACGAGCTGGTGCAGCGGCACGTCGCGGAGACCGACTCGGTCCTCGGCGCGGAGCTGCTCAAGCGCTGGCCGGAGGCGGTGGAGGAGTTCACCGCGGTGGTCCCCCGGGACTACCGCCGGGTGATGGAGATCATGCGGGCCGCCGAAGCCGCCGGCCGTGACGTCGACGACGCGGTCATGTCTGCGCTGACCGCGCCGGTGCCGCCCGCCCCGCGGGTGGCGGCCCAGGAGGTGGCTCGTGCCTGACCCGAACGGTTTCCTGCGCTACGACCGGCGGCTGCCGGCGCGCCGCCCGGTGCCGGTGCGGATCAGCGACTGGCGCGAGGTCTACCCGCCGGCCGGCGAGGAGCTGATCCGCGAGCAGGCCACCCGGTGCATGGACTGCGGCATCCCGTTCTGCCACGACGGCTGCCCGCTGGGCAACCGCATCCCGGACTGGAACGACCTGGTCCGCACCGGCAACTGGGACGCCGCGGTGGAGTCGCTGCACGCCACCAACAACTTCCCGGAGTTCACCGGCCGGCTCTGCCCGGCGCCCTGCGAGGCCGCCTGCGTGCTCGGCATCGGCGGCGGGCAGCCGGTCACCATCAAGCAGGTCGAGGTGGAGATCGCCGACGCGGCGGTGGCCCGGGGCGGGCTGCGGCCCCGCCCGGTGCCGGCGCCGACCGGCCGGTCGGTCGCCGTGGTCGGCTCCGGCCCCGCCGGCCTCGCCGCCGCGCAGCAGCTCGCCCGCGCCGGTCACGCGGTGACCGTGTACGAGCGCGACGACGCGATCGGTGGCCTGCTCCGGTACGGCATCCCCGACTTCAAGCTGGAGAAGCAGCACATCGACCGGCGGCTGGCCCAGCTCGCCGCCGAGGGCGTCCAGTTCCGCACCGGGGTGGACGTCGGCGTGGACGTCACCGCCGAGCAGTTGCGCGCCGAGCACGACGCGGTGCTGCTGGCCTGCGGCGCGCTCCAGGGCCGGGACACCCCGGAGACCCCCGGGCGGCAGCTGCGCGGCGTACACCAGGCGATGGCGCACCTGGTCGCCGCCAACCGCGTGGTGGCGGCGGCCGGCGACGGGCGACCGGCCCTCGCCGTGCTGTCCGACGGCACCCCGATCGACGCCGCCGGCAAGCACGTCGTGATCATCGGCGGTGGGGACACCGCCGCGGACTGCCTCGGGGTGGCCCACCGGCAGGGCGCCGCCGGGGTGCACCAGCTCGACCTCTACCCGGAGCCCCCGCAGACCCGGGACGCCGCCCGCGACCCGTGGCCGACCTGGCCGTGGGTGCTGCGCAGCTACCCGGCGCACGAGGAGGGCGGCGAGCGCGTCTTCGCCGTCGCGGTGCAGGAGTTCGTCGACGACGGCACCGGCCAGGTCAAGGGCGTACGGATCGCCGAGGTCAGCGTCGAGAAGCGGGACGGCCGGCGGATCGTCACCCCGCTGCCCGGCTCCGAGCGCGAACTCCCGGCCGACCTGGTACTGCTCGCCATCGGCTTCGAGGGCACCGAGCAGCAGCCACTGCTGGAGCAGTTCGGGGTGCGCCGCAACACCCGGGGCGCGGTCGACGCCCGGCCCGACTGGCAGACCGACGCCGACGGCGTCTTCGTCGCCGGTGACATGCACCGGGGCGCCTCGCTGATCGTCTGGGCCATCGCCGAGGGGCGGGCCGCCGCCGCGGCGATCCACACCTACCTCGGTGGGGTCGGCGAGCTGCCGGCCCCGGTGGACCCGGCGCGGCAGCCGCTCGCCGCCCGCTGACGACCCCGGCGGTGACCCCGCCGCACCGACGCCCCGGTCCGGACGCGCCCGTCCCGACCGGGGTGTCCGTCGTCGGCGTCCGGTCCGTCCCGGGTCCTGCCGGGCTGGCGGGGCGTGCCCCACGCCGGCGCCGTCGACCCGGTGAGTCCGCTCACGAAAGCCGCAAATCGGTTTAGCGCGCGGCAGACTTGGCCGCTGCCGAACCCGCCGTGGGTTCGGCTTCGTCATGTCGTCGTCTGGACGGGGAGGCCCCCGTGGCCCTCGGAAGCACGTTCGCCGCACTGCGTCACCGCAACTACCGGATCTGGGCCGGTGCCGGCTTCGTATCGGTGATCGGGACCTGGATGCAGGTGCTCGGCGTCAACTGGTACGTGCTCGAGGAGACCCGCTCGGCGACCTCGATGGGCCTGGCCGTCCTGCTCCAGGCCCTGCCGACGCTGCTGCTCAGCGTCTGGGGCGGGGCGCTGGCCGACCGGCTGCGGGCGAGGCCGGTGCTGATCGCCGCCCAGGCGGTACACGCTCTGCTCGCCGCGGGACTGGCGGTGGTCGCCGTCACCGGCGTCGGCGGCCTCCCGGCGATCTACGCGATCGCGCTGGTGACCGGGGCGGTGTCGGCGATCGAAGGGCCGGTGTCGGGCCGCTGGTCCTCGACGCTGGTCGACCGGGAGGACCTCGGCAACGCCCTCGCGCTCGGCTCGCTGACCAACTCCGCCGGCCGCATCCTCGGCATGAGCGCCGGCGCCGTCGTGGTCGCCGCCGTCGGCCCCGCACTGCTCTTCGCCGTCAACGCGGCCAGCTTCGTCGCGGTGGTCGGCGCCCTGTTCGCCGTACGCGAGGGGGAGCGGCACACCGGCGAGCCGGCGGCGGCCGAGGCGGTGCCGGCGGACGGCGGCATCCGGGCCGGCTTCCGCTACCTGCTGCGCCAGCCGGTGGTGCTGGTCGCGTTGGCGCTGTCGTTCGTGCTGGGCAGCCTGGGCCGCAACTACCAGGTGACCATGGCGGCGATGAGTGACGGCCCGCTGGCCGCCGGGGCGTCGGGCTACGGCGTGCTCTCCACCGTCTTCGCGGTCGGCACGGTGCTGGGCGCGCTGGTGGCGGCCCGGCGCCGCGAGCTGGGCTACGGGGTGCTGATCTGCGCCGGCCTGCTGGCCAGCGTGCTGCAGATCGCCGCCGGGCTGGCTCCCGGCACGGTCAGCTTCGCCGCGGTGATCCTGCCGGTGGCCGCGGCGGCGGTGGTCATCGACACCACGGTCGGCGCCCGCGCCCAGCTCGACACCGACTACGCCATGCGCGGTCGGGTGCTGGCCGCCCTGGCGGTGACCGGCTCGGTCTCCGCGGCGGTCGGCGCGCCCCTGCTCGGTTGGCTCTCCGAGCACGCCGGCCCCCGGCAGACCCTGGTGCTGGCCGGCGCGGTGGCGGCCGTCGCCACGGCCGCCGCGGGCGTCGCCCTCGACGGGTTGCGCGACCACCGGCTGCGCCGCCGGGTCACCCTGGTGCTGGCCGCGCCCGTGGTGCGCCGCCCGGCCCGCCGGGTCGCCGCCATCGCCACCCGCGTCGTCCGGCCCGCGACCCGGCCCGTGGCGACCGCCCGCCCGGCCACGACGCCCCGCCCGGCGGGGAGCCCGCCGCCCGGCTGGTACCCGGCGGCGGTGCGCCGGCCGGGGGCGGGGCGGCTGCCGTCCAGCCGACTGGTCCGGGCCGCAGCCGACTGCGCCGGCGGGGCGCCGGCCCGGTCCCGCCCGCGCCCCCGGTTGGCCGGCGGCGCGGCCCTGATCGAGGCGCCCCCGGGCGACTGCCTGCCCTGAGGCGGCTCGACGCCGGGGCAGGGCGCGGGCGGAAGGACTGTCGGTGTCGCCTGCACACCTGCCTCGGGCGAGCCCGCCGACCCGGCTGCGCCGGGACCTCACCCGGTGCGACCCCGAGCGGTGTCCGGACGCTACGGACCTGATGTCGTAGACGATTCAGGGTGGCGATGCGGATTCCTCCGGTGGCCGCGTGGCCGTTCCTGGTGGAGTCACCGGGCGTGGTGAGCCAGGTCATGAGGTTCGCCGGTGGATAAGGCGTCCACGGGACCGAGCGGCGCGAAGATCATCGTTACGCTCCGGCCATGGATACCGAGGAGCGGCTGCGGCGGATCCGCCGGTGGCTGTGGATCGTGCTGGTGGGTCTCTTCCTCAGTGGAGCGACGGCGTTCCCGCTGGAGATCGAGGTGCGCTGGCTGCTGCGCGCGCTCGACCCGCTCGCCGACGACCTGCCGGCGCTGGTCGGCTGGATCGAGCGGGTGCACACCGGGCTGGTGGAGACCGACGACCGCTACCCGTTCATGCTCTACGGCACCGACTGGCTCGCCTTCGCCCACCTGGTGCTGGCGGTGGCCTTCTGGGGACCGCTACGGGATCCGGTGCGCAACGTCTGGGTGGTACAGCTCGGCATGATCGCCTGCGCCGGGATCGTGCCGCTGGCGCTGATCTGCGGGCCGATCCGGGACATCCCGTGGTTCTGGACGCTGGTCGACCTCTCCTTCGCGGTCGGCGCCTTCCCACCGCTCTGGTTCGCCTACCGGCACATCCGGGCGATCGAGGCCGCCGGCGCGCCGCCGGTGTCGGCGCCGACGGCCTGACGCCCCTCCAGGCGCCGTGAGTCGGCTACGTCATCAGGTCGGTAGCGTCCTTGACGGTGTGCGCCCAAGGCAGCCCTCGCGTCGAGCGGCCTCTGCACCTGCCGGCCTCCGCGCCCATCGGCCCTGCCCCGAGCGGCTTCCGCGCCGAGCGGTGCCGCGCGCCCGGGTGTTCGCGCAACCTGCGCCCGCCCGGCGAGGCGTCGCCGCCGAAACGGCGCACCGGCCGGGTACCCGGCCCCCCGGAAGGGGGGCGGGCACCCGGCCGGGCCGGGGGTCAGCGTTGCAGGAGCTGGTGCGCCTCGCGGATCTTCGTCCACGACTTCGGCTGCGCCGGGGCGGCCGCCGCCGTTGCGCGGGCGGCCGTGGTCAGTTCCGGACGGCCGGCGGTGAACAGCCAGGTGGTGAAGAGTTCGTCCAGGTCCAGTCCGGAGATCCGCTCCGCGAGGGCCTGGAACTGCGCCACCGTGCCGTTGCCGTACCGGTGCTCGGCGGTCCAGGCCGGCAGGATCTCGAAGAACGCCTCGTCGCCGACGGCCAGCCGGAGCTGGTGCAGCGCCATCGCGCCCCGGTCGTAGACCGCGTCGTCGAAGACCCGGTCGGCGCCCGGGTCACCCGGCCGCACCTGCCAGAACCCGGAGTCCTCGGGATAGGCGGCGTAGGTGAAGTCGAAGAGCTCCTGCGCGGTGCCCTCGCCCTGCTCCTCCGACCAGAGCCACTCGGCGTACGAGGCGAAGCCCTCGTTGAGCCAGATGTCCCGCCACTGCGCGACGGACACCGAGTCGCCGAACCACTGGTGGGCGTTCTCGTGCACCACCACGTAGGTGTTCGCGCCGCGGCGCCAGAAGCCCGGCCCGTACACCGGGCGGGTCTGCGTCTCCAGCGCGAAGCCGATGCCGTCGATCGGCCCGGCGACGCCGCCCTGGGCCTCGAACGGGTACGGCCCGAACAGCCCGCTCGCCCAGTCGACGATCTCGGCGGTCCGCTCGATGCTGGCCCGCGCGGCCGGCCCGCGCTCGCCCAGCGTGGCGCTGTACGCGTTGATCACCGGCTGCCCGTTCGGCGCGGTGTCGGTGACGATGTCGTACTGGCCGATCGACAGGAACGCCAGGTAGGTGGCGGCCGGCTTGGTGCTGCGCCAGCCCCACCGCATCCGGTTGCCGGGCTCGGCCAGCGGCGGGCGGGGCTGCACGCCGTTGCTGATCACCTCGACCCCGGTGGGCACCGACACCGAGATGTCGAAGGTGGCCTTGTCCAGCGGGTGGTCGTTGGCCGGGAACCACCACCAGGCCGACTCGGGCTCGTTGACCGCCAGCGCGCCGTCGTCAGTCCGGGTCCAACCGGTGTAGCCACCGACCAGGGTCTCCGACGGCACGCCGGAGTACCTGACCACGATGGTCAGCAGTTGGCCCTTCACGATGGCGCGCGGCGCGGTGACCACCAGCTCGTGCGTGCCCTCGCGGGTGTGCGCGGCCGACCAGCCGTTGACCCGGACGGACTCCACGTCGAGCAGGAAGTCGAGGTTGAAGCGGGACAGGTCCTGGGTGGCCGTCGCCAGGATGGTGGTGGTGCCGGTGAGCCGGTCGGTGGCCGGCTCGTAGCGCAGGCGGACGTCGTAGTGGCTGACGTCGTACCCGCCGTTGCCGTAGTCGGGGAAGTAGCTGTCGCCCAGGCCCGGGCTGCCGGGCGCCGGTGCGGCGGCGACCGGGACCGGCCGGCCCCAACCCGGTAGGGCGGCCTGGCCGGGGGTGCCGGTCACCAGGGTGCCGGCGGTGGTGACGGTCAGGGCGGCGATGGCCGCCGTGAAAACACGTCGCACGAGGTGGACTCCCTCCGTCGGGGTGTTCGCAGGACGAACCTAATCGACGTTTGTGAACGTGTCCGCCCCGCCCGACGAGATCAGCTGTTCACTTGATCTAAATGTTTCGATAGTATTACTCGCTAGTAACAAGACCCACACCCCTGGCCAGCGCGCGGTCACGAGGATCCCACCACCCCTGCTCCGTGGAGGTCCCTGATGCCCCACCGCGCCCTGGCCCGCGCCGTCACCGCGCTGGTCGCCCTGTTCGCCACCGTCCTCGGCGTCGTGCTCGTCCCCGGCACCGCCCAGGCGGCCACCGTCAACTACGTCGCCCTCGGCGACTCCTACTCTTCCGGGGTCGGCGCCGGCCCGTACGACCTCTCCACCTGCCTGCGCAGCGAGAAGTCGTACGCCCCGCTCTGGGCCGCCGCCAACGCGGTGACCAGCTTCCGGTTCCCGGCCTGCGGCGGCGCGGTCACCGCCGACGTGATCAACAGCCAGGTCAACTCGCTGAGCGCCAGCACCACGCTGGTCACCGTCACCATCGGCGGCAACGACGCCGGCTTCGCCGATGTCATCACCAGCTGCCGGTTCGGCAGCACCACCAGTTGCGTGAACGCGGTCAACGAGTCCAAGAGCTTCGCGACCTCGACACTGCCCGGCCGGCTCGACGCCACCTACGCCGCCATCCGCAGCCGGGCCCCCAACGCCCGGCTCGTCGTCCTCGGCTACCCGCGGCTGTTCGAGACCAACTACTGCGGTCTGCTGGCCATGAGCACGTACAAGCGCACCATCCTCAACGAGGCCGCCGACCTGCTCGCCACGGTCATCGCCGACCGGGCCCGCGCGGCCAGCGCCACCTTCGCCGATACCCGTCCCTTCTTCGCCGGTCACGGGGTCTGCGCCGCCGACCCGTGGATCCGGGACGTCTCCGGGGTCATCGAGGCCTACCACCCGAACGCCGCCGGCTACCGGTACGGCTACCTGCCGGCGCTGAACGCGGTGCTCGGCTGACCGACGCGCCCCGGCGGCCGGCGGTCCCGTACCCGGGCCGCCGGCCGCCGTTGCATCCATCGCCGACAATGGAGAGTCCGTGGCTGCCCGGACCCGGCGGAGGTGCGCAATGCGAGAACCAACCACCCGGCAGCGACCCCGGCCGGCCCAGGACCGGCTCCCCACCGGGGGGCCGGAGCTGCTCTCCCTGCTGGCCCGGCTGCTGCGCCGGCCCCGGCGCGGTGACCGGCGGCTGCCGCTGCTCTGGCTGGTCCGCGCGGCCGGCGCCGGCGACGTGGCCGGGCTGCTGCGCCGCTTCGTCGGCCAGGGCGCCGGCCGCCGGGTGCCGCACGCCGTGCTCGACCCGGCCACCCGGCCCGGCGCCGACGACATCCCCGCCGTGCTGCGCGAGCTGCACCGGCAGCTGTCCCTGGAGGCGTTCGGCACCGCCCGGCTGCGGTTCCGGCACTACCCGCTGGCCGACTGGCTGATGCACCAGACCCTCGCCGACGGCGTCGACGCCGCCGACAGCGGCCGGGCCGCGCTGGTGCGGCGGCTGCGCGACCGGCGGGGCCGGCGCTCCGCCGAGGAACCCCCGGTGACCGGCGAGTCGGGCTTCGGCACCGCCCTGCAGGTGCTGCTCTGGCTGCTGCGCCGCGCGGTGCCCAGCGCGGTGTTCCGGATCGCCGTCTCCGGGCGGGTGCCGGTGGTCGGTCGGCGCTACCGGTGGTTCATGCGGCAGCAGTACCTCGCGCCCCGGCAGTCGGTGACCTTCCTCGGCTTCGCCGAACGCCTCACCGCCGGTTGGCGGGACGGTGAACAGCCGGCCCAGGTGGACAAGTTGCTGCTGCACGCCTTCCTGGAGGACCTGCGGCAGGCGTACCGCCGGCGGTTCTGGCGGCCGGGGGACTGGCGCCGCACCGCGTACCCGGTGCTGCTGCTCGACGGGGTCGCCGTGGGCACCGTCGGGCACACCCTGGTCCGGCTGCTCAACGACGTCCGCAACGAGACCGGTCGCAACGACCCGCTGCTGGTGGTGGCGGTCGCCGACGAGCCGCCGCCGGAACTGCCCGCCACCCGCGCGCTGCGCGAGGCCGACGAGGCGTACGAGGAGTGGGCCGAGGCGCTGCCGGAGACCCGGCGACTGCGCCGGGCCGCCGCCTGGCTGCTCGTCCTGCGGTTGGACGCCGGGGACGTCGTACCCCCGCCTGGGGTCACCCCCCGGGCGCTGGTGGCGCCGGACCCGCCCTGGTGGTCGCGGCGCTTCCTGCCGGCGGCGGTGGTCCTGGTGCTGCTGCTGGCCGCCGGGGCGTGGGCCGACCGACGGTGGGCGCCCGACTGTCACCCGTCCCTCACTGGGCAGGTCCGGGTGCAGATGGTCGATGGTGAGTGCGTCGGCTACAGCGACAGCGCGGGGCAGCTCTTCAACAGCGACCCCGGCCAGGACCGGCTCCGGGCGGTGCAACGGCGGATCTTCGCGCAGAACCGCGCCGCCGAGGAGGTCTGGCGGCGCAGCGAGCACCGCCGTCCGTACCTGACCCTGGTCTACCTGGGCTCGCTGACCGGCAACCGGACCCGCGCGGACGAGGAGTCCTACGTCTCCGAGCGGGAGGAGCTGGAGGGCATGGCGACCGCCCAGTACGCCCTGCTCAAGGAGTCCGCCGCCGCGGACGGCGCCGCCCTGCTGCACATCGTCGTCGCCAATGGCGGCCGGCAGATGCGCCACGCCGGCCGGGCGGTGACCATGCTGGAGGGTCTGGCCCGCGACGACCCCACCCTGCTCGGCGTGGTCGGCCTGGTGGAGAGCCGGACCAGCACCGCCGCCGCGCTGCGGGAGCTCAACCGGGTCGGCCTGCCGGTGCTGGCGCCCACCCTGTCGGCCGACCGGATGGACCAGAACTCCAGCCTCTACCTGCAGATGTCGGCGCCCAACTCCGACCAGGCCCGGATGCTGGAGACGTACGCCCGGCAGGTGTTGAAGGTGACCGAGGCGCACGTGTACCACACCACCGGGGAGGGCAGCTCGCTCGCCGACGACCTCTACGTCTCCACCCTCGTCGACGGCCTGCGGGAACGCTTCGGCGACCGGCTCACCCGGCTGGACGAGTGGCGTACCGGGCGGCGGCTGACCCAGGAGTGCGGCTACCCCGGCGTGCTGGTCTTCGCCGGCCGCTGGTCGGAGTTCGACGGGTTCCTGCGCGCGCTCAAGGAGTGCGGCGCGAACCCGCCCCGGCACCTGCTCGCCGACGACTCGGTGAACCGCTACATGGCCAACCCCGGGCTGCGGGCCAGCGCGCCCGGCAACCTGCCGGTGACGTACGTGTCGAAGGCCGCCCTGGCCACCTGCGGCGCGCTGCGGGCCGCGCAGGCCCGCCGCGACGACGCCCGGGGCACCTTCCTGAGCTGGGTGCGCGCCGACGACCTGCTGGAGCCGCCGCGCTGCCGGGACGACGCCGGCCCGCCGGTCGGGGAGCGGGTCAGCCTCGCCTACGACGCGTCGATGATGATGGTGCGGGCCCTGGAGAGCCTCGCCGCCCGGCTGCGGCACGCCGACACCGGCCGGCGCTGGGAACCCCGCGCGGTCAACCCGGCCGGCGTGCACGCCGAGGTGCTGCGGCAGAACGCCGCCGGCGGCTACCCGGGCGTCGCCGGGGTGGTCCGGTACGCCCCGGACTCCGGTGAGCCGGTCGCGAAGCGGATCGCGCTGCTGCGGGTGGCGGAGGTGCCCGACGTGGCCGCGGAGCCGGTGGAGGTGTACCACTGCGGCGCCGCCGACGGCCCGCCCGATCCGGCGTGCCGTCCCGCGTGAGGGCCGGGCGGCCGGCGTCCCGGTCGGGGACGCCGGCCGCAGCCGCCGCCGGGATCAGGCCGGGTCGGCGTTGCTCGGCCGCCCCCACGGCCCGGTGATCGCGAAGACGTAGCCGGGGGACTGGATGTTGGCGAACAGCACCGTGCCGTCCGCGCTGAAGGTCGGGCCGGCGAACTCGCTGTCGTTGAGCTCGTTGCGGGCCAGCGGGTACGCCTTGCCCTGCGCGGTCACCCCGACCAGGTGGGACAGTCCGTCGCCGTCCTCGGCCAGGATCACCCCGCCGTAGGGCGAGACGGTGATGTTGTCCGGTCCGTCGTAGCCGCCCGCGACCGACGGGTCCGGGTTGACCCCGAAGATGGTCTTCAGGGTGACCGTCTCCGAGCGCGGGTCGTAGAACCAGACCTGGCCGTCGTGCTCGTTGACGCTGCCGTCGGCATGCCGGGCGAAGCTGGCGACGAAGTACGCACCCCCGTCGGCCCACCAGGCGCCCTCCAGCTTGCGGCTGCGGGTCACCTGCTCGTCGGTGAACTGCTTGCGCACCGAGACGGTCTTCGCGTCCCGGTCCGGCACGTCCATCCACCGCACCTTGTACCGGGTGCCCGGGGTGGTCGCCTCGGACAGGTCGGCGATGTGCCGGCTGTCCTGGAAGCAGTTCATCGCCTGCAGCTCGCCGGCGGTGCCGCTGTCGGGGCGCAGGGCAAGGGCGCGCAGCGCGCCCTTGCCGCCCCGGAAGCCCGACGGCGGCGTCCACCGGAAGTACAGGCCGTTCGGCCCGCCCGCGTCCTCGGTGAGGAAGATCGAGTGGGTGTACGGGTCGACCGCCACCGCCTCGTGGGCGTAGCGGCCGAGGAACGTCAGCGGCACCGGGTCGAGGTTCTGCTCCCGGTCGTGCGGGTCCACCTCGAAGACGTACCCGTGGTCCTTGAGGAACCTCCCGCCGGCTCGCTGCTCGGTCTCCTCGCAGGTCAGCCAGGTGCCCCACGGGGTGATCCCGCCGGCGCAGTTGTTGTGGGTGCCGGCCACGCTGACGTACTCACGCAGCCGCCGCCCCGCGGCGTCCACCTCGATGGTGGTGGTGCCGCCCCGGGCGCCCGGGTCGTAGGTGAGGCCCGGCAGCGCCGGCACCGGGTACGGCTCGCTGCCGCCGATTTCGTGGTTGTTCACCAGCACCGAACCGGTGGGGGACCGGAAGCAGCCGTTGGCGTCGGGATCGCTGGGGGTCGGGTGGCCGCTCTCCAGCAGCGTGCTGCCCGCCTGCGCCACGATTGTGTACGAGAAGCCGGGCGGCAGCGCCAGCAGGCCGGCCGGGTCCGGGACCAGCTCGCCGTAGCCGACGGCCGGGCGGCAGGCGGCCCGGGCGGCGGCCGGTCCGGCGATCGCCTCCAGGCTGCCGGCCACCACGATGCCGAGGCCGCCGGCCGCGCCGCTGCGCAGCAGGTTGCGGCGGGAGATGGGGGAGGAGGTCACGTCGTCACCTTCCAGTTCTTTCACCATGTCGTCCGCCAGCAGGCAATCCGGACCGGCGGAACACCCGGCGGCGCGGCGGCGGACCGGCAGGTGAACAGTGGACCAACGGCTCACCCGCGACGCCTGGTGCGTCGCCGGCCCGGCTCCGTTAGGGTTCCCTCGACCGGACGGACGTGGTGGGGGAGCAGACGGTGGGCAGGCTCGCGTCGGCGTACGGCCAGGCGGTCACCGCCCACCGGCGGGCCCGTGACCGGTGGACCCGGGCCCGGGCGCTGCTCGACCGGCTGGCCGGGCAGCCCGTGCCGGAACGCACCGTCGACCTCGTCGCCCGGCTCGGCCGCCTCGCCGCCGGCCTGACCGCCCCCACCGCGCCGGCGACCCGGCCGGCCGGCGAACCCGCGCCGGTGCGCGTCGGCGACGCCACCACCGCCGACGGCCGGTTTCCGCTGCTGCTGCCGCTGGGCGCCGGCCGGCACCTGGCGATCAGCGCCGACGCCCGCGACCCCCGGGTGGCGGTGCTGCTGCGGGTGCTGGTGCTGCGACTGCTGGCCACCGCCCCGCCCGGCGCCGTCCGGGTGGTCGGCATCGACCCGGCCGCGCTGGGTGCCACCTTCCTGCCGCTGCGGCCGCTGCGCGACGCCGGCGTGCTCGGCGCGACCGCCACCACCGAGGCCGAGATCGTCGCGCTGCTCGACGCCGCCGAGGCGCACGCCCGCGCCGCCCAGCAGGCCGACCGCGACGACCACGAGCTGCTGCTGGTGGTGGCCGCTTCGGTGCCGGCCCCGCGCGAGCTGGCCCGGCTCGCCGCGCTCACCCACGCCGGGCCCGCCGCCGCGGTCTGCGTGCTGCTCGCCGGCCATCCCGTGGCGCCGCCCGGGCAGGCCCCACCGCTGGGCGCCACCACCACGCTGCGGCTCGACGAGCGGTACGCCTGGGTCGGCGACCCGCCCGGGTACCCGTTCGGCGACGACGGCACCGGGCTGGCCGTACCCGTGCTGCTCGACGGCGACCCGCCACAGGAGGCCGTCCGCTCGCTCGCCGGGCGGCTGGCCGCAGCCGTGCGGCGCGACGCGGCGCTGCACGTCGCGGACCTGCTGCCCGAGCGGCGCTGGACGGAGTCCGCGCGGGCCGGGCTGCGCACGGTGGTGGGCCGGGCCGGGCGGGAGCCGGTCACCCTCGCCTTCGACGACGCCACCCCGCACTGGCTGGTCGGCGGGCGCACCGGCGCCGGCAAGACCGTCTTCCTCGTCGACGTCCTCTATGGACTGGCCGCCCGCTACTCCCCGGCCGACCTCCAGCTCTGGCTGCTCGACTTCAAGGAGGGCGTCAGCTTCACCGAGTTCGTGCCCACCGAACGGGACCCGTCGTTCCTGCCGCACGCCCGCACCGTCGGCGTCGAGTCCGACCGCGAGTACGGCCTCGCCGTGCTCCGCGAGCTGCGCCGGGAACTGGGCCGCCGGGCCGAGGAGTTCAAGCGGCACGGGATCACCAAGCTCGCCGACCTGCCGGCGGACGCGGCGGTGCCCCGGATCGTGACCGTGGTGGACGAGTTCCACGTGCTGCTCGCCGGCAACGACCGGCTGGCCCGGGAAGCCGTCGACCTGCTGGAGGAACTGGCCCGCAAGGGCCGCTCGTACGGCGTGCACCTGGTGCTGGCCAGCCAGAGCACCACCGGCGTCGAGGCCCTCTACGGCCGCGCCGAGACGCTCTTCGGGCAGTTCGCGCTGCGGGTGGCGCTGCCCGGCGGCGAGGCCGTGCTCGGTCCCCGCGCCGCGACCGGCACCGCCGGCCCCGTGGGCACCGCCGTGGTCAACACCGCCGCCGGCGCGCCCGGGGCCGACGTGCTGGTCCGCTTCCCCGACGCGCACGCCGACGCCCGGCAGGTCGCCCGGCTGCGCTACGAACTCTGGGACGACCGGCCGGAGGGCTGGCCGCCGCCGGCGGTCTTCCGCGGCTACGAGCCGGCGCACCTGGAGGACGAGCCGGCCGCCGCCGCGCTGCGGCCCGGCGCGCGCCGCCCGTCGGTGCTGGTCGGCCGCACGGTCGACGTGGCGGGCAGCCCCGCCCGGTTCGCCCTGGACGCCGCCCCCGGGCGGCACCTTGCCGTGGTGGGCACTGCGGCGACCGGGGCGCACGTGCTGCGGGCCGCCGCGCTGAGCCTGGCCCGCCAGCACGCCCCGGGCGATGCGGAGTTCGTGCTCGCGCCGCTGGTCGAGGCCGCCGACGAGCTGGCCGACGAGACCGCCGCCGGGATCAAGACGGCCGGGCACCCGGTCACCGTGGTCGACGCGGCCGGGCTACGCGGGCGGATCGGCGAACTCGCCGCCGACCCGGGGCAGCGGGGCCGGACGTACCTGGTGGTCTTCGGGGTGGACGCGGCCGGCGCCACCCTCGCCCGGACCGACCCGGACACCTTCCGCTCCGGCCACGACGACCTGCGGGCGCTGCTGCGCCAGGGCCCCGGCCACCTGGTGCACCTGCTCGGCTGGTGGCGCGGGCTGCGCCGGCTCGCCGACGACCTCGGCGGCTCGCAGAACCGCGACGACGTGGCCTGCCTGGTGGCCCTCAACGTGCCCGGCGCCGACCTCGGCCTGCACCTCGGCGTCACCGATCTGGCGTACACCCCGCGGGCCGACCGGGCGCTGCTGGTGGACCGGCACGCGCAGCGGACCGCGCTGATCGTGCCGTTCGTCCGCCCCGAGTACCGGCCCGAGGACGAGGAGCGCTGAGTGTCCACCTTCGACGAGTACGCCGCCGCGGTGCGCCAGCTCTCCGTGCAGGTACGCGAGGGCGAGCGGGGCGCCGCCGCCGAGGCGGAGCGTCGGCGGCGGCTGCACGCCGGGGTGGCGCAGGTCGGCCAGCGGCTCGCCGCCCAGGGCCAGCGGCTGGACCAGCTCGGCGAGGCGATCGGTCTTCCGCCGGCCACCGCGGCCACCGCGGCCACCGCGGCCACCGCGGCCGCTTCGGACGGGCCGGATGCCGGCACCGGCTCCCCGGTCGCCACCGGCGCCGTCGACCCGGACGCCGACCCGGACGTCGACCCGGACGCCGATCCGGGCGTCGTGCTGGAGGAGGCCCGCCGGCTGGTCGACGAGGCCGACCTGCGGACCCGCGAGGTCGAGGCCCTCGCCGCCCGGCCGGAGCTGCTGCCGACCTGGTCGCCGGCGGCCCGGGCGGTGGCCGTCTACGTCGCCTGCGCCGCCGCAGGCGTGCTGCTCATGCTGGTCCTGGTGGTCGCCTCCGGCGTGGGGCTGGTCAGCGGCTTCACCCTGGGCGCCTGGATCTGCGCCGGGCTGCCGGTGCTCTCCTTCGCCGCCGGCTGGCTGATCCTCGGCCGCTGGGCGCGGCCCGCCCTGGCCACCGTGGAGCCGCCGCGGTTCGTCCCGCTCGGCTTCGTCATCTGCGTCGCGCTGGTGCCGACCGCGTACTGCGCCAGCCTGCTGCTGGTCCGTTTCCTGCGCTGACCGCGCCCGGCCCGGCCCGCGCGCAGGGCGTTCAGCGTGCCGTCGTGGTGCGCCAGCCGGTACCGCGCCGCCCGCTGCTCGTCGCACGGCCCGGGCGCAGGTCGCCGGCGTTCACCGGTTGTCGTCGACGCCGGTGTCGGTGGCGTGGACGGCCCTGACCAGCCGGGCGAAGCGCACGTCGGGGCAGGGGTAGTCCTCGCCGCAGCCGCAGAGCCACCGGGTGACCACGCGCGGGGGATGGGCGAAGAGGATGTCGTCGGCGTCCTCGACGTCCTGTGCGGACACCAGCCGCTGCGGGTGGCCGGGCCGCTCGGGTGGGTGGTCGCCGCCTGGTCGCCCCGCCCGGTCGTTCCGGTGGGTGCAGGACGCGCGCGGCCGGTCGGTGGAACACCATGGGTGTCACCGGAGCCGTGTGACACCCATGGTGTTCCACCCGTCCGGTCCTCGTCCCCGTTCATGGAGCGGTTCTCGTCGGGTTGGTCTTGCATCGGGTGCTCCCATCCGGTGGCGGTTCCTTGTGGGGGATCGCTTCAGCGTGGGCGCTGCGCGCGGGCGGGGCCCGGCACGCCCGGCCGTCCAGGGGGACCGGCCGACCGGGCGCTCTGTGCGGTGGGGAAGGACCAACACCGGTTTGCAGACCTGGGAGCCGGCCGAAACAGAGATATATAACAGGTCATGTAAGCGCAAGCAGTGGACCAGACATTGCTTGCTATACAAAGTTTCACGTGATCAAATGGCGGTGCAGACCTGGGAGACACCTATGCCCGCCAAAGCCAAGTGGGCGCAGATAGCCGACGGCATCCGCGCCCAGATCCAGTCCGGCGAACTCGCGCCGGGAGACAAGCTGCCATCGACGTCCGAGCTGTGCCGTCAGCACAATGTATCGGCCATCGTCGTCCGGCAGGCAATCAACGCGCTCAAGATCGAGAGGCTCGTCGAGGGAGTCGGCGGCGTCGGCGTGTTCGTCGCCGAGCGGTAGTCGACAATCGGCCGTCGTCGTGTGATCGCCGGAGGGCGTGGCATCTCGTACCCTCCATTGTGGTTCACGCCGGTTGGCCCGGGACGACCAGGGGAGGGCGCGTGAGCGCAGCACAGGTCATCGCCAGGCTGGCGGCGGCGGCGCAGAAGCTGGACGAGGCGAAGGCGAAGACCGCCGCCGCGGCGCAGGACGCCGCCGAGGCGCGGGAACTGGTCGCCGGTGCCCTGGAAGGGGTCGCGGCCGGACCGCTGATCGGGATGCTGGACGCCTACCGGCAGGCGCTGATCCAGGCGGCCCAGGGTGCCGGGCCGGCCAGCCAGCAGGTCCAGGAAACCATCGCCAAGGTACGGGCGCTGGGCAGCTGAGCCCGGCCCCGCCCGGCCCGGCAATGGCGCGCCCCGGTGTCGGATAACTGATCCGGAACGGGGCGGTGCCGCCTGCGCTCCTGCCCATATCCTGGCGGGTTCGCGACCAATGAGCGTGGTTTCCCGGCCAATTCGCCGAAGGCCTCCGCCAACCCCTATCTTCGCATCGGTCGACGCCGCCACCGACGTGGGCGCAGATCCGCGAATGCCCTGGTGGAGCGAGGAGTCGCGCCACGGCGGCGCGCTGTCGCCGCCGGTCCGGGCCGGATTGGTGGTGGCGATACCCATTCGCTACGGGTAATGTCCTGCGACGTCGAAATCCGCTGATCGATTTCGGCACCGCATTCCTGCCCGCGCACATACCGTCGACGGTCGGCCCGGCCGCCGTCCGATGCGCCGTGCCCGTGGAACGTGCGCCCCTTCGCCGTCCCGGGTGGTGGCGTCTGTCGTCGAGGAGTCTCCCGTGAGCGACCCGGACGTTGACCCGCAGGTGAGACCCCCGGTCGAGCCGCGGCCGACCGAGCCCCGCCCGGCCGGACCGGGCGGACTCGACCGGCGGCTGGCCGACCGGCCACCGGGGTACCCGAACGCGCTGGTGTGGCTGCGCGCCGGCATCCTGCGCGACTGGCGGGGTGTGCTCGGCAGCTTCCTGGCCACCTGGTTCTACGTGCCGCTGGCGCTGCTGGCCGCGGTGTGGGGCGGGCTCGCGCTGGGCGTGCTCGGACTGGTCGCCGGGGGTACCCAGGCGGGGGACGCGTTGCCGTCGGTGGTGCGCGACGCGCCGCTGGTCGGCCCCCTGCTCGACGCCTTCCTCAACCGGTCCGGCGGGGTGGTCGGCGGCTTCGCCGGCTTCGCGGTCGGCTTCCTGGCCGGCTTCCTGGTCGTGCTGGTGCTGCCCTGGCGGGACGCCTTCGACGAGCCGGCGAACCTGTTCACCGGCCTGGTCGGGATGGTGGTGGCCGCCGCCCTGGTCGGCCTGGTCTACACCCTGGGTCGGGTGCTGCTGGAGCCGTGGTTGCTCAGCGTCTCCGGCGCGCGTCAGCTCAGCCGGCGGGAGGCGGAGCGGCTGCGGCCGATCCTGTCCGAATGCGCCGCCCGCCTCGGCCTGCCGAGCGTGCCCCGGCTGCTGATCGAGGACGATCCGGTGCTCACCAACGCCCGGGCCTACGCCCGGCACATCGTGGTGACCACCAGCCTGCTCGACGAGCCGGACGAGGACGTCGCGGCGCTGCTCAGCCACGAGCTGGTGCACTGGCGTACCGGTGACGAGGTGACCAGCGCGTTCGTCCGGGGGGTCGGGCTGCCGCTGGTGCTGGTCCACGCGGTGCCGACCTGGCTGATGCGCCGGTTCCCGCACCCGGCCACCGACCTGCTGGTCTTCATCGTCTTCTGGCCGGTGCTGCTGACCATGCGGTTCGTGGTGCTGCCCTGCCACCGCCGCGACGTCCGGGCCGCCGAGTACCGGGCCGACGCCGGGGCGGTCCTCGCCGGCCACGCGGCCGGCATGCGGTCGATGCTGGAACGGCGTCGGTCCTTCGAGACCGGCCGCAGCGGGTGGGACGAGGCGGTCTGCGCCACCCACCCGCCGTCCGAGCTGCGGCTCGACCGGCTCGAGCGGCTCACGCCGGCCACCGCAGACGAGGCGACGGTCGCCGAGGGGAGCCCCGCCCGGGTGGGCACCGAGGAGCTGTTCGGGCGGCCGGGGCCGGTCGGCTCCCGGCGCGCCTGGGTGCTGGTCGGCGCGCTGGCGCTGATCGGCTGCCTCGGCGGCGGCGCGCTCACCACGGCGCAGTGGCTGCTGTTCCGCCCGCAGGCGGCGGTGGACGCCTACTTCTCGGCGCTCGACGACGGGGACGGCCGGGGCGCCCTGGCGGCGTTGACCCCGGACGCCAGGGCGGCGGCGGGCGACGGCGAGCAGCTCGCCCGGATCGTCGGTGGGGAGGGCTACCAGCCGCCGACCGACGTGGACGTCACGTCGGTCGAGCGCGACGGCGACGAGGCGGTCGCCAAGGTCGCCTACACCCTGGCCGGGCAGAAGCTGAGCGCCGAGCTGCCGCTGCGCCGGGACGAGTCGGCGACCCTCGGGCTGTTCCACCGGTGGCAGATCGCCGCGCCACCCGCGCGGCTCAGCCTGCCCGGCGCGGCGGGCCTGACCGTCAACGGCCAACCCGCACCGGCGGCTGGAGAGGGCGTCGAGCTGGCGCTGCTGCCCGGGGCGTACACCGTCGGCGGCCAGCGCAACACCCTCAGCGAGACGCCGTCGCAGGTCGTCTACGTCCTGCCCGGGCAGGAGAGCGCGGGGGCCCCCGACCTGACGCCGACGCTGGCCCCGGCGGCCCAGGCCACGGCGGAGGAGAGCGTCAAGGCGTACCTGGACGCCTGCGCGGCGCAGACGGTGGCCGCGCCCCAGGGGTGTCCGTTCCGGTACTACACCGGGGAGACGGTGAAGAAGATCGCCTGGAAGATCACCCGGTACCCGACGGTGCAGCTCACCCTGACCGGCCCGACCACGGCGCAGGTGTCGACGCCGTTCGAGGGCCGCGGGTCGGCCCGGGCGACCGGCACCACCACCGGCTTCTTCGGCACCACCCCGTTCACGGAGGACGAGGAGATCCAGGTGGTCGGGCTGCTGTCCGTGGTGGACGGCAAGCTGACGTTCCGGCCCAGCGGCGAGTAAGGGAGAGCCGACATGACCGAACCGTCCACCCGGCCGGGGCGACCCGTGCGGATGGTGCTGACCCCGCGTACCGCCCGGCCGCCCCGGGTGCCGCTGCTGGCCTGGATCCACCGCCGGCCGGAGTTCCGCGCCGCGGTGCGCGACGCCGCCGCCGGCCAGGGCGGCCGGCCCGGCTTCAGCGACGCGGTGATCATCGCGGTGGTGGCCCAGGGGCTGCTGCCCGGCCTGTTCAACCTGGTGCAGTCCTGGGTGGACCAGCAGCGCACCGAGGTGACCATCCGCATCCAGGTCGGCGACGCCGAGGCGGAGATCCAGGTGAACGGCCGGACGGATCCCACCAAGCTGCTCGACCAGACCACTCGGGCGCTGCGCGAGGCGGCGGACGGGGAGACCGGCCCGACCGCCTGACCAGGAACCCCACCGGGGCCGACCGCGTTCGCGGTCGGCCCCGTCGTGCTTCGCCCGCTTTGCCGGAAGACACCTCCGGTGCAACATCAGGTTACCGGCGCGTAACTTATCATTGACGTGTGTGAATTGTGACGCGCATCATCGTCCCACCGATCGATCGGATCCCACCACCCACCGTCCCGGCTCCCCGGGAACCTCCCACCGGAGGTGCAGCCATGCTGCTCCGAACGATCCTCGCCGCCACCACCGCCGTCGCCACACTGCTCGTCCCGGCCACCGCCGCCGCGGCCGCCCCCGACCGCACCACCACCGCCGGCACCACCACCGCCAGCGCCGCAACCACGTCCACCGCCGCCGCCGCGAACGCGAACGCCAACCCGGTCATCGTGGTCGGCGGCCTGATCGGCGTCTCCATCGCGTACGAGCCGATCGCCGCGCGGCTGCGTGCCGACGGCTTCCGGGTCTCCATCTTCCAGATCCCCGGGCTCGGCTTCGGCGACATCCGCGAGTCCGCCCGCGCCTTCAAGACGTACGTCGACCAGGTCCGCGCCAGCACCGGCGCGGCCAAGGTGGACCTGGTCGCCCACTCCGAGGGCGGCCTGGTCTCCCGCTGGTACGTCAAGTTCCTCGGCGGCGCCGACGCCGTCGGCCGGTACGTGAGCCTGGGCAGCCCCCAGCAGGGCACCTACGCCGCCAACATCCTCAAGTTCATCGGCCTCGGCAGCTGCGCCGGCATCGTCGCCTGCCAGCAGATGTCCATCGGCTCGGACCTGCTCACCGCCCTCAACGGAGGGGACGACACCCCGGGGGCCATCCGCTGGGCGACCGTGCGGACCTGGCAGGACGAACTGGTCTGGCCGATCGGCAATGCCGCGCTGTCGGACGGCGCGACCAACGTGCTGATCCAGAGCTGGTGCCCGCTGCGGCTGGTCGGTCACCTCAGCCTGATCCTGGACGGGACCACCTACACCGTGGTCCGGCAGGTGCTCACCGACACCCCGGTTCGCCCCAACTGCTTCGCCCTGTGAACCAGCGACGGGCGGACGGGAGCACCCCGTCCGCCCGTCGTGCTGTCAGGCCGGGGCCATTGTCGCCGGTGATGACCGGCTGGACGAACGACCCAGCCGGTCGGCAACCGGGTACGTCGGCGGGGCAGTTGGCCCGAGCGGCCGCTGCGGCCCGCCGCCGCGTGCGACGCTGTGCCGAGTCGGGGGAGACCGGCGCGGTGCCGACGCCGGCAGCGTGGGAGGGGGCGCCATGACGGGTATGCCGCAGCTGGACTTCGCGCTCGACACGTACGAGTGCATCGTGCTCTACCCGGGGCCGGCCGGTCGGGCCCTGCCCAGCGAGACCGTGCAACGGTTGCAGGCCGAGCACTTCGAGCACATGCACGCGTTGCAGCGCCGGGGCATCGTGCTGGTCTCCGGGTCGATCGACGGCCCCGCCCGGGAGCCGGCCCCGCCGATCGGCATCGGCCTGGCCCGCACCGGCTCGGTCGACGACGTGCGCAGCGTGATGGAGGCCGACCCGGCCGTGCAGGCCGGGCTCTACCAGGTGGACGTGCTGACCTTCCTCTGCCCAGCCGGCTCGCTGGAGTTCCCGCTGGTCAAGTCCCAGAGCTGACCGACTGTCGCCAGCCGCCATCCCCGACCTTCCCCGCGCCGCCGCCGACCTGCGTGAGCTGCTCGGCGACCGGTTGCTCCGGCCCGCCGACGCCGACCACCCCGCCCCGACCGACGGTCTTCTCCGCCGTACCCACGCTGCCGGCGACCACCGGCGGTGGGTGAGTGGCGGCGCGGCGGGCACCCGTCGCGGGCGTGGGAGCGCCTCCGGCGGGGGATGCGGGCGGGCGGTACGATTCCCGGCGCGCGGTCGCCGATGCCCGCCACTCACGACGTCCCCCGGTGCGGCTCCGCGCCCGCCGGCCACGCGCCCTGCGCGGTCGCGTCGGTGGACAACTGTTCCGCAGTCCGAAAGGGGTCGGCCCGCCGGCCGACCCGGAGGAGAGACTAGCCTGATGGGCGTGACACGCCGCGCGAAGATCGTCTGCACTCTTGGCCCTGCCACCTCGTCCCCGGAGCGGATCCGGGGGCTCGTCGAGGCGGGCATGAACGTGGCCAGGCTGAACTTCAGCCACGGCAGTCACGCCGACCACGAGTCGGTGTACCGGCTGGTGCGGGAGGCGGCCGACGCCGCCGGGCACCCGGTCGCCATCCTGGCCGACCTCCAGGGCCCCAAGATCCGCCTCGGCAAGTTCGCCGACGGCCCGCACGAGTGGCGCACCGGCGACTCCGTCGTGATCACCGGCGACGACATCGTGGGCACCAAGGAGCGGGTCTCCTGCACCTACCGCAAGCTGCCGCAGGAGGTGAAGCCGGGCGACCGGCTGCTGATCGACGACGGCCGGGTCGCCGTCGAGGTCAGCGACGTCACCGGCAACGACATCCGCGTCCTGGTCACCGAGGGCGGCCCGGTCTCCAACAACAAGGGCGTCTCGCTGCCCAACGTGGCGGTCAGCGTCCCGGCCATGTCCGAGAAGGACGCGGAGGACCTGCGCTTCGCCCTCGGGCTGGGCGTCGACCTGATCGCGCTCTCCTTCGTCCGGTCGGCCGACGACATCAAGCTCGTGCACGGCATCATGGCCGAGGAGGGCGTGCACCGCCCGGTGCTGGCCAAGGTCGAGAAGCCCGAGGCGGTGGACCACCTCGAGGCGATCGTGCTGGCCTTCGACGGCGTCATGGTCGCCCGCGGCGACCTGGGCGTCGAGCTCCCGCTGGACCAGGTGCCGCTGGTGCAGAAGCGCGCCGTGCAGCTCTGCCGGGAGAACGCCAAGCCGGTCATCGTGGCCACCCAGATGCTCGACTCCATGATCGAGAACTCCCGACCGACCCGCGCCGAGGCCTCCGACGTCGCCAACGCGGTGCTCGACGGCGCGGACGCGGTGATGCTCTCCGGCGAGACCAGCGTCGGCAAGTACCCGGTGCTCACCGTCAGCACGATGGCGAAGATCGTCACCACCACCGAGTCCGGCTCGATCGGGGTGCCCCGGCTCCAGCACGACCCGCGTACCCACGGCGGCGCGCTCACCGTCGCGGCCTCCTCGATCGCCCGGGCCATCGGCGCCAAGGCGCTGGTCGCCTTCTCGCAGACCGGCGACACCGTCAAGCGGCTCTCCCGGCTGCACTGCGACCTGCCGCTGCTGGCCTTCACGCCGGTGCCCGAGGTGCGCAACCAGCTCGCGCTCTGCTGGGGCGTGGAGACCTTCCTGATGCCGTTCGTCGAGCACACCGACGACATGTTCCGCCAGGTCGACCAGGCGCTGCTCGGCCTCAACCGGGCCAACCCCGGCGACTACGTGGTGATCGTGGCGGGCAGCCCGCCCGGCACCCCCGGCTCCACCAACACGCTGCGGGTGCACCAGCTCGGCTCGCTGGTCGACGCGGCCTCCGCGCGGGCCCTGCAGTGACCGAGGGCCAGGTGGCCGGGCAGGCCGCGGTCGACCAGTTGCTGGAGGTCCTCGACCTCGACAACACCGGCGAGATGACCTTCCGGGGGATGAGCCCGCCGGTCGGCCCGCAGCGGGTGTACGGCGGGCAGGTCGCCGGCCAGGCCCTGGTGGCCGCTGGTCGTACCGTCGATTCGGAGCGCTTCGTGCACTCGCTGCACGGCTACTTCGTGCGCCCCGGCGATCCGGTGGAGCCGATCGAGTACCAGGTGGAGAACGTCCGCGACGGCCGGTCGTTCTCGGTGCGCCGCTCGGTCGCCCTCCAGCACGGCAAGCCGATCTTCTTCATGTCGGCCTCCTTCCAGCGGCAGGAGGAGGGCCTGGACCACCAGGCCCCCACCCCGCCGGACGTGCCCGGGCCGGACGACGTGCCCACCATGACCGACCGGCTCTCCCGCTACCCGGAGCGGCTCGGCATCTGGGGGCAGATCCCGCGCCCGATAGACGTGCGCTACGTCGGCGAGCCCGGCTGGGTACGCCCCGGCGACCGCCCCGCCGACCCGAACCAGCGGGTCTGGATGCGCATCGACGGCAAGCTGCCGGACGACCCGCTGCTGCACGCGTGCGCCCTGACGTACGCCTCCGACCTGACCCTGCTGGACTCGGTGCTCTCGGTGCACGGCGAGGTCTGGGGCCCGGGCGGTGTGGTCGGGGCGAGCCTCGACCACGCGTTGTGGTTCCACCGGTCGTTCCGGGCCGACGAGTGGTTCCTCTACGACTGCTGGAGCCCGTCGGCCTCCGGCGCCCGTGGGCTGGCCACCGGCCGGATGTTCACCACCGAGGGCCGGCACATCGCCAGCGCCGTGCAGGAGGGCCTGCTCCGCCGCGTCGGCGAGTGATCAAAAGGGTAAGGGGCGGCAGGCCGGCCGGCTGACCTGCCGACTAACCTTGCGGTCATGCGTCTCTCCGCCCGGGTCGACTATGCCCTCCGTGCGGCCGCCGAGCTGGCCTCGGTCGCCGACGGCGCGAGTGCGGGGCGGTCCCGGCCGGTCACCGCCGAGCAGATCGCCCGGGCCCAGGAGATCCCACCGAAGTTCCTGGAGAGCATCCTGCTCCAGCTGCGTCGGGGCGGCATCGTGCACGCCCAGCGCGGGCCCGAGGGCGGCTACTGGCTGGCCCGGCCGGCCGCGGAGATCTCCCTGGCCGAGGTGATCCGGGTCATCGACGGTCCGCTCGCCCACGTGCGCGGGCAGCGCCCCGAGGATCTGGGCTACCACGGCGCGGCCCGGGCGTTGCAGGAGGTCTGGATCGCGCTGCGGGCCAGCGAGCGGGAGATCCTGGAGCAGGTGAGCATCGCCGACGTGGCCGCCGGGGAGCTGCCGGGCCGGATCACCGAGCTGGCCGCCGATCCCCGCGCCTGGAGCTGATCCCGGCCGCACCGTCCGGTGCCGTCCCACCCACCGATAGGGGGCTTGACCCAGCCCCCGTCGTGCCGCATTGTCGACCAAGTCGATAGGAGATGCCGAAAAGTTCGGAGGGGCGCGCGTGCGCAAGCTTCTGGTCCTCGCTCTGGTCGGGCTGGCCGCCCAGCTCGTCGACGGGGCGCTCGGCATGGCGTACGGGCTGACCTCGTCCACCCTGCTGCTCTTCGCCGGCATCGCCCCGGCCACCGCCTCCGCCTCGGTACACCTGGCCGAGATCGGCACCACGCTCGCCGCCGGCGTCGCGCACTGGCGGTTCGGCAACGTCGACTGGCGGGTGGTCGCCCGGATCGCCGTCCCCGGCGCGCTCGGCGCCTTCGCCGGGGCCACCTTCCTCAGCGCCATCTCCACCGAGTCGGCCGCGCCGTGGATGGCGGGCATCCTCTTCGTGCTCGGCGCGTACCTGTTGGTCCGCTTCTCCCGGCCGCTGCGCCCCCGGGCCGGCGCCGGTGGGCTGCGCGGCCGGTTCCTCGGCCCGCTCGGCCTGGTCGCCGGCTTCGTCGACGCCACCGGCGGCGGCGGATGGGGCCCGGTGGCCACGCCCGCGCTGCTGGTCTCCGGCCGGCTGGAGCCGCGCAAGGTGATCGGTTCCGTCGACACCGCCGAGTTCGTGGTCGCCGGCGCGGCCAGCATCGGCTTCCTGATCGGCCTGGGCAGCCAGGGCTTCCTGCTGCCCACCGTGGCCGCGTTGCTGGTCGGCGGCCTGATCGCCGCGCCGGTCGCCGCCTGGCTGGTGCGCATCGTCCCGGCCCAACTGCTCGGCGCGACCATCGGCGGCGTGATCGTGCTGACCAACGCCCGCACCCTGATGCGCGCCGGCGAGCTGGGCGGCGCCGCCCGCCCGGCGGTCTACGCGCTGCTCGCCGTCGGCTGGGCGGTCGCGCTGGCGCTGGCGGTGCGCGCGCTGCGCCGTACCCGTCGGGCCCGCAGCACCGTCGACGCGGCGCTGTCCGCGACCGCCCACCCCGCGACCGGGCCGGCCGCGCGGGCCGTGACCGCGCCGGCCCAGGCCGCGGAGAAGGCGGCCGTCGCGCCGGTCGAGGCCGTGCCCCGACTCGCCGCCGCCGACCACTGACCCCCCGGCGGGGTCAGCCGGCGAGCACGTCGCTCGCCGCGGACGCCAGCAGCTCCCACGCCTCGTCGACGTGCTCCTCGGCGGTCAGCGGCGAGCCGACCGCCAGGCGCAGCGTGTACCGCCCGCCGACCCGGGTGTGCGTCAGGTGCACCCGGCCGGTGTCGTTGACCCGGGCCAGCAGCGCGGCGCTCGCCTCGTCGCCGGCCCGCAGCCGGAAGCAGACCAGCGAGAACGGGTGCGGTGCGGCGAGGTCGAACCGGTCGTCGGCGGTCACCCGGCGGGCGAACCGGTCGGCCAGCGCGACGCCCGCGCGGATGTGCGCGCGCAGCCCCTCGACGCCGTACCAGCGGAGCACGAACCAGAGCTTCAGCGCTCGGAAGCGCCGGCCCAGCGGCACCTGCCAGTCCCGGTAGTCGATCACCGCGCCGGACTCGGTCGCGGCGTTGCGCAGGAACTCCGGCATCACCGTCAACGCCTCGATCAGCTCGCCCCGGTCGGCCACCCAGAACGCGTCGCAGTCGAAGCCGGTGAGCAGCCACTTGTGCGGGTCGAAGCAGTACGAATCGGCGTGCTCCAGCCCGGCGTGCGACCAGCGCAGCTCCGGGCAGACCGCCGCCGCGCCCGCGTACGCGGCGTCGACGTGCAGCCAGACGCCGTACTCGGCGCAGATCGCACCGATCTCCGGCAGCGGGTCCACGGCGGTGGTGGAGGTCGTCCCGATGGTGGCCACCACGATCGCCGGTACGTCGCCATCGGCGCGGTCGGCCTCGATCGCCGCCCGCAGCGCCGCCGGGCGCATCGCCAGCGTCTCCGGGTCCACCTCGATCGGGCGGACACCGTCCTCGCCCAGCCCGGCGATCCGCGCCGCCTTCTCGATGGAGGAGTGCCCCTGGGTGGAGGTGTACGCCCGGTACCGGCGGTCGATGCCCACCGCGCGCCACCGGCCGCCGCTGGCCCGGTGCAGCGCGCCCAGGGTGGCGACCAGCGTGGCCGAGGAGGCCGAGTCCTGGATCACCCCGCCGCCCCGACCGGTGGAGCGGAACCGTTGCGGCAGGTCCATGAGCCCGGCCAGCCAGTCCAGCATCACCGTCTCCAGCTCGGTGCAGGCCGGGCTGGTGGCCCAGAGCATGCCCTGCACGCCGAGCCCGGAGCTGACCAGATCGCCGAGCACGCTCGGGCCGGAGGTGTTGGCCGGGAAGTAGCCGAAGAACCCGGGGTGCTGCCAGTGGGTCAGCCGAGGAGTGATCAGGGTGTCCAGATCGGCGAGCACGGCCTCGACCGGCTCGCCGTGCTCGGGCGGGCTCGCGGGCAGCGCCGCCGCCACCGCGCCGGGCGGGTCCTGCGAGGTGACCGGACGCTTCCCGAGCGTCGTCCAGTAGTCGGCGATCCAGTCCACCACCGCGTACCCGGCGCGGCGGAACTCCTCCGGGTCCATGTGCTCAGCCATCCGACGAGTCGACCAAACCGATCCGGCGTGGGCAAGGGGTGACCGGCTGCCGTTGCAGGCGGGAAGGGGTTGTCCTAGCAATCTCGGTGCGCGGAGCCGAAACACGGACGTCGATGGATGTCCGCTCACCGCCGCTGGACCGCACGTACGTGACCAAGTACGGCACCGGCGGCGACACCCGGCTGCTCACCGGCAGCGGCGTCACCTCGATCAACGGCACCAAGGCCACGCCGTCGATCTCCGCCGACCTGCTGGGTGACTGGCGTGAGGAGGTCGTCTGGCCCACCACCGACAGTCGCGCACTGCGGATCTACAGCACGCCCACCCCGACCGGCCTGCGCATCCCCACCCTGATGCACGACCCGCAGTACCGGGTCTCGGTGGCCTGGCAGAACACCGCCTACAACCAGCCGCCGCACACCGGCTACTTCATCGGCGACGGCATGGGCACCCCGCCCACGCCGGACATCTACCTGCGCTGAGGCCGAAGCCCCGATCCGGTAGGCACCGGGTCGCCAGCCGCGGAATCCGCACCACTGGCGACCCGGTGCTCCACACCGCAGCACCCCCGACCCGTCCCGACCGGGAGTGCCGTACCACCACCGATCACCAAGTTAGGCGCGGCACGCGACGGTGGGGTGACGTGGGTATGAAGAGCGTGTTTCAGGCATTCCGCGTGAGTCCGCCGGCCACCTCGTCGGCGACCAGTTCGAAGGAGCGCACCCGGTCGGCCACGTCGTACACCATCGTGGTGACCATCAGCTCGTCCGCGCCGGTGCGCGCCAGCAGGTCGCCGAGCTGTCGGCGAACCGTCTCCGGCGAACCCATGGCCTGCCCGTCGCGGCGCTGCCGCACGAACTCCCGCTCGAACTCGCTGTACGGGTACGCCGCCGCCTCCTCGGGCGTGGCGAGGGGCTCCGGCCGCCCCGAGCGCAGCTTCAGGAACGACAGCGCGCTCGGCCCGGCCAGCCACTCGGCCCGCTCGTCGGTCTCCGCGCACACCACGTTGACCGCCACCATCGCGTACGGCTGCTCCAGCCAGCGCGACGGGCGGAAGTTCTCCCGGTACAGCTGCAACGCGGGCAGGGTGTGCTGCGCGCTGAAGTGGTGCGCGAACGAGAACGGCAACCCGAGCAGCCCGGCCAGCTGGGCGCTGAAGCCGCTGGATCCGAGCAGCCAGACCGCGGGGGACTGGCCGAGCCCCGGGGTGGCGGTGATCGGCCCCGGCTCGTCGCCGCTGAAATAGTTCATCAGGTCCGCCAGCTCGCGTGGGAAGCCCTCCGCCGACAGCCCCTCCATGGTCCGGCGCAGCGCCAGCGCGGTCACCTGGTCGGTGCCCGGCGCGCGGCCGATGCCCAGGTCGATGCGGCCCGGGTGCAGCGCCTCCAGGGTGCCGAACTGCTCGGCGACCACCAGCGGCGCGTGGTTGGGCAGCATCACCCCGCCGGAGCCCAGCCGAATCGTCGAGGTGTGCGCCGCCAGGTGCGCCAGCAGCACCGCCGGCGCGGAGCTGGCGATCGCCGGCATGTTGTGGTGCTCGGCCACCCAGAACCGGCGGTAGCCCAGCTCCTCGGTGCGGCGGGCCAGCTCGGTGGTGGCCCGCAGGGCCTCCCCGGCGGACGCCCCACGGGCGACGGGCGCAAGATCAAGAACAGACATCGGTACGTCGATCACGGCTGTGGCCAACCCGCCGCGCGCCGGATTTGTTCCCCTCGTCGGGTACGGGTGGCGAGGTCCATCCCGTCGGCGCCCGCCGGTCAGCCCATGCCGCGTGCCTGCTCGAAGATCAGGCTGGTCTGGGTGTGCTGCACCGCCGGATCCACCGCCAGGTGGTCGAGCACGAAGTCGCGTAGCGCGTCCCCGGACGCCGCCCGCACATGCAGCACGTAGTCCTCCGCGCCGGCCACGTGGAACACCGACACCACCCCGGGCAGCCGGACCGACCGGGCCCGGAAGGCGTCCACCGCAGCCCGCTCGTGCGCGATCAGCCGGACCGACACCAGCGCCTGCAACGGCAACCCCACCGCGGCCGGGTCCACCTCCGCGTGGAAGCCGCGGATCGCCCCACAGTCGCGCAGCGCCCGGGTCCGGGTGAGACAGGTCGAGGGGGCCACTCCCACCCGCTCGGCGAGGGCGTTGTTCGGCAGCCGGCCGTCGGCGGCCAGCTCGGTGAGGATCGCTCGGTCGACGTCGTCCAGCGCGGCGAACGGCCGCACATCATTCGGCGCAGGGGGCATGTGAACATCCTTCCGCGAATGCTGCGACAACGATAGCGGCTCCTGCAGAATCATCTTCGATTCTATTGCCCGGAGACAGCTTATTGTTCGACGCTTCCGGCATGACGACCGTGGACACCCGGGCCGTGCACGCCGGCCGCGACGATCTCGCGGGCCTCGGCGTCCACGTGCCGCCGATCGACCTCTCCACCACCAACCCGCTGCCCTCGGTCGAGGGCGGCGGCGACGCGTACGAGCTGCTCGCCACCGGCGGCACCCTCCCGGCCGGCGCCAGCGCCGTCTACCAGCGGCTCTGGAACCCCACCGTGGCCCGCTTCGAGACCGCCCTGGCCGAACTGGAAGGCACCGCCGCGGCCGTCGCCTTCGCCAGCGGCATGGCCGCCCTGACCGCCGCGCTGCTCGCCGCCACCCGGGACGGCAAACGGCACATCGTCGCCGTCCGCCCCCTCTACGGCGGCACCGACCACGTGCTCGCCACCGGACTGCTCGGCACCGAGGTCACCTGGGCCCGCCCCGACGAGGTCGCCGCCGCCGTCCGCCCCGACACCGCCCTGGTGATCGTCGAGACGCCCGCCAACCCCACCCTCGACCTGGTCGACATCGCCGCGCTCGCCACCGCCGCCGGCGACGTCCCGCTGCTCGTCGACAACACCGTCGCCACGCCCGTGCTCCAGCAGCCCGCCCGGCACGGCGCCGCGCTCGTCCTGCACAGCGCCACCAAGAGCATCGGCGGCCACGGCGACGTGCTCGCCGGCGTCGTCGCCTGCGACGCCGACTGGGCCGCCCGACTGCGCCAGGTCCGCGCCGTCACCGGAGCCGTGCTGCACCCGCTCGGCGCGTACCTGCTGCACCGGGGCCTGCAGACGCTGCCGCTGCGGGTCCGCGCCCAGCAGGCCGGCGCGGAGAAGCTCGCCGGCTGGCTCACCGGCCACCCGGCCGTCGTGCGGGTGCACCACCCCTCGGTCCACGACCCGGCCGGCCTGGTCGGCCGCCAGATGTCCGGCAGCGGCAGCCTGCTCGCCTTCGAGGTACGCGGAGGCGCGCCCGCCGCCGCGGCCGTCGCCGGCGCGTGCGAACTGATCACCCACGCGGTGTCGCTCGGCGGGGTGGACACCCTGATCCAGCATCCGGCCTCGCTCACCCACCGGCCGGTGGCGGGGGAGGCCAAGCCGGGCGGTGGGCTGCTGCGGATCTCCGTCGGGCTGGAGGACCCGGAGGACCTGCGGGCCGACCTGGAGCGGGCGCTCGCGGTGCTCTGACCGGCGCTCGCCGTTCCTGTCGCGCGCGGCTGTGCGACCCGCGACTCGCCCTGAAGTCCGTCATGTCGCGTTCATGATTTCGGGCCGACGTGCCGGTCGAGGGCCGCGACCGCCTCCCGGCGGGCGACGGAGAGGGAGTTGCTGCGGTTCATCTTCCAGGCGATGCCGAGCAGGTCGAGGGCCCACTGGCAGAGCCCCATGATGTCGGCGGACTCGTTGGAGAACATGTAGCGCGGATAGACGTAGCCCTTGCCGCGGACGGTGACCCGGTTGCTGACCCGGCAGCCGTCGGAGTGGAAGAGACCCCGCAGGAAGTCACCCGGGTGGGCCTCGACGATCTGGCGCTGCCAGTCGGCGAGGACGATCGGCCTTTCGTGCTTCTTGCCGGGGCCGTGCTGCGGGAGCAGGCAGGGCC
This sequence comes from Micromonospora sp. L32, assembly GCF_052068055.1. Classification (NCBI taxonomy): domain Bacteria; kingdom Bacillati; phylum Actinomycetota; class Actinomycetes; order Micromonosporales; family Micromonosporaceae; genus Micromonospora; species Micromonospora sp. L32. The sequence goes on along the minus strand of NZ_JBQHDD010000004.1, from coordinate 48,034 downwards.
AGTGCGTTCCGTAGCTCTGCACCCCGATACAGCCCTGCTTCTGTACCCGTTGCACCGAGTTCGCCAGCACGTCGCGCATCGCCTGTTCGCAAAGCTCGATCAGGTGCGGCCAGGCGTTGGCGCAGTAGATCCGGAGGACCGGCACCCGCGCCGTGGTGACGAGGTGGCCGTCGCCGAGGTAGAGGCCGAGCAGGTAGGCATAGGCGGCCGGCTTTGTCGGATTGTCGACGCCGGACCTGCATCGGAAGCACCGTAGCTGGGTGCCGTGCTGTCTCGGCTCGGGCCGGTCTTTGCACCAGTGCCAGACGGTGCGGTAGGGGAGACCTAGGGCGCGGGCGGTGGCTGCCACGCTGACACCGGCAAGGTACTGACTGCGGGCGCGGGCCCTTATCTCAGGAGGGTGCACACGCGCATCATCGAACAGGTGTATGACAGAAGTGCCGGGAGCGGGACTCGAACCCGCACGCCCTTTCGGGCAAATGCTTTTGAGGCATTCATGTCTGCCGATTCCATCATCCCGGCGTCACCCCTGCGGAGGGTGTGGCTCACTGTACCCGACTAGTCTCATGCGAGAGCATGGGTGGTAGCCGTGCCGAGATCGATGGTAGGAGTGGCTCGTGGCCGAGACGCAGACGGACGCCGAGCGCAGGCGGGTACTGATCGCCGAGGACGAGGCGCTCATCCGGCTGGACCTGGCCGAGATGCTGGTCGAGGAGGGCTACGAGGTCGTCGGCGAGGCCGGCGACGGCGAGACCGCCGTCCGGCTGGCCGAGGAGCTCAAGCCGGACCTGGTCATCCTCGACATCAAGATGCCGATCATGGACGGGCTGGCCGCCGCCGAGCGGATCGCCGGCGCCCGCATCGCCCCGGTGATCATCCTGACCGCGTTCAGCCAGCGCGACCTGGTGGAGCGGGCCCGGGCGGCGGGCGCGATGGCGTACCTGGTGAAGCCCTTCCAGAAGAGCGACCTGGTGCCGGCGGTGGAGATCGCGCTGTCGCGCTACTCGGAGATCGCAGCCCTGGAGTCGGAGGTCGCCGGCCTCACCGACCGGCTGGAGATCCGCAAGACCGTCGAGCGGGCCAAGGGCGCGCTGATGACCACGTACGGGATGACCGAGCCGCAGGCGTTCAAGTGGATCCAGCGCACGGCGATGGACCACCGGATGACCATGAAGGAGGTCGCCGAGCGGATCCTCGCGGAGACCGCCGGCGGCGAGGTCGCCCAGCCGACCGCCTGACACCGGTCGGCCCGCCGGGTCCCCGGAAACCACCGTCGGTGGCTAGCATCGACGCGTGTCCACTCGGCGCGTGCTCGCGGTGCTCGGCGTCCTCGCCGTGCTGCTGGCCGCCTGTGATCCGGCGCCCGCGCCACGCCCTGCCGAGGAGCCGGTCCGCCCGGCGTGGCAGGCGCTGACCCTGCCGGGTCCGCCGGGCCGCGCGCTGCTGCGCGACGCGACCGCCTGCGCGGGCCGGTGGTACGCGGTGGGCGGCGTCGCGGACGTCGCCGGCGGCACCCGGCCGGCCGCCTGGACCAGCCGGGACGGTACGAACTGGACGGTCGTGCCGATCGCCGCGGATTCCTTCTACGGCAAGCAGAACGTGCTCTATTCGGCCGGTTGCCGCGACGGCGTGCTGGCGGTGATCGGCGCGAAGGTCGGCGGCGCGCACGGCTATCCCCGGGTGAGCACCTGGCGGCAGCGCCCCGACGGTGGGCTGGTCGAGGTGTCCGCCTCGTTCGAGACGTACGGCGGGCCGAAGGCGGTGAACGTGTCCCGCCTGACGGGCGGGCCGGCCGGCTGGTTGATCGTCGGCAACCGGTCCAGCGGCGCGGCGGCCTGGGTGTCGCCGGACGCGGCGGACTTCGCCCTGGTGGAGGGGGCGCCGGAGCTGGCCAGCGACGGGCGCGGGGTCAGTTGGGCGTTCGACGCGGTGGGCGTACCCGGGGGGTGGCTGGCGGTGGGCGGCGTGCTGCCGGCGGGCCGGATCGACCGCGACCCGGTCGCCTGGTCGTCGGCGGACGGCCGCACCTGGCGGCGGACGGCGCTGCCCGGTACCGACCGTTACGAGGAGTTGCAGCGGGTCGTCCTGGTCGACGGTGCGGCGGTGGCGGTCGGGCTGCGGGGCGGGGCGTTCGGCGCCTGGCGGCGCGACGGTGACCGGTGGGCGGCCGCCGGCGGCTTCGGCGGGGCGGCGCCGTCGCAGGTGCCGTCGGTGGACGGCCTGGTCACGGCGGGTGGGTGGCTGGTGGCGGCGGTTTCCGACGGGAAGTCCCGTTCGGTCTGGACGTCCGTCGACCGGGGTGGGTCCTGGCGGCGGGTGGAGCTGCCCGGTCCGGTGCCGGCCGGGGCGGACCGGGACGTGGCGCTGGCGGCGGTGGGGGAGCGGCTGTGGATCTTCGCTGACGACGGTGTCCGCTCCGCGGCCTGGTCGGCCCCGATGCTCGCCGTCCCGCGGTGAGGGCGTAGCTGGGGCTTAAGGACCGCTCAGGGAACCACCTGTTACGGCGTCCGTATCCATCGCGCGCGTCTTCGTAACGGTTTGGCAGACCACGCCCCAAGCCCTTCCTCGACCGTATGAGTGTCGGTACGCTCCGCCATCACGAGCCGTAACGCAGGGGCGTCCCTGCCGGGTGGGGTGGTGGTGCGGGCTGTACTCTCGCCGTCCTTCTCGGTGCCGTCGCCATCTGCTTCTGGAGGAGGTCAGGAAGCCGTGAGGCGTAGCTATGTACGGGTGCTCGGAGCCGCCGCAATCGCTGCGGCGATGGTCGGCGCCGCGGGTTGCCAGGACTCTGGCGGTGGCAGCGGCACCGCGTCCGGCGACTGCGGTGGCAAGATCGCTATCTTCGGCGCGTTCACCGGTGACAACGCGGGCCTGGTGATCCCGTCGCTGAACGGCGCGAAGCTCGCCGTCAAGCAGTTCAACGAGAAGAACAAGGACTGCAAGGTCACCATGCAGGAGTTCGACACCCAGGGTGACCCTGCGGTGGCGACCCCGTTCGCGAACCAGATCGCCGGTGACAACTCGTTCCTCGGCGTCATCGGTGGGCACTTCTCCGGCGAGTCCGACGCCACCATGCCGATCTACCAGGCCGCCGGCCTGGCCATGGTGAGCCCGTCGGCGACCCGGACCGACCTGACCCAGAAGGGCAACAAGTCCTTCTTCCGGGTGGTCGGCCACGACGGCACCCAGGCGGGCGCCGTGGCGACCTACATGAAGTCGCAGAACGCGGCGAAGGTTTTCGCCATCGACGACGGCAGCGCGTACGGCGCGGGCATCACCGCCGAGCTGGGCAAGAACCTGCAGCTCGCCGGCACCGACAAGATCCAGGAGAAGCAGTCGCAGTTCGACGCGACGATCTCCAAGATCAAGGCGGCGCAGGCGGACTTCGTCTTCTACGGCGGTTACACCCGTGAGGCGGCCCCGCTGGTCAAGCAGATGCGCGCGGCCGGTGTCCAGGCCAAGTTCGTCGGCCCGGACGGTCTGTACGACCCGGCGTTCCCGCAGGGCGCGTCGGGTGGCGCCGAGGGCGCCATCATCACCTGCCCCTGCCTCCCGGCCGACAAGGCCGGCGGCACCTTCTCCGCCGACTACCAGAAGGAGTTCGGCCAGGCGCCGGGTTCCTACGGCGCGGAGGGCTTCGACGCGGCGCAGGTCTACCTGGACGCGTTCAAGGACGGCAAGAAGAGCCGGGCCGACATCCTCGCCTACGTGAAGTCCTACGACAAGCAGGGCGTCTCGAAGTACATCAAGTTCGACGACAAGGGCGATGTCGACCCGTCGAAGGTCGTCATCTGGGCGTACCAGATCAAGGGCACGGAGATCACTCCTCTGCAGGAGCTCAAGCTCAGCTGACGTCATGGCACTGGAGTGCGGCCGGGGTGTCGTCCCCGGCCGCACTCGATGCAAGGAGACCCCGGTGAATTTCGACGAACTTTTCGGCCACCTCGGCCAGCACACCGTCGACGGGTTGTCCAAGGGGGCGATCTACGCCCTGATCGCCCTGGGCTACACCCTCGTCTACGGTGTACTGCGACTGATCAACTTCGCCCACTCCGAGGTCTTCATGGTCGGCACCTTCGCGGTGCTGGGCGTGTGGACCGCCTTCGGGGTGGAAAATAACCCGCCGGCCGGCCAGGCCATCCTCTTCCTGGTGCTCGGCCTGATCGCCGCGGCGGTCGCCTCGGGCGGCACGGCCCTGGCGATCGAGCGGATCGCGTACCGCCCGCTGCGGCGCAAGAACGCGCCGCCGCTGATCTTCCTGATCACCGCGATCGGCCTCTCCCTGGTGCTGGTCGAGGTCTTCGGCCTGCTCCTGCCCGACGTGGCGGGCGGCGCGCTGCCGTCGCTGTTCGGCCGGGCCCGGCAGATCGTCGGCATGCCGACGATCATCAAGCAGGAGACCCTGTTCCAGATCGGCGGCACGTCGATCACCAACATCCAGGTGATCGTCTTCGTCTCCGCCGTGGTGATGATGGCCCTCCTCGACTGGTTCATCAACCGCACCCGCTACGGCCGGGGCGTGCGGGCGGTGGCGCAGAACCCGGAGACGGCCGCGCTGATGGGCGTCAACCAGGAGCGCGTGATCATGCTGATCTTCGTGCTGGGCGGGATCATGGCCGGCGCGGCCGCGCTGCTGTGGAGCATGCGTTTCGGCTTCACCCAGAACAGCATCGGCTTCGTGCTCGGCCTCAAGGCGTTCACGGCCGCGGTGCTGGGCGGTATCGGCAACCTGCGGGGCGCGCTGGTGGGTGGTCTGTTCCTCGGCGTCGTCGAGGTCTACGGCGCCACGCTCTTCGCCTCCAACTGGGAGGACGTCATCGCGTTCATCGTCCTCATCGTGGTGCTGATGTTCCGCCCGACCGGCCTGTTGGGTGAGTCGCTCGGGAGGGCCCGCGCATGATCGACAAGATTCGGAACGCAGACCGCCGCCGGGTCGGCATGCTGACCTCCGTCGGTGACCGGTTCGGCGCGCTGCCGAAGTGGCAGCGGATCGCGGCGCTCGTGGCCCTGGTGGGCTTCCTGTACTACCTGCCGCTGCTCGGCATCCCTGGCCTGACCTGGCTGCGCACCGACTCGATCGCCGGTGGCAACAACTGGGCCGGCGTGCTCTTCGTCTGCGCCATCTACGTGCTGGTCGCGATCGGTCTGAACGTGGTGGTCGGCCTGGCCGGCCTGCTCGACCTCGGCTACATCGGCTTCTTCGCCGTCGGCGCGTACAGCGTGGCGCTGTTCGGCTCGGTCAACTCGCCGGTGGTGAAGTGGATCCAGAACGAGTTCGACCTGCCGCCGACCTGGGCGGTCACCTGGTCGATCTGCCTGCTGCTGGCGATCGTGCTCACCATGGTCTTCGGGGTGCTGCTGGGCTGGCCGACGCTGCGGCTGCGCGGTGACTACCTGGCGATCGTCACGCTGGGCTTCGGCGAGATCATCCGGATCGTGGCCCGCAACGCCAACGGGGTGACCAACGGCCCGCAGGGCATCTCCGCGATCCCGGGCCCGGAGGGTCCGCCGGCGGCGGAGAACGAATGGTTCGGCCTGATCGACGCGAAGCCGTGGTACTGGCTGGCGATCACCGTGGTGCTGCTGATGGTCTTCGCGGTGCGCCGGCTGGAGCACAGCCGGGTCGGCCGCGCCTGGCTGGCCGTCCGCGAGGACGAGGACGCCGCCGCGGTGATGGGTGTCTACCCGTTCAAGTTCAAGCTGTGGGCGTTCGCCATCGGCGCGGCGCTCGGCGGCCTGTCCGGGTTCCTCTTCGCCAGCCGGAACGCGTTCATCGACCCGACCCAGTTCAACGCGAACCTCTCCATCCTCTTCGTCGCCATGGTCGTGGTCGGCGGCTCGGGGAACATGGTCGGGGTTTCGCTCGGTGCGGTGCTGCTGGCCTACCTCCCGGAGCGGTTCCGGGAGATCGCCGACTACCGGTGGCTGGCCTTCGGCCTGGCCATGGTGCTGGTGATGATCCTGCGTCCGCAGGGCCTCATCCCCAGCCGGCGGCGGGCCCGTGAGCTGAAGGACCGCGCGGCGGCGGCAGAGGAGGCGCCCGCTCATGTCTGACGAGACCACCAGCACCGCCACGCCGAAGATCCCGGCCCAGCCGGGTCCCCGGCCGGTGCTGCTCGAAGTCGACGACGTCACGCTCCGCTTCGGCGGCGTGGTCGCCCTCGACAAGATCGATTTTCAGATCTACGAGGGCGAGATCCTCGGCCTGATCGGGCCGAACGGCGCCGGCAAGACCACCAGCTTCAACGTGATGACCGGCGTCTACAAGCCCACCTCGGGCGCGGTCCGGTTCCGCGGCGAGCGGGTCACCGGGCGCAAGCCGCACCAGATCAGCCGGATGGGCATCTCGCGGACGTTCCAGAACATCCGCCTGTTCCCGGAGATGACCGCGCTGGAGAACGTCATGGTCGGGACCGACTCCCGGCACAAGACGAGCGTGCCCGGGGCGCTGTTCCGGCTCTACCGGGTCCGGCCCAAGCCGGAGGAACTGCCGCAGGTCACCGCCCCGGACGGGATCAAGCGGACCTGGCAGCAGGTGCGTCGGTCGTGCGCGAAGACCTTCGGCCTGTCGCGGCACATCCTGGAGGAGCGGGCCGCCGAGGCCAAGGCGCTGGAGCTGCTGCGCTTCGTCGGGATCGCCGACCGGGCCAACGACGAGGCCCGCAACCTGCCCTACGGCTACCAGCGTCGGCTGGAGATCGCCCGGGCGCTGGCCACCGAGCCGAAGCTGATCTGCCTGGACGAGCCGGCCGCCGGCTTCAACCCGGCGGAGAAGGAGGAACTGCTCACCCTGATCCGGAAGATCCGCGACAAGGGGCTGACCGTGCTGCTCATCGAGCACGACATGCGCCTGGTCATGGGGGTCACCGACCGGATCGTGGTGCTGGAGTTCGGCCGCAAGATCGCCGAAGGGGCGCCCGCCGAGGTCAGCCGGGACCCGAAGGTGATCGCCGCATACCTGGGGGAGCCCGCCGATGACGCTGCTTGAGCTGGACGACGTGAGCGTCGCGTACGGCCGCATCGAGGCCCTGCACGGCATCAGCCTGACCGTGAACGAGGGCGAGGTGGTGGCCCTGATCGGCGCGAACGGCGCCGGCAAGACCACCACCATGCGGGCCATCTCCGGGACCCGGGCGCTGTCCGGGGGCCGGATCACCTTCAACGGCGAGGACATCAGCAAGCTCCGGGCCGACCTGCGGGTCGTCCGGGGGCTGTGCCAGTCGCCCGAGGGTCGGCAGATCTTCCCCGGCATGACCGTGATGGAGAACCTGGACATGGGGGCGTACACCCGGCGGGACTCCGCCGGCATCGCCGCCGACCTGGACCGGGTGCTGACCCTCTTCCCGCGGCTGGCCGAGCGCCGCAAGCAGGCCGGCGGCACGCTCTCCGGCGGTGAGCAGCAGATGCTCGCCGTCGGCCGGGCGCTGATGAGCCGCCCGAAGCTGCTGCTGCTCGACGAGCCGTCGATGGGTCTGGCCCCGATGGTCATCCGGCAGATCTTCGACATCATCACGGAGATCAACCAGCAGGGCACCACGATCCTGCTGGTGGAGCAGAACGCCCAGCAGGCGCTCTCCCGGGCGCACCGGGGGTACGTGCTGGAGACCGGTCGGATCGTGAAGGAGGGGTCCGGTCAGGACCTGCTCACCGACCCGGCGGTCAAGGAGGCGTACCTCGGCGTGGCCTGAGCCGCGTCGTAGCGTCGGCGGCCGTCCGTCCCCCAGGGGGCGGGCGGCCGTCCGGCGTCTGCCCGCGTGTCGGTTTCCCTCCTACGAGCGCGGTGCCGCCGCCCGGAGATGTCGGGCGTTGCGACTAGAGTCGCTGCCGTGACAGCTACGACCCCGCGCCTGCTCCTCGTCGACGGACACTCGATGGCATACCGGGCCTTCCACGCCCTGCCGGTGGAGAACTTCTCCACCACGACCGGGCAGCCGACCAACGCGGTCTACGGCTTCACCTCGATGCTGATCAACGTGCTCCGCGACGAGCAGCCGACGCACATCGTCGTCGCCTTCGACGTCTCCCGCCGCTCCTTCCGCACCGAGAAGTACGCCGAGTACAAGGCCGGCCGCAAGGAGACCCCGACCGACTTCAAGGGCCAGGTCAGCCTGATCAAGGAGGTCCTCGACGCGCTGCGCGTCCCGGTGGTGGAGAAGGAGGGCTTCGAGGCCGACGACGTCATCGCCACCCTCGCCTGCCAGGCCCGCGACCAGGGCATGGAGGTGCTGATCAGCAGCGGCGACCGGGACGCCCTCCAGCTCGTCGGCGAGCGGGTCACCCTGCTCTACCCGCGCAAGGGCGTCTCCGACCTGGCCCGGATGGACCCGGCCGCCGTCGAGGCGAAGTACGGCGTCGGCCCCGAGCGCTACCGCGACCTGGCCGCGCTGGTCGGCGAGGACAGCGACAACCTCTCCGGCGTCGACGGCGTCGGCCCGAAGACCGCCGCCAAGTGGATCAACCTGTACGGCGGCGTGGACGGGGTGGTGGCCAGCGCCGACGCGATCAAGGGCAAGGCCGGCGACAACCTGCGCGCCCAGCTGTCCCGGGTGATCCGCAACTACGAGATCAACTGCCTGGTCTCCGACCTCGACCTGCCGCTGCGCCCCGAGGACGCCCGCTGGACCGGCTGGGACCGGGAGGCCGTGCACCAGGTCTTCGACACCCTCCAGTTCCGCATCCTGCGCGACCGCCTCTACCAGTACCTGGAGGCCGTCGAGCCGGAGGCCGAGGCCGGGTTCGACCTGGCCGGCGCGGTGCTGACCGAGCCGGGCGCGCTGGCCGGCTGGCTGGCCACGCACGCCCCGGCCGGCACCCCGGTGGGGCTGGCGGTCAAGCTCGACACCGGCCCGAACCGCCGGCACACCGCCTCGGTCACCGGCATGGCGCTCGCCACCGCCGGCGGCGCGGCGGCCTGGTTCGACCCGGCCGGGCTGGAGCCGGGCGACGAGTCGGCGCTGGCCGGCTGGCTGGCCGACCCGCAGCGCCCCAAGGTGCTGCACGACAGCAAGCCGGCGGTGCTGGCGCTGGCCGCGCACGGCTGGTCGCTGGAGGGCATCGCCCGGGACACCCAGATCGCCGCCTACCTGGCCCGCCCCGACCAGCGTTCCTACGACCTGACCGACCTGGCCCTGCGCTACCTGCACCGCGAGCTGCGGGTCGACGCCCCGGAGACCGGCCAGCTCACCCTCGACGGGCTGGGCGACGAGGGCGTCGTCGAGCAGAACCTCATGCTCCAGGCCCGGGCCACCCTCGACCTGGCCGACGCGATCGACGCGGAGCTCTCCCGCGACGGTGAGCAGCCCAACCGGCTGATGGCCGGGGTGGAGCTGCCGCTGATGCGGGTGCTCGCCGGCATGGAACGGATTGGCATCGCCGCCGACACGCAGTACCTGTCGGAACTGGAGGCGCACTTCGCCGCCGAGGTGAAGGCCGCGGCGCAGGGCGCGTACGAGGCGGTGGGCCGGGAGTTCAACCTCGGCTCGCCCAAGCAGTTGCAGGAGATCCTCTTCGGCGAGCTGGGCCTGCCCAAGACCAAGAAGATCAAGACCGGCTACACCACGGACGCCGACGCCCTGCAGTGGCTCTACGCGCAGAACCCGCACCCGGTGCTGGAGCACCTGCTGCGCCACCGGGACGTCGCCAAGCTCAAGTCGACCGTGGACGGCCTGCTCAAGTCCGTCTCCGACGACGGGCGGATCCACACCACCTTCAACCAGACGGTGGCGGCGACCGGTCGGCTCTCGTCCACCGAACCCAACCTGCAGAACATCCCCATCCGCACCGAGGAGGGGCGGCGGATCCGCCGGGCCTTCGTGGTGGGGGAGGGCTACGAGTGCCTGCTCACCGCCGACTACAGCCAGATCGAGATGCGGATCATGGCGCACCTGTCGTCGGACGACGCGTTGATCGAGGCGTTCAACTCCGGCCACGACTTCCACGCCGCCACCGCCTCGTCGGTCTTCGGCGTGCCGGTCGGTGAGGTCACCCCCGACCAGCGCCGCAAGATCAAGGCCATGAACTACGGCCTGGCGTACGGGCTGAGCGCGTTCGGTCTCTCCCAGCAGCTCGGGATCAGCGCCGACGAGGCGCGCGGGCTGATGGAGAACTACTTCGCCGGGTTCGGCAGGGTCCGGGACTACCTGCACGAGGTGGTGGCCCGGGCCCGGCAGGACGGCTACACCTCCACCATCCTCGGTCGCCGGCGTTACCTCCCCGACCTGGTCAGCGACAACCGGCAGCGCCGGGACATGGCCGAGCGGATGGCGCTCAACGCCCCGATCCAGGGCTCCGCGGCCGACATCATCAAGGTCGCCATGCTGCGCGTCGACACCGCGCTGCGCGACGCCGGGCTGCGCTCGCGGATGCTGCTCCAGGTGCACGACGAGCTGGTCTTCGAGGTGGCGCCCGGCGAGCGGGAGACCCTGGAGGCGCTGGTGCGCCGGGAGATGGGTGCGGCGTACCCGCTGTCGGTGCCGCTGGAGGTGTCGGTCGGCGAGGGGCGGGACTGGAACAGCGCCGACCACTGACGCTCTTGTTGCGGTTGGGGGTTCCGGGGGGAGCCCACCCCGCTCCGGGCGGTCAGGCTTGATCCCTGCGCGGGGCGGGCTCCCCCCGGAACCCGACGGGGTTTCTGTGGTCGGTGCTGTTCGGCGCTGTGATCTGAGTGGTGGGTCAGCGTCCGGGTCCCCGGCGCTCCTTGGGCGGGGTGCCGTGCCGCTCGAGGGCCCGTCGGGACGGGCCACCCGGGGGCGGAAGCGGGCCCTTGAGGGGGTCGTGGCCCCAGTTCATCAGGGACCAGCGCCACTTGGTGTCGCGCACGTCGCCGGAGGGGCGCTGGGCCATGTGCCGGCGGACGTAGCCGACCACCTTCCGCATGTGCTTGTAGTCGCCCTCGGACAGGTCGCCGCGCTTGCGCCGCAACAGGTCGATGATCTTCCGGCCGGATTCGTGCCCCACCGACTCGCCGCCTCCGGAGCGGCCGCCCTTGTGCCAGCCGACCTGCTTCGACTCGTCGGTCTCCAGCCAGGAGGAGATCTCGCCGGGCTTCATGTTCACCGCCTCGGCGAACTCCTGGTACGTATCCCGGCCGTCGTCACCTCTGCTCATGACGCAACGCCTCCGGTCGGTGGGCCACGTCGCGTCCCGAGTCGTCGTTGCGGATCCGGTACTGCGGATGGTCCTCCGTCGCGTTGACGGCGTGCCCGCGTACGTGCGTCCGATCGATCAGCTTCTCCTTGACCACGCCGTACGCCCGGCCGCTGTGACTGGCCCAGGAGACGTGGTCACCCTCGCGGAATTCCCTCTGCTCGGCCATGCCGGGCGGGTACCCGCCGTCGATGCCCCGAAACGACGCCACCTGGCCTGCGGCGTGGTCAGCCGGCGGGCTTGTCGGTGACGAAGATGGCGGTGCCGGGAAAGAGCCGCCCGCGCAGCGGGCTCCACTGCCCCCAGATCCCCTCGTGCCCCGCCGGCCACTCCGGCTCCACCAGATCCCGCAGCCGGAACCCGGCACCGACCAGCTCGCGGATCCGGTCGCCGAGGGTGCGGTGCTGCTCGACGTAGGTGGCCACGCCCGAGTCGTCCTGCTCGACGTAGGGGGAGCGGTCGAAGTACGAGTGCACGGCGGTCAGGCCCCCCTCGCCCGGGTCGTCCAGGAAGATCCACCGCATCGGGTGGGTCACCGAGAACACCCACCGGCCGCCCGGGCGCAGCACCCGGTGCACCTCGGCCATCAGCGCGGCCGAGTCGTCGACGAAGGGGATCGCGCCGAAGGCGGTGCAGGCGATGTCGAACGCCCCGTCGGCGAAGGGCAGCGCCAACGCGTCGGCCTGCACCAGCGGTACCCGTACCCCGGTGCGGTCGGCCGCCTGCGCGGCGTGCCGCAACATGCCGGCGGAGAGGTCGAAGGCGACCGGCCGGGCGCCCTGGGTGGCCAGCCAGCGGGCGCAGGCCGCGGCGCCGCAGCCCACCTCCAGCACCCGGCGTCCGGCGACGTCACCGAGGAGCCGGGCGTCGGCCTCGCGCAGGCCCTCCGGGCACCAGACGAAGTCCGTGTCGCCGAGGAAGGCGCCGTGCTCGGCCTGGTAGTCGTCGGCGTCGGTGTCCCACCAGCCCCGGTTGGCCCGGCGGGTCTCCGCGTCGCCGACCCGCCGTCGGGTCACCCTGTCGTCGTCCACCCGCTCACGCTAGGCCCTGGCCCGGTCGACGCCGACGGCGACCGGCCGGCGGATACGGCCGCGATCGGCACGAAGGCGAGGGCGGTCTGCGGGCGTCGCCGCGGTGCGCTACCTTCTCTGCGTGGTGGGACGGCTGTGACGCAAGAGACAGTCGAGACGCTTTTCCACCGAAATCTCCGCTTTCGCAGCTGACGAGGTCGCGAGGACACGGGAGGCCTTGCACGCTGTGGTAATGCAGCGGGTAGGCTAGACGATGCGCTCGCGGATCGTGTGCCTCGGCAGGGAGCAGGTGCGCGGTCACCGGAGCCACTAATGATCTTCACTTGGCGATCGTTCGGTGTGCCCGATGGCGGATCCGCTGGCGCGAAATGGTCACCGCGACACCACGCCTGCTGTGACAACCCATCCGACCGGAGCAACCGCCCACATGACGAGCAGCATCGAGGCCCCCTCGAGCGCCACCCGGGTCACCCACGACGATCTCGGTTCCGAGGAGGCTTTCCTCGCCGCGATCGACGAGACCATCAAGTACTTCAACGACGGCGACATTGTCGAAGGCACCGTCGTCAAGGTCGATCGGGACGAGGTCCTGCTCGACATCGGCTACAAGACCGAGGGCGTCATTCCCTCTCGGGAGTTGTCGATCAAGCACGACGTGGACCCCGCCGAGGTCGTCTCGGTCGGTGACCACATCGAGGCCCTGGTCCTCCAGAAGGAGGACAAGGAGGGTCGTCTGATCCTCTCCAAGAAGCGGGCGCAGTACGAGCGGGCCTGGGGCACGATCGAGAAGATCAAGGACGAGGACGGCGTCGTCCGCGGTTCGGTCATCGAGGTGGTCAAGGGTGGTCTCATCCTCGACATCGGGCTGCGCGGCTTCCTGCCCGCCTCCCTGGTCGAGATGCGGCGGGTGCGCGACCTGCAGCCGTACGTCGGCCGCGAGCTCGAGGCCAAGATCATCGAGCTGGACAAGAACCGCAACAACGTGGTCCTGTCCCGCCGTGCCTGGCTGGAGCAGACGCAGTCCGAGGTGCGCACCGAGTTCCTCAACAAGCTGCAGAAGGGCCAGGTCCGCAAGGGCGTCGTCTCTTCGATCGTCAACTTCGGCGCGTTCGTCGACCTGGGCGGCGTGGACGGCCTGGTGCACGTCTCCGAGCTGTCCTGGAAGCACATCGACCACCCGTCCGAGGTCGTCGAGGTGGGCCAGGAGGTCGAGGTCGAGGTCCTGGACGTCGACCTGGACCGCGAGCGGGTCTCGCTGTCGCTGAAGGCGACCCAGGAGGACCCGTGGCGGCAGTTCGCCCGCACCCACGCGATCCAGCAGATCGTGCCGGGTAAGGTCACCAAGCTGGTGCCGTTCGGCGCCTTCGTCCGGGTGGACGACGGCATCGAGGGCCTGGTCCACATCTCCGAGCTGGCCGAGCGCCACGTGGAGATCCCGGAGCAGGTCGTGCAGGTCGGCTCCGAGGTCATGGTCAAGGTCATCGACATCGACCTGGAGCGCCGCCGCATCTCGCTGTCGCTCAAGCAGGCCAACGAGGGCTTCGTCGAGGGCGAGGAGCACTTCGACCCGACCCTCTACGGCATGGCCGCGACGTACGACGCCGAGGGCAACTACATCTACCCGGAGGGCTTCGACCCGGAGACGGGCGAGTGGCTCGAGGGGTACGACAAGCAGCGCGAGACCTGGGAGAACCAGTACGCCGAGGCGCGTCAGCGTTGGGAGGCCCACACCAAGCAGGTGCAGACCTCTCGCGCGGCCGACGCCGAGGCCGCTGCCAACCCGGCTCCGGCCGTCACCGGTGGCACCACCACCACGACCACCACGGCCCCGAGCCGTCAGGCCGAGGAGCCGGCCGGCACCCTGGCCACCGACGAGGCGCTCGCCGCTCTGCGGGAGAAGCTCGCCGGCGGCAAGTGATCCTGTGACAACTCCAGCTCGGCGCGGCTGACGCCGCGCAGCGACCTGGAGCCGTCAGTGACGACGACGGGCCCCGTTCCCGCGATCCGGTAATCACCGGGTCGCGGGGGCGGGGCCCTCGCGCGTCTCCGGACAGTCCTCCCTCGCCGCTCACGCGGGAGCCACGCCTGACCCCGCCTGGCCGCGCGCCTGGCCGCGCGCCTGGCTGTGCGCATCGCTGTGCGCGGCGAAGCTCAGCCGCTCCGGCCACGCCGTGGCCGGCTGTTGCCGCCAGAGGCGGCTTGATCGACTCCGTTTGCGGCGTGTTGCGGTGTCCCGGGCCCTGAACACCGCCACACGCCGCAATCCGCGACGCCACCGCCACCCCACGCGGACCGGCGCCGTCGACGCCCCGCCAAGCGGCTGCTGCCGCAGACGCCGTCGCTGCTCTGGGTCGGGGCTGCCGCCAGGGCGACTTGATCCACTCCGTTTGCGGCGTGTGGTGGTTTCCCGAGTCCCGGACACCGCCACACGCCGCAAACGGCGGACATCGCCGCCCCCGCCCACGCGGTTTTGTGGTGGGGGTGGCGATCCGGTTGACTGGTCCGGTGCTGATGGTGGGACTGACCGGAGGGATCGGCTCCGGCAAGAGCGCCGTGTCGGCCCGGCTGGCCGAGCGGGGTGCGGTGGTCATCGACGCCGACCGGATCGCCCGTGAGGTGGTCGCCCCTGGCTCCCCGGGGCTGGCGGAGATCGTCGCCGCCTTCGGCGACCGGGTGCTCGACGCCGGCGGCGCGCTGGACCGGGCGGCGCTGGGCGCGGTGGTCTTCGGCGACGAGGTGGCCCGCCGGCGGCTGGAGGCGATCACCCATCCCCGGGTGCGGGCGCGTACCGCCGAACTGGCCGCCGCCGCGCCCTCGGACGCGGTGGTGGTCAACGACGTGCCGCTGCTGGTCGAGGTGGGGCTCGCGCCGACGTACCACCTGGTGGTCGTGGTGCAGACGGCCGTCGCGACCCGGCTGGAGCGACTGGAACGCGACCGGGGGATGCCCCGCGCGGAGGCGGAGCGGCGGATCGCCGCGCAGGCCGACGACGCTCGCCGGCGCGCGGCGGCGGACGTGGTGCTCAGCAACGACGGCACCCTCGAGGAGCTGCGCGCCGCCGTGGACGCCCTCTGGCGGGACCGGTTGCTGCCCTACGAGCGCAACGTCCGGGCGGGCCGGGTGGCCCGCCCGGAGCGGGTCGTGCTGACCGAGCCGGACCCGACCTGGCCCCAGCAGTACGCCCGGCTGGCCGCCCGGATCCGGCACGCCGTCGCCCCGGCGGACCTGCGGGTGGACCACATCGGCTCGACCGCCGTGCCCGGCCTGGCCGCCAAGGACGTGATCGACATCCAGGTGACCGTGTCGTCGCTAGACGAGGCGGACGGGCCGCTCGCCGAGCGGCTCGCCCGGGCCGGCTTCCCGCGGCTGCCCGGCGACTGGTGGGACAGCCCACGCCCGGCCGGCAGCGGGCGGTGGGCCAAGCGGTTCCACGGCAGCGCCGACCCGGGGCGCCCGGCCTATCTGCACCTGCGGGTGGCCGACTCGCCCGGCTGGCGGTACGCCCTGCTGATGCGGGACCACCTGCGCGCCGACCCGGACCAGCGGGCCGCCTACCTGCTGCTGAAGCGGGAGTTGGCGGCCTCGGCCCCGGACAGCGGCGCGTACGCGACGGCCAAGGACCCGTGGTTCGACGAGGAGCACCTGCGGGCCGAGGAGTGGGCCGCGCAGACCGGGTGGCGGCCCTGACCGGTCAGCGGCGGCCTGCCGTGCCGGCCCGCGTCGCCGGCGCCTCCGCGGCGGGCGGTCCGGGCCGGGGCGGCACGATCCCGGCCGGCACCGGCGCCGGGGTGAGGTCGAGCTGGGCCCAGGCGCCCGCCCGGGTGCGCAGCTCCAGCCGGCGGGGCAGGCCGGTGCGGTCCAGCCAGTAACGCAGCCGCAGGCCCTGCACGCGCAGCTCGACCACGTCCACCACCCGGCCGGCGACCCGGTCGGTGCGCAGCCGCACGGCGGCCGTGGGCCGGGCGGGCGCGGTGTCCGCCCGCAGCGCCGCGTCGACCAGCAGGTCGAGGTCGTCCAACGGGCGGGCGCCGGTCCGCCAGCCGGCCTCGGCCGGTGGTGGCAGCGGCGGGCCGTTGGCGGCCCCGGTGGCGCCGGCGCCCGGCTCGACCGGCACCTCCGCGCGGGCGAAGCCGCCCCGGTCGCGCCGCAGCAGGGTGCGCCGGCCGAGGGTGTCCAGCTCGGCCACCGACAGGTACGCCACGCCGCCGGACCAGCTCAACCATCCCGAGCCGCGCAGGTTGGCGGCGGTGCCGAGCGGGACGGCGACGCTGACCGCGGCACCGGGCTGGGCTCGCAGTTGGGCGGGCAGCCGGGCCAGCCTTTCGGCCTCGGTGTCGGTGAGCGCGCGGGGCAGCCCGGGTCGGCCGCCCAGCGCGTCGACCGGCCAGATGGTGGGCCGGTCGTTGCGTTCCAGCTCGACGGCGGCCGGCTGTCCGCCGGGCAGCCGGCCCTCCCACCGGTGCAGCCGGGAGTCGCCGTCGACCCACCAGCGGGGGTCGCCGTCGCTTGCCGCCGGCGGGGCGGGTGGACGGGCGGTCGGGTCGGCGGCGGCGGTGGGTCTGGGCAGCGGGGCCTGGAGGACGTCCACCGGCTCGCCGGCGAGGGTCTCCCGTCCCACCCAGCGCCCCGCGCCGTGGCGCAGTGGGTCGGCCGGTTCCGCCCGGTCCGCGCTGAGCCCGAAGAGCACGTCGAGCGCCCCGGCGAGTGGCCGGCCGGCGGGCAGGTCGCGCAGTCGCCAGCGGTCCGTCGGCGGTACCAGCGGAGGGGATGCCGGCGTGGGGACTGCGGCGGGGTCGGGGCGCAGCACGACGACCGAGGGCGTCGCCTGCACCAGTCCCCGGTCGGCGCCCGCGCCCGGACCGCCCACGTCGAGGTAGGCCAGCGGCCGCGCCCAGTCGATCCAGCCGACCAGGTCGGTGCGGGCGGCGCCGGTGCCGACCGTCACCCGGACCCCGGCGCGCACGTCGCGGAGGTTGGTGACCCGGGTCGCGGCCAGCCGCTCGGCCTCGGCCGCGGTCAGCGCCCGGGCCGGCTCCCCGGGGGCGGGCGCCCAGCTCAGCAGGCCGGCGACCAGCGCCGCGGCCGAGGCGGCGGCGACCACGCCGAGGGCGACCAGGGTGGTGCGCCGGCGGGCGGGCTCCTCCGGGGAGCCGGCGACGGCGGCCAGGACCGGCGGGGTGCGCCGCGCGTGCCGGGCGGCCTCGCGCCGGCGCCGGCCCGGCCGTCGGCGTCCGGCGCCGTGGCCGGCCGAGCCGCGTCCGCCGTTGCCGACGGGGGTACGGGTGGGCGGCCGCGCGGCGACCGGGATGTCGGGGGGCGGACCCGTCGGGGTGGACGGGGGCGGCGGCCGGTCGGGGGAGGTCTCCACGAGTGGTTGAACGCCCGGCGGCGGCGTGGGTGACGAGGAAGACGGTGCCGAGGCAGGGGCGCTCGCGGCGGCCGGTCTGCGCCATGGGCGCGACCACGTCGGGTGCGCACGCCGGCGATGTCCGGGTGCTGCGACCCTCCTGTGCCGGGGGCGGGAGCCCCGTGAGGGCCCGGCCGCCTGCCCGGTCGGCCGCCGCGAGCGGCCTACGGTGTTCAGGCTAGCGCGGTGGGATGTGGCCCACAATGGGAATATTGAAGCCGATCACGGACCGCCCGTAGTCGCGACGGAGTGTCGGACCCTCGGCGTACGGTTGGTGTCATGGCGCTCGACATTCCCCGGCTCGACGGCCGCTTCCAGGTCGTCAGCGAGTTCCAGCCGGCCGGCGACCAGCCGGCTGCCATCGACGATCTTGAGCGTCGGGTCCGGCGCGGCGACCGCAACACGGTGCTGCTCGGCGCGACCGGCACCGGCAAGAGCGCCACCACGGCGTGGCTCGTCGAGCGGCTGCAACGCCCCACCCTGGTGCTCGCGCCCAACAAGACGCTCTGCGCCCAGCTGGCCAAGGAGTTCAGCGAGCTGCTCCCGCACAACGCGGTGGAGTACTTCGTCTCCTACTACGACTACTACCAGCCCGAGGCGTACATCCCGCAGACCGACACCTACATCGAGAAGGACTCCTCGATCAACGAGGAGGTCGAGCGGTTGCGCCACTCGGCCACCATGTCGCTGCTCACCCGCCGGGACGTGATCGTGGTCGCCACGGTCTCCGCCATCTACGGCCTGGGCACGCCGGAGGAATACCTGGACCGTGCCGTCCGGGTCGCGGTGGGGCAGGAGCTCGACCGGGACCAGCTGCTGCGTCGCCTGGTCGACATCCAGTACACCCGCAACGACATGGCCTTCCAGCGGGGCACCTTCCGCGTCCGCGGCGACACCCTGGAGATCATCCCGGCGTACGAGGAGCTGGCGGTCCGGATCGAGCTGTTCGGTGACGAGGTGGAGAAGCTCTACTACCTCAACCCGCTCACCGGCGACGTGGTCCGCGAGGTCGACCAGCTGGTCATCTTCCCGGCCACCCACTACGCCGCCGGCCCGGAGCGGATGGAGCGGGCGATCCGCGACATCGAGACCGAGCTGGGCGAGCGGCTGGCCGAGCTGGAGCGGCAGGGCAAGCTGCTGGAGGCGCAGCGGCTGCGGATGCGCACCACCTACGACATCGAGATGATGCGCCAGGTCGGCTTCTGCTCCGGCATCGAGAACTACTCCATGCACATGGACGGGCGGCTGCCCGGCAGCCCGCCGCACTGCCTGCTCGACTACTTCCCCGACGACTTCCTCACGGTGATCGACGAGTCGCACGTGACCATCCCGCAGATCGGCGGCATGTACGAGGGCGACGCGTCCCGCAAGCGGATGCTGATCGACCACGGCTTCCGGCTGCCCAGCGCCGCCGACAACCGGCCGCTGCGCTTCGACGAGTTCCTGGAGCGGGTCGGCCAGATGGTCTACCTCTCCGCCACCCCCGGCCCGTGGGAGCTGGAGCAGGCGCAGGGCGAATTCGTCGAACAGGTGATCCGCCCGACCGGGCTGATCGACCCGGAGGTCGTGATCAAGCCCACCAAGGGCCAGATCGACGACCTGATGCACGAGATCAAGCTGCGTACCGAGCGCGACGAGCGGGTGCTGGTCACCACGCTGACCAAGAAGATGGCCGAGGATCTCTCCGACTACCTGCTGGAGAACGGCATCCGGGTGCGGTACCTGCACTCCGAGGTCGACACGCTGCGCCGGGTCGAGCTGCTGCGCGAGCTGCGCAAGGGCGAGTACGACGTGCTGGTCGGCATCAACCTGCTCCGGGAGGGCCTCGACCTGCCCGAGGTGTCCCTGGTCGCGATCCTCGACGCCGACAAGGAGGGCTTCCTGCGCAGCGGCCGGTCGCTCATCCAGACCATCGGCCGTGCCGCCCGTAACGTCTCCGGCCAGGTGCACATGTACGCCGACAAGATCACTCCGTCGATGGCGGCCGCGATCGACGAGACCGACCGGCGCCGGGCCAAGCAGATCGCGCACAACGAGGCGAACGGCATCAGCCCGGAGCCGCTGCGCAAGAAGATCCACGACATCCTCGACGACATCTACCGCGAGGCGGAGGACACCGAGAACAGCCGGGTCGGCGGGGCGGTGCGCCAGCTCTCCCGGGGCAAGGCCCCGGTCAAGGAGACCCGCAGCCGCAGTCGGGCCGGCGCGGCCGGCCCGTCCCGGGAGGGGATGGCCCGCGCCGATCTGGCGCAGCTCATCCAGGAGCTCAACGACCAGATGCTGGCCGCCGCCCGGGAGCTGCAGTTCGAGCTGGCCGCCCGGATCCGGGACGAGGTCGCCGACCTCAAGAAGGAACTGCGCGGGATGGACGCCGCAGGCGTGAAGTAGAGGGAGTGGGGGATGGGCGGGATCGAGGTCCTCGTCGGTCTGCCCGACCCCCGCCTGCGCCCGTTCGTCGACCGGTACCTCGGCTACCGCGAGCCCGCCCCGCTGCCGCTGGTCCGCCGCGAGGTGGCCGGCGCCTTCGTGGTGCTGGTGCTGGGCTGGGGCGCCCCGCTCGACGTGGTCGACCCGCGGGCGGCCGGGCGCGGGGCGTACGGGGTGGACTCGTTCGTCGCCGGGCCCTTCGACGGCCACTGCACCACCTCGACCCTGGGTGTGGGGCTCGGCGTGCAGCTGGTGCTCACCCCACCGGCGGCCCGCCGGGTTCTCGGCCTGCCGCTGGGCGAGCTGGCCAACCGGGCGGTGCCGGTCGGCGACCTGCCGGACCCGTGGCTGGACAGGCTGCGCTGCCGGCTGGCCGACGCGCCGGACTGGCCGCGCCGGTTCGCCCTGCTCGACGCGGCGCTCGGCGCGCGGCTGGCCGGCTCCGCCCCGCTCGATCCGACGCTGGGCCGGGCGTGGCGCCGGCTCGCCGGCACCGGCGGCCGGATCGGCGTCGGTGACCTCGCCGACGAGCTGGGCTGGAGCAGCCGGCACCTCGCCGTCCGGTTCCGCGCGGAGCTGGGGCTGACGCCGAAGGCGACCGCCCGGCTGCTGCGCTTCCAGCGGGCGTACGCCACGCTGGCCCGCGACCTCGTCCCCCGGCCGGGCGCCGATGCCCCCGTGGGTCCGGGCGGCTGGGCGGAGGTGGCCGCCCGCTGCGGCTACTACGACCAGTCCCACCTGATTCGGGACTTCCGCGAGTTCGCCGGTACGACGCCGGCCACGCTGGCGCGCTCCGGATCGCTTTCGTCCAATCCCGGCTGACCGGGCCGGCGGCAGACTCGGGCCATGCGAACCATCTACCCGGTCTTCCGGTATCCCGACGCCCGCGCCGCGATCGACTGGCTCTGCGCGGCGTTCGACTTCCAGGTCCACGAGGTGCACGACGCGCCCGACGGGTCCGTCGCGCACGCCCAACTCGGCTACGGCGGCGATCTGATCATGCTGGCCACCGGGAGCGGTCTGCGGGTCCGGCCGGCCGACGACGACTACGTCGTCTACGTGGCGGTCGACGACGTCGACGCCCATCACGGCCGGGCGGGGGCGGCCGGCGCGGAGATCGTCCGGGAGCCGTTCGACACCGACTACGGCTCCCGCGACTACACCGCCCGTGACCTCGCCGGCAACGTCTGGTCGTTCGGCACGTACCGGCCCTGACCGGTGCGCTCCGCCCGGCGGCGCGGGGGGCGCACCCGACGGGGGTCGCCGGGCGGTTGCGGTGCGCAAGCAAGGTATTGCCCTGGGTGACGGTCCTGCGTACCCTCCGTCGTGGGGAGGCCGGGATGCCGTTGTCATCGAGTCCTGTCATTCGCCGTGCGCGCCTCGGCGCCGAGTTGCGCCAGCTGCGCAGACGGGAGGCGCTCACCCTGGAACAGGTGTGTGGGCTGCTGGGCTGGGCCTCCACGTCGAAGCTGTCCCGCATCGAGCTGGGGCAGAGCCGGCCCGACCTCGCCGACGTGCTCGACCTGCTGGACGTCTACCAGGTGCCGTCGCCGCAGCGGGAGGCGCTGATCGTCATCGCCCGGGATGCCGCGACCAGCCGTGGGTGGTGGAAGGCGCTCGGCGAGATGCACGAGCGGCAGCGCACGTACGCCGAACTGGAGGCGGGGGCGGCGGCCATCGTGGAGTACCAGCCAGCCGTCGTACCCGGTCTGCTCCAGGCCCCCGGGTACGCCCGCCTGCGGGTCCTCGCCGGCCGGCTGCTGCACCCCGACGTGGACGTGGAGGCCGACGTGCGGGCGCGGCTGGCCCGCCAGGAGGTGCTGCGCCGCCCCGACCCGCCGCACTACACCGGCCTGCTGGACGAACGGGTCTGCGACCCGGCCGGCGTCCCGGTCGAGATCTGGCAGGAGCAGTTGGCGCACCTGCTCGCCCTGGCCGACCTGCCGAACGTGACGATCCGGGTGGTGCCCCGCACGGCCGCCCCGCCCGGGGCGGTGCACGCGCTGACCGCCTACTCCTGCTACTCCTTCCCCGACCCGGCCGACCCGCGCACCGTGATGCTGGAGACGCTCACCAACGACGTGCGGCTGGTGACCGACGCCGACGTCGCCCGCTACGAGCGGATGACCGGGTGGCTGTCGGCGGTGGCGTTGAGCGCGGAGGAGACCGCCGCGCTGCTGCGCGACCGGGCCGGCGAGGTCGCCAACGGCGCGCGCCCCGGCGGTGCCGAGGGGGAGCCGGCGGGTCAGCCGGCCGGCGGGTGAACGGGCGCTCGGCGGTGCCGCGGGAAGCCGCCCGCCGGGTCGGTCACCTGGCCGGTCAGCGGTAGGCCGGCAGGACGCCGCGCGGCCACCGGACCCGGCACCCCCGAACGCGTCGGGGCCGGTGTGCCGCGCGTGCTTCGCACGGTAATCGGGGGGTACGACAATGACGGGTGTGGATCCGCCGGATCAGGCCGGGACGTCGACGAAGTGCTCGACCCGGGGCGGGCCGGCGAAGTGCGGGCCGATCAGCGCCCGCCACTTGTCGAACGCCTCGGTGCCCCGGAAGTTCTGCTCGTGCGCCTCGACCGAGTCCCACTCAACCAGCAGCACGAACCGGGTCGGGGTCTCGATGCCCCGGGTCATCCGGACCGACCGGCAGCCCTCGACGGCCGTGATGATCCCGGCCGCCTGCGCGTAGGCGGCGGCGAACTCGTCCTCGTGTCCGGGCAGTACGTCGATGAGCGCGACCTCAAGCACCATGACCGAAGCCTCGCACGCCCGGCGGTGGAACCGGACGGAGGGGTCTTCTCCGCCGGCCGCCCCGGCCCAAGGGCCTGTGTCAAAGCCCCTGGCCGGCCTGCGGCGGGCCCAGACGACGACCGGCCGCGTTGGAGATCCGTCCGGATACAACACCGGTATCCGGACGGATCTCCGCCTTGCCGGATCGCCGCCTGGACTCCGCCTCGGCTCGACCGAGGACTTTGACACAGGCCCTAGGGTGATCGCTCGGGCCAGGGGAGGGGCGGATCATGCTGGACTGGTTGACCACGGTGGCGTTCAGCGTCGGGGGCGTCGGAACGACCTGGGCGGAGCTGCTCGGCTTCGCCACCGGCGTGCTCAACGTCTGGCTGGTCGCCCGGCAGCACATCGTGAACTGGCCGGTGGGCATCGCCAACGTGCTGCTGCTGATGGTGCTGTTCTGGACCGCCGGCCTGTACGCCGACGCCGGCCTCCAGGTCGTCTACGTGCTGCTCGGCCTCTACGGCTGGTACCACTGGCTCTTTGGCGGCGAGCGGCGCAGCCGGCTCGCGGTCAGCCGGACGAGCGGCCGGGAGTGGGCCGGGCTGGCGGTCGCCGGGGTGCTGCTCACCGGCGGGCTGTGGGCGCTGCTGGACCGGGCCACCGACTCCACCGTGCCGCTGGCCGACGCGTTCACCACCGCGCTGTCGCTGCTGGCCACCTACGGGCAGACCCGCAAGCTGGTGGAGAGCTGGTGGCTCTGGATCGTGGCCGACCTGGTCTACATCCCGCTCTACGCGTACAAGGGGCTCTGGCTCACCGGCGCGCTCTACCTGGTCTTCCTGGCGCTCTGCGTACTCGGGTTGCGGGCCTGGCGGGCCGACCTGCGGGTGGCCGGCGCTCCGACCCTGGTGCCGCCCGGCCCGGCCCCCGCGACCGCGTGAGCGGCCCGGCCCGGCCGGAGTTCCGGCACGGCATGGTGGTCGGCAAGTTTTACCCGCCGCACGCCGGGCACCATGCCCTGATCGAGGCCGCCGCCGGCCGCTGCGCGGCGGTGACCGTGGTGGTCGCGCCGTCGCGCCGGGAGTCCATCCCGCTCGCGCTGCGGCTGGACTGGCTGCGCGAGGCGCACGCGCACACCCCCTGGGTCCGGTTCGTCGGCCGCTACGACGACCACCCGGTGGACTACGCCGACCCGGCGGCCTGGGACGCGCACTGCGCGGTCTTCCGGGCCGCGCTCGGCGGGCGCCCGGTGGACGCGGTGTTCTCCTCGGAGGCGTACGGCGGGGAACTGGCCCGGCGGTTCGACGCCACGGCGGTCTGCGTGGACCCGGACCGGCGGGTCGTGCCGGTCTCCGGCACGGCGGTGCGGGCGGACCCGGCGGGGCACTGGGACCGGCTGAGCCCGGCGGTGCGGGCCTGGTTCGTCCGGCGGGTGGTGGTGGTCGGGGCGGAGTCCACCGGCACCACCACGATGGCCGCCGCCCTGGCCGCGCACTACGGCACGGCCTGGGTGCCGGAGTACGGCCGGGAGCTGACCGCCCGCAAGCTGGCCCGGCTGCGCGCCGGGCGGCCGGCGGCGACGGTCTTCGACGTGACCTGGGACCGGGACGACTTCGTCGAGGTGGTCCGCGCCCAGCAGGCGGCGGAGGACGCCGCCGCCCGGTCCAGCGGCCCGCTGCTGGTCTGCGACACCGACGCCCGGGCGACCGCGGTGTGGGAGGAGCGTTACCTGGGCTCGGCGTCGGAGCCGGTCCGGGCGGCGGCCCGCCGGCCCGCGCTCTACCTGCTGACCGACCACGTCGGGGTGCCGTTCACCGACGACGGGCTGCGCGACGGCGCGCACCTGCGGGCCTGGATGACCGAGCGGTTCCGGGCCGAGCTGGCCGGCTGCGGGGTGCCGGTGATCGAACTCACCGGGCCGCACCCGGAGCGGCTGGCCCGGGCGGTGGCGGCCTGCGACGCGCTGCTGGCCGCCGGCTGGTCGCTCGCCGATCCGCTGCTGCCACCCCGCTGAGCAGCGCATCCACCGCAGGCGGCGCCGATCCCCAGGATGACACCTAGCCTCCTAGGACGGCGTAGAAAGCGTGCCACGGATCGTGTCGGAAGGTGATACTGCCGGCAATCCAGGTACCTGGAGATGCGGTGCCCGGCCGGGATGGGGAACAATGGCCCGCGAGGAGGGGAGTATTCCCCCGCGACGGAGTCGTCAGCACGGTCGACCGCCGAACCCGGCGGCCCGACCCGGCGCCGTCGGTCATCGCCCCGCCCGCGGGTCGCTGACGGAAGAGACCTCCGACAGTCACCAGAGTCCGCGTCGCCGCTCGTCTCGCCGCCAACCGGCGTTACGGTGTGCCCGACGTCGCGTGTCTGCCGGAGGAATGCATTGAACGTGTCCGGAGTGGTGTGGGCCGGGACCCTCGTCGCGATGACGGCGGTCCTGCTCGTCGACCTTCTCATCGTCGGTCGACGACCGCACGAACCCAGTGTCCGCGAGTCGAGCCTCTGGGTCGGCTTCTACGTGGCCCTGGCCCTGATTTTCGGCGCCGGGCTCTGGCTCACCTCAGGGGCGAGCGCGGCCGGCCAGTTCTACACCGGCTGGCTCACCGAGTACAGCCTCTCGGTGGACAACCTCTTCGTCTTCGTGATCATCATGGCCCGGTTCGGGGTGCCCCGGCCGTACCAGCAGAAAGTGCTGCTCGTCGGCATCGTGCTGGCCCTGGTGATGCGGGGTGGGTTCATCGCCGCCGGCGCGGCGCTGATCTCCCAGTTCTCCTGGGTCTTCTACATCTTCGGCGCGTTCCTGATCTACACCGCGGTGAACCTCGCCCGGCAGGGCGAGCCGGACGAGGACGAGTTCAGCGAGAACATGCTGATCCGGTGGAGCCGCAAGGCGTTGCCGATCTCCAAGGACTACGACGGCGCGAAGCTGACCACGCACCAGGCCGGCCGGCGACTGTTCACCCCGATGCTGATCGTGATGATCGCCATCGGCACCACCGACCTGATCTTCGCGTTGGACTCGATCCCGGCGATCTTCGGCATCACCCAGGAGCCGTACCTGGTCTTCACCGCGAACGTCTTCGCGCTGATGGGGCTGCGGCAGCTCTACTTCCTCCTCGGCGGCCTGCTGGACCGGCTGATCTACCTCAGCTACGGCCTGGCGGTGGTGCTCGGCTTCATCGGCGTCAAGCTGGTGCTGGAGGCCCTGGCCGAGAACAACCTGCCGTTCATCAACGGCGGGGAGCATGTCGGGTGGGCGCCGCACATCCCGATCTGGCTCTCCCTGACGGTCATCCTCGGCACCCTCGCCGTGGCCACCGCCGCCAGCCTGATCAAGTCGTCCCGGGACCGGCGCCGCGAGCTGGCCGACGCCCGGCGCTGAGCCGCACCCGCGTACACAGAAGAGGGGCACCCGTTCGCCGGGGTGCCCCTCTCGCGTACGGGTCAGACCCGGCGGACGGCGACCAGGGTGGCGGCCCGGTCGGCGGGGAGCTGCTCCTCCAGCACCCGCCGTTGCCGGTAGCAGGCGTGCAGCATCCGGCGGTCGCCGCCGGGCTCGGCGGTGACGATGCCGACGTGGTGGATCGGGCGCCCGGGGCGGGCGAAGAAGTACAGGTCGCCGGGATGCTCCTCGCCCAGCGGCACCGGCGCGGTGGCCTCGGCCTGGTCGTCGGCGTCGCGGGGCAGGGTCACCCCGAACCGGCGCCAGGCCAGGTGCACCAGGCCGGAGCAGTCGATGCCGTGGCTGGAGACCCCGCCCCAGATGTAGACCACGTCGCGCAGGCGCTCCGCGACGGCCAGCACCTCGCCGGGCTCCGGCCGGCCGGTGGGCAGCGGGACCACGTCCGCCTCGGAGATCCACAGCGGCCCCGGGTGGCCGGGGGCGTGCACCGGACGCCACCCGTCGACCGGGCCGCCGGCCGGGGTCAGTCGGGTGCCGAGGACGACGCCGGGCACGACCACCGGGCCGTCCGGCGCGGCGTGCAGGGCGGTGACGCCGGCGTCGACCACCAGCGGCTCACCGGCGTGGGTGTTCGGGTCGGCGGGGGCCAGCTGGGCGGTGGGCAGCCAGCCGGGGTAGCCGCGCGGGTCGAGTTCCGCCGCGGGCTGCTCGACGGCGACCACGCGGGCCCAGCCGTCCGGGCGCAGCTCGGTGATCAGCACCCGCTCGCCGAGCAGCAGCTGGCTCAGCACGCACTCGCCGACCCGCTGGTCGGTGTCCATCCCGGCGACCCAGGCCGGGATGTCGGTGCGTGGGGCGAGGGCGGGGCGGTCGACGGGGCGTACCGCCTCGGGGGTGGCCCAGAGCGTCGCGACGGCGACCCGGACGACGGCCTCGCGGCCCGGTTGCAGCTTCACGTCGACCTCCGGTTCGGGCGGGCGCCTATCCGACCCTATGAAAGAAACCAACGATCATCAACTGCGGGCCTGCACTTTTGCTTCAGTGACGGAGGTGATGCCCAGCCCGGGCGCGTCCGGCAGCACGACGGTGGCGCCGTCGTACCGGACCCCGCCCCGCACCGGCGACCAGGCCAGCCACCAGGCGGCGTCCAGGTCCGACACGGCGGTGGTGCGGTAGGCGGCGACCAGGCTGGCGGCCGCCCCGATGCCGACCGCGCTCTCCATCATGGAACCGACGATGGTGCCCATGTCGTGGGCGCGGGCCAGGTCGAGCAGGGTGCGGGCGGTGTGCAGGCCGCCGCACTTGGCCAGCTTGACGTTGACCATGTCGGCGGCCCGACGGCGGATCACCTCGACCAGGTCGCGGACGCCGAAGACCGACTCGTCGGCCAGGATCGGCACCTCCACCCGGTCGCTGACCCAGGCCAGGCCGTCCAGGTCCCACCGGGACACGGGCTGCTCGACCAGCTCGACGTCGAGCCCGGCGTCGACGATGCCCCGGATCACCCGCACCGCCTCGCGCGGGGTCCAGCCCTGGTTGGCGTCCAGCCGGATCCGCATCCCGGGGCCGACCGCCGCCCGCACCGCGCGGACCCGGTCCAGGTCGGTCGCCGCGTCCGTGCCGACCTTGAGCTTGAGCACGTCGAAGCCCTCGGCGCGGCGCTGCTTGGCCGCCGCCGCCAGCTCCACCGCGTCGCCGGCGGCCAGCGTGACGTCCGTCGGGACGCGCAGCGTCGTGCCGCCGAGCAGCCGCACCAGGGGTACGCCGAGCCGCCGGGCCGCCAGGTCGTGCAGCGCGACGTCGAGCGCCGCCTTGGCCGACTCGTTCCCGGTCACCGCCGTGCGCACCTCGGCGCAGCGGGCCACCAGGTCGTCGGCGTCCCGGCCGGCGACCGCGGGGGCCAGCATGTCGCGTACGCAGGCCTCGGCGCCGGCGACCGAGGCGCCGGTCACCTTCCAGACCTGGGGCGCCTCGCCGAAGCCGGACCGCCCGTCGGAGTCGATCACCTCGACCACCAGGGTGTCCACGGTGGTGGTGCGGCGCAGCGCGGTGACGAACGGGGTGTGCAGGGGCGCGGAAAGCCGGTGGGTGCGTACCGCGGCGATCGTCATGTGCGGCACCCTATACGGAGACGGGCAGCGCAGGGGGAGGCCGAATGGGCAGGCGGGACTGGGAGCTGGTGGGTGCGCCGAACGCGCGTGATCTGGGCGGACTGCCCACCGCCGACGGGCGCCGGGTGCGCGCCGGGAGGCTGATCCGCACCCCGGCGCTGGGCCGGCTGACCGACGCCGACCTGCCGGTGCTGGGCAAGCTCGCCCCGGCCTGCGTGGTGGACCTGCGGGACGCCTCCGAGATGGTGGTCGCCCCGGCGGACCGGCTGGTGGGGGAGCCCCGGGTGGTGCACCTGCCGGTCCTCGACCCGGCGCACCCGGTCTTCACGTACGTCTCGGCGCTGCTGCTCGGCCACGACCTGGAGGCGTACGACGAGCTGGCCCGGGAGGGCACCCCGGCGGCGATGGCGGCGATCTACCGCTGGTTCGTCACTGGGGAGGCGGCCCGGGCGGGGTTCGGCACGGCGCTGCGGCTGGCGGCGGACGCGGACAACCTGCCGCTGCTGTTCCACTGCTCGGCCGGCAAGGACCGCACCGGCTGGCTGGCGGTGCTGCTGCTCACCGCGTTGGACGTGGACCCCGCGGCGATCCGCGCCGACTACCTGTGCCACAACGAGCTGACCGTGAGCCTGCGCGAGGTGCTGCTGGAGGCGATGGTGGGGCGGCAACCGGCGCTGGACCCGGAGACGGTGCGCCCGGTGCTGGAGGTGCGCCCGGAGTACCTGGACGCCGCCTACGAGGAGGTGCGCCGGGTGCACGGCTCGTTCGACGCGTACCTGCGCGACGGGCTGGGCGTCACCGACGAGGTGCGCGACGCGCTGCGGGACAACCTGCTGGAGTGACCCGCCCGGGGTCAGCCGGCCAGGTCGTGCCGGGCCGCCCAGACCGCCGCCGAGACCTCCGCGATCAGCCGGCAGGCGTCGTCCTCGACCTCTTCGCCGGTCGCGCCGCCGTCGGCGAGGTCGGTGGTGGTGCAGACGACGATCACGTACGGCGGGGCGTCGTCCGGCAGGACCACGCCAGCGCCGTGCCGGACGCCGCGTACCCAGCCGTTCTTGTGCGCGATCCGGGTCCCCTCGGGCAGGCCGGCGGCCAGGTCCTCGCGGTGTTCCTGGGCCAGCAGCACGTCCATCATCGCCGCGCAGGCGGCCGGGGAGGCCAGCGGCCCCGGGCGGGCGGCCCCGGTGACCAGCCCGCCGAGCAGCGCCGCGAGGTCGGCGGCGGTGACCAGGTTGGTGATGCCCGCGTCCCGGGCGGCGAAGTCCTCGATGCCCCGGCCGGTGACGCTGTGCCGGGCCCCGGCCAGCGCCCAGGCGCGGGCCACCGCCGGCAGGCCCACCCGGCCGAGCACGATGTTCGTGGCCAGGTTGCTGGACCGGGTGATCATCCGGTCGGCGAGCCAGCGCAGCGGGGCGCTCCCGCCCACCCGCGCCCACACCGCGTCGTCGTTGTCGTAGTGCTGGGCACAGGCGAAGCGGGGCGTCCCGGGCTGCGCCGAGTCGAACCCGTTGACCACCGGGATCGGCGCGTCCAGGTCCAGCTCGCCCGCCTCGGCGGCCCGGTGCAGCGCGAGCAGCACCGCGACCTTCATCGTGCTGGCCGCGTAGTGGGTGGCGTCGGGCCGGCGGGTCCAGGTCGGCTCCGCGCCCAGCCGCCCCACGTACGCCGAGACGGTGCCGGGCACCCGCTCCAGCCGCGCGTCGAGATCATCCCAGGTCATGCCGGTGACCGTAGCCGATCATCCCCGGCGCGGGACAGCGCGACCCCGGCCCGGGCACCTACCGTGCCGACATGACGGTTGCCGCGTACGACGCCCACGCCGACTGGTACGAACAGTTCGCCTCCGACACCGCCGCCGACTACATGACCCGGGTCCGCCGGCAGCTCGCCGACCTGATCGGCCCCGGCCCGGGCCGCTGCCTCGACCTGTGCTGCGGCACCGGCGCGCACGCCGCCGAGCTGCGCCGGTCGGGCTGGGAGCCGGTCGGCGTCGACCTCTCCGGCGGGCAGCTCCGGCACGCCCGCGCCCGGCTGCCGGTGACCCGGGGCGACGCCGCCGCGCTGCCGGTCGCCGACTCGGCGCTGCCGGCGGTGGCCTGCGTGCTCGCCCACACCGACGTGCCCGACTACCCGGCGGTGATCGCCGAGGCGGCCCGGGTGCTGGCACCCGGCGGGCGCTTCGTCCACGTCGGCGTGCACCCGTGCTTCATCGGCCCGTTCGCCGACCGGTCCGACCCCGGGCGGATCGTCGTCGACGGCGGCTACGCCGAGCGGGAACGCAGCTTCCGGGTCTGGTCGACGCACGGGGTGCGGGCCCGGGTCGGCGCCTGGCACGTACCCCTGGCCGACCTGCTCAACGCGGTCACCGCCGCCGGCCTCACGCTGACCCGGACCACCGAGTCCGGGTCCGGCCCGGTGCCGGACCTCTTCGCCCTGCTCGCCGTCAAACACCGCCGGTCGTGACCGACGGCCGGTGCGGAGCGGGAACGGGCGGAGCCCGGACCGCAGGGGCGGTCCGGGCTCCGGTGGTGTGCCGTGCGGTGGGTCAGCCGGCGTGCTTGCGGCGGGCGGCGGCCCGGCCGCGCAGCTGCTGGTCCAGCACGACCTTGCGGATCCGGACCGCGCTCGGAGTGACCTCGACGCACTCGTCCTCGCGGCAGAACTCCAGCGCCTGCTCCAGGGAGAGCTTGCGCGGCGGAATCAGCTTCTCGGTCTCGTCGGAGGTCGACGCCCGCATGTTGGTGAGCTTCTTCTCCTTGGTGATGTTGACGTCCATGTCGTCGGAGCGGGAGTTCTCCCCGACGATCATGCCCTCGTACACCTCGGTGGTCGGCTCGACGAAGAGCTGTCCGCGCTCCTGAAGGTTGATCATGGCGAACGAGGTGACGGCGCCGGCCCGGTCCGCGACCAGCGAACCGTTCTGCCGGGTCCGCAGCTCGCCGAACCACGGCTCGTACGACTCGAACACGTGGTGCAGGATGCCGGTGCCCCGGGTGTCGGTGAGGAACTCGGTGCGGAAGCCGATCAGGCCGCGCGCCGGGACCAGCCACTCCATCCGGATCCAGCCGGTGCCGTGGTTGACCAGCTGCTCCATCCGACCCTTCCGGGTGGCCAGCAGCTGGGTGATCGCACCCAGGTACTCCTCCGGGGCGTCGATGGTCAGCCGCTCGACCGGCTCACAGATCTTGCCGTCGATCTCCCGGGTGACCACCTGCGGCTTGCCGACGGTCAGCTCGTAGTTCTCCCGGCGCATCTGCTCGACCAGGATGGCCAGCGCCAGCTCACCACGGCCCTGCACCTCCCAGGCGTCCGGCCGCTCGGTCGGCAGGATCCGCAGCGAGACGTTGCCGACCAGCTCCTTGTCGAGCCGGTCCTTGACCATCCGGGCGGTGACCTTGGCGCCCTTGACCCGGCCGACCAGCGGCGAGGTGTTGGTGCCGATGGTCATCGAGATGGCCGGCTCGTCGACGGTGATCAGCGGCAGCGGGATCGGGTTCTCCGCGTCGGCGAGGGTCTCACCGATCATGATCTCCGGGATGCCGGCGACCGCGATGATGTCGCCCGGGCCCGCCGAGTCGGCCGGCTTGCGCTCCAGCCCCTCGGTCATCAGCAGCTCCGAGATGCGCACCCGCTGGGTGCTGCCGTCGGTGCGGCACCAGGAGACCGACTGGCCCTTGCTGATGGTGCCCTGCCGGACCCGGCACAGCGCCAGCCGGCCGAGGAACGGCGAGGCGTCGAGGTTGGTGACGTGCGCCTGCAGCGGTGCACCGTCCTCGTACGCGGGCGCCGGGATGGTGTCCAGCAGGGTGCGGAACAGCGGCTCCAGGGAGCTGCTGTCGTCCGGCACCGAGCCGTCGGCCGGCTGGGTCAGCGAGGCGATGCCGTCGCGGGCGCAGGCGTAGACGATCGGGAAGTCGATCTGCTCCTCGTCGGCGTCCAGGTCCAGGAAGAGCTCGTAGGTGTCGTCCACGACCTCCTTGATCCGGGCGTCCGGGCGGTCCACCTTGTTGATCACCAGGATGATCGGCATGCGGGCCTTGAGCGCCTTGCGGAGCACGAACCGGGTCTGCGGCAGCGGGCCCTCGCTGGCGTCGACCAGCAGGACGACCCCGTCGACCATGGTGAGGCCGCGCTCCACCTCGCCACCGAAGTCGGCGTGGCCGGGGGTGTCGATGATGTTGATGGTGACCGGGTCGGAACCGTCCGCCGGCATGTACCGCACGCCGGTGTTCTTGGCGAGGATGGTGATGCCCTTTTCCCGTTCGAGGTCCATCGAGTCCATGACCCGCTCGGTTACCTCGCCGCGGGCGCCGTAGGCGCCGGCCTGCCGCAACATGGCGTCGACCAAGGTCGTCTTGCCGTGGTCGACGTGGGCGATGATGGCGACGTTGCGGAGGTCGGTGCGAAGCTGCATACCCTCCATACTCCTGTCTACGGTTGCCGGGGCACGTGTCGGGGTAACCCCCAGATGGCCCGGATCTGTGCCGGAACTGCTGTTCCGACCGTTCGCGCGGCTGGCATGCTGGCCCCCGTGTTCATGGGGACCGGATGCATGACCTGCTGACCTCGCTGCAGGGCCTGCCGTCCCTGCTGATCTATGTGATCGCCGCGACAATCGTCGCGGGGGAGACCGCGGTGATCTTCGGTCTGCTGGTGCCGGGCGAGGCGACCCTGTTGCTGGTCGGCTTCTTAGCCTACGCGGGGACGCTTCGGCTTGTTCCCGCGCTGCTCGTCATGACAGGTGCGGCGGTGATGGGAGACACACTCGCCTTCCGGTCCGGCCGCCGGTACGGCCCCCGGCTGCGGGCCAGCGGGCTGGGCACCCGGGTGGGACCCGAGCGGTGGGCCCGGGCCGACGCGCTGCTGGGCCGGCTGGGCGGGCGGGGGGTGTTCGCGGCCCGGTGGATCGCCTTCGCCCGGACCCTGGTGCCCCGGCTGGCGGGTGCGGCCGGCCTGCCGTACCGGCGG
Organism: Micromonospora sp. L32; assembly: GCF_052068055.1. Taxonomy (NCBI): domain Bacteria; kingdom Bacillati; phylum Actinomycetota; class Actinomycetes; order Micromonosporales; family Micromonosporaceae; genus Micromonospora; species Micromonospora sp. L32. The sequence continues at coordinate 14,816 of NZ_JBQHDD010000004.1, read as the reverse complement.
TTCGCGCCGTGGAACCTGGCCGGGGTGACGACCTGGGTGGGCGGCTCGGTGCTGCTGGGCTACCTGGCCGGCGAGTCGTACGAGACGGTCTCCCGGCTGCTGGGCCGGGCCACCGGGGTGGTGCTGGTGCTGCTGGCCGTGCTGGCCGCGATCGTGCTGGCCGGGCGGTGGCTGGGACGCCATCCCGACCCGGCGCGGGCGCTGCTGACCCGGGCCGCCGCCCTGCCGCCTGTGCGTTGGGTCACCGGCCGGTACGGCATCCTCTTCTTCCTGATCGCCATGCACCTCGGGCCGGGCTGGGCGCTGCTGCTCAACCTCGGCGCCGGCCTGCTGCTGCTGTCGGCGGCGGGGTTCGCCGTCGCCTGGCTGCTGGAGGCGGTGGTGCGCTTCAGCGGGCTGGCCGTGGTCGACGGCGCGATCGCGGACTGGTTCGCCCACCGCCGCACCCCGGGCGCGATGCAGGCCGCCCTGACCACGGTCTCCGTGCTGCGGGGGTCGTTCCTGATCGTGCTGGTGGCGGTGGTGGCCGGGGTGCTCGCCTGGCGGCACCGGCCCTGGCGGGCGGACCTGCTCAGCGTCTTCGGCACGGTCGGGGCCTTCCTGCCGCTGGTGGTGCTGGCGGTGGTCGCCGACGCCACCCCGTCGGCCCGGGCGGCTGTCATGTTCCCGACGCAGAACGCGGTGGTCGCCGCGAGCCTCTGCACGCTCGCCTGGCTGGTCTCCCGCGACGCCCGCTGGCCGGTGGCGGTGGCCGCCTGGACGGCGGCGGCGGCCGGCATCGCCGTGCTCGGCGGGGCCCGCCTCTACCTGGGCTGGAGCACGGCCAGCGGGACCGTCACCTCGGTGCTGCTCGGGGTGGCCTGGACGGCGGTGTTCGTGGTCGCCTGGGCCACCCGGGACCGGGCGGTACGCGCCACCGGCGCCCCACCGCCCCAACAGCGTCGCGAGAAGCCGAGCCGGCGTTAGCGGGGGCGCGGCGGGGGCCGGGGCGCGACGCGCCCCGGCCCCGGAAACGGTCAGTGCCGTGCGGTGACGGGCTCCGGCTCCACCGGCGCGTCGGGCGTGGGATCGCGGTGGATACGGCCCGGCGCCCAGAACCGGTCGCCCAGCAGGAAGGCCAGTGCCGGGACGAGGACCGTGCGCACCAGCAGGGTGTCGAGGAGCACACCGATGCAGACGATGATCCCGACCTGGGTCAGCGTGATCAGCGGCAGGACGCCGAGGACGGCGAAGACCGCGGCGAGCAGGATGCCGGCGCTGGTGATGACCCCGCCGGTGACCCGGAGCGCGGAGAGCATGCCGTCCCGGGTGCCCGCGCTGCGGGCGTCCTCCTGGGCCCGGGTGACCAGGAAGATGTTGTAGTCCACGCCGAGCGCCACCAGGAACACGAACGCGATCAGCAGGACCCCGCTGTCCAGCGCCGGGAACCCGAGGACGTGGTCGAAGAGCAGCCACGCCGCGCCGAGGCTGGCGAAGAACGACGCGATGACGGTGCACGGTGAGCCAGGCGGTCAGCCGGCCGCGGGCGACGCGGGTGAACACAGACATCGGATGCCCTCACGGTCCGTCAACTTGAAATCTCGACTGTCAAGAGTCTTGTCGGGCGAGAGCACTGGTGCAAGTTGTCGAGTATCTTGACAAGCGAGATTGTCGAGGGCTGCTCTATGCTGCACCCGGGCGGCGGTCCGACAGGGGGAACGACCAGACGTGGCAGCGCAGGGCATGTATCGACGGCGGGACGACCGACGCAGTCAGCTGGTCGCCGAGATCACCAACGACCTGCGGCGGTACTCGGTGGACGCGCAGCACATCGGGCACGCCTTCGCCGGCCTGCACGGGCTCAACCCCACCGACCTGCACGCCCTGATCGCCGTCATGGACGCGGAACTGACCGGCGACCCGATCACCCCCGGGCGGCTGGGAGAGCAGCTCAACCTCTCCTCCGGCTCGGTGACCGCACTGATCGACCGGCTGGAGCGGGCCGGGCACATCCGCCGCGACCGGGACACGGCCGATCGGCGCAAGGTCTTCCTGCACTACGCCGACCAGGGCGCCGCGCTGGCGATGAGTTTCTTCGGCCCGCTCGGCCGGCGCACCGACGAGGTGATGGCCCGCTTCAGCGACGAGGAACTGGAGATCGTGCACCGTTTCATGGCGACGATGGTCGACTCGATGCGGGCGCACCGGGACGCCGTCCGGGCCGAGTCGGCCCGCCGCCCGACGAGCTGACCCGCCGCCGGGGCGAGGTTTTTCAGCCAAGGGTTCCGCGCACCCGCCGTCCGGCGTTCCGGTCACTCTCCGTTGTGGACTATGGATCATCCGGGGGCGGCGGCGCGGGTGGCGCGCTGTCCTACGGCCGGTGGTCCCAGCCGGCTCACAGCTTCGTCTCATCTGAAGAGAAGCCATTTGAGCTGGGCGTTGTCCGTTCGTCCGGTTATCGTTCAGCCAACGCCCGACGAAGTGCATCTCCTGGTCGGGCTCGCTCCCGCATCCGGACACCGCCACGCGGTGTCACTGTCGTGCCCGGCCCCTGACCCTACGGAAGGGGGATCCCATGACAACGGCTCCGGCCAACCTGCTGGCCGCCCGCCGCCTGTTGCTCGACAACCTCAACATCGACCCCGACACGTCTCGCGACGACGACCTCGAACCCGGTGAGGTCGGCATCGTCGGCGATCCCGCACATCGTGGCGGCTACCACTGCGGCTCCGACCGGGTGGTGACCAACGACTACTCGGTGGTCGAGTCCACCCGGGACTCCACCGGGCTCACCCTGTACGCCTCCGCGATGGACGTCGGCATCTTCGAGGTCCGCTCCGGCGGCCGGACGCACAACCTGCGCACGTTCTCCACCTGGTGTGTCGCCCAGTGCGTGGCGAACACGCCGGACAGCCGCGACCTGCGCGAAATCATCTACTCACCGGACGGGACGGTCGTCCGCCGGTGGGACCGGCTGGGCAGGCGCAGCAGCGGCGACGATTCGCACCTCTACCACACCCACTTCAGCTACTTCCGCGACTCCACGAAGGCGAACCGGGACCAGCGACCGCTGTTCCGGCGCTATCTCACCACCATCGGACTCCTGGAGGACGACGACATGACCCCCGAAGAGCACAACTGGCTGCAGACCGTCCACCGCAACCTGACCGTGCTGGACGGACGTAACCCGGTCGGCCAGATCTACACCCGGATGGCGCTGGGCGAGGACCACACGGACCCCGCGTTCGTCGTCCAGCACCCGACCCTGAAGTCGCTCGGCGCGCAACTCACCGCGCTGCAGACGGCGCTGACCGCGCTCGCCAACAAGGACTTCACCGACGAGGCGGCGATCGTCCAGGGTGTCCTGGCCGGCCTCACGCCGGAGAAGATCGCCGCGGCGATCCCGCCGACCATCGCCAAACAGGTCGCCGACGAACTCGCCCGACGCATGGTCGCTTGAGCAGGCCGGACACCGGCCGGCCGTGTCGGACCGGTCCGGGGGACGCGCAGTGGCGGCGGCCGACCCCGACCGCCGCCACCGGCACGGAACTACAGCGGACGAACGTTGTCCGCCTGCGGACCCTTCTGCCCCTGGGTCACCTCGAACTCGACCTTCTGGCCCTCGTTCAGTTCGCGGTAGCCGCTGGAGGCGATGGCCGAGTAGTGGACGAAGACGTCCGGGCCTCCGCCGTCCTGCTCGATGAAGCCGAAGCCCTTTTCCGAGTTGAACCACTTGACCGTGCCGGTTGCCATGCATCTCTCCCTGTTCAAGACGGGTGAGCACCCGCGCGTCGGCGGATGATCGCCCTGTACTCCCCCGAGCGTAACCGGCGAACCCCCCGTTCGCTGGCTGAAGTGCCGCATGGCGGCAAACGGAAAAATCGCGAGTCGGACGCGAAAGCCGCGCGATGCCCGGCCGGCTCCGGCATGCTCGACCGGTGGGCGGACCGAGCACGGCGGCGTTGAGCGTCCTGACGCGCGAAATCGGCGCGCCGGGCGACGGGCTGGACCGGCTGCGGCTGGTGCCCACCCCGTTCGTGCCGGAGGTGTGGCTGCACCTCGCCGAGGACGCCATCGTCTGGTGGGCCCGGATGGAGGCGGCGGCCGGCCGTACCCTCCCGCCGCCGTACTGGGCGTCGGCCTGGCCCGGCGGGCAGGGGCTCGCCCGGTACCTGCTCGACCACCCCGAGCTGGCCGCCGGACGTCGGGTGCTCGACCTGGCCGCCGGCTCCGGTCTGGTGGCCATCGCCGCCGCGCTGGCCGGCGCGTCCGAGGTCGTCGCCAACGACGTCGACCCGTGGGCGGTGGCGGCGGTGACGGTCAACGCCCGGGCCAACGGGGTGGCGGTCACGGCCACCGAGGGCGACCTGCTCGACGGCGACGGTACCGGGGTGGACCTGCTGCTCGCCGGCGACGTGCTCTACGACGCGGGGCTGGCCGGACGGGTGCTGCCGTTCCTGCGTCGGGCCGCCGCCGCCGGGGCGGTGGTGCTGGTCGGCGACCCCGACCGGGGGCACCTGCCGGCCGGGGCCCTGGAGGTCGTGGCCAGCTATCCGGTGCCCACCACCGAGCCGTACGTCGACTCGCCGGTACGCCGGGTGCAGGTGCTCCGGCCGCGCTGACCCGACGGCCGGCTCAGGGGTGACCCCGAGCCGGGGTTCAGGGCGGGGTGGGGGACCGGACCCGATGTGCGGATCGCCCGCGGCCCATAGCGTCATGGCCATGCTGGACACGTTGGCCCAGGTCGGGGAGTTGCCCACCACCCTGCTGATGGGGGCGCTGGGGCTGGTCATGCTCGCCGACGCCGTACCGCTGCTCGGGGTGCTGGTCCCCGGCGACGTCGCGGTTCTCGCGGCGGTGGGGGTGGGCCGCCCGGCGACCGGCGCGGCCACCGTCGCCGCGGTGGTGGTGGGCTGCGTCGCCGGCTGGTCGCTGAGCTTCCTCGCCGGCCGGGTGTACGGCGAGCGGCTGCGGCACAGCCGGGTCGGCGGCTGGATCGGCGAGGCCCGCTGGGCCGCGGCCGAGGGGATCCTGCGCTCCGGCGGCGGGCGGATGGTGCTGGTCGCGCCCTTCCTGCCGGTGTTCAACGCGCTGCTACCGCTGGCCGCGGGCGGGCTGCGGATGTCGTACCGGAGGTTCGTGGCCTGCGCGACGGCGGGCGCCGCGCTCTGGGCCGGCCTCTACCTGGCGCTGGGCACCGCGTCCCGGTCGCTGGCCGGGCTGCTGCCGGGGGAGGGCAGCCCGATGCTGGTCACCATGGCGGTCGGCCTGGCGCTGGCCGGCGTGGTGCTGCTGGGCACCCGGCGCCGGCTGCGCGCCCTGACCGGCGCTGGCCAGCCGGGCTGACCGACGCCGGACACCTCACCAGCCGCGGGCCCGCCACTGCGGCAGCGACGGGCGCTCCGCCCCGAGCGTGCTGTCCTTGCCGTGCCCCGGGTAGAACCAGGTCTCGTCCGGCAGCCGGTCGAAGAGCTTCTGCTGCACGTCGTCGATGAGCTGGCCGAAGCGCTCCGGATCCTGGTCGGTGTTGCCGACCCCACCCGGGAAGAGACTGTCCCCGGTGAACAGGTGCGGGGTGCCGGCCGGGTCGCGGTAGAGCAGGGCGATGGAGCCCGGCGTGTGCCCCCGGACGTGGATCACCTCCAGGGCGCAGTCGCCGACCGGCACGGTGTCGCCGTCGGCGAGCCGTTCCGCCTCGATCGGCAGGCCCTCGGCGTCGTCGGCGTGCACCAGGGCGCGGGCGCCGGTCTTCGCGACGACCTCCTCCAGCGCGACCCAGTGGTCCATGTGCCGGTGCGTGGTGACCACCGCGGCCAACCCGCCGTCGCCGACCAGGTCGAGCAGCCGCGGGGCCTCGTTCGCCGCGTCGACGAGCACCTGCTCGCCGGTGCCCTTGCAGCGCAGCAGGTACGCGTTGTTGTCCATCGGGCCCACCGACAGCTTCGTGACGGTGAGCCGGTCCAGCTCCCGCACGGCGGGCGGGCCGCCGGCGGTGACGTCTCCGGTGTAGCTCATGACGTGGCTATATCCATTCCGGTGGAGTCGGCAGGGGTCCGTCGGGGGTGACGGTCAGCGCCTCGCCGCGGCTGCGCCCGATCAACCACGCGGCCAGCTCGGCTACCGGGCCGCTGACCAGCGGCGCGGCCTCACGTTCACCGACGACCAGCTCGTGTCGGCTGCCGTCGAAGCGCAGCACCATCGCCGGGACGTCGGTGCGGGCGGCCAGGCCGGCACCCACCTCGTGCAGCAGGTGGTGGGCGAACGCCGCCGGCCAGTCGGCCGCCCGGTAACCCACGTCGAGGTCCACGTGGTGCACCTCGATCTCGCGCAGCCGCCCCCAGACCAGCATCGCGGCCTTCCAGGGGCCGCGCCGGGTCTGCACCGTGGCCGACCACGCCTCGACGGGCATGGCCGCGACCGCCTCGGCGAACCGCTCGGCGGAGTGGCGTAGGTCGTCCAGGTGGGCCGTCGGCGGCCGGGACGAGCCGGCCTCGATGTCGGCCGCGCGGGCCTCCGGGCTGGCGTACATCGGGATGGGCTCGCCGGTACGGGCGGCGGTCAGCAGGTTGACGAAGCCGTCGGCGTTGCGGGCGAGGTGCGCCAGGACGTGCCCGCGGGTCCAGCCGGGCAGCAGCGAGGGCGCCGCGACGTCCGCGTCGTCGAGAGCGGCCGCGGCGCGCAGGAGCCGGGTCGTGGCGTCGTCCACCTCACCGGTCAGCAGAAGCGGATCAGTGGTCACGCACCGACCCTAGCGGTACCGGGCCGGCCCGTCGCCGGGGAAATCGCTTTCGGCGCGTCGCCGCGGCACCTACCGTCGGCATCGAACGCGCACCCGGACATCGGAGGAGAGGTGGTGGCCATGCCGGTAGCAGCAGCACGCGTGTACCACCACGACCAGTTCCGACTCCGATGAGGATGCCATGACCATCGATCTGACCGCCCTCGGCCTCGACGCCGACCGGGCGGCGTACGCACGACGGCGCCCCGACCGCCGACCGGGCCGGGTGGCCCGGGTCGACCGCGGGGTCTGCACCGTGCTCTGCGCGGACGGACCCGTCCGCGCCAGCCTCGGCCCGGCGGTGCTCGCCGCCGCGGCCCGCGACCTGACCGCCCTGCCCTGCGCCGGCGACTGGGTGCTCCTCGCCACCTGGCCGGACGGCCCGGTCACCGTCGAGACGGTGCTGCCGCGCCGCACCGCGCTGGTGCGCCGGACCGCCGGCAAGGACGCCAGCGGGCAGGTGCTCGCCGCCAACCTCGACGCCGCCGCGGTCGTCGAGCCGGTGCACCCGGAACCGGACGTCGCCCGCATCGAGCGGCTGCTCTCCCTGGCCCACGAGTCCGGGGCGCGGCCCGTGGTCGTGCTCACCAAGGTCGACCTGGCCGCCGATCCGGCGGCCGTGGCCCGGCAGCTCGCCTCGGTGGCACCGGGGGTGCCGGTGCTGCCGGTCAGCGCCGAGCGGGGCACCGGGCTGGAGCCGCTGCGTCCGCTCGTCGCCCCCGGGCTGACGCTCGGCCTGCTCGGTCCCTCCGGGGCCGGCAAGTCGAGCCTGGTCAACGCGCTGGCCGGGGCCGCGGTCATGCCGACCCAGGCGATCCGCCGGGTGGACGGCAAGGGCCGGCACACCACCACCTGGCGGGCGCTGGTGCCGGTTCCGGGCGGCGGCGCGGTGCTGGACACCCCGGGGGTACGGGCGGTGGGCCTGCTGGACGGCTCCGCCGGGCTGGACCGTGCCTTCTCCGACATCGCCGAGCTGGCCACCGGCTGCCGGTACGCCGACTGCGCGCACGAGGCCGAGCCGGCCTGCGCGGTGCGGGAGGCGCTGGAGACCGGGGAGCTGCCCCCGCGGCGCTGGGAGAGCTGGAGCCGGTTGCAGCGGGAGGTGGCATACGAGAGCCGCCGCCGGGAGACCCGGCTGGCGGCCGAGCGGCGCGGCGGGTGGCGGGGTGGCCGCCGGCGGACGGCGCGTCCGGCACCGCCGGCGTCACCGGGCGGATTCTGAACCCCGTACCTGCGTGGGTTACCCCGGCCCGACCGGTGTGACCTGGGGGAATGTGCGGGCGCGGAAAGTTGTCGTACCTCGGGGCTAGAGTTGCCGAGGCGTCATTTCTGCGCCCGTAAACCGCTCAGATCACGCTCCGAGCGGACAGATCCGCCTCACTTTCTTCACCCGGGAGTACACGGACAGTGGCCGACCGACTGATCATCCGTGGCGCGCGCGAGCACAATCTGCGTGACGTCAGTCTCGACCTGCCCCGGGACGCCCTGATCGTCTTCACCGGGCTCTCCGGCTCCGGCAAGTCGAGCCTGGCCTTCGACACCATCTTCGCCGAGGGCCAGCGCCGGTACGTCGAGTCGCTGTCGTCGTACGCCCGGCAGTTCCTCGGCCAGATGGACAAGCCCGACGTCGACTTCATCGAGGGCCTGAGCCCCGCGGTCTCCATCGACCAGAAGTCGACCTCGCGCAACCCCCGCTCCACCGTCGGCACCATCACCGAGGTCTACGACTACCTCCGGCTGCTCTTCGCCCGCATCGGCGAGCCGCACTGCCCGGTCTGCGGGGAGCGGATCTCCCGGCAGACCCCGCAGCAGATCGTCGACCGGGTCCTCGGCATGGCCGAGGGCACCCGCTTCATGGTGCTCGCGCCGGTGGTGCGCGGGCGCAAGGGCGAGTACGTCGACCTCTTCGCCGAGCTCCAGGCCAAGGGCTACGCCCGGGCCCGGGTGGACGGCGTGGTGCACCCGCTGACCGAGCCGCCCAAGCTCAAGAAGCAGGAGAAGCACACCATCGAGGTGGTGATCGACCGGCTCAGCGTCAAGGCCGGCGCCAAGCAGCGGCTCACCGACTCGGTGGAGGCCGCGCTGGGCCTCTCCGGCGGCCTGGTGCTGCTCGACTTCGTCGACCTGGCCGAGGACGACCCCGGCCGGGAGCGCCGCTACTCCGAGCACCTGGCCTGCCCCAACGACCACCCGCTGGCGATCGAGGACCTGGAGCCCCGGGTCTTCTCCTTCAACGCGCCGTACGGTGCCTGCCCGGAGTGCACCGGCCTGGGCACCAAGAAGGAGGTCGACCCCGAGCTGGTCGTCCCCGACCCGGAGCGCACCCTGCGCGAGGGCGCGATCCAGCCCTGGGCCACCGGGCACAACCTCGAATACTTCCTCCGCCTGCTGGAGGCGCTCGGCGAGAGCCAGCACTTCGACATCGACACGCCCTGGCGGGCGCTGCCGTCGCGGGCGCAGAAGACGATCCTGCACGGCTCCGACGACCAGGTGCACGTGCGCTACCGCAACAAGTACGGCCGCGAGCGCTCCTACTACACCGGCTTCGAGGGCGTGGTGCAGTGGATCGAGCGCCGGCACACCGACACCGAGTCGGAGTGGTCGCGGGACAAGTACGAGGGCTACATGCGGGACGTGCCCTGCGCGGCCTGCGGCGGCGCCCGGCTCAAGCCCGAGGTGCTCGCGGTCACCCTGGCCGGCAAGAGCATCGCCGAGGTCTGCAACCTGTCCGTCGGCGAGGCGGCCGAGCTGCTCGCCGGCATCGAGCTGGCCGACCGGCAGAAGATGATCGCCGAGCGGGTGCTCAAGGAGATCAACGCCCGGCTGAAGTTCCTGCTCGACGTCGGTCTGGACTACCTCTCCCTGGACCGCCCGGCCGGCACCCTCTCCGGCGGCGAGGCGCAGCGCATCCGGCTCGCCACCCAGATCGGCTCCGGCCTGGTCGGCGTGCTCTACGTGCTCGACGAGCCCTCCATCGGCCTGCACCAGCGGGACAACCACCGGCTGATCGAGACGCTGCTGCGGCTGCGCGGGCTGGGCAACACGCTGATCGTGGTGGAGCACGACGAGGACACCATCCGGGTCGCCGACTGGATCGTCGACATCGGCCCGGGCGCCGGCGAGCACGGCGGCGAGATCGTGCACAGCGGCTCGGTGCCGGCGCTGCTGGAGAACCCGGAGTCGGTCACCGGGGCGTACCTGTCGGGGCGCAGGTCGATCCCGACGCCCCGGCAGCGCCGCCCGCAGACGCCGGAGCGGGAGCTGGTGGTGCACGGCGCGCGCGAGCACAACCTGCGCAACCTCACCGTCTCCTTCCCGCTGGGCCAGCTCATCGCGGTCACCGGGGTCAGCGGCTCCGGCAAGTCGACGCTGGTCAACGACATCCTCTACGCGGTGCTGGCCAACCAGATCAACGGCGCCCGACTGGTGCCGGGCCGGCACACCCGGGTCAGCGGCCTGGAGCACGTGGACAAGGTCGTCGGCGTCGACCAGTCGCCGATCGGCCGGACGCCGCGCTCCAACCCGGCCACCTACACCGGCGTCTGGGACCACGTCCGCAAGCTCTTCGCCGAGACCACCGAGGCCAAGGTCCGGGGGTACGGCCCGGGCCGGTTCTCGTTCAACGTCAAGGGCGGCCGCTGCGAGGCGTGCTCCGGCGACGGCACGATCAAGATCGAGATGAACTTCCTGCCGGACGTCTACGTCCCCTGCGAGGTCTGCAAGGGCGCCCGGTACAACCGGGAGACGCTGGAGGTGCACTACAAGGGCAAGACCGTCTCCGACGTGCTGGAGATGCCGATCGAGGAGGCGGCGGAGTTCTTCTCCGCGATCCCGGCCATCCACCGGCACCTCAAGACGCTGGTCGACGTCGGCCTGGGCTACGTCCGGCTCGGCCAGCCGGCGCCGACGCTCTCCGGCGGTGAGGCGCAGCGGGTCAAGCTCGCCTCCGAGCTGCAGAAGCGCTCCACCGGGCGGACGGTCTACGTGCTCGACGAGCCGACCACCGGCCTGCACTTCGAGGACATCCGCAAGCTGCTGATGGTGCTGGAGGGCCTGGTCGACAAGGGCAACACCGTGATCACCATCGAGCACAACCTCGACGTGATCAAGACGGCCGACTGGCTGATCGACATGGGTCCGGAGGGCGGCCACCGGGGCGGCACGGTGCTGGCCACCGGCACCCCGGAGGAGGTCGCCGAGGTGGCCGAGAGCCACACCGGTCAGTTCCTGCGCCAGGTGCTCAAGCTCGACGGCGAGGCCAAGGGCGCCAAGGCGGCGACCAGCCGGGCGGCCAAGGCCAACGGCAGCGCCACGAAGTCGCGTACCCGGAAGGTGCCGGCCGCGGCGCACTGAGCGACGGTACGGCGGGGCGGGTCGGGAAACCGGCCCGCCCGTCCCGTTCCCCGGCGAGCCGCGGGTCGACCGGATTGAACCGTCCGGCACAGTGTTGCGTGTGCCGAGGTGAGGCCGCGAGGTCGACGACCGGCGGCGGCAGTCGAGAGAAAGGCCGGAGATGAGTGACGACCAGGTGTTGACCGGACCCGGTACGCAGACGCGGCGAGCCCTGCTCGCGGGCGCCGGCGCGGTGGGGGCGTCGGTCCTCCTGACCGCCTGCGGAGGCGACGACTCCGGGGACGGGACGACCGCGCCGACCAGCGGCGGACCGGGCGCCACCGCCGGCGACGCGGAGGGCGGCGACCGCGAGGGCTCGTCCTCGCTGGCGACCACCGGCGACATCCCCGTCGGTGGGGGGCAGGTCTACGCCGCCCAGGGCGTGGTGATCACCCAGCCGGAGCCGGGGCAGTTCAAGGGCTTCGACCCGATCTGCACCCACCAGGGCTGCCCGGTGTCGAACGTCGACGGCGGCACCATCAACTGCACCTGCCACAACAGCAAGTTCTCCATCACCGACGGCTCGGTCAAGCAGGGCCCGGCCACCAAGCCGCTCGCGCCGAAGCCGCTCAAGGTCCAGGGCGACCAGATCAGCCTGGCCTGAACCGCCGGTGCCGGCAGCGGGCCTGCGTGATCATGAGGTCGGCGATGCCGGCCTCATGATCCACCGGCCGGGCGGCGGGGGAGCGCCTCCGCGGGTCGGGGGAGCGTGTCGGGGGTGCGGATTAGTCTTGACGGGTGGCTGACCCCTCGACCTACCGTCCCGCACCCGGCACCATCCCGGAGTCACCGGGGGTCTACCGCTTCCGTGACGGCACCGGCCGGGTGATCTACGTCGGCAAGGCGAGGAACCTGCGCAGCCGGCTCAACTCGTACTTCGCCGACCCGGTCAACCTGCACCAGCGCACCCGGCAGATGGTCTTCACCGCCGAGTCGGTGGACTGGATCACCGTCGCCACCGAGGTCGAGGCGCTCCAGCAGGAGTTCACCTGGATCAAGCAGTACGACCCCCGGTTCAACGTCCGCTACCGCGACGACAAGTCGTACCCGTACCTGGCGGTCACCCTCGACGAGGAGTACCCCCGCCTGCAGGTGATGCGCGGCGCCAAGCGCAAGGGGGTGCGCTACTTCGGGCCGTACTCGCATGCCTGGGCGATCCGCGAGACCCTCGACCTGCTGCTGCGCGTCTTCCCGGCGCGGACCTGCTCCTCGGGGGTGTTCAAGCGGGCCGGCCAGGTGGGTCGGCCCTGCCTGCTGGGCTACATCGGCAAGTGCTCCGCGCCCTGCGTCGGCAGCGTCTCCGCCGACGAGCACCGCGACATCGTCAACGGCTTCTGCGACTTCATGGCTGGCCGCACCGACACGATGGTCCGCAAGCTGGAACGGGAGATGACCGAGGCCAGCGAACAGCTGGAGTTCGAGCGGGCCGCGCGGCTGCGCGACGACGTCGCCGCGCTGCGCCGGGCCATGGAGAAGCAGACCGTGGTGCTCGGCGACGGCACCGACGCCGACGTGGTGGCCTTCGCCGACGACCCGCTGGAAGCCGCCGTGCAGGTCTTCCACGTCCGCGACGGGCGGGTGCGCGGCCAGCGCGGCTGGGTGGTGGAGAAGACCGAGGAGCTGAGCACCGGCGACCTGGTGCACCACTTCTGCACCCAGGTGTACGGCGGCGAGCACGGCGAGGCGGACGTGCCCCGCGAGTTGCTGGTCCCCGAGCTGCCGGCCGACGCCGACGCGCTGGCCGACTGGCTCTCCAGCCACCGGGGCAGCCGGGTGTCGCTGCGGGTGCCCCAGCGCGGCGACAAGAAGTCGCTCATGGAGACGGTCGAGCGCAACGCGAAGGACGCGCTCGCCCGGCACAAGCTGCGCCGGGCCGGCGACCTGACCACCCGCGGCAAGGCGCTCGACGAGATCAGCGAGGCGCTCGGCATGCGGACGTCCCCGCTGCGCATCGAGTGCTTCGACGTCTCGCAGATCCAGGGCACCGACGTGGTGGCCAGCATGGTCGTCTTCGAGGACGGGCTGCCCCGCAAGAGCGAGTACCGCCACTTCATCGTCCGGGGCGCCACCGACGACCTCTCCGCGATGTCCGAGGTGCTGCGCCGCCGCTTCGCCCGCTACCTCGACGCCCGGGCCGAGAGCGGCGAGATCGGCGAGGAGACCGCTTCCGACCCGGACCGGCCCGGCATCGACCCGACCACCGGGCGGCCGCGCCGGTTCGCGTACCCGCCGCAGCTGGTGGTGGTCGACGGCGGCGCACCGCAGGTGGCGGCGGCCGCCCAGGCGCTGGCCGAGCTGGGCATCGACGACGTGGCGCTCTGCGGCCTGGCCAAGCGGCTGGAGGAGGTCTGGCTGCCCGACGACGAGTTCCCGGTCATTCTCCCGCGCACCTCTGAGGGGCTCTACCTGCTGCAACGCGTCCGCGACGAGGCGCACCGCTTCGCCATCACCTTCCACCGGCAGCGTCGCTCCAAGCGGATGACCGAATCCGCGCTGGACAACGTCCCCGGCCTCGGCGAGGTACGCCGCAAGGCGCTGCTGCGGCACTTCGGCTCGCTCAAGCGGCTCTCCGCCGCGAGCGTGGAGGAGATCACCGAGGTGCCCGGGGTGGGGAAGCGGACCGCCGAGGCGATCCTGGCCGCCCTGGACGAGGGCACGAAGGCGGGTCGCTGACCCCCGGTCAGCTTCCTGCCGGCCGCTCGCCGGCTGAGCGCGCCACCCCGACCGGTGGGCTGCAGGTCGGCTGTTCGCCGGCTGAGCGTGCCGTCCCGGCCACCGGTGGCTGCCGGACTCGCGGCGCGCGTGAGTTTCCACCACCGGCAGCAACGCCGTTGATTGGTGGAAACGTTGCGCTCGCGCGGTCGGCCAGCAGAAGCCGGGCGGTCTGGGGGCTTGGCGGGCGACCGGGCCGCCTGCGTGGCCGGCTGGGCGCGGGGTCCGGTCGGCGCGGGGGGCCGGGGCTACAGTCGGTGCCCGCCCCTCAATTGCCACAGTGAGCGATATGCCTGTGAGTCATATTTATGCCTCACAGGCATATCGCTCGATCGTCATATGCCTCGGGATGCCGTCCCCGCTTTGCCTGTTCGACGCAAATGTCCGGGTTACCTCGGGTGTTCGCCGGCCAGCTGTCCGGTTCGACCCGCGACGTCAGGTTCGGAGGTCACCGGGCCGGTGGAATGGTCGGCCGGGTGGGGTCGTTGTACATGGCAGACCGCCGTGGCCCCCCGGCCCGGACGGGTGAACCGGAGAGTCAGGCCCGGCGGAATGCCGGCCCGCCCCGGTTGGTTACATCCCCCGGCACACCCGAGCAGAGCCCCCTTGTGCGGCCGCCGGGCATCCCCCTTCTTTGACTTTTCCTTTCACGCGCTGCCGTCCCCCGGCGGTGTGCGCGTATCCCCCTGATCGAAAGGTGCACCCTCATGCGTACCGATCTGATCCGCAAGACCGCCCTGACCGTCGCTGGTGTCGCCGCTACCGCCGGTGGGATCGCCGGCCCGGCCCTCGCCGCGCACGCCGCCCCCACCCACGCCACCACCGCCTCCATGCAGGCCGACCGTGGCAGCGACCGTAAGTCGCACGGCGAGCGGGAGCTCAACGTGCGCTACGAGGCCCAGCCGAACTTCTACTACTGCGGCCCCGCCGCCACCCGCAACGCCCTCTCCGTACA